>JAYVEQ010000076.1:0-21785 GCA_043748745.1 Chitinophagaceae bacterium | reverse complement strand
GTGGTAAGTGAAGATCTTAGCTGGTTCAATCATATCCATCCTGAATTAAATGCAGATGGCTCTTACACAGTAAAAGAAAAATTCCCTGCGGCAGGTAAGTATACTTTGTTTGCCGACTATAAACCAAGCGGAGCAAACCATACAGTTGACAATTTGAATGTAACAGTTGCAGGTAAGGTACCCACTGCAAAAACCTATGGTGCAGATAAATTAACTGGTTCAGCCGGTGATGGCTTTTCTGTTTCTCTAACTCCTGAAGGCGGCAAATTTTTAACCAATATGCCCATGCACATTAATGGTGTAATGATGCTGAATGGTAAAGAAGTAGATGTAAATACGCTGGAAGACTACCTGGGTGCAAAAGCACACATGGTAGTTGTAAGTCTTGCTGATAAAAAATATTTACATGTGCATCCGGGTGTTGAAGGAGGGAAGTTTGATTTACATACCACATTTGATAAGCCCGGAGTATATCGTGGCTGGATACAATTTCAGAGCAAGGGCAAAGTTTACACCAGTGATTTTATAATGAATGTAACAGAAGGCACAGCTGCCGGTATGAAAGATATGAAGCATGACACTATGAAAGATATGAAACACTAATTTTTAAATCATAAAAACAAAATAAAATGAAAGCATTAAAATTAAAAACAATAGTTGCTGTATTTACAATGATGTTATTAGGTATTACAACAGCCTATGCACAAAAAAATCCTCATAACGTAGGTGTGGTAGGCAAAGGTCCACATGGCGGCACGGTACAGGAAGCTGATCCGAACCATGCTGAAATATTGGTGAAGAATAATAAAGTGTATATCTACATTTTAGATGGTAATGCCAAGCCGGTTAGCAATGCAGACATAACAGGCAAGGCCCTGTTTCAATTTGCGGATGGTACTACCATTAATGAAACATTGGTTGCCAGCGGCACTGATGGTTTTGTAGTAAGCAATCCTAAAGCACTTACTTATAAAAACTGTATTGTTACCGCAACAGTAAAAGGGAAATCAGTTTCGTCAAAGTTTAAAAACTATACAATGACTAAACCTGCTGCTACAACTAAACATCATCATTAATTTTTAATAAGCACACAGGTGCATCAATACCTGTGTTCTTATTAATCTAAAAAAGATAGTATGAAAAAAATATTTATTGTTCTAACCTTATGTTCAATAGTGCTTTATTCTTTTGCTCACAGTAAAGAAGCCGGCACAGAGCGAAAAGCTATAAAACAATTTATGAAAAGGGATAATAGCTTACCGGTATCAGCAAAAGCCAATGATGAAGAGGCAGTAAAGTCTGTATTAAAACAATACAATAGTGCCGTTGAAAAATTGGATGTTACCGGTACAGAAAAATTGTTTACTGCTGATTCAAAAATTTATGAATCTGGTGGCAGTGAAGGCAGCTATGCTCACTATATGGAACATCACCTTGCCCCCGAATTAAAAGAGTTTAAATCTTTTACATTCAGCAATTACAAAGTAGAAGTAACTGTTGATGGTAATTATGCTTTTGCTGCTGAAACCTATAATTATGCCATCGTAATTGCAAAAGATAATACAGAAGCAAAAAGAAAAGGAGTTGCTACTTCGGTTTTAAAAAAAATAAAAGGCGAATGGAAGATCATAGTTAATCATAATTCATCAAGGAAATAAGTGGTCATGAAAAAATCTATACCAGGTATTAAAAGTAAAAAGCTAAAAGATGCTCAATAAACTCATTCAATTTTCAATACGTAACAGATTATTTGTTGTGGCATTTGCTGCACTGATAATGGTATATGGAGTTATTACACTTATCAATTTGCCGGTAGATGTATTACCCGATTTAAACCGCCCAAGAGTAACTATTTTTTTAGAAGCAAATGGCATGGCGCCTGAAGAAATTGAAGCACAGGTAAACCTTCCGGTTGAAACTTCTTTAAATGGCGCCCCCGGCGTGGAAGTGGTACGGTCTGTTGCCACCCCGGGTTTGGGGATGGTGTTTGTAGAATTTGACTGGAACACCGATGTGTACAGGGCAAGGCAATTGACCGCCGAAAAATTGCAATCGGTACAACTGCCAAAGGGTATTACTGCACAGCTTGGCCCAATCAGTTCCATCATGGGACAAATAATGATGGTAGCCGTAACAGGTGATACAACTGCCCCATCTGAATTAAGAACGATATCAGATTTTACCATCCGCAGAAGATTGATGAGCATTAAAGGTGTGAGCCAGGTAATACCGATTGGCGGCGAACGGTTGCAATACCAGGTATTGGTATCATCAGAAAAATTGCGGCAATTTAATTTAAGTATTGATGAAGTAGATAATGCCCTGCAACTCACCAATCAAAATACCACGGGAGGTTTTTTTAATAACAAAGGTTCAGAAGTATTGATACGAAACATAGCAAGGGCAAACACATTGGATGATTTAGCCAACACAGTTGTTTCAAACAAAAGTAATGCACCGGTACTGTTAAAGCAGGTAGCCGATGTAAAATTTGGCGGCGCCGTAAAACGGGGCGATGGTTCTTTAAATGGGAAACCTGCGGTTATTTTAAACATTGAGAAACAACCGGGGGCAAATACAGTAACACTCACTGATGAGGTATTAAAAGCAATTTCAGAATTGCAGGCATCCTTACCAAAAGACGTGAAAATTCAAACCAATGTATTCAGGCAAAAAGATTTTATTGTTCATTCACTAACCAATGTTGAAGTCGCTTTAAGGGATGGATTTATCCTGGTGGTGATTATTTTATTTTTATTCTTACTTAATTTCCGCACAACCATTATCACGTTAACTGCTATTCCGCTTTCACTGGTTATAACCGCCATCATTTTTAAAATATTCGGCATTTCTATCAACACATTAACCTTAGGTGGTTTAGCTATTGCCATTGGTGAGTTGGTGGATGATGCCATTGTGGATGTGGAAAATGTATACAGAAGATTAAAAGAAAATTGGGCAAGCCCCGATCCTAAACCGCTGACCAAAGTAATTTACGAAGCCAGCAGCGAAGTAAGAAATTCTATTGTGTATGCTACCATCATCGTCGTGTTGGTATTTCTGCCTTTATTTTATTTACAGGGAATAGAAGGTAAAATATTTGCACCATTAGGTATTGCATACATCACTTCTATCATTGCTTCATTAGTAGTTTCCTTAACTGTTACACCGGCATTGTGCAGTTATTTATTAGGTAAAGAAAAAAGTTTAAGGCATGTTAATTTAAAATTCTGGAAAAAGGCTCCCTCTCCTTCAGAGAGAGCGGGGGGTGAGGCCGATGACGACAGCTCTTTAGTAAGATGGTTAAAAAAACAGGACAGGAAGTTATTACTACGTAGTTTAAAACATCCTAAGGTAATTATTGGCAGCGCCATTGTGTTAATTATTGCTGCTGTTGCCATTGTTCCTTTTTTTGGTACAGAATTTTTACCCCCGTTTAATGAAGGGAGTTTTACCATTAATGTCATTGCACCCGCCGGCACATCATTGGAAGAAAGCAACAAGATAGGCACAGTTGCAGAGCAGCAGATTTTAAAAATACCTGATGTGCTACTCACCTCACGAAGAACAGGCAGGGCAGAATTAGATGAGCATGCTGAGCCGCCAAGCTATACAGAAATTGATGTAGCATTGAAAGATGAGCATAGAAATATGAAAGCAGTATTAGCAGACATACGGGAAAATCTTGAAATATTGAAAGGTAGCAGTATCAATATAGGGCAACCCATCTCTCACCGGTTAGACCATCTGCTTTCAGGTGTAAGGGCACAGGTAGCCATAAAAATATTTGGAAATGACCTGGCTGAATTAAGAACCAATGCGGCAATAATGAAAGATATTTTAAGCACAGTTCCCGGTGTGGTTGATTTACAAGTAGAGAAACAGGTATTGGTGCCCCAATTACAAATTAAGATTGACAGGAATGCCCTTCAGCGGTATGGTTTACAGGCAGGTAAAGTTGCAGAAGATCTGGAGGTGTTTTACAATGGTAAAGTAAGCAGCCAGGTATTAGACGGTCAAAAAACATTTGATATTCTTCTTCGTTCCACAGATGCTGATAGAAGCAATATTGAAAACATACAAAACACACAAATTGCATTGCCCAATGGTTCACTCATACCATTATCACAAATTGCAACGATTGAAATGGAGAATGGCGTTAACTCGGTATCGCATGAAAATACGCAGCGAAGGATCGTGGTAAGCGCCAATGTACAGGGCAGGGACCTGGGAACTACGGTAAAAGAAATGCAGCAAAAAGTAAATGAGCAGTTAAAATTACCGCAAGGTTATTACCTGCAATGGGGCGGACAGTTTGAAAGCCAACAATCAGCATCAAAATTAATTTCGATACTGAGTATTTTTTCATTGCTTGGTATTTTTTTAGTGTTGTTCAGTCACTTTAAATCTTCAAGAATTGTATTTCAAATAATGCTGAATATTCCATTGGCATTAATCGGAAGCGTAATAGCTGTAATGTTAACCGGGGGAGTTTTCTCTATTGCTACAATGGTAGGCTTTATTACACTCACCGGTATTGCAAGCCGCAATGGCATTATGATGATTTCGCATTACATACACTTAGTACAGCACGAAGGTGAAACCTTTGGCGATAAAATGATTATCCGTGGTTCACTGGAAAGATTAGTGCCTGTGTTGATGACCGCATTGGTTGCAGCTTTAGCGCTAATACCATTAACCCTGGATGCTACTGCACCAGGTAAGGAAATTCTATACCCCGTTGCTACTGTTATATTGGGAGGATTGATCAGTTCTACTTTATTGGATATGATTGTAACACCTGTTGTATTTAAACAATTTGGGGGGAAAGCATTGAAGAAATACTTAGAGGAACAAAATAAAAAAGAGTTTGAATAGTAAAATAATTATAAACGAAACAACTTTAAATGTTAAAGCTATGATGGACAATAACGGAGGTTACTATTACTGGGGAATGCATATGGATTGGTGGCTTTTAATGCTTTTAATAGTTATTGCAGTTGTAGGTTGGATTGGCTGGTCCCGAAAAAGAAAATAAAATGATAAAAGTCCATTGTAATACTGACTAAAATCATTGTTGCGCTATTCCAACAGAAATATATTTGGAGTGTAAAAATCAGACAAATAGAATGAGGAGTCAAAAAATGAGGCGAATAGGTTTAACATAATTTTTTACACAAAAAATGAAAACTTAACCAATGGGCAAACATACATTTTGGATGATTATCGGCTGCACAGTTCCCCTGTTACTGATTTTCCTGCTGCCATTATTTGGCATTACTGGAAACTACACATTTTTAATCTTTATAGTTGCCATGTTCGCCTGTCATTTATTGATGCCGCATCATGGGAGACATGAACATGATAAGAGTAAAGAACATTCTGAAACCACTAAAACAGATAATCATGAATCACATCAGCATTAGAAAATTAGGATTGGCATTTGGTATAATGGGTGCATTGCTGTATTTCGGATGTGCAGCAGTTATGCTCATATTGGGGCATGACAGCACAGTAAAATTTTTCAATACGTTGCTTCATGGCTTAGATGTTTCTTCAATAATCAGGATGGATATACCGCTTGTTGAAGTATTAACAGGGCTAGTACAAACATTTATTCTTTGTTGGCTGATCGGGGCCTGCATTGCAGGTATTTACAATATTTCATTCAATAAAAAACATAACACAATTCAGTAAATATTTAAAAAAACAAAATGAAAAAAAACTATGAATTACAGGGAATGAGCTGCGGGGGCTGTGTGAGCAGCGTAAAGAATGCTTTGCAAAAATTTCCTGGTGTTGAAGATGCTGAAGTTCATTTACATCCGCAAACTGCAGTTCTTACTATGAGCAAACCCATAGATGTGGATGAATTGCAGGCACAACTAAGCAAAGCAGGGCATTATACAATCAACGAAGTTGTTTTAAAATAGTCAACAAGTTAAAAACAGCATTTAAAATTGAAAAAAACGAGTATGAAAAAGATGTTTTTTACTGCTCCGGTAAATATCCAAAGTGCGGCATGGAATTAATAGAGAAAAAATAATTTATTAATTGAAAATAGATGGAAGTAGTAATAAATAATATCAGTAATAATCTAAGAAGGCCGACAAACTGGTACGTAATCACAGGCGGGCCAAGCTCAGGAAAAACAACAACGGTTAATTTGCTTAAAGAAAGAGGATACATAACAACCTTTGAACATGCCCGGCATTACCTGGATACACAGCGCCTGAAAGGAAGGACTATAACGGATGTTAGAAAACAGCAGCGGGAATTTCAATTGGGGGTTTTAGATATGCAGATTGAGCAGGAGAATCAAATTTTGCCGGATGTTCTTGTCTTTCTTGACCGTGCAATTCCTGATGCACTTGCTTATTATCGTTTTTTGAATCTTCCGGAAGATGAAAGATTAACGGAGGTATTGCTCACTGTTTCCTATAAAAAGATTTTCATTCTTGATTGCCTGCCAATAGTGAAAGATTATGCCCGAACCGAAGATACCGTGGCACAGAAAAAAATCCATGCATTGCTTATTGAGGTTTACGAATCTCTGGGTTTTCCAATCATACAGGTTCCTGTCCTTTCTCCGGAAGAACGGGTGGATTTCATTTTAAAAAATATTTAGTTGTGAAAACCAAAACGAAAAACATACTCATTCATTCAACAGTTGACAAAGTATTTGCCCAGATGGATGATTTTTCAAAAACAGGGATGCACATGAGCGAAAGTTCAATGATGATGATGGGAAGCAAATTAAAGCTGGAGCAACTTTCTTCAAACCCAACAGGAGTTGGTGCAAAATATCGCTGGTATGGAAAGATGATGGGTATGATAATGGATTTTAGTGAGACAGTTACAAAGTGGCAACCACCAAAGCTCAAAGAATGGGAAACAATTGGTGATGCAAAAATGATCATCATGTCGTGGTATCGCATGTGGTTTGAAATAACGCCTGCAGAAAACGGAACTATCGTAAAAATTTCAATCAGTTACTTGCTACCAAAACTATGGTATTATAAAATTCTTTTGTTTTTTTTTGCCAGATGGTATTGCAACTGGTGTTTGAATAATATGCTGAACGATACCAAAAAGGAACTTGAAAAGAATTCTAAGCAAAATTAATTTCAACATTATGAACATTAAACCATATTCATCAACTGCACTTTCATTGGCAGGTTTACTTCTAGCGGGCATGGGGTTATACTTTATTTTTATCCGGCCTCCTTTACTGCCTGAAGACCTGCGTTACATGAGTTCAGCATTGCAAAACGTAAATGACAATATTCCTGGTCTGGCAAACTGGCTTCAAAAAGTTTTTTGGGTTATGGGCAGTTACATTTTTACAACCGGATTGTTAACTGTTTTTATTTCGTTCACATCTTTTCGCAAACGTTTGCCTGGGGCATTTATTATCGTTGCCCTGGCAGGAATCAGTTCAATAGGTTCAATGACAGTTGTTAACTTTATGATTGGTTCAGATTTTAAGTGGGTGTTGTTAACTTTTACACTGCCCTGGACAATTGCATTAATTCTGTACCGTCTTCACAAATAAAAATAAATAAATGGAACATCAACATGAAATACCTGAAAAAATAGCAACTGAGGTGCAGCCCCAAAAATATACCTGCCCCATGCATCCTCAAATTGTGCAGGATAATCCGGGTAATTGTCCTAAATGTGGAATGACCTTAGTTCCTTTAAAAGCAGAAACTGAAAAAATATCATCTCATGCTCATGAGGCAAATCCATCCATGGGTCATGCTGGTCATAACCATCATGCTATGATGATCGCCGATTTTAAAAAGCGGTTTTATGTGGTGTTGATTTTGACCATTCCCATCATGCTGTTATCAGAAATGATACAACATTGGTTAACCCTTCATATCAGTTTTTCCGGTTCAAAATATATTTTGCTTGCACTTTCAACTGTTGTTTTCTTTTATGGAGGCTGGCCTTTTTTAAAAGGATTGGTTAATGAAGTAAAAGCAAAAAATCCCGGCATGATGTTTTTGATCGGCTTTGCCATAACAGTAGCCTACATCTACAGCGTTGCCATTGTATTTGGTTTGCTGGGCATGGATTTTTTTTGGGAGCTGACAACACTGATCGGTATCATGTTATTAGGTCATTGGATTGAAATGAGATCTATTGCCGGCGCTTCAAGAGAGTTGGAATTGCTGGTACAATTAATGCCAGCAGATGCTCATATGGTAATGCCGGATATGGTGCATGATGTAAAGACAGATACATTGAAAGAGAAAGATATCATTCTGGTAAAGCCCGGAGAAAAAGTAGCTGCTGATGGAATCATATCGGAAGGTGAAAGTTATTTGAATGAATCAATGCTCACGGGCGAATCAAAACCAGTGCAGAAAGTTAAAGGTGATAAAGTAATTGCCGGAGCCATTAATGGTAATGGCGCTATTAAAGTAACCGTATCTCATGCTGCAAAAGATTCTTACCTCTCACAGGTCATCAAACTGGTTGATGATGCACAAAAATCAAAATCAAAAACTCAATTACTGGCAGATACGGCTGCAAAATGGTTAACCATCATTGCCATTGTTGCCGGTATTGCAACCTTTTTAGTTTGGTATTTAACAGGACAATCTTTAGCATTTGCCATGGAAAGAATGGTTACGGTAATTGTTATATGTTGTCCGCATGCCTTGGGGTTGGCTGTACCATTGGTTGTTGCTAAATCAACAGCATTGGCTGCAAAAAGCGGATTGCTGATCAAGAACAGGACAGCATTTGAAAATTCCAGGAAAATAACCACTATTGTTTTTGATAAAACCGGAACATTGACTGTTGGAAAATTTGAAGTATCAAAAATTGTATCCCTTCAAAAAGAGTTGAACGAAAATGAGATCATCCGCCTGGCATCTGCCCTGGAGCAAAAATCAGAACATCCTATTGCAACAGGTATCCTGCAAAAAGTAAAAGACTTAAAAATTACAATTCCTGCAACAGAAAACTTTAATGCCATCACAGGTAAAGGTGTTGAAGCTGAGGTAGAAGGTAAAAAAATATTAGTTGTTAGTCCCGGTTATTTAAAAGAAAAAAATATTGCTGTACCGGATGGTTTCTCCGCCAACGATACCGAAACAGTTGTGTTCGTCATCATCAATGATCAATTAGCTGGATATATTGCTTTGTCGGATGAGATAAGACCTGAATCACCAGGCGCAATTAAAACACTGAAACAAAATCATATCAAATCAATATTACTTACAGGCGATAACAATAAAGTGGCAAAAGCCGTAAGTGAAACATTGGGCATGGAAAATTTTATTGCCGAAGTACTACCCCATCAGAAATTGGAAAAAATAAAAGAGCTGCAAAGCAAAGGTGAGTTTGTTGCTATGACAGGTGATGGCGTAAATGATGCACCGGCACTGGCGCAGGCAGACGTAGGTATTGCAGTAGGCAGCGGAAGTGATATTGCAGCAGAAACAGCAGGAATAGTTTTAGTAAACAGTAATCCAAAAGATATTGTGAGTTTGATCTTATTCGGTAAGGCCACTTACCGCAAAATGATTCAGAATTTAATTTGGGCAACGGGTTATAATGTTATTGCCCTTCCATTAGCAGCAGGTGTGTTATATAAACAGGGCATTTTACTAAGCCCGGCTGCAGGGGCTGTATTAATGACTTTAAGTACAGTGATTGTAGCAATAAATGCCAAAATGCTAAAGACCTGAATTCTAAATTCGGATCATATTTATTTCATCAGCGGATATTGTCTGTAAAATTGTAGGTATCATTAAACCAATCCCGGTTTGCTAACATTCGGATTATTATTTTTTCCTGCTTATTTTAAAATTAGAATGATCATAAGCGGGCTTGTTATTTTACTTTGCCTCATTTCCTTTTTTACACATTGGAGATGGTTGCAGAAATTGATAAGATAACAGAGGCTTTGTTTAGTTTGTAACTCAAAATAATTGTTGCTGCAGCAATTTTATTTTTTTTGCTGCACTGTCAGGCCTCCAATGATCTTGCTCCTGAAATTACGTTAACCCATTTTTGGCTTTTAAAATTTCATTAAGGGCAATATATTTGTACCTGCTATTCGGTAAACAGAAACTAAAAATTGAAATGATAACATCGCCAAAAAATGTAAACGAATACATCAGCACATTTCCACTAAAAGTTCGTAAAATATTACAGCAATTACGCAAAGTAATAATTACCGCTGCACCTGCTGCAGATGAAGTAATCAGCTATCATATGCCTGCTTACAAATATCAGGGCATGTTGGTTTATTTTGCAGCTCATAAAAATCATATCGGGTTTTATCCATTTACCAGTGCTGTACAGGCATTTAAGAAAGAGTTATCCGTTTATGAATCATCAAACGGGACGGTAAGATTCTCGTTTGATGAACCGCTGCCTGTAAACCTGATTGCTGAAATCATTAAATACAGGATGAAAGAAAACCTGGAGAAAGCAGCAGCAAAAAAGAAAATTAGAGCAATTTCTAAAACAGTAAAATCAAAAAATGATCGGGCAAAATAAAATGAGAAAACTAAAATTGCAAATGCAGATCTCAGTTGATGGATTTGTAGCAGGACCAAACGGTGAAATGGATTGGATGGTATGGGATTGGGATGATGTACTTAAAAACTATGTTATTGAATTAACTGAAACAGTTGACTGCATTTTGATGGGACATAAGCTTGCCCGGGGATTTATACCACATTGGGCTAATGTAGTTGCTGATCCGGCTCATCCCGAACATTTGTTTGGTAAAAAAATGACAGATATGCCTAAGATCGTTTTTACAAAAACACTTGAAAGGTCTGAATGGGAAAATACCATGCTTGCTAAAGGCGGTCTGGAAGAAGAGATCGACCAGCTGAAAAAACAGGAAGGCAAAGACATGATTGTTTATGGTGGTGCCCGCTTTGTTTCGGATCTAATTCAACTGAATTTAATTGATGAATACCATCTTTTTGTCAATCCTGCTGTTTTGGGAAACGGTATGCCCATCTGGAAAGAAAATAAAAACCACCTCTGTTTAAAACTATTAAAAACTACAACAAGCAACTCTGGCATTGTTATACTTTGCTACCAATCTTTAAAAAAATAAGATCAACAGCTGAATACATATCGAAAGTAAACACAGCTGGATGATTTAGGAACTTACTTTTTATTTCAGTAAATTTAATATCGTGACCAATATTAAGAAACGATATTATTTCTCTCTTTTATTTATTTTACTGGTAAACATTTTACCGGCACAGGATATAACCGGCACCTGGGAAGGCGACCTGGGCAACGACCAGTTTTTACAACTGAATGTTATTCAGAATGGTGATAAGATCTGTGGCTATACCCGTGACTATGTAAAAGCTGATCAAAGAAGTTATTGTAAAGCCTATTTTGAAGGACGCTATGATAAAAAAAAGGATATGTGGATATTTGAAGGCACTTCATTTGTTGAAAATGCCGGAGGCCATACATTGATGCGTTTACATTTAACCAATCATTTTATTGATAACAATGATATTTTAGAAGGTTTTTCACTTAATACTCCTTCCCTGCTCTCCCTTTTATTTGGCAATCAGGCTGACCCCCTTGCGCTTAATGAGGATGATTCGGTTTATCTCAAAAAAGTTTCAGACAAACCATATGAAATACTTGAAAAAATGAAGGACTGTTTTAAGAAAAAACATACTTCGTTTGATACCACTGCAAAACCAAATACCGCTGTTAAAGCAGCAGATAGTATGATCTCAAAAAAACCTCCGGTCATTAAACCAAAAGACAGTTTAACCATCCCCAACCAGCTGGTGAAAAGAAAAAACACCGAACAAAGTCATATTGAAGTTGACGTAAAAAATATCACGCTGAATGTTTATGATAATGCGATAGTTGATGATGATACGGTATCTGTTTTTTACAATGGCAAACTGTTACTCAGCCACCAGCGCCTTTCTGAAAAACCAATTGTTATAAACCTGGAGCTTGATGAAAAACAAACCCGCCAGGAAATTATTTTGTTTGCCGAAAACCTGGGCAGCATACCACCCAATACTGCACTGGTAGTGATTTACGCCGGTGATAAACGGTATGAATTATTTGCCAGTGCAAGCCTGGAAGAAAATGCAGTGCTGGTATTTGATTACCGGCCTAAATAGATTTAATATTCTTGTTACCTACCTTTTTTATCAGCTCAATCTCTTACACTTTGTTGTTATACAAATATATTTCAATGCTATGCTTTGCAATTTGCACATAAAAGCTTTTCTTTAAGAACGATTACTGTGCGGCTGATCAATTACCAACTCTCTACCCGGCTCTTGTCTTTTACCTTGTTAACCTCTTTTATACTGCAGGATAATTAATATAAATGGAAGAGAATAAAAATATAGAACCGGAACAACCATCAGAAAATATGCCGGAAGAAATCATTTCTTCCGATCAAATTCTGCTGTCGGAAACTGAAGGCCAACCACAAACTACAAACAACAATCTAGAAACAGATTTTATGGAAGTACATCATCATCCTGACCTGCATCATAAACCTAAAAAATGGAAAGAATATTTCCTCGAATTCTTAATGATATTCCTGGCGGTAACTATGGGCTTTTTTGCAGAAAGTTACCGGGAACATCTGGGTAATCTTTCAAAGGAAAAAGAATACATTGAATCGATGATTGCGGATCTGAAAAGTGACCAGCAGGTTTTAGCAAAACATATTTTACATGTAAACACCGGTATTTCAATGATGGACAGTTTGATTACTATTTTAAATACACCTTCACAAATTGCCGGCAATACCGGTGAATTATATTTTCTGGCAAGGCTTGCGCCACGGCTAAGGCCATTATCAACTAACAATAGAACTTTTGAGCAACTAAAAAATTCAGGCAATTTCAGGCTCATCAGAAATATAAACTCTTCCAATAAAATTATGGCCTACTATGAAAAATTCCCCTTGATACATCTACTGGAATCAATCAATGAAACTGAATTCACGGAATACAAAAAAGTAGTTTCTAAAATTTTGGACCCCACCGTGTTTATAAAAATGGAAGGGACCAATGACGAAATAAAAAGAATAAGTGACAATCCTTCATTACGTACAATGGATAATGAATTATTACAGGAGCTGTCTGTCTTTTCAGTTTATATGCATGGAACAAAGAAAGGGATGCTTGGAGCTGATGAAGAATTAAAAATTGCAGGGGCTGAATTAATTGAATATTTACAAAAAGAATATCATTTGGAATAAATAAACTCTTTTCACTAAACCTACATCATGCAACCATCATTAACTGCCAACTCAAAAAGAATTGAATCCATCGACCTACTCCGTGGCCTGGTAATGATCATCATGGCCCTCGATCACGTAAGGGATTATTTTCATGCCGATTCATTTTTATTTGCCCCACTGGATCTTGATAAAACCAGCCCCGCCATATTTTTTACCCGGTGGATCACTCACTTTTGCGCCCCAGTATTTATGTTCCTGGCGGGTACTTCTGCTTTTTTTATGAGCCGCCGAAAAACTAAAAAAGAGTTATCCCGGTTTTTATTCACCCGTGGCTTGTGGTTGATATTTCTTGAACTTGTGGTAGTAAACTTTGGCTGGAACTTCGACATCCTTTTCCACAACATTTATTTTATCACCATCTGGGCCCTGGGCATAAGCATGATTGCACTTGCAGGGCTCATTTACTTACCTGTTAAATATATCCTGGCAATTGGCTTGCTCCTGGTATTTGGCCACAACCTGCTTGATAATATTCATGTGCAGGGAAATACATTACCTGCTTTTGGCTGGGCATTACTGCATGATCAGAATTTCTTTTCATGGCGGGGCGAAAATTTTTTAGTGGGTTACCCGCTGTTGCCATGGATAGGAATAATAGCACTTGGATATTGTTTCGGTGTTTTATATTCCCCATCTTTCACTCCGCAGAAAAGAAAAAAATATTTGCTGGCCATCGGCCTTTCTGCCATCATTTTATTTATTGTAATACGCTTTATAAATATATACGGCGATCCTTCGCATTGGAGCAATCAGCCATCTCCTTTTTATACTTTCCTGTCATTTATTAAAGCCACCAAATATCCTCCATCATTATTGTACAGTTTAATGACGCTTGGCCCCGCCATACTTTTTCTTGCGTTTACAGAAAATGCAAGAGGCGTTGTATCCAGGGTAATTTCTGTATATGGCCGTGTACCTATGTTTTACTACCTGCTGCACATTTATCTTGTACACTTTTTAACCATGCTGGCTGCAGTCTTATTCACCAATTTCAGCTGGAAACTTTGGCTGTTAAAGGAGCCGCTTTGGTTTACACAAACACTAAAGGGCTATGGGTTTTCATTGGGCATTGTTTACATAGTCTGGATAGGCATAGTGGTCGCTTTATTTCCTTTATGCAAATGGTACGACCGCTACAAACAATCACACAAAGAAAAATGGTGGCTGAGTTATTTGTAATATACCAGTGATTACAAAATCAACTGTAGAAAAATAGAAAAGGACAAACCAGATAAAATCCGTTTTGTCCTTTTTAGTGCCCAGAACAGGATTCGAACCTGCACATCCTTGCGAACGCTGCCACCTGAAGGCAGTGCGTCTACCAATTTCGCCATCTGGGCAAACGGGTTTGAAGTTTAAAGTTAGTAGTTAATGATTTTTAAAACTACTATCGGGCTGCAAATATAATTGAACTCTGCAAACCTTAAACATTTTAAACTTTTACTTACACACTCACGTTAAAATCCCTTAAAGCATCATTTAAACTTGTTTTTAAATCCGTTGAGGGTTTGCGTTGCCCGATGATCAATGCACAGCCTACGCCAAATTCGCCTGCCGGAAATTTTTTGGTATAACTGCCGGGTATTACAACACTTCTTGCCGGCACCCTGCCTTTCATTTCAATGGGCTCTGCTCCGCTTACATCAATAATTTTTGTGGATTGTGTTAATACAACATTGGCGCCAAGTACTGCTTCTTTCTCCACCCTCACACCTTCCACAACAATACAACGGCTGCCGATAAAACATCCGTCTTCAATTATTACGGGGCTGGCTTGTAAAGGTTCAAGTACGCCACCAATACCCACGCCACCACTCAGATGTACGCCCTTGCCTATCTGTGCACAACTGCCTACAGTAGCCCAGGTATCTACCATCGTGCCTTCATCAACATAAGCTCCAATGTTTACATAACTCGGCATCAAAACAACATTTCTTCCTAAAAAAGCACCATATCTTGCTACCGCATGAGGCACTGCTCTTACACCCAGCGATGCATAATCAGATTTTAATTTCATTTTATCATAAAATTCAAATGGCGGCAATACAAAAGTTTCCATCTGCTGAATGGCAAAGTACATAAGTATGGCCTGCTTTACCCATTCATTAACCTGCCAATCTGCATCAACAGGAGATGCCGTTCTTAAATGTCCCTTATCCACTTCTTCAATAACTGCTCTTACAGCATTTGCATAAACATCTTCTTTTAATAATTCCCGGTTTGCCCAGGCTGCCAGTATTAACTGTTGTAATTCCATTGTTTAATCTTTTTGCAAACTTACATTGTTGAGATAAGAAACAAAAAATCATTTTAATCAATAACTTTACAACTTATATGCATAAGTTACTGGTTATACAAACGGCTTTTATCGGTGATGTGGTACTGGCCACTGCATTGGTGGAAAAATTGGCGAAGTATTATCCAGAAGCTCAAATTGATTTTTTGGTACGTAAAGGAAATGAAAGCCTGCTGCTGAATAACCCCCACCTGCATGAAGTGCTGGTATGGAATAAAAAAGAAAATAAATTAAAGAATCTTTTTGCTGTGCTGAAGATGGTTAGAAAAAACAGGTATGATAAAGTTATAAACCTGCAACGGTTTTTTGCCACCGGGTTATTAACTGCATTTTCCCGTGCAAAGGAAACTATTGGCTTTGATAAAAATCCATTAAGTTTTTTATTCCGGACAAAAATAAAACACATTATCGGCAAAGAGAACGGTATAAAACATGAAGTGGGACGGAACAACGACCTGATCAAATCATTTACTGATGAAAATTTTACAAGGCCAAAACTATATCCTTCTGAAAAAGATTTTACTTCATTACAATCATACAGCCAGGTTCCTTATGTTACCATGACACCAGGCAGTGTATGGTTCACCAAACAATACCCGGTTGAAAAATGGATCGAATTGATTCAGTTTTTTCCCAAAGCTTATAAAATTTATTTATTGGGTGGCAAAGAAAATTTACCCGAATGTGAAGACATTAAAAACAGATCGGGCAATGCTAATGTAGAAGTGCTGACCGGTAAATTATCTTTCTTACAATCGTCGGCATTAATGAAAAATGCTTTTATGAATTATGTAAACGATTCTGCCCCCCTTCATTTTGCATCGGCTGTTAATGCCCCGGTAACGGCAATATTTTGCTCCACTGTTCCTGCATTTGGTTTTACACCTTTATCCGATCTGTCATTTATAATAGAAACAGCCGAAAAGTTGAGTTGCCGTCCCTGTGGGCTACATGGGTATAAGGCCTGCCCCGAAAAACATTTTAACTGTGCATGGGGTATAACTACAAAACAAATTTTACAAACCATAAATGAATAATATGGTACCACCGTTTGAATCTGATATTGCAGAATGCTTAAAAATTCTTGAAAAAGGAGGCATCATTCTTTACCCCACTGATACAGTTTGGGGAATTGGCTGTGATGCCACCAATGCATTTGCTGTTGCAAAAATTTATGCACTTAAAAAACGTTCGGATGAAAAAAGTATGATCGTTTTATTGGCAGATGAAAATGAGATCATCAAATATGTTACCCAGCCCGATCCCAAAATTTATGATTACATCAAAGGTATTCATAAACCCACTTCATTTATATATGAAGGAGGAATTGGCCTGGCCGAAAATATGATACAATCTAACGGAACCATTGCCATACGCATAACCAATGATCCGTTTTGCAAACAACTGATCACCCGTTTTGGCAAACCCGTTGTTTCCACATCAGCTAATATTTCAGGTTATCCTCCACCTGCTTTTTTTGAAGATATAGATATTGAAATAAAAAGCGGCGTTGACTATATAGTACAACACCGCCAGGATGATCTGACACCTGCTGAACCTTCAGCCATTGTAAAATGGAATTCAGATGGATCCCTCACCATCATTCGTCCGTGATCTGCATTAAAGTAAAAGCAAAAAAAAACTTTTCTAAAGCTTAAAGCTTTAGAAAAGTTATAATCAATTCATCAAATATTTTATAAAGTAATACCTACCCCCAATTGAATACTCTGGCTCTTCCATTTTTCCTGATTGTCAATATCATTAAGATTACTCAATCCCACTGCGTAACGGGCATAAATGTTCAAATGCATGATATTTAACTGAACACCAGTCAACATACTGAAATCGCCGCTTTTAAATGCTTCTTTTCCATTTTGTAAAAGGGTATTGCTTTTGTTCATCAGGATACCAAACTGCGGGCCAGCCTGCAGGGTAATATATTTTACCGGTTTAAAGTTTAATAAGATGGGAACACTTAAATATTTCAATTTTACTTTATCTACATTATTAAATTTATACACCTGGCTAAAACTGCTGGAAGTATCCACGTTTATCTGGTTAAACAATACTTCGGGCTGAATAGCAAATTTTTTGCTTATCCCAACAGCAAAAAAACCACCTACATGATAACCGTAAGAAAATTGATCGCTGAAAGATTTACCGGTTATTTTGTTAATGTTTGCACCGCCTTTAAATCCGATATTAAGTTTTTGTGAAAAAGCAGCATTGCCAATGATGCTGAAAATTGCCAGGACTAAGAGTTTTGTCTTCATAAAATAATTTTTAGTTACTGATTAGCTTCAACTAATATGCCAATGGCTAAAGAATTTTTACAATTTTTTGTTAAGAGCCTCAATGTATTAAAAATAAAATCCTGTAACCACCGAAAATAAAGCTGTTACCCGGCTTTCCGTTGTAGAAGGTAAATAGTAATCAAGGTAAAATTGTGGCAGCAAATAAAATTTTCTATAATAATAGGTAGCCTCTGCTGAAAAAGCTAATGACTGCAGGTTAAATGACGATGAAGCACTGCCATCACCATATCTTGCTTTTAAATAATTCTGAACAATCGGCCTGCGGTTATTCAAACTGTTTGAATGAGATATATTCCATTGTTGAGATCCGGCATTCAGCAGAAAAGAAGGTTGAAGTTCAATTACATCTTTCTTATTGATCAATTTATAAAAAATCCATTTGTGTGTTGCAGATAATGATAAAGACAACCCACTTAGTTTTGTAGTGATAGTATCCCTGATATGAACGATCCTTGGCTGCAATGGTTGAGGAGGCACAAACCAAAAGCTGGTATCATAATATTCAATTTGTTTACCAAATGAATATCCAATTGCCAGTCCTGGTTCAATCCATGGTTTTTTATAAGTGAAGCTGCCATAAAAATCATTTTTAAAAGGACTGATATCAAAATTTGCAGATGACCCTTCAATAAACCGGGTATAGGATATTCCGGCATTTATATTTTTCTTATCATAGGTATAAGAAGGATTGATGGCATATTGGTACATTTTTATTTTACCACTGTCAACAGCAATAAAACCACTTAGTGTTAAAGCAAAACCGCTTTCATGATAATACCCAACCGAAGGCGAATAATAAATTTTATTGGTTACCGATTGCCCTGAATTTAAAGCATTATTCTTCAGGCTGAAGGTGCCATTGCCCATGCCGATATTTACATCAAAATAACTCTTCTTCTTTTCTTGCATCATTTTAATGAACTCATCGTTTTTAAACATAGAGTCCAATGCAAGCCTTTCTTCCCGGGTAAGAGAATCGGTTTGCCCGTATACAAACGATGTTGCAAAAATTGCTGCAAGAAGGAGAAAAATTTTTTGCATATGAGGTTGAGTCAGTCTGTATAGATAACAAAAACCAAATTTAGTTTAATAGTGAACAAAATAAAACGTCTTTATATAAATCTTTCGATGATTTTAAGTAATAAATTCAAGTAAATGCCAAACTTGGGTTTATTTAACCTACCTTTGCGCCCATTAATTAAAAACTGAGAATTACATGACATGCTCAGTTGCTGTTGCAAATAGATTTTCTTTCGGGATGATTTGATCTCCCTGTACTTTACCAACGGCCAAAGCATGACAGCCCGATAGATATCGGGAAATTACATGTGGCTATCGCAAAACAAATTTCATGAATGCATTTGAAGCCTTAGGCTTAAACGAACAATTGGTACAGGCTATTACCGATTTAGGGTTTGAAACCCCAACATCTATACAGGAAAAAGCAATCCCTGTTTTATTATCAGGCACTACTGATTTTATCGGGCTGGCACAAACCGGCACCGGCAAAACCGCCGCATTTGGTTTTCCGTTATTACAATTGCTCGACGCCTCACAACGTCATCCGCAGGCATTAATAGTTTGCCCTACACGTGAGCTGTGTTTGCAAATTACCAACGATCTGGAAACTTATAAAAAACACAGCAAAAATATTTTTACCGAAGCTGTTTATGGTGGTGCATCTATCATGATGCAGATCCGCAACCTTAAAAAAGGTGTACATATTGTTATAGCAACACCCGGCCGTTTAATCGACCTTATCGAAAGAAAAGCAATTGACCTGCAAAAAGTAAAGTATGTTGTATTGGATGAAGCCGATGAAATGCTGAACATGGGATTTAGGGATGATATTGATTTTGTATTAAAGAATACCATCAACAGGGAAAGCACCTGGTTATTCAGCGCTACCATGCCACCTGAAGTAAGGGCCATTTCCAGGAATTATATGGAAAACCCGAAAGAGGTTACCGTAGGAAAAAAGAACAGTGGTAATGTGAATATTGTTCATCAGTATTCTGTAGTGCCTGCACAACACCGTTACGAATCATTAAAACGTTTGATAGATTTTAACCCTGATATGTATGGCATTATTTTTACCCGTACAAAAGCTGATGCACAGGAAGTTTCTGAACGCCTGTCAAAAGCCGGATATGATATTGAAGCTTTACATGGTGATCTTACACAGCAGCAGCGTGATAAAGTAATGGGACGTTTCCGCAGTAAAAATTTACAATTGTTGATTGCTACCGATGTGGCAGCAAGAGGTATTGATGTGGATGGCATTACCCATGTTATCAATTTTGAATTACCGGATGATATGGAAGTGTACACACACAGAAGCGGACGTACGGGCCGTGCCGGTAAAACAGGTATTTGTTTGTCTATCTGTCATAGCAGGGAATCTTACAAGATTAAATCCCTGGAAAGAATGATTAATGCCCAGTTTCATAAAGTTGATGTCCCATCAGGCAAAGATGTTTGCCGCAAACAGTTTTTCCATTTCATGGATAAATTAATGCAGGCCGATGTAAGCCATGGCGATTATGAAACTTATATGCCCGACCTGATGGAAAAATTTGCCGATGTTAGCAAAGAAGAAGTTTTACAAAGAGTAGCCGCATTGGAGTTCAGTCATTTTTTAAAATATTATGAAAATGCAGATGACCTGAACAGGGTTGATGTAAGAGGAGAAAGAAGACCGGCAACTGGCAGAGATGACATGAGTGGTAGTAGAAAAGAACGCACTGATTTCAACAGGCGTGATAGTGGTTACACCAGGTTGTTCATTAACCTGGGTACCAAAGATGGTTTTTACAAAGCCAGCTTTTTACAATTCATTTTAGATGAAAGTGATCTTAAAAAAGAAGTGCTGGGTAAAATTGATATGAGGGATATGAACAGCTGGATAGAGATTGACAAAGCTGATGCAGCTAAAATGATCAATGCCATTGATGGCAAACGATATAACAACCGAACCGTTCGTATGAATGAAGCAGATGGTGGTTTTAAAAGACCAAATGATGAAGCCGGTGTTGGAAGAAGTGACAGGACCGAAGGAAGAAAAAGAATTTATGCGCCGAAAGAGCGAAGAAGTTTCAGATAAAATTAAAAGCCCCGAAAATTCGGGGCTTTTTTTACATTAACTCAATCACCGTTATCTCCGGCATTATCCCTACCCTGCCGGGGTAGCCAATAAAACCAAAGCCCGGGTTAACATATAATTTCTGTTTGCCATCTTCATATAGGCCCGACCATTGCTTATACATATATTGCACAGGGCTCCATTTAAAACCCGGTATCTCTACTCCAAACTGCATACCATGTGTATGGCCGCTGAGCATCAGGTCTACATCAGGGTATTTTGTTTTAACTTCTGCATCCCAATGGCTGGGATCATGGCTCATTAAAATTTTAAAGGGATATTTTTCGGTGCCCGGATGTGCAAGGTCCATCCTGCCATGTTTTGGAAATCTTGCTTTATTACTCCAATTTTCAATACCTAATAATGCAATCTGTTCGCCATCTTTTTCCAGCATCACATGTTCATTCATTAACAAATGCCAGCCCAGATCGGCATGTACTTTTTTAAGATTTTCCAGGTTCTGTTCTTTTGAAAGCCCATTGTAGGGCCAACTTACATAATCACCATAATCATGGTTACCCAAAGTACTGTAAACACCCATCGGCGCTTTTAGCTGTTTAAAAACATCCATATACTCTTCCATCTCTGTGGCACGGTCATTAACCAGGTCGCCGGTAAACAAAATAATATCGGCATTCTCATGCATTATTTTTTGTACACCGTGCAACACCGCTTTTTTATCTGTAAAACTGCCGCTGTGTATATCGCTGATATGAATAATTTTTAATCCCTTAAATGCAGCCG
>JAYVEQ010000075.1:0-56474 GCA_043748745.1 Chitinophagaceae bacterium | reverse complement strand
ATAATGATATCTGCTTTGGCAACACTCTCTGCGATCTTTGCTTTCTGGCGATTCATAAAATCTTCAGTCTGTTCAACAGCATAACCACCGGCCTTGCTGGCATCAGCAGCACCTTCTACCTCAATGAATTTTGCACCGAGGCTCATCACTTCTTCCTTTACGGCAGGCCGGGTATCAAAAACTTCTACCACTGCACCCAATCTACGGCCTGTAGCAATGGCCTGTAATCCTGCAACGCCTGCGCCCAATATCAACAGTTTGGCAGGCGGAATACTTCCGGCGGCCGTCATAAACATGGGGAAATATTTTGGAAACAGATTGGCTGCATATAACACCGCTTTATAGCCGGCAATATTTGCCTGGCTGCTTAATATATCCATGCTTTGTGCACGGGTAGTACGGGGCAACATATCCATACTGAAAACAGTTAAGCCCTTTTCAGCCAAATCTTTCATTAAACTTACATTAAACAAAGGCTGATAAACTCCGAGAATGATTTTTGATTTTAAATTTCCAATTTCGGATTGTTGAAGTGCATTAATTGATAGAATAAAATCACTGTTTTGCAACACTTCATTTCTTGATCTTATCGATGCTCCTGCAACTGTATATCTTTCATCATTAGCGAAAGCAGTAACGCCGGCATTTTTCTCTATACATACTTCTACATTCCATTTTTTAAGGATTGCAATATGTTCCGGTAATAAGGAGACTCTGGTTTCGGGAGATGGTTCTTTTAAAACGCCAATTATCATGGTAAATAAATTGCCGCAAATGTAAGAAAAATTAAAATCTGATGGTAAAGTGTTGTTTATGATTAATATCAGGATTAAAAAAAACCAATCCGATAAAAAACAGGTCAATCGATAAAGTTACAGAAGGATGTTGCTTAATCGCTGCCCAGACCTCTTCCATGCCAACACTCCAGTGTATATCATCAAAGATCAGTATGGTTGAAGGCAAAGCATGCTGAGACAGTTGATGAAAGTAATCCAGGGTTGGTTCTTTGCGGTGATTCCCATCTATAAAAGCAAGATCAATGTTTTTGTGTTTTGCCAGTATTGCAGGCAATATATCATTGAAATCTCCGGTTGTAAGTTCAATATTTTTAAGTCCCAGCTGCTTAAAAGTTTGCTTTGCAATTTCGGCAATAACCACCGAGCCTTCAATCGTATAAACTTTTGCATCTGCTTTGGCTGCTGCCAGGTATGAAGTGGTGATTCCAAAAGAAGTCCCCAATTCCAATATGGAAAATGGCTTATAATAATTTACGATACGGTGCAGGAGCTGGGCATATTTTACAGGTTTTAAAGATGATATTGCTATTTCCTGCACTACCCTTTTATTGGTTTTTATAACAGCAGAGCCTGCCCCAAAATCCGCAACTTCGATTTCAGCAGATTGTTTCAGTAAATTCTTTCGCATTGATTCAATAACAGGATACCAATCGTATTTTTTTTTATCCCGCAGTATATTTTTAATAAAAGCAAACACGAATGGAGAGTGAATACCGTGGCCTTTACCATTAGAAGCTGTAAGGTAATAGTGAAGGTATTTTTTTGCTAATTGAAAACGGGTGTACAATACAATTATGAGTTATGAATTGATTATTCTATCCCAGGTTTGAAACGAATATGCAAATGCATGTTTTTCATCTGCTGCAAATTCCTGGCAGGTAATCAAATGCCATTTATTTTCATCAACAGCCGGGAAAAAAGTATCGCCATCAATAGCTGCATGCACCCGGGTCAAATAAATTTTATCGGCTATTTCCATTGCCTGTTTATAAATTTCCCCACCGCCAATTATAAAGGCTTCTTTACAATTTGTTTCAGTTGCTTTTTTTAAGGCATCATTTAAATCGCCTGCAACCAGTAAAGTTTCTACATTCCAGTCGGGTTGTCTGGTGATCACAATATTTATTCTGCCGGGTAATGGCTTATTTACTGCTTCAAATGTTTTACGCCCCATGATCACCGGCATACCCCAGGTGGTGTTTTTAAAAAATTTAAGATCGTTGGGTAAATGCCAGAGCAGTTGGTTGTTTTTACCAATCGAATTATTTTCTGCTGCCGCAACTACTAAACTTATTATCATTATTTTTTAATTTTTAGAATAGACAGCTAACGCAAAAAAGATTCTCTTAAACCAACTTACTCCAAAATTCCCCGTTCAGGGGATTAGGGGGTTTTTAAACAGCAACCGGTGCTTTAATAGCAGGATGCGACTCGTAATTCATTAGCTCAAAATCCTCAAACTTAAAACTAAAAATATCTTTTACTGCCGGATTAATTTTCATCTGGGGTAAAGGAAATGGTTTTCTGGTTAATTGTAGATTGGCCTGTTCAAAATGATTATTGTATAAATGTACATCACCAAATGAATGAACAAATTCTCCGGGCTCCAGGTCACAAACCTGGGCGATCATCATGGTAAGCAGAGCATAAGAAGCAATGTTAAAAGGAACGCCGAGAAAAACATCTGCACTACGTTGATAAAGTTGACAACTCAAACGGCTTTTCTTTTCCCCCTTTAGCGGGTCAGGGGGTGTAACATAAAACTGAAACAAACAATGACAGGGCATCAATTTCATCTTTGGCAACTCAGCTACATTCCATGCACTGATGATCATTCGCCTGCTGTCGGGATTTGTTTTTAACTGGTGAATGAGGTCTTTTACCTGGTCAACTTCTACTCCATCAGCGCCCTGCCAGCTACGCCATTGTTTACCATACACCGGACCAAGTTCTCCGTTCTCATCAGCCCATTCATCCCATATTTTTACATTATGCTCTTTTAAATAGTTGATGTTGGTATCCCCCTGTAAAAACCAGAGCAGTTCGTAAATGATGCTTTTAAGATGACATTTTTTGGTAGTCACCAGGGGGAAACCATCTGCTAGGTTAAACCTCATCTGGTAACCAAAAACGCTTCTTGTACCTGTACCTGTACGGTCACTTTTATTTGTACCTTTTTCAATAATATGTTTTACCAGATCAAGATATTCTTGCATGGATGCAAAATAAGTTAAAAGTTAAAAGTTTAAGGTTAAAAGTTATTAAGAGTGATTATAAAACTACTGGAGAGAGAAATTCCCGAAACCATAAACAACAAACTACAAACCCCAAAGCTATTTTGTATCTTTGCCAGTCAAATAATCAGGGGAAAGGAATGAGCAAAAAAGGGAAAGTTTTAATGGCGATGAGTGGCGGTATTGACAGTACCGTAGCAGCTTTAATGCTTCATAAGGAGGGATATGAAGTTGTGGGTATTACTATGAAAACCTGGGATTATGCAACCAGTGCAGGAACTACAGGAAAAAAAGAAACCGGCTGCTGCAATTTAGATAGTTTTAATGATGCCCGCCAGGCAGCAGTACAACACGGATTTCCGCATTTTATTTTAGACATACGGGAAGAATTTGGCGATTTCGTTATCGAGAATTTTGTGGATGAATATATTGCAGGTCGTACACCAAATCCCTGTGTGATGTGTAATACCCATATTAAGTGGCGTGCCCTCATGAAAAGAGCTGATGCGTTAAATTGTGATTTCATAGCTACCGGTCATTATGCACAGGTACATCAACATACAAACGGAAGATATTTTATACGTAAAGGAATTGACGATACAAAAGATCAAAGCTATGCACTGTGGGGTTTACAACAGGACCTGCTGAGCCGAACCATTTTACCTTTGGGTACTTATCATAAAAAAGATATCCGCCAGATGGCGCATGATTTTGGTTACCCGGAGCTGGCTAAAAAAAATGAGAGCTACGAAATTTGTTTTGTACCCGATAATGATTACCGTGGTTTTTTAAAACGCAAAGTACCCGGACTGGAAGAAAAAGTAAATGGTGGAAATTTTATTGACAAAACCGGTAAAATTCTTGGGCAACACAAAGGTTATCCTTTTTATACTGTAGGGCAACGAAAAGGACTGGATATTGCTTTGGGCCGGCCGGCATTTGTAACTGAAATTTTACCCGAAACCAATACTGTTGTATTGGGAGAAGAAGAAGATCTGAACCGGAATGAAATGAAAGTAACAAAGCTGAACTGGATAAAATATGAAGGTGTTACAGGAGGCATGGAAGCTGTTACCAAGATAAGGTATAAAGATAAAGGTGCTTTAAGTAACCTGTATACATACGAAAATGGTATAAATGTTCGTTTTTATGAAGATGTAAAGGGTGTTGCACCCGGCCAGAGTGCTGTTTTTTATGAAGGGGATGATGTAATTGGTGGTGGAATCATTCAGCGTGCAGAGCAGCCTTTTTCCTTTTAATTGTATCTATATTTGTAATATAATTTACTTATGAGAAGACTATTTCTTTTATTGATCATCATTACTGCAATTACATTCAATGCCTGTAAAAAAAGCACAGATGTTTTAAATACCGCCTCGGTTAGTGCTTATTACCCTTTATTGGTTGGTAAGTATATTACCTACAATTTAGACTCCACCGTGTTTATCAATTTTGGTACAAAAGATACAGTTATTAAATACCAGGTTAAACACCAGGTTGATGCATTGATCACCGATAATTTAGGAAGACCTGCTTACCGCATCATCCGTTACATACGCAAAACTGCTGCTAATGCATGGGCACCAGATAATACTTTTATGGCTGTACCAACTGAATTTGCCGTTGAATTTATTGAAAATAATCTGCGGTATATAAAGTTGAAAGCACCGGTAAGAAATGGATACAGCTGGAAAGGAAACAGCTATATAGATACTTACTCTTTAAACTCTGATGTTAAATATTTAGACGACTGGGATTATACCTATGACAGTTTAGATGTGAAACTGACACTTGGTGCGCTAACCATTGACAGCACATTAAAAGTTGGTCAGCGTAATGAAATCATAGGCAACCCAAATGATCCCAACTCTTATAGTGAAATAAACAACAGCGCAGAAAAATATGCCAAAGGTATTGGTTTGGTTTATCGTAATTTTTTACACGTAGAGTACCAGCCCCCCACTCCGGGTCGTGTTGGTTACAAACAGGGTTATGGTGTCAAGCTTACCATGATAGATCATAACTAGATACCGGATTAAAGGAAGCAGATACTTGCAAATTGTCAATCGCTTATTACCATTGCTAAAATTATCTATTGCTTATTTTTTCCTGCAAAAAACTGCAAAATCTGTTTGTGGAATTTTATCAACGCCCAATTGCCTCAGCATGGTTACTAATTGTCCACGATGATAAGTACCATGATTAAAAAGATGTAAAAGCATTTCATACACCGGTTGTTTAAACTGTTCCTTCTTGGTATTCTGATAAGCAAATACATGTTGCAGTTGAACTTCAGTAGCATTATCAACCCATTCTTTCCAGGTAACGGATTGCTGGTTCATTTTTTTTACCAGTTCCGAAAAACTACCGTCAAAATCTGCACTTGGCATAACTAACCTTTCTTCAAGCTTTAAGCGTTGCCACCAGGCAGTTTCAGCATCCCACATATGCAAAGTCGTTTTTTGAATAGAATTAAAACTGCTGGCAATTTCACGGTTTATCTGGTCGTCAGATAAATTACTGATGCAATCAAAAATTTTCTGATTGGCCCAAATGGTATAGGCTGTACATTGTTGCAGTAATTCTTTCATTTTTATTTTTTTACATTTGATGACTCAAACAAAGTTAATGATTGAGTGACCAGAAATTATAAACTTCAAACTTTAAACTTTCCACATGACAGATAATAAATTTCCATACAGTGGTTTCAGTTCTGTTGCGATTCATGGCGGTCATCAAAAAGACCCCAATTATGCCCATATCACCCCTATTTATGCCAGCAGCACTTATGTTTTTGACGAAGCAGAACAGGGCATGCGCAGATTCAGCGGCGAAGAAAAAGGTTATATCTACAGCCGTTGGGGAAACCCAACTATTACCGAAGCAGAAGAAAAAATTGCAGCACTGGAAAGCTTTGGGCTAACTGATGAAAACGGAATGCCTATTTCCCTAAAAGCCATATTACATGCAAGCGGTATGGCGGCTTTAACTACACTGATGATCGGCACTTTAAAATCAGGCGATAAGATCCTCACCCATTTTTCTTTGTATGGCGGCACACAGGAACTGGTAGAAAAAATTTTACCGGCATTGGGTATTGAAGCAATTATTGTTGACCTGAGGGACTTAGATAAAGCTTCCGCAGCAATTAAAGCAGACAACAAAATAAAAATGCTTTACCTGGAAACCCCAGCCAATCCTACCATACAATGTGTTGACCTTGAAGAATTAACCTTGCTGGCCAAAGCACATCACTTAATTGTTGCTGTTGATAATACTTTTGCAACACCTTATTTACAGCAGCCATTTCAATATGGCGTTGATTATGTTTTTCATTCTACAACAAAATTTTTAAACGGGCACGGCACGGCAATAGGTGGTGTATTATTAGGTAAAGACATAGAAAAAATGAATGGCCATATTACAAAAGTGCATCGCTTATTGGGTGGCAACAGTAATCCGTTTGATGCGTATTTATTAACGCAGGGTATGAAAACACTTGAAGTACGCATGCAACGCCATTGCCACAATGCCACGGAGGTAGCCGGATTTTTAGAACAGCATAATGCCATCAGCAAAGTGAATTATTTAGGCCTTCCTTCACATCCTGATTTTTTTACTGCTTCAAAACAAATGCGGCACGCCGGCGCCATGTTAAGTTTTGAAATGAAAGATGGGCTTGATGCAGCAAAAAAATTTATTGATAAACTGCAAATGTGTATACGTGCCGTTTCATTGGGTACCTGCGATACATTACTATGCCACCCGGCAAGTATGACTCATCATGGCGTACCTGCAGCAAAAAGAGAACAGTATGGCATTACAGATGGATTGATCAGGATGAGTGTGGGGATAGAAAATATACAGGACATAATCATAGATCTGGGTCAGGCATTATCTTAGTTAAAAATAAAAGCATGTTACAGCCCATGGATGTTATTATCAGGAAAGCAGTTAAAGAAGATTGTATACGTATAATGCAATTAATTCATGAATTAGCCGTTTATGAAAAGGAACCTGACGCTGTTACAGTGGATTTTGACCATTTTATGGAAAGTGGATTTGGCCAAAATCCCGTGTGGTGGGCCCTTGTTGCAGAAATTACGGGGGCTGATGGAAAAGCTGAAGTTGTTGGTTTTGCCCTATGTTATATCCGTTATTCTACATGGAAAGGACAAAGACTTTACCTGGAAGACCTGTTGGTTTCAGAAAAAATGAGGGGGAAGGGAATTGGTAAATTGCTTTTTGATGCACTCATTGAAGAATGTAAAGCAAAAAAATACAGTGCGTTGGTTTGGCAGGTGCTTGACTGGAACGAACCCGCCTTAAATTTTTATAAAAAATTTGATGGCGTAATACTGGATAAAGGCTGGATAAACTGCCGGCTGTCCACAGAAGAAAAATAAACTGATAATTTTCTGCAGATTTTTTTGCAGATCAATATAAATAAAACCTTAATATCCTAAATCATCCAGTATGAAAACCTACTTTACTGTCAGGTGGCCCGGCATTTTGCTGGCACTTCCACTTCTTATCCCGGTTTCCTTATTCCTTTCCTGCAACAAAGTTGACCTTGGCGTTACTGAAATCCAGTCATCATTTTTACAAAAAGGTTCAGCATTAAAAACTAATTCATCAGTTAGTGGTTTTGTAACCGACGAAACAGATCAACCTGTTATAAATGCAAAAGTATTGGCAGGCAACAAAATCTGCGTTACTGATGAGTATGGTTTTTTTGAATTGAAAGATGCAGATGTAACGGCTGATGTTGCTGTAGTTACTATTATCAAAACCGGATATTTTAAAGGCATAAAAACATTTATTCCGGTTGCAAACCAGGATGCATTTTTCAGGATAAAATTAATTCCAAAAACAATTGCAGGTAATGTAAATGCTGTTAATGGCGGTGTTGTTACATTGACAAATGGCTTAAGTATTTCTTTTCCTGCCAACAGTATTGTAAGTGATGCAAGTGGTGCGGTATATAGCGGCACTGTGAATGTTGCAGCATTCTGGATAAATCCTTCAGCCGATGACCTGAACAAGGTCATGCCCGGCGATCTGAGAGCGATGAACAGCAATAGCGAAATGAAAAAATTAACCAGTTACGGAATGGCTGCTGTTGAATTAACCGGAACCTCCGGCGAGAAATTGCAGATAGCTCCAGGCAAAAATGCAACCATTACCATGCCTATGAGTGCGCAGGTAGCATCACAGGCACCCGCAATTTTACCCTTGTGGTATTTTGATGAGGGGAAAGGTTTATGGAAAGAACAAGGCCATGCTGTTAGAAAAGGAAATGTGTATGTAGGTGATGTGAGTCATTTTTCATTCTGGAATTGTGATACGGATGAAACCTTTGTAGATTTTGAATGCACTGTTGTAAATGAAGCGGGAGATCCGTTAAACAATGTGTTGGTAAAAATTACAGCCGTTAATGACCCCAATAATAATAACAGTTGCTATACCAATGCCCATGGTTATGCTGCCGGGGCAATACCATCAAATAAATTATTGCGCTTAGATGTATTGGGCGATGCAGCCTGTGGCGGCACACCCGTGTATACACAAACTTTTACAGCAACAAACAATATTTCTTTACCATTGATAAGAGTTAATTCCAGAGCTGGCATTGCATCAGTTTCAGGTACAGTAAAAAATTGCAATAATAACCCGGTTAGTAAAGGTGGAATCATCATGCAAAAAAACGGGCAGTATTACCGTTACGCTGTTGGCAAACAAGGCGCATATCATTTTACAACAATTTTATGTAACAGCAATGCCGATGTTAGTTTAATGGCTTATGATGCCGATGCTGCTGTTTACAGCAAAGAAAATAATTATACCATAACAACAGCTGCAAACACAAATATTGATATACTGGCTTGCGGAAACAGCAGCAGCCAGTTTATAAATTATACCATTAATGATGTGGTGTATAGTTTTACATATCCCGCTGCTACATTTGCGCCGGTAACACCGGGCAGTAATTTTACATTTGCTGTATCAAATGATATGACAAATGAAAATGCCGGATTTCAATGCTCAGCAATAAATATCAGTACCAATACAAGCCAGACACTGAGTTATTTTATGGCAAGCCAGGCTAATGAACCACTTACCATCAGTTCACCGATACTGGTAAACATTACAGAGCATGGTACAACAGATCAAATTTTTGCAGGTAATTTTTCGGGCATATTCAGAGGCCCTGCACCAAATTATACTACTTACAATATTACCTGTTCCTTCAGGGTAAAGTGCCAGTTGTAATGAATAAAAATTATTTGAAACTGCTTTCCGGTAAATTGGAAAGCAGTTTTTTATTTCCTAAACTTTATCCGACTTTTTTTAAAAAACTTACTAATGTACCTTTGCAGTCTTAAATATGAGTTCTCCATTTGAGAATATGTAGAATAAAGAAATACAGTACAAGAGTGCGACGCCAATGAAGCTTAATAGTTATTCAAAAGCCCGGCTCCAAAAAAAATATTATGGCAGAAAAAATTTCGATGGGTAAAGACGGAAAACTGAAAGTTCCCAATCACCCAACTATTCCATTTATAGAAGGTGATGGCATTGGGCCTGATATATGGAAAGCCGCTGTAAAGGTTTTTGATGCGGCGGTAGAAAAAGCATACCATGGCGAAAAGAAAATTGAGTGGCTGAAAGTATTGGCAGGGCAGGAAGCTTTTGATAAAACAGGTAGCTGGATGCCCGACGAAACCATGCAGGCTTTTAAAGATTATATGATATCCATTAAAGGCCCTTTAACAACACCGGTTGGCGGTGGCATCAGAAGTCTGAATGTTGCATTGAGGCAGGAGCTTGATCTGTATGTTTGTCTGCGCCCGGTAAAATATTTTGAAGGTGTACCCTCTCCCATGTGGCATCCCGAAAATGTGAACATGATCATCTTCCGGGAAAATACCGAAGACATTTATGCCGGTGTAGAATTTATGACCGGCACACCTGAAGCAAAGAAATTATTGAAATTTTTAGTTGATGAATTGGGAGTGAAAGCTTTTCGCTTTCCGGAAACAACTTCGCTGGGTGTTAAACCGGTAAGCAAAGAAGGTAGTGAAAGACTCATACGTTCTGCGATTGAATACGCCATTGAACATAACCTGCCGAGTGTAACGATCGTACACAAAGGAAACATCATGAAGTTCACCGAAGGCGCTTTTAAAAACTGGGGATATGAGCTGGCGGAAAGGGAATTTGCAGATAAAGTGTACACCTGGAACCAATGGGAACGCACAAAAAAAGAAAATGGTGAAGCGGTTGCTAATGAAGAAATGAAAGTAGCCGGCATTGGCCATAAAGTAATTATTAAAGATGCCATTGCCGATAATTTTTTACAACAGGCTTTACTGGCTCCGCAGGATTATTCTGTAATTGCCACATTGAATTTAAATGGAGATTATATCAGCGATGCACTGGCTGCACAGGTTGGGGGCATTGGTATTGCACCCGGTGCCAACATTAACTATTTAACCGGCAATGCCGTTTTTGAAGCAACGCATGGTACAGCTCCCCGTTTTGCAAATACCAACAGTATGAATCCTTCCTCAATTATTTTAAGTGGCGGGATGATGATGGAATACATGGGCTGGCGGGATGCGGCTGAATTAATTACCAATGCTGTTGGTAAAACGATCCGCAGTAAAAAAGTAACGATAGATTTTCATAACCTGATGGAGCATGCAATGCTGTTGAAGACGAGTGAATTTGGGGATGAGATTATACAAAATTTATAACAGGACTGTCATGCTGAGGTACGAAGCCTCTCTTTTCCTGGTTAAAAGATTCTTCGCTATCGCTCAGAATGACAAATAAAAATTAAATACTTTCGCAAAAAAATAAAACCGAATCATGACAAAAATAAAAGTATCAAACCCCGTTGTTGAGTTAGATGGTGATGAAATGACCCGTATTATCTGGAAATTCATTAAAGACAAACTGATCCTTCCTTACCTTGATGTTCCTATCCAATATTATGACCTGGGCATGGAATACCGTGATGAAACAAATGACCAGGTTACCATTGATGCAGCCAATGCTATAAAAGCGTGCGGTGTTGGTATTAAATGTGCTACTATCACGCCTGATGAAGAAAGAGTAAAAGAATTTAAGTTGAAACAAATGTGGAAGAGCCCTAACGGAACTATCCGTAATATTTTAGATGGCACTGTTTTTCGTGAACCGATAGTTATGCAGAATGTACCAAGATTAGTTACCAACTGGACTGCTCCTATTATTGTTGGCCGTCATGCTTTTGGCGACCAGTACCGGGCTACAGATACGGTGATTAAAGGCAAAGGAAAATTAACGATGACCTTTACTCCTGAAGCCGGAGGCGAAGCACAAACTTTTGAAGTATATAATTACAAAGGAGATGGCGTTGCATTGTGCATGTACAATACCGATGAAAGTATTTATGGTTTTGCAAGAAGTTGTTTTAATATGGCGTTGAGCAAAAAATGGCCTTTATATCTTTCTACAAAAAATACCATTCTTAAAAAATACGACGGGCGTTTTAAAGATATTTTTGAAGAAGTTTATCAGAACGAATTTAAAGCTGCTTACACAGAAGCTGGTATTACTTACGAACACCGCCTAATTGATGACATGGTTGCCAGTGCCTTAAAATGGAATGGCAATTTTGTTTGGGCCTGTAAAAATTATGATGGCGATGTACAAAGTGATACTGTTGCACAGGGCTTTGGCTCATTAGGTTTAATGACCTCTGTTTTAATTACACCCGATGGAAGCACCATGGAAGCAGAAGCTGCACATGGCACCGTAACCCGCCACTATAGGGAGCATCAGGCCGGCCGGCCAACATCTACCAACCCCATTGCTTCTATTTTTGCTTGGACAAGAGGCCTTGCCTTCCGCGGTAAATTAGACAGCAACCAGCCGCTGATCAATTTTTGTACCGCTTTGGAAACTGTCTGTATTGAAACCGTTGAAAGCGGCAAAATGACGAAGGACCTGGCCGTTTGTATTCATGGCAACAAAGTAAATCATACAGAGCATTATTTATATACCGAAGAATTTTTAGATGCGATTGATGAAAATTTAAAAAAGAAAATGGGAATGTAAAATTCAGATACCGGATACTGGATGCTGGATACACACTGAAACTTTAAAAAATATTTATTTTATTTGAGCTCTATCCAGAATCCAGTATCCAGTATCCAGTATCAAACCATTATGACTCCATCTACATCAAACGATCCCCTTCACGGAAAAACACTCGAAATGATATTAACGCATTTGGTGGAGATGTATGGCTGGGAAGAACTGGGAAATATCATCCGCATTAATTGTTTTACCAGTAATCCCAGTATCAAATCGAGTCTTAAATTTTTACGCAAAACACCCTGGGCTCGTAAAAAAGTGGAAGAGCTTTATTTAAATGGATAAACCAAAAATATCATTACGATCTCTTCTTATAATTAATAACCGCCCAGCTGTTAAAAATAATTCCTAATCCCATCACTGAAAAAAACTGGATCTTAACATCTGCAAAACCACTTCCCTTTAAAACGATCATCCGCATCACTTCAATAAAGTATGCAACCGGATTTATTTTGGTTATCCATTTTGCCCATTCCGGCATACTTTCTATCGGTGTATATAATCCGCCCAGCAACATAAACAACATCATCACAAAAAAGCTTACAAAAGTCGCCTGTGTCTGTGTTTCGGCAAAAGTGGAGATCAATAAGCCAATCCCTAATAATGTAAACAGGAAAACCATTCCAAACAAATAGATCAACCCAATGCTGCCTAAAGGAATAATATGATAAAAGAGCCAGGATACGGTTAAACCCAACGTTAGCGTTACCAAACCCATTAACCAGAACGGAATGAGTTTTCCTAAAATGAATTGAACTTTTGTTATGGGCGAAACATTGATCTGTTCGATAGTGCCAACTTCTTTTTCATGTACAATATTCAGGGCAGCCATTAAACTGCCGATGATAGTGAGCAGGGTTACCAAAATACCAGGCACCATAAAAAACTTATAATTCATGGTTGGGTTGTACCAGTTGGAAGAAGTAATTTCTATTGTTGGTACCGCATTAAATTCCGGAAACCTGATCCACTCCATTTGTATATCGGTATTAAAATCCCGGATGATATTGGCTGCATAAGCGCCGCCCAGGTTGGCTTTTACACCATTAACTGCATTAACAGCGATCAGCATATTGCTTTTATTTTCTTTCACCAGGTTTCGCTCAAAGCCCTGCGGTATTTCAATGATCAGGTCTGCTTTATCCGCTTCTATGGCCTCTATGGCTTTGTTATAGGAAGGAGAAAAATCTGTTAATTTAAAATAGCCCGAGCCGGTAATTTTAGAAATAAATTTTTGTGAATAAGATGAATGATCATGATCTACCACCGACAACAAAACATTTTTTACTTCGTAATTGGCAGCAAAAGGGAAAACAAGCAATTGTATTACGGGCATTACAAGCACCATCCGCAATATGGCCGGGTTACGGAAGATCTGCCTGAATTCTTTTTCCAGTATCACCAGTAATTTTTTCATGCCAGGCGGATTTTAAATTTTGAAAAACTGAGCGTGAGAAAAAATATGGACATGCCAACAAGCACTAAAGATTCTTTCCATACGGCCTGCAGGCCCAATCCTTTTATCATTACATCTTTTACAATTAAAAAAAACCATTTTGAAGGCACTATGTTCGACATGATCCGCAATGGCAATGGCATGCTCTCAATAGGAAACATAAAACCGCCCAGCAATAATGTAGGCAACAATAAAGTCATCAGCGAAAACATTTGTGCTTCCTGTTGCGTTTTGGTAAATGTGGAGATCATCAATCCCAATGATACAGCGGTGATGATAAACAACAAAGCTTCACCCATCAGCAGCAACAAACTTCCATTGATGGGTACTTCAAGCAAATTGACACTGACAATTAAAATAGTAACCACATTTACCAGCGATAAAAAAATGTAAGGAATGGCCTTGCTGATAATGAACAATAATGGTTTTAATGGTGATACCAGTATTACTTCCATTGTGTTGATCTCTTTTTCACGAACGATAGCAACCGAGGTCATCATAGCAGCAATTAAAATCAGTATCATGGCCATTACACCCGGCACAAAATTATAAGCGCCTTTTAACTGCGGATTATATAACATGCGGATTTCGGGACTGATCATATATGGTACCTGAACCTGTTCATTCAGTTCCTTTTGATAATCGCCGATAATATTTTTTGCGTAGTTGGTTACCATTGTAGCGGTATTGGGATCGGATGCATCAGCGATCAACTGTATCTGTGCATGATTGGTATGCAGTAAGGATTCCCGGAAACCCGGTTGAAAAACAACAACCAACCTGATATTACCTGATTTAAATGCTGTTTCAATATCCTGTTGTGTGTTGATGTTTTGGAAAACATTAAAATACCTGCTGGCATCCAGCCGTTGAATGATCGCCCTGCTGGATTCATCTTTTGCATTATCCAATACAGCGATATTTGAATTTTTTATTTCATTGGTGAGCGCAAACCCAAATAAAATGATCTGCACTATTGGCATCAGGATAATGATGAGCAGCGATTTCCGGTCACGGAAAATGTGATAAAATTCTTTCTTAACAAAAATGATAAATTGCTTCATATTATATCTGCTGATCTTTTAGCTCCTCTTGCCAGTTGTAAAAACACTTCATCCATGGATGCGGCTTTAAATGTTGTTTTTAAATTCCCCGGTGTATCCAGTGCCTCAATTTTTCCGTCTACCATGATAGATACCCGGTTGCAGTACTCTGCCTCATCCATATAATGTGTGGTAACAAAAACAGTAATTCCTTTTTCTGCTGCCTGGTAAATTAAATTCCAGAACTCACGTCTTGTTACCGGATCAACACCGCCTGTTGGTTCATCCAAAAAAACAATTTTGGGTTCGTGTAAAATAGCAACCGAAAAAGCAAGCTTTTGTTTCCAGCCCAGCGGCAAAGATTTCACCATTGAATTTTCTTCATCAGATAACTGTAACTGATCCAGTAATATTTTTGTTTTTTCTTTGATAGCAGCCCGGCTCATACCATATATACCTGCGTAAAAACGGATATTATCTTTTACTGTCAGGTCCTCATACAAAGAAAATTTCTGGCTCATGTAACCAATGTTCTGTTTGATATGTTCGGTTTGCTTATACACATCAAAACCTGCTACAGTAGCCCGTCCTGATGTGGGGATCAATAATCCGCAAAGCATACGCATAGCAGTAGTTTTACCGGCACCATTGGCCCCCAGGAAACCAAATATCTCTCCCTTCTCCACTTCAAATGAAATGGCATTGGTGGCAATAAAGTCACCAAATTTTTTGGTTAAGTGATCAACTTTTATAACGATCTCCTTCATCATGTTAATTTAATTACTGCTGCATCAGTTGTATGAACCGATCTTCAATATTTGGCTGAATTGGTTTTATGCTGATATTTTTATGTTGATACTCCTGCAGGTAATTCAATATTTTTTCTTCGTCCCGGTCATCATTTTTTAAGACCAGGTGATGAAATTCTCCAAAGCTGTTACAGCTTTCGGTGTTGAAATAATTTTTTAGGTCATTCAGCAAACGATACATTTCATCAGAACGGATAGACCACATCGGCTTTTTAAATTGTTTGATGATATTTTCAGGCGTATCAATACTCATGATCTTTCCGGATTGCATTAATGCTACCCTGTCGCACATGGCAGCCTCATCCATATAAGGTGTAGAAACCAAAATGGTGATGCCCTGTTGTTTTAAATTTTTCAGCATCTCCCAAAATTCTTTTCTGGAAACAGCATCAACTCCCGTTGTTGGTTCATCTAAAAATAAAACCGAAGGTTTATGTATGAGTGCACAACATAGTGCCAGTTTCTGTTTCATACCACCAGATAATTTTCCGGCACGGCGGTCTTTAAAGGGTTCTATCTGAATATAAATATCTTTTATCAGCTCGTAATTCGCTTCAATGCTTGTATTAAAAATGCTGGCAAAAAATTCCAGGTTCTCTTCAACCGTCAGATCCTGGTACAAAGAAAATTTGCCGGGCATATACCCAACCCGGTTGCGGATCTGTTTGTATTGCTTTACAACATCAAAATTATCAACAGTTGCTGTGCCACTATCTGCCAACAACAAAGTGGTTAAAATCCTGAACAAAGAGGTTTTTCCGGCACCATCGGGTCCGATGATACCAAACAACTCTCCCTTGTTTACTTCAAAGGAAATATCATCCAGCGCTTTTACAATTTCTTTTTTAGCACCGTAGGTTTTAAAAATATTATTTATTGTTATTGCATTCATCATTAAACTTTATTAAAACACAACTTCGCCGTACATACCAATTTTTAAATACCCATCATTGGGCACATTTATTTTTATGGCATATACCAGGTTGGCCCTTTCCTCTTTTGTCTGAATTGTTTTTGGGGTGAACTCTGCTTTATCCGATATCCAGGTAATGGTGCCGGGCAGTTCTTTGTATTTTCCTTTGCCATCATCTACTTTCACTTTAACTGCCTGGTTTAATTTTACCTGCGCCAGCTGATTGCCGGTGATATAAGCCCTTAATTTCATAATAGTAAGATCTGCGATCTTATACAATGCTTTTCCGGTGGCGGTATATTCATTTGCATCAGCATACTTTGTCAGTACTGTTCCGGTAACCGGATTTTTTATTATTGTTTTATTTAACTGATCCTGAATTTGAGCAACCTTTTTTTCCATTGGTAACTGCTCACTTAAAATACCCCTGTTCTGAATGGCCACCGACTGCCGTTGTGCATTGATCTGGCTTTCCAGAACATGCAACTGGGCCCTGGCAGCGCCTATCTGCGCTTTCAGAATATTCACCTGGCCGTTAATATCATCCAGTTGCTTGGCAGGTACAGCATCTGCCGCAACCAGTTTTTGAAAACGCTGTTGCTCTTTTTGTAGTGTTCTTAACTGCTCATTATAAACATCAATTTGTTTTGATTGAAGCTGCAGCTGCGATTGCAGGATATTGATCTGTGGAGAAGGGTCATTTGTTTTTTGCTGCAAAGCTTCAACAGATGATGATGCCTGTTCCTTTTGTAATTCAATGGCTGAAGGATCGATCTTTCCAACTACAGAATCCTTGATAAGCTTTGCACCTTCTTCTATATTTAATTGGAGGATCTTTCCTGTTGCTTCGGCAGATACAATAATTTCATCTGCTTCAAAAGTGCCCGTAGCATCATACTTTCCGTTTCCGTTATTGCAGGAAATAAAAGCAGTAATAACAACAGGCAGGAGTGATTTTTTAAGAATTGATTTCATAATTTTTATTTTGATAGTATTGCAGTTTATTTATTTTCCTGTGATAAGTTTATAATTGTATTGAGCCTGCAGCCATTGTATCTCATGCAGCTTTTGGTTAAGCATGGCCTGGTTTTCGGCATTCAATTCTGTTACATAATCTGATGAAGTGATGATGCCGTTTGCCAGTTTAAAAGATGCATTCTCTTTTATCTTTGTTCTTAAAACAACAATTTCTGCATCTGTGGCAACCAATTGCTGATATTTATCTACTTCATTTTTCTGTTGTACCAATAATTGCCGGTTGTTTAACAAAAAGATCTCTTTTTGTTTATCTACGATCTGTTCCTGGATCTTTAAAACATTTTTTTCTCTTTGTTGTGTAAAGTGACTCATGATGGGAATATTTAGTTTTACTCCGCCGATATAGAACCACTGAAATTCATTTTTCAGTTGATTCAATCCCGGCTTTCCATAACCTCCGTTGGCAAAAACAGAAAATTTAGGATTTGATCTTACATTGATCAATCTACCCTGCTGCTGAATTTGTTGCTTTTGAAAATCAAATAATTTCAATTCTGGCCGGGTAACTACTACATCTGCCGCAACATCCGAACTTACGGGTTTTATAAAAGAAGAATTTTCAGCAATTGCAGTTCCGGTAAGTATTTCCAGCATTTGTATGGCTTCCTTCTTTACGGAGGTGAATTCGATAATTTTCTGTGATGCTTTCAATTGTTCAGCTTTTAAAACATCTACATTACTATTTGTTGCTACTCCGTTTTCAGCCTGTACCGAAATTTTTTTAATATTGTTATTCAAATCTTCCTGTACGATTTTCATTAATTGAATATTCTCTTCCATTAATAAAGCAGTGAAGAAATAACTGTTCACTTTTGATTTTAACTGGTACAAATCAACTTCCACTTTTTGGCTTTCGATGTTTGTAGAAATATGCTGCAGTTTTTTCTGTCCTGCAATTAAACCGCCATCATAAACCGGTTGAATTATCTCCAGTGTTCCTTTGTATTGGTCTTTACTCAACTCATCTACATTAAACCCAGGCAGTTTTACCGGAAAGGATGTTACTGCAGATTGATAAGTTGCCTGTGCATTCAGGTCAACCTGTGGCAGCCATTTCAGGTTTTGGTTTTTTTCGGCCATATTGCCGGCCGTAACATTTAAAGTTTTTTGCTGAGCCAACGGCGAATTGGTTGAAGTAAGGTTATAACATTGATCCAGCGTCAGCAAGGGTTTATCCTGTGCATGTAAATAATTACTTATTAAAAGCAGGAAGAAGATGAATAAGTATTTTTGTTGCATAAAAATATTTTTAATGAAAATCATATAGATAACGTTTTAGAAGGAATTAAGTTCTGATGGCACTGATGATAAACTGTGCCACTTCTGTCTTTCTTTTCTGTATCATCGCCAGGTAAGCTTTTTCTTCCATTTTCATTAAACCTTTGATCATAGGCCGGGCTACGAAAGGAAAAATACAGAGTGACTGTATATTGATGAATAACTGTTCTGCACTGATCTTTTTTATATTCCCTTTCTTCACCTCACTGTTTATTTGCTTTTGAAAACCACCCAGCACTTTTTCAACAGGTATTTTTTTAAGCCGCTTCAGGATCGCTTCGGGGTTACGGCTCATTTCATTTAATACAAAATTGGGCAGGCCCGGAAACTGGCTCAGGCGTTCAATATCAAGTGCCACAATACTTTCAATTTTTTCAAACAATGGCAGTTCTGATGAAACGATGGTTGCCAGGTTGGAAAAAAAATGAGCAAACTCCTGTTCAAACACCAGGTCAAACAATTTATCCTTCGACTTAAAATAATAATGTACCAGCGCTTTATTGAAACCCGCCTGGTCGGCAATATCCTGCATACGGGCGCCTGCCAGGCCTTTTTGTATAAACACCCGCCTGGCTGTTTGCAAAATCACCTGCTCGGTATTCTTATCTTTTTGTTTCATTTTAAATTTAACCATTTGGTTAATTTGCAAATCTACTGCAGGTTTTTGAATTATCAAATTGTTTTTTAACCAAATGGTTAAAAAAAGATAGCGGGTGAATTAATGCTTTAGCTGTTCTAAAATCCTGGTACGTTAATGCTGAAAAATGATTTATCTTGTGGGTAACAATTATATCATGGAAATACAAAAAGATATCCGCCTGGCGGTTTTAATAGATGCCGACAACGTGCCTTACAGCAATGTAAAAGGCGTAATGGAAGAGATCACTAAATACGGCACACCTACTTTTAAACGGATTTACGGCGACTGGACAAAACCAACGGTCAACGGTTGGAAGAATGTGCTATTGGAAAATGCCATCACGCCCATTCAGCAATACAGTTATACCAGCGGCAAAAACTCCAGCGACAGCGCCCTGATCATTGATGCTATGGATATTTTATATTCGGGCAAAGTTGATGGCTTTTGTATCATCAGCAGCGACAGTGATTTTACACGTTTGGCAACAAGACTGCGTGAAGCAGGCATGAAAGTATTTGGTATTGGGCAAAAGAAAACGCCCAACCCTTTTATAGTTGCCTGCGATAAATTCATTTACATGGAGATCATCCCTGTTTTTGAAGCGGAAGAAATAAATACGGTTAAAACAAAAACAACCAAACCAATTGCCAAGCCTACAGTTGATAAACTCAATAAGGAGACACTGAAGTTAATTGCACATACTATTAATGATCTGGCAGATGAAAATGGCTGGGCATTTTTAGGCGATGTAGGAAACCTGTTGTTAAAGAAGCAACCGAATTTTGATCCGAGGAATTATGGTTTTTTAAAATTAACTCCTTTGATAAAATCACTACCGCAATTCGAGATAGATAAGAGAGAAACAGACAAGTCAGGAATCAAGCTTGTGTACATTCGCAATAAAGTTTGATGCAGGATAATTGATACTGGATTTAGTGTCTTCAAATAACTCCCTTTAGGGGTTGGAGGCAACTACTCTCTTCGTTCCGCTATACAACTCATACTCAAACAACCTGCAATCAATCTTACTGGTGTAAAACTCAATTCTTCGGTTTGGCTTTAAGCCGATTTTTTTGCCAAGCTCTAAATTACCGGTAAAAATATAACCAAAGTAACCTTTGCATTTCTTTTTCAAAAAGTCGCCAATCCTGCCATAAGTTTCTTCTAACTCTGCCTCAACACCCATGCGGTCACCATACTCAGGGTTAAAATAAATTAAACCGTTCTCCCCTGCAGGAATTGTTGTTTCTTCAAAATCGCAAACAGCAAATTCAATCAACTCTTCCACGCCTGCAATACCTGCATTTACTTTCGAAATGTTTATGGCGTCTTCGTTGATATCTGTTGCAATCACTTTCAATCCCGGCACATCAATAACCTGCTCTTCTAATTTTTTAAATTCGTCATTATATAATTGTTCATCATAACCGGCCAGGTGCATAAAGGCATAATTAAAACGCAGCAAGCCGGGTTTGCGGTTGGTGGCCAGCAATACGGCTTCAATAGCTACTGTAGCCGAACCACACATGGGGTTTATAAATGTTGATTTGCGGTCCCATTTAGTTGCCAGCAAAGTTGCGGCTGCAAGGGATTCAAGCATGGGAGCCTTACCTGGTATTTTGCGATACCCATGTTTGGATAATGTTTCACCCGAGGTATCAATAAAAATTTCTGCCAATGATTCTTTCCAGTATAAATGAATGACAGTTTTATCCAACTCCGGGCCGGAGTTGGGGCGTTCGCCGGTTTTATTTCTAAAGCGGTCAACAATGGCATCCTTAACTTTTACATTTGCAAAGAGTGAATTATTTATTGTAGGATTATCAACATTGCTGCTTATGGAGAAATATCCATCTACATTTAAAATATTCTCCCATGGATAATCAATTAATGTATTGTACAGATCATCTGCATTGTTGGCCTCAAATTCTTTCAGTGAAAATAAAACCTGGCTGGCGCATCGTAAATTCAAATTCAACTGGATACAATCCGATAATGAGCCTTGTAATTCAACACCGGTTTTAAAAACCCGTTCTGGTTTAAAACCTAAAGCGGCTACTTCCATTTGCAAAAAAGGAGAAAGGCGGTTGCTGCAGGTGATGATGATGCGGCTGGTGGTTGAAAAAAGTTGCATACAGCAAAAGTAGTTTATACAGCCTATAATGGTTTAATATTGTTGAATGTTGTTGAATATTGTTTAGTTGTTAGCCAACCAATAACTTTTAACCATCCTTCCACTATTTTTAACAACATTCAACTAATTTTACAGCATGTTAAAAATAAGTAACCGGGCCATGCAAATGCCGGCTTCGCCCATAAGGAAGCTGGTTCCTTATGCAGAAGCAGCCAAAAGAAAAGGTATTAAAGTATATCATCTCAATATTGGCCAACCCGATATTGAAACACCTAAACAGATACTGGATGCAGTACGCAACAGTGATTTTAAAGTGTTGGAATATAGCCACAGTGCCGGCAATGAAAGTTATCGTAAAAAATTAGTAGGTTATTATAAGAAGAACGGCATTGAAATAAATGCTGAGCAGATGATCATTACAACAGGTGGCAGCGAAGCCATCTTGTTTGGTTTTATGGCCTGCCTTGATGCCGGCGATGAAGTTATTATTCCCGAACCTTTTTATGCCAACTACAATGGTTTTGCCATTGAAGCCGGTGTTGTGGTTAAACCCATCATGTCATCTATTGAAACAGGTTTTGCCTTGCCCCCCATTGAAGATTTTGAAAAAGTAATTACGTCCAGGACCAAGGCTATCGTTATTTGCAATCCCAATAATCCAACAGGATTTTTATACAGTGCTGATGAAATGCAGGTGCTGAAGCAACTCATCATTAAACACAATTTATATTTATTTGCCGATGAAGCTTACCGGGAATTTTGTTATGAAGGCAAACATAGCAGCGCCATGCATTTAACCGGTGTTGATGACCATGTTGTTTTAATGGATACCATCAGCAAACGTTACAGTGCCTGTGGCGGCCGCATTGGTGCATTTGTTACAAAGAATAAAACATTGCTTGATGCTGTTATGAAATTTGCGCAGGCAAGATTAAGTCCGCCATCCTTTGCACAAATATTAGGCGAAGCCGCCATTGATCTGCCCGATAATTATTTTGATACTACCAAAGCTGAATATAAACTGCGGCGTGATACGATTGTAAAACGCTTGAATGCCATCCCGGGTGTTTTTTGTCCTAACCCCGGCGGCGCTTTTTATGCCATGGCAAAATTGCCCATTGATGACTCCGATAAATTCTGTCAATGGTTACTGGAATCTTTTTCTTACAACGGCCAAACGGTAATGCTGGCTCCTGCTACGGGTTTTTACAGTACCCCCGGCCTTGGCAAACAGGAAGTACGTTTGGCTTATGTAATAAATGTAACTGCTATTAATGCTGCCATGGATTGTTTGGAGAAAGCATTGAATGAATATCCGGGCAAAACTGTTTAATCACAAATTAAAGTATTAGTTCGCAGATAAAATCTGTGAAAAAGATCTGTATTATCTATAGTTAAAATTTTCATTTGCTCACCGCCACTGTCCACTCATTCCCACTATACACGCTATGCACTGCCGAAAAATTTCCCTGGTTTAATGCAAACGACAATTGTAATAAGCTGTTTAGATATGCCAGTGGTTTTCCTTTTGCCACGCCGCCAAATGTTTCGCTGTAGGGCATAGTTCCTTCATACTTTTTTATTTTGTTCTGATAAATTATCACATTCAATTTTTCGCCAACCTTCACATTTAATTGATTGAAAAGCTCAGCAGGAATATTTGTCCAGATATTTCCATACTGCACATCAAGGATAACAATGGTGCCTTTAATCTTTTTCCCATCTAATGCAGCCTGTTGATAAGGGACGTTTACCACTTCATTTGGCAATAATTTTCCAACCTGCTCAAAATTTATTGCGCCTGCAGCCAGTCTTGCAGCAGTATAGGCATACACATCACGCCCATGAAAAGTATAAGATTTTTCAGAACCTTTTCTTCTGTTGACAGCTTCATCAATTTCCCTGATCTCAGCAATACCAAGTGATTGTGCAATTAAAGTAAGTGTTCCATTATCGGGTGTAACAATAAAATGTCCGCTCTTTGTTTTCAGTACAACTGATTTTCTGTTGGTTCCAACTCCGGGATCAACAACCGAAACAAACACGGTACCGGCCGGCCAATAAGAAACGGTCTGTTCCAAACGATAAGCTGCTTCCCATATATTATATGCAGGAATTTCGTGGGTAAGATCAAATAATTTAAGGTCAGCTGAAACTCCCATCGCAACTCCTTTCATAGCTGATACTGCGCCATCCTTTAATCCAAAATCAGACTGGAAAACAACTATTTTATTTTGAGAAAAAGATAATTGAGTAATTAGGATTAAGAAAAGAATGCAAACTAAATGTTGAATATTTTTTTTCATCTTTTATTTGTTATCAAATTAAAAATCCCACAAAGCCGCAAGGTTCACAAAGAAATTTTTATTGATTTCAAACTTTGTGCCTTTGTGTCTTTGTGGGATAAAATATTCTGCAGCTATATTTTAAAAATTAAAAGACAGCTTGGTAAATAATTTTCTTCCGTTAATCCCCATCTGAACTGATTCCCATGGGCCACCTGTTTCATTATCAAAACCTTCGTAACGGGCATTAGGCACAGCAGCAAAATTAGGATGTACATTAAAAACATTATCTGCCCCAATAAAAAAGCTGATCTTTTTTGAAAGTTTATAAGACGCAAATACATCAACTGTAACTTTTGCTTTATAATCAAAAATTTCTTTTGTAACATGTACCTGGTCGCTGTAACCGTCTATATCAACATAAGGGTCAATACCGGTAAAGCTTCCTGAAATATCCGGATCACCGGGACCACCCGTACCTGCAGCACTGGCAAGACCTGTCCAGCCAAAGCCAAGTGATTTCATGTTGCCAAAATAATTTACATGAGTGCCAAAACCAATTTTACGCATATTATATTCAAGGCTCAAGGTAAATTTTGCTTTGGGTGCTGATGCTAATAAAAAGGCTTCTTCCCTGTCGCTGAAAAAAGTTTTACGATGCCTGTAACTGTCATCTAAAGCAGCAGGAACATGTACAGCATCAACAGTCATGTGTTGAACATTTCCGGCAAACAAAGCTTTTAAATTATTATTACCTATTTTTTTTGAATAATCAATTACCAGGTCAATGCCATAATTGGTAGTATTAACAGCGTTATCAAAAAACTGTGCAGTTTGTACACCAATGGCTGCCAGTTGCGATGTGAATGATGCAGGCAATGAAGCATCGTCCTTATCAAACAAACCGGATAATACAATACGGTCTTTTACTTTCACTATATATCCATCCACCGTAACAGTTAAGCCCGGCATTGCTTTCCAGGCAAAACCAACACTGCTGTTAAATGAAGTTTCCTGTTTCAGATCAGGAATGCCTGCAGATTTTGTAATTGCATCTCCATTACGGGCAATACGTGATTGTACCAATGCCCCGCCGCTGAATGAAGTAAGTGTATTACTAAAATTGATCTGCTGCAATGATGGTGCCCTGAAGCCAGTACTTACAGATCCCCTCAGGTTAAAGTTTGATAAAATTTTATACCGGGTAGCAAATTTAAAAGTTGCAATCGATCCAAAATCTGAATAATTTTCAAAACGAATGGCTCCATCCAATAACCATGCTTTTGTTGCATTCAATTCTACATCTGCATATAAACTGATGTTATTACGCGATTCTTTAACAACATCTTTTGGACTAAATCCGGGGAAGCCCTGTGAGCCCGGGGCCTGGTTATACGGGTTTGGAAAAGTATCGTAAGATGCCTGCTCGCCTTTATAAATCTTATAATTCTCGTACCTGAACTCAGCTCCCATACCCAGGTTAAGGCCAGATGCAACAGTTTTAAATGATTTACTCAGATCAACATTAAAAGTATTTTGCAGAAAATTAAATCCCCCGTCATCAAAATGTGTTGGTTGCATTGCACCGGGAATCATTATCTGCGAAGCATTAAATGTTTTATCCCCATAATAATGAAAATCATTTCTTCCCAACGTATTGCTTATATCCCAATTCCAGTCTTTCCCCATTTTTCCTCTTACACCGGCTGCAAATGATACATCCCTTATCTTGGTTTGAATATGTGGGTTGTAATAAATTTCCCCATCATTGGCAACATGCATAATATCTGCCTCAAATCTTAAATTACCATTTGCATCAACCGGGAAACGATCAGGCCTTGCACTGTAATTACGGGTATAAGCAAATGCATCAGATGCTTTGTAATTATATCCACCAAAAGAATAGAAAGTTGTTTTGCCTGTTTTGCAGGGTAACTCCATATTGTACATGGCACCGGCAGTTGTTACAGAGCCATCACCAAATGCCCGCCTGCCACTGTTCAGTGGTAATGCATCTTTTCTGGTTGCCACATTGGTATCAGCAACCTGCCTGTAAGTTTTTCCCTGGTTCAGAAAGTCGAAAGAAAAATTAATGAAGCCGCCATTTTTATTCAGGGCTAAACCATTATTGGCTGATAAAGAAAAAGTACCGCCATCAATTTGATTGCCATAATAATATTGATTGGTACTCCTAGTTTTATAGGCATTGTATTTAGTATCATAAAAACCTGCCCAACCGGTATTGATTGACCAATGATTGATATCTTTTTTCAGAATGATATTCATTACTCCCGCCATAGCATCTGAACCATATTGTGCAGAAGCACCATCACGTAAAATTTCGATACGGTCAACAGCCGATTGTGGAAATGCATTCAGATCGGCACCTGAATTACCCCTGCCCCTTGAACCAAACAAAGCAACAAATGCAGTCTGGTGGCGGCGTTTACCATTTATTAAAACTAAGGTTTGATCGGGACCAAGGCCACGTAATGTTCCCAGATCAACATGATCGGCACCATCGGCACCACTTTGCTTATTGTAATTAAATGAGGGTGCTGCCATATTTAATGCAGAAGTAAGGTCCATTTTTGCAGTTGGTAAACCAACCTGGTTAATCCTGATCACATCAACCGGCACAGCCGTTTCAATTTTCGCACGGGGTACACCACGGGTACCAACAACAACTACATCACCTATATCAACTGATGAAGATTCAAGATTGATGGTGACAGATGATTGGTTTCCCAATTTAACTTCCTGGCTTTTATACCCGATGTTGCTGACCTGCAGGATATCGCCTGATGAAGCCTGTAATGAAACTGTACCATTTGCATTGGTGATTCCACCTTTATTAGTGGATTTGATTTTTACTGATGCATCGGTTACCGGATTCCCGGTATTCACATCAACAACCCTGATGTTATATAACTGTTGGGCAGACAGTAAAAAAGTGCTCAGCATTAAGCTAAATGATAGCAGTAGTTTTCTCATATATATTCAATTTAGATTTGCCAAAGTTGCGGATAATATTGTAAAAACACTAACTAAAATTTTAAATCAATTGTTATTGCTGCTTATCAGTTAAATATTCCCCTTTTTTTGGTCAGCCGATTGCTCTTTCCATATTCCGTTTGGGTTGATAAACATCAACCTGAAAAACAAAATACACAAATTAAAAAACGAATGCTCAAATATTTATTCATAGTATGTTGATAAGAGAAAAGACCTGCCATATTTTAGTTACTTATTTTTACCTGATAACAATTGCATGCTATACAAGTAAATCTAAATATTATTTGTATGTCGATGAACCGAAAATCAGCATTACTTCCCTTCCTGCTGTTAATGGCTGTTGTAATTGTTTCACTGGTATCTCCTTCCGAAACAAAAACTGTTATTTCATCAGCAGCTAATATTAACGGCGCTGATATAGCCTGGATGCTTACAGCTACGGCATTGGTTTTACTTATGACACCTGGTCTTGCTTTTTTTTATGGAGGCATGGTAACAAAAAAAAATGTTATCAGTACCATGTTACAGAGTTTTATCAGTATGGCCATAATAACTATTTTGTGGGTGCTGGTTGGTTTTAGCCTTGCCTTTGGAGATTCAATTGGAGGTATTATCGGTAATCCAGGTACATTTTTTATGATGAAGGGTGTAATAAATGATACCCCCTGGAAACTGGCTCCTACTATCCCCTTAATGCTATTTGCTTTTTACCAGCTAAAATTTGCCATCATTACCCCCGCCCTTATAACCGGTGCTTTTGCAGAGCGGATAAAATTTACTTCTTATATTTTATTCATCTGTCTTTTTTGCATTTTTATATATTGTCCGCTTGCTCATGCAACCTGGCATCCAAACGGAATATTATATAAATATGGAGTTTTGGATTTTGCAGGTGGTACAGTTGTTCATATGAGTGCGGGATGGGCAGCACTGGCAAGTGCTATTTATTTAAAAACAAGAAAAGAAACTATACATACACCGGCACGTATTACCTACGTATTACTGGGTACGGGGCTGCTGTGGTTTGGATGGTTCGGGTTTAATGCAGGTTCGGCTTTTGGTGCAAATGCTTTAGCCGTTACAGCATTAGCTACTACTACAACAGCTTCTGCTGCTGCTGCATTTACCTGGATAATTTTTGATTCCCTCCGTGGACGTAAGCCTTCGGCAATGGGAACCTGTATTGGTGCAGTGGTGGGACTTGTTGCCATTACACCTGCAGCAGGTTATATCAGCATTGCACATTCATTAACAGTTGGTATTGTAAGCAGCGTGGTAAGTAATATGATGGTTGAATGGCGATCAAAAACCTCTATTGATGATACCCTGGATGTTTTCCCCTGCCATGGTGTTGGAGGTATGACAGGATTTTTGTTAACAGCTGTTTTTGCCAACCAGGCTATCAACAGCGGCAATACTACAGGCAATGGTTTGATATTTGGAGAAACCCATTTATTTATTATTCACCTGGTAACGATGATTACTGTTTCTGCATTTGTTTTTTTTGGAACTTTTTTATTATTGAAGATCACGGACCTGATCATACCGTTAAGAGTTAATAAAGAAGAAGAAGAGGCAGGTCTGGATATAAGCCAACACGGAGAAAAATTATAAACTAAGTTTTTGAAAAAATATAGCATTATAAAATGCAGTACTTTTTTTTCATCTGGCACCCGGCGGACAATGTGTTCTTAAGTAAGCAGTATACAAAGTTGATAAGTGCAATGAAGTTCCTTCCCCTTCTGAAATGCTGTGTGTACGGTTTGGATATGGCATATACTGAAACTGTTTATTGTATTTTATTAATTCATTAACCAGTACTTCGGCATTGCTGAAATGAACATTATCATCGCCGGTGCCATGAATGTATAATAAATTTCCTTTCAGATTTTTAGCATAGGTAACCGGTGAGCCATTTACAAAATCCTGTCTATTTTCCTGCGGAAGGCCCATATACCGCTCCTGGTAAATGTTATCGTAAAACAATTGATTGGCCACAGCTGCAATAGCAATACCTGTTTTAAAAACATCGGGATACCTGAACAACAGGTTTAATGTTGATGAGCCACCACCACTCCATCCCCATACAGCCGTTCTTTCTTTATCAAAATAAGGATTCAACTCCATCAATTTTTTAAAACCATTGGCCATATCAGTAATATTTATATTGCCTATTTTACGGTAGATGGATTTTCTCCATGCAGCACCTTTCAACATGGGTGTACCCCGGTTATCGATGGCAACCTGAACATAACCATCAGCTCTCATATTGCCATTGTATAAAAAATTATTATGATTGCCATACCTGTCCTGTACAGTTGAAGCTGCCGGCTCTCCGTAAACATAAAAAACTACCGGGTATTTTTTAGAAGAATCAAAATTCAACGGTTTGTTTATCCAGGCATCCAGGATAATATTACCACTGGTAATGATCCGCACATATTCAACATCAATATTTTTATCTGTTTTTATATTTGCTGCAATACTTTTTGCTGCATTAATTGGTTTGTTATCAGGCAGGTTTATCCACTCTCTTACTGCAGGTGTATTATGATTGGAAAAAGTATGAATTGCATATTTACCGTTGGGCGAAATATTATAATCATGAGTACCGGCCAACTCTTTTGCACTCACTAATTCGGGTTCATCTTTTGTATTGGTAACAATATCGATAACTTTTTTTACAACTTTTTTTACTATTGGCAGCTTTTCAATATTTACCCTGTACAAATACAATTGTGTTGCATTATCGGGCGAAGCCGTAAAATAAATATAGTTCTTGGCTTCATCTATACATTTTATTTCGCCGATATCATAGTTCCCTTTGGTTAACAGTGTTTCTGTTTTTCCATCCCGGCTTATTTTGTAAATATGGCGCCAGCCATCTTTTTCACTTATCCAAATAAAATCATCACCCTTATTAATCCAGTTCCATCCACTGGGATCATCATCATTCAGATCAACCCAGGCATTGTCTTTCTCACTCCAAAATGTGTGGCTCTTCCCATCAAGAACATTGCAGTATTTTAATTTGCTTTCCTGTTGTTTTCGGTCCAACTGCTGTACAACTAATTCATTGGTACCCGACCACTCCATCCTTGGTAAATAATTTTGCTGAGGGTCTCCTTCAATATCCATCCACCGTATGTTTCCATTATACAGGTTTACCACACCTATTTTCACCGGCGAAGGCGCTTCACCAACTTTTGGATATTCAACCGGGATAACCTTCGAGTAATTGCTATCGGTTGTATTCAACATATAATAGTCACGTATTTTTGTAGCATCAACCTGCCAGAAAGCAATCTTCGTTCCATCAGGGCTCCACCTGAAACCATCCCGGCAGCCAAACTCTTCTTCATAAACCCAGTCAAAAGTTCCGTTTATTAATTTCCGGGTACCGTCTTTTGTAATTTTTGTAATTGCACCAGAACTGATCTCTTCTGTATAAATATTGTGTTCACTTACATAAGCTATTTTTTTCCCGTCGGGCGAAAATTTTGCAAACATCATTGATTGCGCAGGAAGACCCTTACCCACTTTTTTTAATTTATTGGCTATAATATCCAATACCCAGTAATCGCCCCGGGTATTGTAACGCCATACTTTTGCAGTATTGGTAAATAATAAGACACGGGTATAATTATTATTGAAACTATAGGATTGCGGCGATAAATTTTCTTTGGTTTCCGGTACAATCAGTTGTTCTTTCTTAATGATCACAGATTCTGCGTCGGTGGCCGGATCAACCTGGATGATATTACCATCTTTAATCTGGGTATAATAATTACCATCGGCTGTCCAGTTAATGCCACCCCTGTTTTGGGCAACAGCAAATTGTGCAAAACATATAAAAAGAACAAGAATCCTAACCGGCATAAATTTCATGATCATTTATTTTGATAAATAAAATTACGTAAATACGTCAACCTTTAATCAGGTTTATAATAAAAGCATTTATTTTTGACTCCATGGAAAAAGAAAAGCTGCGGTTAGATAAATATTTATGGGCCATCCGCCTGTTTAAAACCCGTAGCCAGGCAGGTGTTGCCTGTGATAAAGGAAAGGTAAAACATAACCGGATCAATGTTAAAGCTTCCAGGGTTGTGCAGGTGGGTGATGAATTTGAGGTTAAGACAGAAAATAAACGATGGGTAATAAAAGTAACCGCTTTATTACACAACCGGGTGCAGTATAGTGAGGCCATAAATTATTATGCTGATATTACCCCTGCTGAAGAACTGGATCGTATTAAATTTCAGGCTGCTTCTTTTCACACCGGTAAAAGAATGAGCAAACAGGGCAGGCCTACCAAGAGAGATAAGAGGGAACTGGATGATTTTATGGATGCCCCCTTCGCCCCCTGAAGGGGGAACCTGCACCCTTAAAATTAAAGTTGCATTCATAAATCAAAACAGATTTATCATACCTTATTTAAAAACATAAATGTTTAGCTTTACAAATGACTAAAAGAACTCTGAATTATTTTACGCTAAAAGCCCCTTTAGGGGTTGGGTATGAAGATTGATATCATTTCTGTTGTTCCGAATTTATTAGACAGCCCTTTTGCCCATTCCATTATGAAAAGAGCAGCGGATAAAGGTTTGCTAACAGTAAACGTAATAAATTTAAGAGACCATACAACTTATGCAAGGGCACAGGTTGATGATTATGCTTTTGGCGGCGGCGCCGGTATGGTAATGATGATTGAGCCATTGGTTAATGCTATTGAAACTTTGCAAAAAGAAACGACTTACGATGAAGTAATTTTTTTAACCCCCGATGGAGAAACATTTAACCAACAAATGGCCAACCAGCTTTCTTTAAAAAATAATTTATTGTTGATTTGTGGACATTACAAAGGAGTAGATCAAAGATTCAGGGATCATTTTATAACCAAAGAAATTTCGATAGGCGATTATGTTTTAAGCGGTGGCGAACTGGCAGCTGCAGTGTTGGTTGATGCCATTGGAAGATTGATACCCGGAGTATTGAATGATGAAACATCAGCATTAACAGATTCGTTCCAGGATAATTTACTGGCCCCGCCTATTTATACAAGGCCCGAAGAATTCCGTGGATGGAAAGTACCGGAAGTATTACTGAGTGGCAATCATAAATTAATAGATGAATGGCGGCATGAGCAGGCAGTTAAGAGAACTGAGGAAAGAAGGCCGGATTTGTTGGATTAATTTACTATTTACGTTACCATTTTGTGTTTGCATTGCAACAATGGTAAATAGTAAACCTATAATTTCTTAACCCAAATAAATTCCGCAAAACCCAATACGTCCCAAAATATATTGCCCTGTAATTTTTTTTCACTTACCCAGCTTTTGATTATTCTGAAAGGCATGGCCATTATGAACCAGGTATTTCTCCGCATTCCGCTTTTCAAAACTTTACAACCATTATCTTCAAATACTTTGGATAACTCTTTTACAGAATAAACCCTTACATGCGTTGGATCATCTTTAAAATTCAATGAGCCTTCCATTGATGGTAACCTTGTACTTTTTTCACCTGGGTACTCCATGTACATATAACCACCACTTTTTAGTTTAGGTAATAACCCTTTTACCACTTCATCGCCGTTATATAAATGCTCTATTACATGGACCATTAAAATAGCATCAAAATAATTATCGGGAATGGAAGAGAAATCAAGTTTTGTAAGATCCATTTCATAAAATGCATGCATCAGCTTAAAATCATCTTCGTTGTTATTGTAATCCTTTTCCATATCCACACCATGGTATTCACAATTTGGAAAAACGGTTTTAGCTTTTGTAGCAGAATGGTTACCGGCGCCGATATCCAGTAAGCGGAAAGGTTTATCACCAAATGCCCGTTTTAAAAAAATGAATTTGCTTATGAAGGATGAGGAGAATGCTTTAAAATTCATGCGCAAAGATAAGTATACAGGTTTATCAAAATATATCCCACAAAGCCACGGAGAACACAAAGTAAAAAAGGCTTTGTGAACTTTGCGGCTTTGTGGGAGAACAAAATTATTTATTTAATCAGTCTTTTTTTACTCCAATTACCGGCAATGCTTTTTCCCTTATCATCTGGTTGAATTTAACTACGTCTTCTTCCATGATCTTTTTCAGTTTATTTAACTGTACATCGGCTTGGCCTGCTAATTCGGCAAAAGCTTCTTTAACCTGTTTTGCAGGTGCACTGTTACCGCTGGCTGCAAAATCATACATACCAGAGATCTTATCATCAAGCCGTATGGGAAAATTCAAAACATCCTGCCCGCTCTTAGCTTTAGTTTGATGTAAGGCTTCTTCAATTACCGTCATCTGCTTGTTGATAGTATCGGCCTGTTGTTTAATATCTTTAGGACAATCTTTTCCCTGCTTGTCAATAAAATCATTGATCTGTTTCCTCATGTCCCGGATATTTTTTCCTGCTTTTTGTATTTCAGAAAATTTATCCCGGATGGTAATTAAAAAATCAAACTGCTCTTCATAATCCTGCTGCGATATATTATACACCGGGTTTGCTTTGATAACAAAGCTTCCCTGAACAGAATCTTTTTCCGCTTTTATTTTATAAAAATATTGTCCGGGTGCAGCTTTAGGGCCGGGTACATTGCCATGCCAGATGATCAATCCTTCAACTTTTTCAGCAGGCGGATACTGCATATCCCATACAAACCGGTTCATTCCTTTACTTACTTCAATCTTATCTTCTTTTTCTTTTGCATTGGTTGAAAAAGTTTTGATCAGTTTTTTATTCTTGTCCAGGATGTCGATACTCACTTTAGCCGAATCGCCAATATTTTTCAGATAATAATTTATAACAGAACCATTAGCCGGGTTCATCCCTGCATTTTTTGCATTGGGGTTTTGAAACCCATCAAAACGATAAGCATCATTAACTGCAAAGGCGTATAAATTTTTATCCGTAATTGCATTGTCTTTTTGCTGAACCACACTCAAATCATCCAACACCCAAAATGCACGGCCCTGTGTGGCAACGATCAGGTCATTTTCTTTAATGGTTAAATCGGTAATGGGCACCATCGGTAAATTTAACTGGAATGGTTTCCAGTTGGCACCATCATCGTAACTGATGTACATGCCGTATTCAGTACCACAATATAATAATCCCGGCCTTTTTTTATCGGCCCTTAAACACCTGGCAAAATGAAGTGACGAAATTCCATTTGTTATTTTAGTCCAGGTTTTTCCATAATCTTCTGTTTTAAAAATATAGGGCGTAAAATCATCCGATTTATATTTTGTTCCTACAAAATAGGCTTTGCCTTTTTTAAACGGATCGGTTTCCACACAGTTCCACATCATCCATTGGCCGGCATCTTTGGGTGTAACGTTTTCCCAACTATGACCACCATCTTTACTTACATGTATCAAGCCATCATCGCTTCCTGCCCATAACAGATCTTTTTCCAAAACTGATTCGGCAGCAGTGAAAATGGTACAGTAAACTTCCACACCGGTATTATCTTTTGTAATAGGGCCACCGCTTGAGCGTTGCCGAACTTTATCATTGGTTGTAAGATCGCCGCCCAATGCAGTCCATGATGCACCTTCATTTTCGGTTGCAAATAAAATATTACCCCCTGCATATAGTTTTTTAGGATTGTGTGGCGAAAAGAAAATAGGGAAGTTCCATTGAAAACGGTATTTAGCCACATCGGCTCCACCGCCCAACGGATCATCGGGCCAAACACTTACTGCACGGTTCTCTCCTGTTTTATGATCCAACCGGGATAAGTAGCCGCTGTAATTCCCGCCATAAACAATATCGGGGTTTAAAGGATCAGCTACTACATAACCACTTTCGGCTCCAGCTGTTGGTTGCCAGTCATCCTGTGTAATTTGTCCGCCATCACTTCGTGATAAAATCCGTACAGTAGAATTATCCTGTTGTGCACCCAGTATCCTGTATGGAAAATGATTATCGGCACTTACCCTGTAAAATTGTGCAGTTGGTTGGTTGTTGTAAGTACTCCAGTTATTCCCACCATCAAAACTTATCTGTGCACCACCATCATCACCAATGATCATCCTGTTTCCTTCAGCCGGATCAATCCACAGATCATGATGATCGCCATGTGGTGTATTTATATTTTTAAAAGTTTTACCGCCATCGGTACTTTTTAAGAAATTCACATTGAGTACATAAACCAGGTCTGCATTTTTAGGATCAACAAAAACCTTGCTGTAATACCATGCCCGCTGGCGAATGCTGTTGTCGCTGCTTTGCAATGTCCAACTTTCTCCTGCATCATTACTCACAAATAATCCGCCTGCAGGATTCTCGATCAATGCATAAATTTTATCGGTGTTTGATGGGCTTACTGCAACACCAACAATTCCCCAAAGGCCTTTGGGTAATCCTTTACTTGCTGAAATATTTTTCCACGTATCGCCTCCATCAGTACTCTTCCAGATGCCTCCACCATCACCACCACTTTCCAAACTGTATGGTGTACGTTGAATGCGCCAGGTACCTGCATACAAAACAGCTGGATTACCGGTTTCCATTACCAGGTCGCTGCAACCGGTTTGATTATTTACATACAAAACTTTCTTCCATGTTTTTCCGCCATCTATTGTTTTAAAAATTCCACGCTCTTCATTAGGCCCGAACAAATGCCCGATAGCAGCCACCCAAACTATATCCGGATTTTTTGGATGAATAATTATGCGGATGATATGACGGGTATCTTTCAGCCCGATATTTTTCCAGCTTCTGCCGCCATCATCGGTTCTCCATATTCCAAAACCTTCGCTCACATTACCTCTTAATGTACTTTCACCTTCGCCAACATATAAAATGGTTGGATCGCTGGGTGCTACAGCAACGCAGCCAATGCTGCCACCAAAATATTTATCAGTTATATTTTTCCAGTTGCTGCCACCATCAAGTGTTTTCCAAACGCCGCCACCGGTATTACCAAAATAAAAAGTATTTTTTTGGTTTATATCGCCGGTTACTGCACCGCTGCGGCCACCCCGGTATGGGCCAATGGAGCGGTATTTTACTTTACTGAATAAAATGCTGTCATCATTATCAACAGCTGCCTGTTTTTTTTGTGAGAAAACATCAGCTGAAACTGCAACGATGGTTAAAAGCAGTATTAATTTTTTCATATAAATAAATTAGTGTTGGAAGTTACAAATAAAAAAGTGTTCCGGAAATTCCGGAACACTTTTTTTAATCAGCTTTCTGTTTATTTTATTATAAAGAGATTATTGTCAACAGGGATGTTGGTGTCTATCTTTTCATATTTTGTATCGCCCCGTGGATTGATAAATTCATAGGCAAACCAAAACCCGTCAACATTTTGTTTATAATCACTATATGTGGTTACAACATCTTCCAAAGCACCGAACTGAAACATTTTAGTACTTGTTTTAACTATGAAGTTTGATTTACTGTCGATATAATAATCTGTTATATTACCATTAGGTGAAGTAACCTTCAGTTTATAACACAATGAACCATTCACAAAGTCTTTACCGGTCATTTCTATTTTAATTCCTTTTTCCCGGTAATTTATAAATGGTCCGTGAAGGTCCAATTGTACCTGGCTTGCTTTAAACTGGTCGTCCATCAGTGGCCTTGGTTCTTTATCTCCCTGTACAGGTGTATATAACCAGCCATTTTTCGGAGTAATGATCTGGTAATTGTTTATTCCATTGGCATCAATATCAATCCGGGAACCGATCAGATGTTTTTTGGTAGTAACAATATTAATAACAGAACCCTGTGTTGTAAAAGTACCGGTCATCAATGCACTGGTAAGAGACATTATTTTTTGCCTGCCACCCATCGCCTCAATGTGTTTATTAATAATATCATCTACAGTTTGCCCCCGGGCAAACTGTACCAATACCAGCATAAAAATTAAAACCCCGAAGATGATCAGATTTTTCATTTACAAATTTTTTAGCGCAGAAAGGTAAGCTAAAATTTAAGCAGGTTTATTTTTTCTTTCTGCTTATTAAGAAATTAAAAAAAATCAACTACATAAATGATACGACCCCTGTAAAAACAGGCAGCTGCCCTTTTAAAATTTATTGATCGGTTTTTTTCTTTATCACCGGTTTATCCATCTTATCAATTTTTTCTTTCAGTAATTCATTCTTCACTTTTTCATCATATTGATTATTGATTGCAGCATTCAGCTTTTCAGCATCCCCCAATTGCTGTTGTAAAACCTGTGTTCTTTCTTTTTGCAGGTTAGATGGTTTAGTTTCCTGGTTGGCTACTGCAGCATAAACATCCGTAATATCTTCCCTTAATTTTTTCTCGTCAGCAAAGATTGATTTTTGTTTAGTGCCCAGTAATTTACTTCTCAGGTCTTCCAGTTTATCATAATATTCCTGAACCAGTTTTTTCACTTTTGTATTTTTCAGTTTATCCAGATTCTCTTTCAGCATTTTTTCTTTTGTACTGATACTGTCAACCAGTTTGGCAAGCCGCTCATGCATATTATACAATTGCATAGCAGTGTTATACTGATCTTCCATATCGCCAAGGCTCATATCACTGTTTACATCCCGCTGCATGATCATTTTATTTTCATAGATCTTATCGCCCACTTTTAGTTTTACAGTGTATTCGCCGGGTAATACCATGGGTGCAATAAAAGATCCAAAATCTATTTTAGTACCACCGGTGGCTACTTTTGGCGGAGTGCTACGCATGTTCCAGTTTAGTATATTTAAACCTTTGCGTTTAGTTCCTGGTATGGTCTGTACCAATTTTCCTGTTTTATCATAAATATCCACTTTTACCTCACCGGTATTTACCCTGTCTTTAAAATAATATTGAATAAGGGCCTGCTGCGATGAATTACCGGCAACATATCCTTCACCACTTCCAGAACCGATATAATATTTTCCCATGCTGAGGTTAATTGGTTTTTCATCAAAAATCACCACATCCTTTGCCACCAATTCTTTGGTCATGTTTCTCATTGGCGAAATATTATCCACTATCATTATGCCGCGGCCATGTGTAGCAATAATTAAATCATTTGTTACCGGGTGAATTTGTATATCCCTTACCATTGCTTTCCAGGGAATATTATTTTTCATGCGGAACCAGGTAATTCCTGCATCCAGTGAAGCATATAATCCCATTTCGGTTCCGGCAAATAATAGATCTTTGTTTACATTATCTTCTTTCAGTTTATGAGCAAAGCCGGTAAATTCATCACTCGTAAACATGGTCCATGTTTTACCCATATCTTTTGACCGGGCTATATACGTTTTATGATCGCCATACATGTGATTATCAAAAGTTGCATACACTGTACTTTTATCAAACTTAGATGGTTCGATACTGCTAACCCAGGTTTGTGCAGGTATACCCGCTGCCGCATAATTTTTAGCCACATTGGTCCATGTTTTTCCGCCATCAGTTGTGTACTGCAGGTTGCCATCATCGGTTCCTGCCCAAACAAGATTGTCATCAATGGGAGATTCGGCTATGGTGAAAATGGTACAATGGTTTTCAGCAGATGTATTATCAGCACTTAATCCGCCGGAGTTCTCCTGCTTTTGTTTTTCTTTATTATTGGTAGTAAGGTCCGGCGAGATTTTTGTCCAGTTTTTTCCTTCATCAACTGATCGGTATAAATATTGTGCTGCTATATAGAGATTTCTTTTATTCTTCTGCCCGATAACAATTGGCGTATTCCAGTTGAAACGCAGCTTTTCATCATTTAATGCAGGCTGGGGTTTTATGCTGTATGCTTTACCAAGTTTAAGATCAATATGCGATATTTCTCCTCCCTGCGATTCTGCATAAACAATATCCGGATTCATGCCATCTACCTGAACCCAGAAACCATCTCCTCCACCAAGATTTTTCCAGTCGGCATTTTCAATGCCGCCGGCACTTTGCGAAGGAGCATACCAGCTTTGGTTATCCTGCAGGCCCCCATAAACATTGTAGGGTTCTTTCAAATCATAGGTAACATGATAAAACTGTGAAACAGGTAATGATGCCAGCATCATCCAGTTGGCTCCCTTGTCGTTGCTCATATATAATCCACCATCAGTACCTAAATACATTTGATTGGTATAATTCGGGTTGATCCATAATGCATGATGATCGGAATGTACATTACCGCTGCCATCTGCAAATGAATAACCTCCGTCATCGCTGTAACTAAAACCATACCCCGGGCGGTAAACCCTTTTAGGATCTTTAGGATCAATTACCAAACAGGAAAAATAAAAAGGCCTTGACACAACATTAACTGTTGCACTTTGTTGCTTCCAGTTTTCGCCGCCATTTGCCGAAATAAATAATTCTGTTTTTTCTGCTTCAACAATGGCAATTAAATTTTCGGGAGCACTTGGTGCCAAAGTAATGGCGCTGCGGCCAAATGGTTTAGCCGGAAGGCCGTTGGTCAATTCCTTCCATGTCTTACCTCCATCTGTACTTTTGTAAATGCCGCTTCCCTTGCCTCCCGAATTAAATGCAAATGGTTGCCGGCGAAACTCCCAGGTGGTTGCATAAATAATTGCCGGGTTTACCGGATTTACTGCAATATCAGCCACGCCGGTTTTATCGTTGATGAAAAGAATTTTTTCAAAAGTTTTTCCGCCATCGGATGATTTATATAAACCCCGGTGTTTACTGTCGCTCCACAAAGGGCCCGGTGCGGCAACATAAATATTATTTGAATTTACCGGATCAATAATTATTTTACTGATATGCTCTGTACTGTCAAGACCATTCACTTTGGTCCAGTTATCTCCTGCATCCATTGATTTATACAATCCATCACCAATGGAAACAGTGTTACGCATATTACTTTCGCCGGTACCAACAAAAATGATCTTTGGATTTTGCTGATCGATAGCCAATGCGCCAATACTCTGGCAATACTTATCAAAAATTGATTTAAATGAAACACCTGCATTGGTTGTCTTCCAAACGCCCCCACCTGCAGAGCCTATATAAATTGTACGGGGCTCGGAGTTTACGCCTTCAATAACAGTTAACCGGCCACCCATTGTTGCCGGTCCGATCTGCCGGGCTTCCATCATACCAAATGTGGCCGATGATATTTGTGCATTTACCGAAACAGTAAAAAGTAAAGTGATAAAAAAAGGGAATAATGTTTTCATAAATAATTTTGAAATGGAGAATTTATTAAAGACTGATCTTGTTTTTAAACAGTAAAATACAGATAATACATTAGCTGGTATACTCATTTATAAAAATAACCCGGCTTTCACAAACCGGGTTATTTATACTTTTCTTTTTACATTTTAAATATCATGTTTGTAAAGGTTATCAGCTATAACTTGGTTTATTTTAATACTTGAGATCAATACTGTTCCAAACTGTTGTGTAATGCTGAAAGGCATTTTTACACCTTCCACATCTTTATAATCAGAAAAATCCGTTGTCATTTCAGATTCCTGCCCGTTGAAGACTCTTTTTTCTTTTTGCCTAACAATCATATTTGATACCGGATCTATAAAAAAGGTTTGCTCTTTTCCCCCGGCCAGTAATACTTTTATTTTATAGCACTCTGTTCCCTCAACATCTTCTTTTCCCAGTAATTCAACTTTATGTCCCTTTGCTGCATAATCAACCAATGGACCTGCAACATCAAGATCACTCTGGCTTTCTTTTACTTCATCAGCTGTTTTTGGCTCGGGTTTTTGCATACCCTGAAAAGGCATATAACTCCAGCCTTCTTTATCGGTCAAAAAATCAAATCCATTCATACCCATTGCACTGATATCCTGCCGGGCTAACTTATTATTTACCTGGGTTAGCGTTAAAGATATCTCTGCGCCCTGCACAGTAAGGCTGCCTACCATAACAACATTTTGAATTTTCTTAAGGTTTTCTTTCCCGCCAAGTGCTGCAATATGTTTATTAATGACATCATCAACAGTTTGCGCCTGGGCAAACTGCACAACTACCAATGCCATGATAAATAATCCGAAGACGATTAAATTTTTCATTTTTTACTTTTTTTTAGAATGTAAATATATGGCAAAACTTACATGCAATTATTTTTTTGCGTCTCCTTTTATCCTTTATCTTGAACCTTTCATCCAATTTAATAAATGAGTGTAATTTAGATAAATGAACAGTTTAAAAATTCAAGGGAACATTGTAGATATTTTAGCCAAAAAAATTTTTTACGGAGAGGTTTCTGTTGAAGACCGGAAGATTATTTCTATTAAAGAAGTCTCAGCAACCAACGGCCAACAGTCATCGGCCAACTTTCTTTTGCCGGGTTTTATCGACAGCCATGTACACATTGAGAGTTCAATGCTTGTACCATCTGAATTTGCAAAACTGGCAGTAGTTCACGGCACAGTTGGCACCATCAGCGATCCGCATGAAATTGCCAATGTTTGTGGAATAGCTGGCGTTGAGTTTATGATTGCCAATGGAAAAACGGTTCCGTTTAAATTTCATTTCGGGGCGCCCAGTTGTGTGCCTGCCACCATTTTTGAAACTGCCGGCGATGCTTTAAATGCAGAAGCGGTGGATGCCTTATTGCAGAAAGAAGAAATTTTTTATTTAAGTGAGATGATGAATTTTCCGGGTGTATTGCATGGCAATGAGGAAGTATATAAAAAAATTGCTTCTTCAAAAAAATACGGTAAACCGGTTGATGGCCATGCCCCGGGCTTAAGGGGTGAAGATGCAAAAAAATATATTGAAGCAGGCCTTACTGCCGGACAGGTAGGCATTTCAACGGATCATGAATGTTTTACCGCTGCCGAAGCATTGGATAAATTAAAATACGGCATGAAGATTTTAATAAGAGAAGGAAGTGCGGCAAAAAACTTTGATGCACTGATCGATCTTATGCATGACCACCATGAGATGATGATGTTTTGCAGTGATGATAAACATCCCGACAGCTTAGCCATTGGACATATTAATCAATTGTGTGCAAGAGCCGTTGCCAAAGGTATTGATGTATTTAAAGTATTGCTGGCAGCCTGCATAAACCCGGTACAGCATTACAAAATGAATATTGGATTATTGAAAGAAGGCGATGCGGCAGATTTTATTGCAGTGGAAGATCTGACAGATTTTAATGTTCTTCAGACTTATATTGAGGGAGAACTGGTTGCAGAAAAAGGAAGATCATTTATAGCCGGTAAAATATCAGCACTGCCGAATAATTTTGATTGCAGCGAAAAAAATATGTCAGATTTCAGTTTTGCAATTTCAGATTTTGGAGAAACAGTTTTTGCCATTGAAGCATTGGATGGACAATTAATTACCAATAAAATTATATGCAAGCCGGTTTTAAAAGATGGTTTTTATGAAAGTGATACTGCAAATGATATTTTAAAAATAGTTGTGGTAAACCGCTACAAAAACGCTCCTGTAGCAAAAGCATTTATTAAAAATTTCGGATTGAAACATGGAGCCATTGCATCATCCGTTGCACATGACAGTCATAATATTGTAGCGGTTGGCGTTGATGATGAAAGTTTAATGAATGCAGTTAACCTGGTAATAAAGGAGAGAGGTGGTGTTAGTGCAGTGAATAATAATAATGAGAAAGTGCTTGGTTTACCCGTTGCCGGATTAATGAGTAATAGAGATGGTTACAAAGTAGCAACTGATTATACCGCCATTGACAAAATGGTTAAAGAAGAACTGGGTTCAACTTTAACTGCACCATTTATGACCTTATCTTTTATGGCACTTTTAGTAATACCGCATTTAAAACTCAGTGATATGGGTTTGTTTGACGGGGATGGATTTACATTTATCAAATAACTGGTCCTTACTCATTTTTTGCAGCAACAACTTTTAATGCTACACTGTCTGTTCCTTTGGGTGCAAAATACTTTGTTTTAAAATTAACTCTGCTGCCCGGTGCAATGGTTTCATAAACAACTTCATGATCTTTTTCCAGCAAGGCACCTGTTTTACTATAAAAAGAAAGTTCAACATCAATGTCCTTATACCTTGCTACACTGGCAGTATTTGTTATGGTGCCTTTTATTACCGTCTGACCTAAAATATTTTTCTTATCATAGCCATTTACAATAATAAACCGCGTTGGAGCTTTCTTTTCAGTTTTTTCCAGCGTTTCTTTTGTCTGCTCATATTTATCTTTTGTTTTACCATCAGCAGTTTTATCATTATTATTACTGTTACAGGCTATAAAAACAAAACTTAACAACATTAAACAGGTCAGTAGCTTTTTCATTTTATTTTATTTGAATACAATAAAAACACATTTTTGCGAAACAGAATGTTAAAATAATACCAACTGCTTATTTTTTTTATTTTAGTTTTGTTTGGTTTTGCTAATAACCTGGCAACAGGCTGGTACTAAAGCATAAGCCAGGAGTGTTTTATAAAAAACCGGATTACGTATAAAATAATTACAATGGTTATAAATTTAAGTGATCAGCATTCATTAATAAGCAATTGGGTAAGTGAACTAAGGGATACCGAAGTTCAAAGTGACCGGATGCATTTCCGCCGTAACCTGGAACGAATTGCCGAGGTGATCGGGTATGAGATCAGTAAACAAATGCCCTGGCATGAAAAAGAAGTTAATACACCACTGGGTTTAAGTAACTGTATGGTATTAACTGAACAACCGGTATTGGCCACTATTTTAAGAGCAGGACTGGCCATGCACAATGGGTTACTTAATTATTTTGATAAAGCTGATAATGCTTTTATCAGTGCTTACCGTAAACACAATGCAGATGGAAGTTTTGATATCAGGTTAGAATACATGAGTTGCCCCGATATTGAAGACCGCATCATCATCATCAGCGATCCTATGATTGCCACCGGGGCATCACTGGTAAAATCAATTGAATTTTTAAAAGTCGAAGGCACCTTCAAAGAACTCCATATAGTTTGTGCCATTGCCTGCACAGTAGGCTTAGAATATGTATCAAGGGCTCAACCAAATGCTACTATCTGGTGTGGTGCTATTGATGATGAAATTACAGCTAAAGGATATATCGTACCGGGACTTGGTGATGCCGGTGACCTGGCCTATGGAGCAAAACTGCAGAACTAGTTCAGTAAATTGCTGGTGGTTAGAAATCATCTTTAAAGATTTTTCAAGATTTGTTTTGCATAAATTAATATATAAACTACTATGCAATTCCTCAGAAATTCAGTAAGTTGAAGAAACAACAAAAATTAAACAGCAAGCACCAAATTTTTCTGTGCAGCTTTTTACTGTAAATCCCTATCTTTAAGGTTCTGAATAGTCAATGAAAATGAGAAAATTAATAGTTATTGTTTGTGCCCTATTAGCAACACAGTTGGTAAATGCCCAGGATCCACATTTTTCGCAATTTTTTGCGTCACCCTTAACTTTAAACCCTGCTTTTACCGGCAAGTTTAGTGGTAGCTGGCGTTTGGCAGCCAATCACCGGGATCAATGGCCTTCTATTCCTAAAGCTTATGTAACAACAAGTGCCTCTTTAGATTTTCCTATTTTAAAAAACAGAATACCAGACAACGATGTTTTTGGTGTTGGTATTTCGGGCTTAACAGATGCCAGTGCGAATGGAATTCTTAAATTAAATTACGGATCTGTATCCATGTCTTATCACAAAGCTTTGGATGAAAACGGGTATAGCACTATTGGTGCAGGTTTCCAGGGTACTTATTCAAGTCTGAGCCTGGATGTAAGCAAACTAACTTTTGAAGACCAGCTGACTCAGAATGGTTTTACAGGCACAACATCTGATGTTATAACAAACGGAAATAATCAAAGTTATTTTGATGTGAATGCGGGTCTCTTATATTCCGGTTCAACTAACGGTGTAAATAACTTTTACCTAGGTGCTTCAATGTATCATATTAACCGGCCAAAGGTTGGTTTTAAAGATAAAAACTGGTATTTAAGTGGTCGTATTTCTATTCATGCGGGTGGGTCTTTTCCATTGTCTGATGTAATTACCGTTCATACATCTTTAATTCACCAGATACAAAACAAAGCCAGCGAAACTACTATTGGTGCTGCCATTGCAGCCAATTTAAGTCAGGACGCAGATAAGCCAAGCGCTATTTATATCGGAAGCTGGGTACGTTTGAATGATGCTATAGTTCCATATATTGGCCTTGAGTTTGGTGGATTAAGAATTGGCGCCAGTTATGATTTTAATATCTCCACCTTAAAAGCAGCAACCGCTTCACGTGGAGGATCTGAATTTTCCGTGATCTTTATAAAAAGACCTTCTGATTATAAAGGTATCCCCTGTCCCAAATTTTAAAATATAATTTCTTAATAAATAAATCTAAAATCCATATCTCTTTAAATTTTCAAACTTTTTTTAGTGCCTTTTTTAAAATATAATCTTTGTACCATAAATTAGTCATGATACAAAAATTCCCTATTTAAACTTATACGTCATTGGTGAAAAAATGATACTAAATATTTTTAATTCTCAAATAACCATTTAAATTTTATGAAAAAAATTTACAAGAGTTCATTAACACTATTGCTTTTATTTTATTTCTCCTTTTCACTATCAGCACAAAATTCCTTTTTTACTCCTACGGCTGAAAGTGCAATATCATTAACCAATAGTAAGCGGGTAATTATTCCCACAAAATACAATACTGTAAAAGCAGATATTAACCAGCTCAAATCATTCTTATGGTCTCTTCCATCAGAAAAAAAACTGGGTAACAGAAATTTTGCCCCTGTATTAGAGTTACCAATGCCCGACGGCTCTATGGCAAAATTCCATGTTTGGGAAAGCAGCATTATGGAACCCGGGCTTGAAGCAAAATTTCCGGAGATGAAAACTTTTGCGGGGCAGGGTATTACTGACCCTTATGCCACTATAAGGTTTGACTATAACCCATATTTTGGTTTTAGTGCACAAATATTATCAGCAGTTAGTGGTAGAATTTTTATTGACCCCTATGCCCGGTGGGATATAAATAATTACATCAGCTATTATAGCCGGGATTTCAGCAGCAGGAATCATTTTATTTGCGAAGTACCTGAAAATCCTAATGGCCCTTCAATTGTTACTGCAGGTCCATGCCGGGGAACTCAATTATATACTTACCGATTGGCATTGGCCTGTACCGGCGAATATGCCATTGCAGTTTGCTCTCCCAGTGCTCCTACTGTTCCTGCTACTGCTGCAGCCATGTTAATTGCTGTTAACCGGGTTACCGGTGTTTATGAAACAGAAGCTTCTATCAGAATGACACTTGTAGCTAATAACAATTTACTGATTTACCTCGATCCAAATACAGACCCGTACACCAATAATAATGGCGGGGCAATGCTTTCTGAGAATATTGCAACCTGTAATTCTGTTATAGGGTCAGCTAATTATGATATAGGCCACGTATTTAGCACCGGCGGAGGAGGAGTTGCATTTTTAGGCGTTATCTGTACAGCCAATAAAGCTGGTGGTGTAACCGGGTTACCTAACCCCGTTGGCGATGCTTTTTATATAGATTATGTAGCCCATGAAATGGGCCACCAGTATGGCGGTAACCATACGTTCAATAGTACAGCTGGAAGTTGTGGCGGCGGTAACAGAAATGCTTCTACTGCATATGAAGTAGGTAGTGCAACCACAATAATGGGTTATGCCGGCATTTGCGGCTCTGATGATATTCAGCCAAACAGCGATCCCTTTTTCCATACTGTTAGTTTTGATGAGATAGGTAACTATGCCGCAGGAACGGGTGGCACCTGCGCTGCGATAACTACTAATGGAAACATACTTCCGGTTATTACAGCGATGAATAATAATGGTGCTAATATTCCTTTAAGCACCCCATTTACTTTAACCGGTGCTGCAACTGATGCAAATAACGATCCGCTTACTTATTGTTGGGAAGAGTGGGACCTGGGTCCGGCTACTGCATGGAATGGAGGTAATGCAAACACCACCAGTCCACTTTTTAAATCAAGAATACCGAAAACAAGTGGCAGCAGAACATTTCCGGATATTGCTGTAATATTAGCAGGATATCCTGCCAACCCACCTGCTACTATGGGGGGCTTAAAAGGCGAAACATTACCAACTGTAGCCAGGGCATTAAAATTCAGGTTAACGGTTAGAGATAACCGTGCAGGTGGCGGTGGCGTTGTTACCGGAGGCAACGGCTGTCAGACTGGTTTTACCGGTGTTTTTCAAATAAATACAATTGCAGGTACAGGGCCTTTTGTAGTAACTGTGCCTAACGGCGGAGAAAGTTATACAGGCGGTTCTACCCAAACAATTACCTGGAATATGGCAGGCACCAACAATGCTCCAATCAGTTGTGCCAACGTGATGATTTCTTTATCTACTGATGGAGGATTAACTTATCCAACTGTAATTACTTCCAGCACACCTAATGATGGTTCAGAGGCACTTATCATACCGAATATAACAACAACAAGTGCCCGAATAAAAGTTGAAGCTGTTGGTAATATTTTCTTTGATATTTCAAATGCCAACTTTAATATAACTGCAGCCAATAACCCAACTTTCACTTTTGTTACACCGGCTCCAGCAACTGTTGCCTGCGGAAGTGCTACTGCTGCAATTACATTAAATACTACCAGTGTTAATGGTTTTACCACTCCTATTAACCTGGTAGCAACCGGTAACCCGGGTGGTACAACTATTACTTATTCAGTTAATCCTGTTACTCCGGGTAACAGTACTGTTGTTACACTTAATAATGTAAATATCCTTTCGCCGGGTACTTATAATGTTACCATAACAGGTACTGCAGGTGCCGAAGTTAAAACAGTACAACTTACTTATATAGTTAGTGCCGGTGCAGGACCTGCAATTACAGTTCAACCAGCACCTCAAACAGTTTGTGCAGGTACTAACACATCATTCAGTATAACTTCTGCAAGTGCAACAGGCTTTCAATGGCAGTTAAGTACAACCGGTGCAGGTGGACCATGGAGCAATATCAGCAATGGAGGTGTTTACAGCGGCGCTACAGCCTCAACCTTAACTTTAACAGGTGTATTGGCAAGTATGGATACTTATCAATACAGATGTGTTGCATCAGTACAATGTGGTTCAACCAATTCCAATGCTGCTTTATTAACTGTGCAAACAACACCGGCCATAACAAGTCAGCCAGCAAATTCAACAGTATGTGGTGGTAATTCAGGCAGCTTTAGTATAACAGCTACAGGAACAAACCTTACTTATCAATGGCAGCAAAGTGTTACAGGTTGTGTAGGCCCGTGGATTAATCTTACCAATAGCGCTCCTTATTCAGGTGTTACCACAGCTATATTAACTATTAACCCAACAACAACAGCAATGAATGGATATGCATATCGTTGCGTTGTTAGCGGAACCTGTGTACCTGCTGCTACATCAGGTTGTGGCTTATTAACGGTAAATACTCCTGTAAATATTTCTTCTCAACCATCTGCCTCAACCTTATGTGCAGGTGGACAAACCAGCTTTACTGTTGGGGTTACAGGGATTACACCTACCTACCAATGGCAGGAAAGTACCAATGGTGGTGCCAACTGGAATAACGTAACCAATGGCGGAATTTATGCAGGATCAACAACTGCAACTTTAACCATAACAGGTATATCAGCAGGCATGACAGGCTATCAATACCAGGTTATTGTAAGTGGCGCAGCACCTTGTGGATCTGCAACTTCAGCTGCGGCTTTATTAACCGTAAATACTGCTCCCGTTATTACAACACAACCAACTGCATCAACAACGCTTTGTGTTGGTGGTAATGCAACCTATACGGCTGCAGCCAGCGGAACAGCTGTTACTTATCAATGGCAGTTAAGTACTACAGGTGCCGGCGGCCCATGGAGTAATATTACCAATGGCGGAGTTTACAGTGGAGCAACTACAGGCACTTTAATTATTACAGGTACAACGGCTGCAATGAGTGGTTATCAATACCGTTGTTCGGCAAGTGGCACATGTGCCCCAACCAACAATAGTAATGCGGCAGCATTAACCGTTAACACGCCAATTAGTATTACAACACAACCGGCTGCCAATACAAATATTTGTGCAACAGGTTCAACCAGCTTTACTACTGTTGTTACGGGAACCTCCCCTTCCTATCAGTGGCAAATAAGTACTGATGGCGGAACCAACTGGACCAATGTTTCTAATGGTGGAATTTATGGTGGTGCAACTACAAACACCCTTACCCTTACTGGTATTACTGCAATAATGAATAGTAACAGATACAGAACTGTTGTAACAGGAGCAGCCCCTTGCGGCCCAGTAAATTCTAACAGTGCAATACTGAATGTAACGCCTCAACCTGTTATTTCTGCTTCGTCAACTACTTTGTTAGCTGGACAGCAAAGCACATTAACGGTGAATGTAACACCAGCACCTGGCTTAAGTTTTGCCTGGTATTTAAACGGTGTCTTATTACCTGCTTCTACCGGAAGTTCAATAATTGCAACAGTTAATAGCCTTGGCAGTTACAGGGTAATTGTTAGCAGTGCAACAGGCAGCTGTCAATCGGAATTAAAAGAAATCACTGCAGAACCTAGTGGTAAATTGTTTGTTTTCCCAAGTCCAAACGACGGCAGGTTTACAGTTTCTTATTACACTGCAGGCGCTTCTTTAACAAACTCTACAAAACAAAGTATAACTATTTATGACAGTTATGGCAGAAGAGTGCTAAACAGAGAATACCCTGTTTCACAACCTTATCAATTACACCAGATAGACATGCGCCCCAATGGCACCGGTGTTTATTATATTGTTTTGAGAGAAGCAAATGAAAATAAAATTAAAACCGGAGAAGTTATTGTTAGATAAACAAACAAACCGTTCTTATTAAAAAAACCGTTCAGTTAAACTGAACGGTTTTTTTATTTAATAAATTATTCTTTTTTATTTATTGGGATAACTGCTTACAAACCTGTTTCCTTTAACATAAAAACGGTAAGGCAATAATGCAGCCTCACCAGCACTTTCAACACCAATACGCCTGCTTGAACCGACTAATTTATCCGCCATTACAAATCCATCATCAGCAATATAAATTTCATTGTTAAGTAATTTAATTCCGGAATTATGCTTTCCTATTCCCAAAGCTTTAGCTGCATTACCGGGTCCTTTTGTCAATGTGTTATCCGGTATTTTTTTGCCTGATCTTTTAAGCATGGTATCAATACCCTGCAAAGGTTCAATAGCACGTATCAACACTGCATCCGGAATATTTTTTTTATTGGTAACTACATTAAACAAATGGTGCATGCCATAGCAGATATATACATAGGCAGTGCCTGCCGCTGCATACATATGTTCGTTACGAGTTGTACGTTTACCGGCAAAAGAATGGGAGGCTTTATCTGTAAGTCCGATATAAGCTTCGGTTTCCACAATTCTACCTGATGTGGTCACGCCATTAAAGTTTGTAACTATAATTTTTCCTATTAATTCTTTTGCAATTAAAACCACATCTTGTCTTTCATAAAAATGAATCGGTAACTTCTTCATTATATTATTAACTTTAAAGCTAAAATACATCATACAACCAATAGCCAACTGAAATAATTCATGCTTAAAGAAATCATCACTTCCATTCAGGCTTATTTTCAAACGCACCGCTTTATTATTAAGCACCGGCTATGGAAATGGATATTGATACCGGGTTTTATTTATGCCATACTTTTTTGTTTGGGCATTTATTTATTCTGGGTATCCAGCAGCAGTGCCATAGAATTTATGCTGTTAAAAACCGGTGTAAAAGAATGGATGGAGAAAATGCAGAGCAGCTGGCTTAGTTTTTTATTGATATTTGGGCAGATCATTTTGCATATGGTATTATTGTTATTCTACTTTTCATTGTTCAAATATTTATTCCTCATTATCGGCTCTCCGCTGTTTGCTTATTTAAGTGAAAAGACCGAAGCAATAATGGAAGGCAAAGAATTTCCGTTCAGTTTTAAACAATTGATAAAGGATATTGTACGGGGTATTCGACTGGCTTTACGTAACATACTTTGGCAAACAGTTTATACTGTATCCATTTTAATTTTATCTTTCATACCAATATTTGGATGGATCACTCCATTACTTGCTTTAATGGTAGAATGTTATTACTTCGGTTTTTCCATGCTGGATTATAGTTGTGAGCGGAATAAATTATCTACATCGCAAAGCATTGTTTTTATCAGCCATCATAAAGGATTGGCTATTGGTAATGGGATTGTTTTTTACCTGATGCACATCATACCTGTTTTAGGATGGATACTGGCACCCAGCTATGCTGTAATTGCTGCCACTATTAGTTTATACAATACTAAAAAGGCAGGCATTACAACCAACAACAGGGTCAATTTTTAAACTATGAAATCACAGGTTTACCTTATCCCCTCGGTTTTAGATGAATCAGCAATAGAAACCATCCCTGCATACATTATAGATGCTGTAAAATTATGCCATGTAATTTTTGCAGAAAATGAAAGAACAGCCCGCAGGTTTTTAAAAAGTATCTGTAAAGAAATTGTTATTGATGACTATGAATGGTTTACCATACATAAAGTTGAAAGTGAAATGATAAATACTTTCCGGCAAAAGATCACCGCAGAAAAAAATATCGCCATCATCAGCGAAGCCGGTTGCCCGGGTATTGCAGATCCCGGCCAGATGTTAATTGCTGTAGCCCAGCAAATGAATGTGAATGTAAAACCACTGGTTGGTCCAAGTTCAATACTACTGGCATTAATGGCCAGCGGAATGAATGGCCAGCAATTTGAATTTGTTGGTTATTTACCTATTGATAACTTTGAACGTAATAAAGCTATAACGGCATTGGAACTTGCTTCGCATAATAAGAACAGTACCCAAATATTTATTGAAACACCTTACCGGAATAATCAGCTGTTTGAAACACTACTGAAAACATGCAAGCCCTCTACCAAACTTTGTATTGCAGCAGAGCTAACCTCAGCAACTGAATACATAAAAACGAAGACCATAGCCGACTGGAAAAAAGAAATAACCGACTTTCATAAAAAGCCGGTTATATTTTTATTACACAGTACTTAAATCATTGTCCTACCCTTTGTAAATCAGTAACCAGGTAAACACTTTCTCCCCGCCAGGCTATTGTTTTCCGGTACTGGTAATATTTTAATGATACTACTTTGCCTTGTAATTTCATCAGTGTATCGGCAAGTTTTTCACTTTTTACAGAAAAATAAAACTTTTCGGGTACCATCACATTTGGTGCCTGTTGAAAATTGCCTATCAGTATCTCACCTTCATAGGTTTTAAAAATATTGCCTTTGTGCGAAAGTTTTGTAAGCAGGCCTGTTCTTTCACCATCGCTATACACATTAAAATAAAACCAATAAACAAAAAATGTAATGACCAAAAGTGCTAATAAAGAAAACCGCCATAAAAATTTACGGAAACCACTTTTTTTAACCGGTTGTTTAATTTCTGTTGAAGTAAGTTTTGCATCTTCCATAAAAAAAATTAAAAATTGATTATAGTCCATATTTATCTACCAGGTAAATCAATGCTGTCATATTCACGGCACCAAGGTGAAGTTCTCTTTTGCTAACTGCCTCAAAAGTATCAGTTGCTGCATGGTGTAAATCAAAATAACGCTGACTGTCGGGACTAAGCCCCGCCAAAGATGCACCGATCTGTTTTAAGGGGCCGATATCTGACCCTCCACCGCCTGCAGAGAAATCGTAAACACCATAATCATAAAATAAATTTTTCCAGTTCATCACTTTTTCTCTCTTTTCAACACTCATATCTAAACCAAAACCTCGGGGTGTAAATCCGCCTGCATCGCTTTCTAATGCAAAAATATGTTTTTCATTTTTTGCTTTAGCGATCTCCAGGTATTTTGCAGCACCTTTTCCGCCATTCTCTTCATTCATGAACATTACAGCCCTAATCGTTCGCTTTGGTTTTATACCAAGCGCTTTAAAGGCTCTAAGCACCTCAATACTTTGTACACAGCCTGCACCATCGTCCTGTGCACCTTCTGCAAGGTCCCAACTATCTAAATGACCCCCTACTGTAATAATTTCATCCGGAAGTTCAGAACCTCTTATTTCTCCTACAACATTAAAGGATGGTACATCCGGTAACATGGTGCAGGTAGTTTTTATATAGGCAGATGTAACCGTATTATTTTTAAGTTCTTTACTTAACCAATCCGCATCATTGGTACTGATGGCAACAGCCGGTATTTTTGGAAATGAATCATTATATATTGTTGTACCCGTATGCGGAAAATCATCGGGATTACTTGCCAGTGACCTCACCATAACAGCAACTGCACCATACCTGGCAGCACGGGCCGGGCCCCTGGTGCGGTATGCACCGCTTTCTCCATAAGCAATAAATGACCTTATATAAGTTGGGTTCATCGGAAAATTAAAGAAAACAATTTTTCCTTTTATACCATCAGTACCCAGGCGATCCAACTCTGCGAAATTTTTTATTTCAATTACAGAAGCCGTTATACCTTTTTTACCGGTTCCTTCTGAATTACCCAATGCACATAAGCGCAGGTTAAATTTTGTACCGTTTGCCAAACTGATAATTCCTTTTTCTTTTCCCCCCCTTACCCAATGTGGCACCATACAGGGTTGCAGGAAAACCGTATCAGCGCCGGTATCTTTCAGCATTTTAAAAGTTGCTTCCACGGCTTTTTGTGCCTGCTGCGAACCACTTAATCGTGGCCCAACCTCTTTACATAGATAACGCAGGTTCTCATATGCAGTTCCATGGGTAAGAATTTCGTTAGAAATATTACGGATGTTAACTGAATCATTGGATTGAGCATTAACAAAACCGGTTGCAAGAAGCGCAACTACGGTTACAGAGAAAAATTTTTTATACATAAATGGGGTTAAGAAAACAAACTTACTGATTTAATGGCAATACATGAATGGAAAGAATGGTGAAAAATAAATCAGTAAATTGCAGTATTATAGATTTTAAATAAAACACTGATTAAATGAATATAGGTATTGTATGTTACCCTACTTTTGGCGGTAGTGGTGTGCTGGCAACAGAACTGGGCAAAGCGCTGGCAGATAAGGGTCATAATATACATTTCATTACCTACCAGCAACCTGTAAGACTTAGCGGTTTTCACGCCAACATATTTTATCATGAAGTGAGGGTTCCTACGTATCCGCTTTTTGATTATCCGCCTTATGAAACGGCTTTGGCCAGTACCATGGTGGATGTAATTTTAAATAACAATGTAGAACTTTTACATGTGCATTATGCCATTCCGCATGCGGCTGCAGCATATATGGCCAAACAGATATTGGCCAAACAGGGCAAAAGAATTCCAGTAATTACTACATTACACGGAACTGATATCACACTAGTTGGCAAAGATAAAACCTACAGCCCCGTTGTTACTTTTTCAATGAATGAAAGTGATATATTAACTGCCGTTTCTGAAAATCTTAAAGAAGAGACTTATAAAAATTTCACTATTGACAAAGAAATTGAAGTGATTCATAATTTTGTTGATGTAGAACGTTTTAATAAAAAGCCTGTTGATGCTTTTAGAAAACTGATAGCTCCGGGTGGCGAAAAAATAATTGTACATGCATCTAATTTCAGAAAAGTAAAAAGGGTTGAGGATGTGGTAAAAACTTTTCTTTTGATCAATGAAAAAATGCCTTCAACCTTGCTGCTGTTGGGCGATGGCCCCGAGAGAACACATATTGAAGCCAGTGCCCGGGAATGTGAATCACATAATGCCATTAAATTTTTAGGCAAGCAGGAACAGATGGAAGACATACTGCCTATTGCTGACCTGTTCTTATTAACCAGTGAATATGAAAGTTTTGGTTTAGCTGCGCTGGAAGCAATGGCTGCCGCAGTTCCTGTAATTTCAACTAATGCAGGAGGGTTACCGGAAATCAATATAAATGGCTACAGTGGATTTATGAGTAATGTAGGTGATGTTGATGATATGAGTAAAAATGCCTTACACATATTACAGGACGAAACCACGTTGAAGAAATTTAAAGCCAATGCACTGGCACAGGCAAAAAAATTTGATATTGAAAATATAGTGCCTGTTTATGAAGCCTTGTACAAACGGGTTATTTAAGTTTATCTTTTCAACCACTTTTCCGGATCAATATTATTTCTCTCATCATTGATGAAAAAATCTATAGCGCCAATGCCGTCTAAGTTTGCAGCTGCCTTACCAATTACCTGACCGGTTTTTACATTTTGGCCACGCTGCACCGAAACGTTTGCCAGGTTACTATAGGTACTGAAATATTTACCATGCTGGATGATCACCACCTGCATGTCTTCAATGAAAACGATATTGGATATTACACCGTCAAAAACTGATTTGACATTGCTGCCAATATCTGTCGCAACTGTAACACCTAAGACATCAATTGTACTGCCACTGGGCAAATAATTTTTACCATAATGCATAATGGTTACCCCTTTATCTACCGGCCAGGGTAGAGAACCTTTATTCTTTTCAAAACTGTTATTAAGGGCAATATTATCTGCATTAAGCAATACGCTTGGGGGTAATTTTACAGGTTCTGTCTTTTTAGGATTTACAGTAACTGCCTTAGTATTTGGACTGGCTGCATTATTATTTGTCTTGTTATTTTCTTTATCAATAGCAATTCTGTTTGCAGCATCTTCCTTAGCTTTTTTTAATGCTGCTTTTGTTGCATCTGCCTGTGCTTTTTTAATTGCTGCATTTATTGCATTATCAACTTTCTTCATTTGCTTACTATAGGCAGTCAATTGTGTATTCAATTGTTTTCCCTGCTTCTTCAATTCATTCATTATCCTGTCCTTTTCCTGTTTCTGTGTTTCCAGTGCCCCCATTTCTTTATCCTTGGATTGAAGCACAACACTTTTCTTTTCTTTAATACCACCCAGTTCATCAATCCGTTCCTTTCTGAGTTCCTGTGTTCTGATGATATTTTCTCCCTGCTTTTCACGGTATGTTCTGTAATATTTAAGATAAGCCACACGCCGTATAGCATCATTAAAACTGGCTGCAGAAAAAATAAAATTTAAAAAATTATAATTATTTCTGTTCTTATACGCATACACCATGCTTTTGGCATACTCTTCTTTTAAAGTATCAAGCAGTTTATTATACCGGCTAATTTCCCGCTGATTATTGTATATGTTATTGTCGAGTAAATTAATGTCTTTGCTGATATTTTCAATTATCCGGTTTTGCAGATTTACTTTATCATTAATTAATTTCCATTGAACCAGGTTCTCCTTTGTTTTTACTTTATTGGTATTAAGCAGTTTTTGTGTTTGTTCCATTTCTTTTTTAAGCTGTGCACGCTGCCTTTCCAGTTCCTCCCTTGTTTCCTGTTGTGCTAAAGCAAACAGGCTTATGCAGGAAAAAAAAGTAATAGAAAAAATGAATTTAAACATAACAGTTTATTAGGTTGTTGATCAAAAATACAATCCAGAAGATTAATAACTGCCGGATTAAAACCCACAGGCTGTGTATAATTACAAATAACGTTTAATTGCGAGTGTAATTTTTTGGGATGTTAAAAGAAACCGATAATACTTTGTTAAACTCATACTGTTTAAAATTGAGTCTGATATCCAGTTTGTTTTTTTCTGAAACGGTTATTTCCCTGTAAGTGGAAAAATTAAAGCCCGATTTATTTTCATAATCTGCATAAGTTAGATCAGCTGTTCGGCTTCTGTTAATATC
>JAYVEQ010000074.1:0-22045 GCA_043748745.1 Chitinophagaceae bacterium | reverse complement strand
TTCAGGCCCATACCGGTTGGCATACGAAGTACAGATTACTTCAGGGTATTTAACCGCTATGGCCAATTGATGTATGAAACCAGGCAATGGATGCAGGGTTGGGATGGCACACAAAATGGTAAACCGGCATCCTCCGGTACTTATGTGTGGATCATAAAAGGCGTGGACAAAAATGGCAGTGTGGTGGAAATGAAGGGCACAGTTATTTTAGTGAGATAAAAAATTACAAAATTTTACCAGGTAGACTGACACGTCCTAAAATAACTGACTACAAACTGACGATACAGGACGATACAAACTACCTATCATAGCCCGATCAAAGCCCAGACAAAGGCATGGATAGTGTATAAGTAATGTATGAAAACATTATGTTAAACAGAAACCGGAATATGAAAGAATTATACTAATAGGTAGAAAAACTCTTTTATGTTAATGCCGTTTCAGCATCCAGCACTTCAATTGTTTTGGTATAAAAAGAATAAGCCTCTTCAGGTGAAGAACCAATACAAACAATACCCATTTTGCCAAACTGAGATAAGGCACCGATCATGTGAAACATAACACCTTTTTGTGAACCTCCGTCAAAATGGATCCCATGAAACATGGCAATATCAATAAGATCCTGGGGCGTTAATCCCCGGTAAGCATCACTCTGCAAATTATCTGATGCATAATAATAAAGCTGTTGATGATTTGGTGTTATAAAATTTCCGGTCGCTTCATCATAATGGCCGTTGGTTAAAAACTGCAGCATTAAAAAAGGATGTGTGGTACCTCCTTTGCGGATATTAATTTCTATGGCATAGTGTTTCCAGCAATAATTTTCTTTTACCGAAATAAAATCAATACTGAAACGGCCCAGTACGCCTTCATTTTTCAGTTCTGTTGCAATAATCTTTCCCAGCCTTGTTATTTCGTTTCTGTAAGCGGCATCAGCGGGAAAATATGCACCGTTATACACCTGGCCATCTTCTCCGCTCAATACCTGGTCATGGGTTGATACAATATCCATTTCACCCAACGGGTTTATCCTGCACTGAACTGATGGGGAAATTTTTACATCCCCTTCAACAAATGCTTCCACAATACCTTCCATTACGCGGAATTTTTCCAGGAACATTTCAACACCCAGATCCTTTGCCACCGGTTTTATTTCATTCACCAGGTTATGGTGTATCCAGTTGTACATATCCTTTTTACATACATTTTCGGGATATTTTATAATAGCATTACCATCACCTGAAAAACCTTCATTTAATTTTATAACAGCTTTCTTCAGATCGGGATACATGTCTTTTAAAGCTGCAACAGCATGTACAATATCAGCATAAGATTTCAGATCTTCAGCACCGGGAGGTACAGATACTCCGGCCTTTATAAAAACTTTTTTACTGCCGCTTTTAGTACCCAGGTAAACTAATGAAGGATCACAACCATAAATAGGAATACCTAATCTTACCGCCAAAGTTCTTTCAAAAGCTGTAGTATTAAAACAGGCAATATGTGCCACATGGCCGGACAGAATTGCCTGTTTAATACGTTCTATAAGACGTGGGCGTTGTAAAATTTTTTTTGTAAGTGGACTGGGTGATGAATCATAACAACTGAGCATTGTTAGTCTTTCCCTGGCATGATAACCGGTAATCCCCGGCAACAGGTGCAGGTAATAATCAATGATAACAGGATCGATTGGTGTACTGCTTACATAGATCACATGTGCACGTGGCATGCGTAACAGCATGATCAAACACAAGAGCCTTTCTTCATAATGCAAAGAGCCATGAACATTTTCCAGTACTTCCGCATCCAGCGAAAGGCTGGGTATTACTACAATGGTTTTTAGTGCAAGATTATCAGGAAAAAACAATTCGAACTGGCTACAAAATCCCTCCTGTATCTCTTTAAATTGCTGTAACTCCTCTGCAGAACCCGGCCTGGGATGGCAGGTTTTACAATAATTGAAAAGAATTTTTCCTGGTTGTAGATCCAGCTCATTCATTTCCATAAATATAGCTTTAACTCAACCACAATATGGCAAAAATTATGAATTTAAAAGCTGAGATTCATCATTGCCTGTAAGGAAATAAATCATCTTATTATAATTATTAGTCCTTTATATTGCCTGTTAATTCACAGCACGTTAATAAATAGTCCCTCCCGTTTCAAAGTCCTTCTTTTAAAAAATTGTTATGTTTGTATATGAATTGGACCGAAAAAAAATCTATCCGTATCGCTATTTTGGATATGTATGAAGGACTTGCCAATCAGGGCATGCGTTGTATCCGTGAAATCCTTAACCAATTTGGAGAAAGCAATCAATTTGAAATAACCTGGGATGAATTTGAGGTAAGGCTTGAAAAACAGGTACCCGATCTCACTTACGATATATATATATCAAGTGGTGGCCCCGGCAGCCCTTTAGAAAGTGAAGGAAGTGAATGGGAAAAAGTTTATTTCGGTTGGCTAAAAAAAGTTGAAAACTGGAATCAGAATCCGGCCCATGTTCAAAAAAAGCAGGTCTTCTTTATTTGTCATTCTTTTCAACTGGCCTGCCGGCATTATCACATTGCCCGGGTAAGTAAAAGAAAAAGTACATCCTTTGGGATATTTCCTACACATCTCTTATCTGACGGAAAAAATGAGAACATTTTTAATGGATTAAAAGATCCGTTTTATTCTGTTGACAGCAGGGATTACCAGGTTACAGAACCCAATCATAATAAACTGCAACAAATGGGTGCCTCCATTTTAGCCATAGAAAAAGAGCGGCAACATGTACCGCTTGAAAGAGCAATAATGGCAATAAGGTTTAATGAAAATATGATTGGTACCCAGTTTCACCCCGAAGCCGATGCCATTGGTATGAGTTTATATTTACAAACCGATGATAAGAAAAAAACCGTGATAGAAAATCATGGCCTGGAAAAATGGCAATCCATGATCGGTCATTTGAATGACCCCGAAAAAATAATGTGGACCTATGCACATATCCTTCCCAATTTTTTATTCCAGGCAATAGAAAGCCTGCAGCTGGCAGAAGTTTAAGCTATATCCTGTAATAGCCTGCTCCTAAGTTAATTTTTATGATTATTTTTATTCTCTGCAATACAAATAATCAAAAAGCCGCTTTTACATGATAAAAGAATTAAGGGAAAAATTCAATGCCGGTTTTACCAAAGAAAAGTATGATGCTTACATGGCAAAATTAGAGGCCCTTCACCCGGGTTCTCTTGATTTTAGAAATGCAGAAACCCCCATTTTTATTCCAAAAGCATTTACCACAAAAATGCTGAATGCCTGTGAAGATATTATTGATGTGATTGTTGACCCGAAATTTATAGCGCTTACCAACCGTAGTATTCCGGCCAATTTAAAAGTACCAAACGAAAAAGGCCATACACAATTTGTGGTATTTGATTTCGGCATTTGCGAAAATGAAAATGGTGAACTGGAACCCCAACTGATAGAAATGCAGGGCTTCCCAAGCTTGTTTGCATTCCAGGCTTTTCATACCGAACTCACAGCTGAGTATGCAAGCCTGCCTGGTAATTTTTCTGCTTATTTAAACGGATACAACAAAGAAACCTATGCACAGTTATTGAAAGATATCATTGTGGGTGATCTTGATACCGAAAATGTTATACTCCTGGAAATTTTTCCGGAGCAACAAAAAACAAGGATCGACTTTTATTGTACTGAACAGCTTTTGGGAATAAAAACTGTTTGCTTAACTAAAATAAAAGCTGAAGGAAAAATTTTATTTTATGATAACAATGGTGTAAAAACTCCTGTTAAAAGGATTTACAACCGGCTTATTTTTGATGACCTGCAAAAACAGGAAGGGCTTGAAAATATTATAGACCTTACCAAAGATTATGATGTGGAATGGGTGCCACATCCTAACTGGTTTTACCGTATCAGTAAATTCACCTTGCCATTTATACATAACCAATATGTTCCTGAAACTTATTTTTTAAATGAGTTAAAACAATTGCCTGCCGACCTGGAGAACTATGTTTTAAAACCCCTGTTCTCTTTTGCCGGTATGGGTGTGGTAATTGATGTAACGATGGATGACATAGATGCGGTAAAAGATCCTGAAAACTGGATCTTACAGAAAAAAGTAAAATATGCTGATGTAATTAAAACACCCGGTGAGCCTGCAAAAGCAGAGATACGTTTGTTTTACTTTTGGAAGAATGAATGGGACAGGCCAAAAGCAGTGCATAACCTGGCCAGGTTAAGTAAAGGAAAAATGATTGGCACACGCTATAACAAAAACAAAGAATGGGTTGGTGGCAATGTAGCCTTCTTTGAAAAATAATTTTTGCAGTTGGGCTAAAACCCGGTATTTTAAAATCAATTAACCTCTCAATTAACAAAATGAAAAATGGTTTAGCAAGATTTGATTTTTTTTTGAACCAGTTACAGGCATTGCTTGACAAAGCAGGCAAACAAAAAAATCCGGCGTTGTGGTTGTACCAGAATAATGCCCGTACTCCCCTCTTCATGCTGGAAGGTTTGGCTAAACTTTATGCAGGCATACACAACAAAAAGAAGTTCACTAAAATAAAAGCCTGGTTTAAACTGTTGGAAGATACTATTGGTGCCATTGATTATTATGATTCGTTTGCCAAAGAATTTGTGGCTAATAAAAAAATACCGACTGTCTTAACCAGTTATATACAGGCGCAAAGCAGGGAAAAAATACAAAGTCTGAATGAAATATTAAAAGAAAAAAAATGGCTGAGTGAGGATAATAAACATATGTTAAAAATCAGAAAAAAACTGGCTAAGGCAGACTGGCAAAATGAAGATGTTGAAATAGAAAGCATACATAAATTTTATACACTTGCCATTAAAGAAATTCTGAATTTTATCAATCAGAAAGATTTTCATTTTGCCAATGTAGAAACTGACCTGCATGAGTTAAGAAGAAAAATGCGTTGGTTAAGTATTTATCCGCAGGCATTAAAAGGCTGTATACAGTTAACGGTTGCAAAAACGGCAGCACCCAAATACCTGGCAAAATATCTTACCAAAGAAATTACAGGTTCGCCCTACAATGTAATGCCGGATGCGGCAGAGAATAAATATTTTCTGCTATTTGACAAAAACAGGTTTTATGCTTTAAGCTGGATGATATGGGAATTGGGAAAATTTAAAGACAACGGGCTGCGTATTGAAGTGCTGAAAGAAGCCATTTTACAAACATCTGCTACAACTGAAAAAGCTGCATTGAATAAAGCTTTCAAACTTTGCGGGCCAGGCCAGTTAAATATAAACCAGATTTTAACAACAGTTGAAACACTATGCAAAACCTATTGCAAAGAAAAAAACCTGGAGTCGTTGATAATGGGAAAAGCTATTGTTAAAAAATGAATTTTAATTACTTTACTGATTTATTAACCTGGTCAAACATTGCTTTACCTTCCAGATTAATGGCCACTATTTTACCTGCCCTGTCCAGTAAAAAATTAGTTGGCAACTGATCAACAAAATACTGTTCCGCAACTTTTGAATACCAGCCTGTATTATCATTAACCTGCGTGTAAGTTAATTTGTCTTTTTTTATTGCTTTAAGCCAGGCTTCTTTTTTTATATCCAGGGAAACTGCATAAACTTCAAACCCTTTTGACTTGTATCTTTTGTAAAGTTTTTCAATATAAGGATTGGCTGCCCTGCAGGGGGCACACCAGCTTGCCCAAAAATCTATCAACACTACTTTACCGGAAAAGGAAGAAAGATTTACTATACTGTCCCTGTTATCTGCAAGGGCAATTTCCGGAACCGAATCGCCGGTATTAAGCTGTGCTTTACTCAATAAAGAACCTAATAAAAAAATAATACCCAACAATGATCTTTTCATTTGCAGCAGTTTCTTTTTTGAAACAATGACAATATAAATAACAGGAATTTTTTCATTTTGTATTTTTAAACCGTATTAAACAAACTTTTCTTAAGCTCAGAAATCTACTTTGGGTAAAGACTTATTTAACAGGTATCAAATCTCAAGCCACCAATAAAGTAATTTGCTCAGTTTATGTTATAATTAAAATTAAATGCCCTTTAATTAAGTTGTTTGTTCTTTTGCAGTTTAATTAACAAATCCCCATTGTATACCAAACCTGAACATAAAGCCCTGCGTTGGATAATGTGGCGCAGCAAAATTATTATTGGTAAAACCAAAGCCATTAGAAAAACTTACAGTATTTAAATTTTCTGCACGGATAAACCCGGTAAAAGATTTAATTCTAAAATGCAAAAAAGCGCTGATATCGGGCAGGTTCTTTAATTTAAAAGTATCCTGCGGCATGAATTGTCCCATTACCGGCGAATAATTATATGCCTCGTATGGCGTAAAATAACGAACCTCAATGCCCGTACTTAAGTTAAGATTTTTATAGAATATGCCTTCATAAGCAAACCGGTTTCTTAAAAAAAGTAAGGGTACTTTTATTGGTGCACTGCCATCAGTTTGTTGTGCAGTTGCATCAATATACCAGTTCCATCTTTTGTATACCTTTATTTTTTTAGCTGCATATACCTGCAGCAGGTTTATAACCTTACTGGTTTGTGCCGTATGATAGTAATCAGAAAAATAAGCCAGGTTAGTGATCAGGTGATTTTTGAATCCAAGATTTATAAAACGGTTATTTGCATCGGCACCAAAAGAAATAATATTTTCTTTTTTGGTTAACCCGGCATTATTAAAATTAAAAGCTGAGGCATTATTAAAAATAAATGAAGGTGTACGGTTCACATTTTTAAAGAACAGCCTTACGTCACCAAGCGTTTTATTAAGATGCCTGGCAATGGTTGCATAAGCACTGTAATCACCACTGTTTAAACCGTTAATATAAAACTCACCTTTAGCCAATACATCCCAGAGTTTGTTACGGGTTTTGTTCCGGTATTCGCCATGAATAACCAGGTTATAAAAATTTTTTGTGCCGGCTTTCAATTCTCCTTTTATATTTTCCAATCTTGCACCAACCAGAATATATTGTCCCGAATTTTTTGTGTCGGGAAATTGCAACAAAGAAAAATCATTGCTGATAACTGTCCATTTTTCGTGTACATTAAAACTATCTATGGGTTGTTTTAAAGTAATATTATACCAGTTTTTATAAATGACGGAATCAGCAATATCATCTTTATACAGATAATTGTAAGTACTATAAGCAAAGCTGTGCTGGGCTCTCAGTTTGGGATAAAAAAGATATTCTGTTGTTGAATCATTGATTGCTACAGAATCCCGCTTACCGATGTCATAAGTCTGCCTGATGAAGACGGTGAAATCTTTATAAATATTTCCGGTGCCCACACTGGATAAAAAAGGATTGCGTTGTGATTTATTGGTATTACCCAGGTTTACCGGAATAGCATAGCGTTGCTTACGGTAAGGATCCTGCAATAAAGAATCTGCAGCAATGCCGCCATTCTCCGAATTTTTTATGGTGTTCCCCAATAAGATAAAAAAAGCAGCATACCTTTTTTTTCTGCCCTGGTAATTGCTGAATAAGCGGTAGCTTTTATGATTGGCATTTTGTGTTATAAAAAAACCGGGGGCGCTGATCAGCCTGTAATCAAACCCAAAACTCCAGTTTGGCTTTGGGCTTTGTATATGCAGTACCTTAATCATCTGCTCTTTACCCGAAGCCAGTTGGTAACTGAGTTGTGAGAAGGGTTTATTGGTTTTATAAAATTTTGAACCTTCTAAAGTATAGCGGTAAATATCAAATGCATGAAAGCCTGCATCCCAGCCCGGTTTGGTATTGGGAGAATAAATTAATGGATAAGCTGCAGCCCCGTTATTACCCAGGTATTGATATGATGATGGAACAGAAAAATATTTATCAAAATCATTAATGGTAGAATCAAAAGGAATATTGCGGATGGAATCAAGATATTTATAGGTTATGGCAATGGAATCTTTTTTATCATTGCGGTGTTCAAATCCAATGGTATCAATTCTGTTTGAGTTGCTGAAGTTACCCAAACGGCCGCCGATCTTATTGATTAAATCCGGTTGTTGTCCGTACGAAAACTGAATGATAAAAACCAATACTATCGGGGCAACAATTTTCTTCATTGATCTATGCTTAAAGTTGAGCAATAAGTTCACAAATTAATGTTTTGAAATTTGGTTCTGCATCCCTTGCTGCCTGTAAAACTTCTTCATGCGTTATAACATTTTCTTCTTCCCTTATGCCAACATCTGTAATTACACTCATGGCAAATACCGGTAAACCTATGTGTACGGCAGTTATCACTTCCGGCACAGTACTCATTCCTACGGCATCTCCTCCCAAAGTCAATATCATTTTATATTCGGCTCTTGTTTCAAATGTAGGACCGGTTACCGCTACATAAACACCTTCACGTACCTTAATATTTTTTTCAGCTGCAATTTGCTTTACTTTTTTAACCAGGTTTTTTTTATAAGGCTCACTCATGTCTGGAAATCTTGGCCCCAGATCTGTGTAATTTTCCCCGATCAATGGATTAGGTGTTAACTGGCTGATATGATCTGTAATGATCATCAGGTCTCCTACCTGGAACTCCGGATTCACTCCTCCTGCAGCATTACTCACCAGCAATGTTTCAATACCCAGGTGTTTTAAAACTCTTATCGGAAAAACGATCTGCTCCGCAGTATAACCTTCATAATAATGAAAACGGCCGGCCATAGCCACCACTTTTTTGCCTTCTATTTCACCAAAAATCAATTTGCCCATATGCCCCTGAACTGTACTAACCGGAAAATGCGGAATATCAGCATAAGCAATCTCCTTTTCAATCTTTATTTCTTTTGTAAAACTTCCCAAACCGCTACCTAAAACAATACCCACAGCAGGTTTTTTACTATATATGTTTTTTAAAAAATCTACTGCTTCACTAATTTTCAACATCATACCCTTTAATAATTTTAGCGCCAAAGGTAAGATAGATATTGTTAAGGGGATGTTGAGAGTTTGGGGATTGAGAGTTTGGGTTTTGAATTGGAGTAGAACTTCATGCTAATAAACATTTAATAAAGTTATTTCGTTCAGCAGTACGACTCCTGTGAAAATGAATACAGATCAAATACCGGTAACATAAAACTACAAACCACAAACTATAAACTGTTTTAATTATCTTCGCAAAAATTTTCCCATAATGAATCTTCACGAGTACCAGGCAAAAGAAATATTGAAAAAATACAATGTCCCCGTTCAGGAAGGCATTCCCTGTAATACCCCCGGTGAGGCTGAACAGGCTTATAAGCAAATTCATACCCAATACGGAAGTAATTTTGCAGTGGTAAAAGCTCAGATACATGCCGGCGGACGTGGTAAAGGAAAAATTGCCGGTACCGAACAACGTGGTGTAGCTATTGGTAAAACAGCTGAAGATGTTTTACAGATTGCAAAAAATATTCTGGGTGGCACCCTGGTAACTATTCAAACCGGTGAAGCCGGTAAACTGGTATCAAAAATTTTGGTGGCTCAGGATGTTTATTACGACGGACCAAACCCCGTTAAAGAATTTTATCTCTCCATTTTATTAGATAGAACCAAGGGACAAAATGTGATCATGTACAGTACTGAAGGCGGAATGAATATTGAGGACGTAGCACATAATACGCCTGAAAAAATATTTAAAGAATGGGTTTACCCCGGTGGCAGTTTAGAACCTTTCCAGGCCAGGAAAATTGCATTTAATTTAGGATTGAGCGGTGTTGCTTTTAAAAACTGCGTAAAGTTTGTTACCAATCTATATAACGCATATGTTAGTTCAGATTGCGGAATGCTGGAAATAAATCCCTTATTTAAAACCAGTGATGAAAAAATAATTGCCGTTGACTGTAAAATGAATATTGATGACAATGCTTTGCTTCGTCATCCTGATCTTGCGGCATTAAGAGATCTCAGTGAAGAAGATCCAACTGAAGTGGAAGCCGGGCAGTATAATCTGAATTTTGTAAAACTGGATGGCAATGTTGGTTGCATGGTTAATGGCGCCGGGCTTGCCATGGCCACCATGGATATGATAAAACTGAGTGGTGGTGAACCGGCTAATTTTCTGGATGTAGGCGGTACTGCCAATGCACAAACAGTTGAAGCAGGTTTCCGCATTATTTTAAAAGATCCTAAAGTGAAGGCCATACTCATTAATATTTTTGGCGGTATTGTACGCTGCGACAGAGTTGCACAGGGTGTAATTGATGCTTACCAATCTATCGGCAATATTAATATCCCCATCATTGTAAGGTTGCAGGGTACCAATGCTGATGTTGCAAAAAAATTAATTGATGAAAGCGGCCTTAAAGTGCAAAGCGCCATTTTGTTGAGCGAAGCAGCCAGCCTGGTTAATAAGGCTGTTGCGTAATGTAATAAAACACCTGCACTTAAAGAGATTTTTCTACAGGAAGATTTAATTCCGGTAAAAATTGGTTTATCCTTTATTTTACAAGATCTCATTAAGATTTAGCAAGACTGCTGTACGCTTTTTTGCTTTTGATATTGGTAACATCTAAAGGCACCAAATATTATTATTCCTCTTCTTGGCATTGTTTTTGGCCTACTAAGTATGACAATGAATAATATTACCAAACAAAATCTATTTAAAACATGAAATCAAAATTTATATTTCTGATAACCCTTGTGTTATTCGGAATGTCGGTATCTTCCTTTGCACAAACCAGGAAGCATTATTACAGGCATCACAGGCCATATCATCACAGGGTAGTACATCACCGGTATCCACCAGCGCCGCCACGCCCGGTTGTTATTTTGCCACCAGGACCTCCACGTCCGGTAATATTAGTACCTCCTCCTCCACATCGGGTAGTACATCACAGAAAATACAGGCCAAGACATTAAAGAACAAAATGCAAAATCCTGACATAAACAGCTAACAAAATATTAGCAAAGCATAATTTATTGATACTGGAGTCCCGTCTTTATTGGCGGGATTTCTTTGTTTTTATCAATAAAGGCAGCAAATGCATTTTTACCAGGAATAAAAAACACCTAAATTACTTTTTCTAAATTGATATTATGATTGAGCTCAACAACTCCCCTTTCCCGGTTATAAAAACTGAAAGATTATTATTACGCAGTGTTGAAAAATCAGATGCCCCGGAAATGTTATTCCTCCGGTCGGATGAAACGGTGATGCAGTATATTGACAGGGATAGAATAAAATCAATTGAAGATGCTGAAACTTTTATTCTGAAATTGAAAGAATCTGTTGAAACCAATGAAAATATTCTGTGGGTAATCTGTTTTCAGGATCAACCTGATACATTGATTGGTAATATCGGTTACTGGCGCATACAAATTCCACATTCCCGGGCCGAAGTTGGTTATTTACTTCATCCCGATCACTGGAATAAAGGGATCATGAAGGAAGCATTGAAAGCTGTGATTCAATATGGTTTTGATATCATGAAATTGCATAGTATAGAAGCCCGTATCAACCCCGAGAATATAGCCTCAGGTAAACTGCTGGAAAAAACCGGATTCACCAGGGAAGCTTATTTTAAAGAAGATTATTTTTATAACGGCCGGTTTAGAGATACCGCTGTTTATTCCCTCTTAATAAAATAATTTACTATGCACAGGTATTGCATTTTAACAGGTAAAGCTGTTATTTTATAGAATTATTATAAATCACATTAATCAAATAAAATAATTTTATGAACCAGATCGAACAAAGAATAGCCAAATTAGAAAAAAGCCTGAGAGCATACCGTATATTTTTCAGTACCGCAGTAATTATTTTTATTACTGTTCTGTTAATGTCTTCCGGTAAAAAAACAGATGTACCTGATCTTATAAAAGCTAAGGCTTTTCAGGTAGTAGATGATAATGGCAACGTTTTATTATTGCTGAATAAAGAAAAAGGGAATGGCCAAGTGGCAACTTATTCCACTGCCGGACAGAAATTAGTTCGCCTCTTTACATCCGATGGCGGAGCAGGAGCTATTAATACATTTGATGTAAATGGGAATTTAAATTTTAAAGTCACCAGGACTACAGAGGGTGGTGGTTATATGGCACTTTATAATTCGGATGCCAAAGAAGTAATGGAGATCGGTGTTACAAAAAGTAATGCCGGTTATTTACAAATAAATGATAAGGATGCCAAAAGACTGGCCAAGATAACAAACACAACTGATGGTGGAGGACATCTTTCATTAACGAAAGATGAAAAAGAAACAATTATCCTGTCAGCTTCTGATGCCGGTGGCAGGTTCAGTATTTACAATACCAGTTTATCCAGGATTGGCTATTTTGGTGCACAGGATGACAGGAGCTGCAATTTATCAGTATATAATAACAGCGGTACAAGAATTGGAGGTTTCCCCAATTATTAATTTACCACTAAAGTTGAATAAATAAAAAATTAAAGGCCCTGTTCTAATTGCAGAACAGGACCTTTATAATTATTAAAACTTAAACACATTACATTTTTGGCAATAGTACTTTGTCAATAACATGTATTACTCCATTACTTTGATTAACATCTTTAATAGTTACATAAGCAACTCCGCCTTTTTCATCTTTAATGGCAATTCTCTTTCCTTTCATCATCAACCATAATTTACCACCGGCAACAGTTTTTAATTCTGCTTTACCATTTCCTGCTTTTATAAGTTTGGCAAGATCTGAAGAACTGAGACGGCCGGCAACAACATGATAGGTTAATACATTAGTTAATGCCGGTTTGTTTTCAGCCATCAGTAAGTTATCAACTGTACCTTTTGGCAACATAGCAAAGGCACTGTTGGTTGGTGCAAACACGGTAAAAGGACCCGCACTTTGCAAAGTTTCTACCAGGCCTGCTGCTTTTACGGCTGCAACCAATGTGGTATGATCTTTACTGTTTACCGCATTTTGCACGATATTTTTTGAGGGATACATGGCTGCACCACCTACCATAACTGTTTTTTCCATTTGGGCAAATGAAGCATTTACAAACATAACTGCAGCTGCTACAAAAAGAAATTTTTTAATTTGTTTCATAATCCTTTTTTTATTTTTTTTAATAAATAGTTTCAACATCATTTACGGCAGATGAAATCTGTTGGATTTATTTTTATCATTTTTTTTTGCTGTTTATAAATTATACAGCATCCCTTAACAAAGATTGAACAGTTGTTTAATTGAGAAGATAGTTGATTTAAAAAAGGGAAATGAAATTCAGCGGGCTAAAAGGTGGATATTAAATCTTACCCATTACATACATATTACCTTTAGGTGTCGGGTTACCGCCTTCTGTTTCTAAAGTAACGGCAAAAGCTTCGGCCTTGCCAAAAGATTTCATTTTTTGTATGTGTGATTTATTTTCGGATCTGATCATTCCGCCATCTACAGGTTTGCCATCTACAATAGCCCAAAGCTGGTACTGCATACCTTTTGGTGCATCTGGTAAATTGCTGGGGTCTATGAATACTTCCCCGGTATTTTTCATCCAGAATATTTTTGCAACAGCATCAGGTGCTGCTTCTAAACCGTTTAGTTTTACCGGCTCACTGTATTTACTTTGTATCACCCCCATATCCACCTCCATGCCCTTTGTACGTTGTGTTTCCAGTGCAAGTGCCTGTTGGGTTTTTTCAAGATCGCCGCTGGTACTGCTGAATTTATTATAGAAAACAATATTTAAAACAGTGCTGCCTATAAGTAACAGTATAGAAGCTGCTGCAGCAATCTTCCAGTAATTTTTCAATGCAAATACTTTATCAGTAGCAACATTTTCAGGTTGCAGGTTAATGACCGGTATTGTTTTATTCACATTTATTTCAGCAAATATTTTTTCTTTTACAGATGCATCTGCTGCAATGGCATGAGTTTGTGCATAGTTTTCCAATCCTGTTTGTATAGCGGTGATTTCTGCCGCAACTTCAGGATATTGTTTAGCACATTGTGCTACTTCGGCATTTTCTGCAGCCGAAGTTAGCCCCATGCAATAAAGCTCTAAAACACCTGATGATATGATTTCCTTTTCGTTCACTTAATTGTGTTCTAACATTTTTCTTAACTCTAAAATAGCTGCCCGCATTCTTGTTTTAACGGTTCCCAGCGGTATACCCATTTCTTTCGATATTTCGTCCTGGGTATAGCCGTTAAAATAAGCCAGATCAATGATACTCCGCTGTTCTGGCCTTAAGTTAACCAGCTGTTTTCTTAAGCCCATGGCATCAAACCGCTCAGCCATTTTGATATCATCGGTCAGATTACTTACGGAGTTTTCATCGCTTGAGATTTTTGCCTGCTTTTTATAGCCCTTACTCCTCAATGTATCAATAGTAAGATTCCTGGTAATATTAAGCATCCAGGTAAAAAGCCTGCCTTTACCTGTATCGTAACTCGAAAAATTATTCCATATCTTAACAAAAGCTTCCTGCAAAATATCTTCAGCAAGCTCCCGGTTTTCAACCATCCGGTAAATAATACCGTTTAAAGCAGCAGAATAGTTATCGTATAAATATGAAAATGCCTGTTGGTCCTGGCTTTTAAGCAGTACAACCAATTCTTCTTCGCTGTATTTTAAGATATCCGGCAAACAGTTAAGGGGTTATTTAAGTACCGAAAATAAATGATTTTTCTAAAACATAACATCTTATTATTGATAAGTCATGGTATATTAAAAGAAAAAATGCATTTTTATTACCGGCAAATAACATCCGGTATTCAATTATGTTCACTATACAAATGTTTTAAAATACCAATAATGGTAAAGCCTTATGGACAAGCAAATAAATTTACTTAGGTTTGATACCGATATAAAAAAGTTCAGCATGCAAGGCCTTATTATCAGAATCTTACAACCCGGCGATGATAAAGCCCTTGCAGAAATAATACGGGATACATTGAGGGAATTTAATGCCCATAAACCCGGCACTGTTTATTTTGATGATAGTACCGACCATTTATTTGAAGTTTTTAAAGCAGTAAACAGTATTTATTATGTTGCAGAATATAATGGAGAAATAATGGGTGGTGGTGGTATATACCCAACAGCAAACCTGCCGGCAGATACCTGTGAGTTGGTAAAGCTTTATTTGTCCGCTTCAGCCAGGGGAAAAGGTATGGGAAGGGTCCTTTTAGAAAAATGTATTACTGCTGCTAAACAATTCCGCTATAAAAAAATTTACCTCGAAACTATGCCGGAACTAACCATTGCCATACCGATGTATGAAAAATTTGGATTTACTTATTTATCTGGAGCGCAGGGTAACAGCGGGCATACCGGTTGTGATGTCTGGATGATTAAAGACCTGGAAGAATAAATCACATCACACTAACTTCATAAACCGCACTGAACAAATAAAATTTACCGGTCTTTACTTCAACACATTTAAATCGTTTACGGATTTTTTCCCCTTTCTTAAAAATACGTCCGCCTTTGATTGAAAACAATGTGCCTTCCTGCAACTGTTCTACCAAATGAATTCCTTCTTTTTTTTCATCGTAATTATGCAGTACCCTTAACAATTTTTCATCGCCGCAACTGCTGGCTGCAGGGTTTTGTAATGTATGCATGAGGGCTTTTTCTATATCAGTCGGGAAGATTTTTTTCAATAAGAACTTAGCCAGTATTTTACTGAATTCATTTTTCCATTCCTGTCCGTGTGCCTGCACCCGGTGACCAAATTTTTCGTAAGTAAAAAGATGTGCCAGTTCGTGCAATAAGGTTATAAGGAAAGCATATTTATTGAGATTGCCGTTAACACTTATCCGGTGATTTTTATCCGTCAATGCATGCCGGTAATCTCCTAAAATACTCTGTCGCCTGCGGCTGATGGTAAGATGCACATGATGATGTTGCAGGTAGTACAGTACCTCCTCAAAACTTCCTTGCGGTAAATAAGATTGTAACTGTAAAATGGGGGCTTCCTGCTTAGGCATTTTTGCTTTTGTTCAACTTCATAATTGTGCTTACTTCCACCACTAAAAAAATGAGATAGATAATCATGGAAACATATACAGCCGGCTTATTAAACATTTTACCGCTTAAAAAATAATAAGCTATCACAGCGGTGATGCAGGCAAAAACTTTAATGATCATACCACCCATAACACTACGGATAAAAACATTGGGATTGCTGTTAAACATAGCTTTATACTGCAGCCTGAAAACGATAAGGCTGATTAAAAAAAACAGGCAGTTGGCTGCCATTAAAACGGTAAAATCAACACCCCGGTCTGCAAAAAATATTTTTGCTGCAAAGATGAGGATGGTTAAAACTGAAAAAGTAATAAATAATGGTAATAAAACTTTAAAGCGAAGATTCATTAATACAAATTTATTGATTTACCGCATTGACAATACCATTATTCAGTTCTACAATATTGGCACCCATATGACACTGGCCGTTAAAAACTGCTGTTGGTTCTACCTGTAATTTTCCTGCATAAATATCACCGTTCACTTCGGTATTGCCATGCAGGTACAAAAGTTCATGCACTTTTATTGTACCTGTAACATGCCCCATGATATCAGCATGCAGGCCTTCCACATTACCTTCTACAATTCCATCTGTGCCAATAATGATCTTTGCTTTGCCTTTCAGGTTTCCTTTTAATACACCATCAATACGAATGTCGCCATTACATTCAATATCGCCGGTGATAGTAGTTCCTGCACTGATCATAGTGCTGGCATTTGAAGCGGTTGCATCAAAAGATGATTTGGATTTTGCATTAAACATATACTTAAGTTTTATGTTGATTAATTGATCACTCTATAACATTTTCCACTTTTGGCAGGGCCAGTTTGTTTGTATCCAGCACCGGAAGATTGCCTTTTAATACTTTATGCAGGTCATCATAATATTTTTGTTTGTATTGTAATGCCTGCTCCATAGAGTCGGCTCTGAACTTTAGCAATCTGTATTCCCTCATTTGTTTGACATTACTAAATCCCGTACCGGGTAAATAATATTTTAACGGGGTAAAAATAAGTAAAGCTATAATTAACCCCACTAATACCACAAATACCGTACTCAAAAATATATATACACTCATGCGGCTCAGTTTAAACTTAACCACTTCTTCATAAGTATCTTCATTCATAACCACCAGCCTGTACCGGTTTCTTAAACGTTTAAGTGTGCTGTTGGCATCCAGTTTTGCCATATTCTGTTGTTAAACGTTAAAATTAAAGAAATGCAGGTGAAAAAGCAACTTAAAAAGCCGTAATTGCCGGTATTCATTCAAAGCGGAGCAGGCCCAACAAAATCATACAGCAAATGCACTTCACAAAAATTCATTAAAGTAATTTAAATCAACGTGCTTATCTGCAATATTTACCAAAAATAACCGATATTTATCCCAGTTATTTAACCTTTTGATTCATGCTGAAGAGAACTATAAACCCGTTATTGATTTTTTTGATATTATTTGGATTCCCGAATATTGTATTATCGCAACCAACCTGGACATTTGATCCTTTTGGTAAAGAAAAGAAGCCCGAACAATTTGAAAACAGAAAACTGGGCTCGGAGAAAACAGCTGATAAAAAATTTACTGCCCCCCGTAATTTTTTTCAAAATAACATTACTCATTACAATTATTACTTTAACGCCAATAACCGGGTTAATACTGTTGTAGACCGGGCAAAACTTTCGCTTAAAGATGATTATGCCAATTTACTTAGCTTTTATCCATATAACTTAGGTAATACAGCAACGCAAAAAACCGAACTCGATTCAGTAATTTATACGGCAACAGCAGGTATCTTATTGCATGATCTGCGTAATGACTGGATTGATAATATGTATATGCTCATTGGCAAGGCCTATTTTTACCGCAAGGATTTTGATTCGGCATTAATGACTTTTCAGTTCATCAATTATAATCTCTTTCCCCGTAAAAGAAAAAATGATGACGATGACCGGGTAGTTGGTACAAATTCTGCTGCAAACGGTAACTATATTTCCATAGCAAATAAAGAAAAAACTAATATTTTAAAGAAAATTACCGCACTACCGCCCAGCCGTAATGATGCATTACTCTGGCTGGCACGAACTTTAATTGAACAAAATGAGTTTGGTGAATCGGGTGGATTAATTAATACTTTGCAAAACGACCCCAACCTGCCAAAAAGATTACGCAATGACCTGGAAGAAGTAAATGCTTACTGGTTTTTTAAACAGGGAAATTTTGATAGCACGGCTGTTCACCTGGAAAAAGCTTTAAGCACAGCTAATACCAAACAGGACAGATCACGCTGGGAATTTTTACTGGGCCAGTTATATGAGATGAGTGGTAATTATGACAAAGCATCTGATTACTATATTAAAGCTTCAAAACATACAGTAGATCCACTTATGGATATTCATGCCCGGCTGAATGAAGCTAAGATGATGAAAACATCAACTGATCCTAAACAACTGGACCGCAGCATAAATAATCTTTTAAAAATGGCTAGGCGGGATAAGTATGAAGCCTACCGGGATATTGTTTATTATTCTGCGGGGCAACTGGCTTTACAAAAACCAGATACCAATGCAGCTATTGTTTACTTAAATAAAAGCCTGAAATATAATACAGGCAATATTAATTATAAAAACAGAAGCTTTTTACAACTGGGTGATATTGCCTACGACCGTAAACAATACCTTATTGCAGCAGCTATGTACGACAGCCTGCAAACCGGTTCCGATTCCATTTTAGATAAACGTATTGCCCAGATACAGGAAAGAAAAAATGCCTTGATTAAAATAGCTGAAGCCATCAGCAATATTGAAAGAGAAGACAGTCTGCAACATATTGCTGCCATGCAGCCTGCAGAAAGAGATGACTATTTAAAAAAATTAGTAAGGAAATTAAGAAAGGAGAAAGGTTATAAAGATGATGGTAATTCAGGAGGCCAGGTTAATCCCTTCAATAATAATAACCAACAACCTACTGATCTGTTTGCTGCCAACAGTAGCAGAGGTGAATGGTATTTCAATAATGCTTCCCTTAAATCGAGGGGTTTTAGTGAATTTAAAACTAAATGGGGTAACCGTGCCAATTTAGATAACTGGCGCCGTAAAGCAGCTTTAGAATCAAATATCAATAATACAAACCCTGTTGCAACAGATAATAAAACACAAAAAGGCAATACTAAAGACAACAGTAAAAATAATAACGCACAACCCGAAGATATCAGTTATGAAACGCTGATGAAGGATTTGCCAATTACTGCAGAAAAATTAATCAGCAGTAATGATGTCATTGCTGTAAATATGATAACCTTAGCCGGTGTCTATCAAAATGAACTGGAAGAATATCAACTGGCTGCAGATACATACGAAGAATATTTAAAACGCTTCCCTACCCGTTTACTTGATGGTGAAGTGTACCTCGGACTGTATTATTGTTACAGTAAATTGGGTAATAACGCAAAAGCAGATCATTATAAAAATCTACTGAACAGTCAATTTGCCAATAGCAAATCCGGGCAGATGCTGAACAATCCTTCTTCCTTAAACCCAAAAACAAAAAACCCCGAAGCAACTAAGTTGTATGAAGAAATTTATAACCTTTTTATAGAAGGTGATTTTGATAAAGCGGTTGCTGAAAAGAAAAAAGCAGACAGCCTGTACGGTATAAACTACTGGACTCCGCAGTTACTTTATATTGAAGCACTGCACCATGTAAAAAACGGCGATGACAGTATTGCCATTAAAGGTTTGCAAACAATCATTGATAATAATCCAACATCTCCGCTTAAAGAAAAAGCTGCAACGATGATTGATGTATTGAAAAGAAGAGCAGAGATTGAAAAATACCTTACCAGCCTGGAAATTACAAGAGCCGAAGATGATAAACCTGTAAAAATAGACGACAAACCTAAGGCTGTAAATAAACCTGCAGCACCTGTAGTTACAGACAGCATTAAAAAAACAGTTCCCCCACCTTTATCCAGCGGACCATTTGTAATGGCAGTTAACTCCGTACATGTTGTATTGATGGTGCTGGATAAGGTAGACCCGGTGTATGTTACCGAGGCAAGAAATGCCTTCATCCGGTATAACCGGGAAAATTATTACGGACAACCAATTGAGATCAATAAAGATGTACTGGATGCCGAACATAATTTACTGGTAATTTCATCTTTCCCGGATGCGGCTTCTGCATTATTGTATTATGATAAAATAAAAAGAAGTGCAGCCTCAGAGATTTCCTGGCTACCGGCGAATAAATATTCATTTTTAATTATTACAGATGAAAATCTGCAAATGCTTAAAACCAATAAAAATTTAGCCGGATATAAAACCCTGTTAAATACACAATTTCCAAACAGGTTTTAACAACAGGCAGTAAAACAAAATAAATTCTTTCCGTAGTTTTATATGATTCTGGTATTGTAATTGATGACAGAATCATGCATTCAAAATTTTATACATGAAGCGTTCAGTTCAACTTTTATGGCGTATTTTTTTTGGTGGTTTTCTATTATTGATACTGCTGTTTCTCTGTGCCAATTTTGGCTTATTTGGTAAAATGCCTTCTTTAGAAGAGTTACAAAATCCCGAAGCAGATTTGGCCAGCGAAATTTATACCAGCGATGGGGAACTGATGGGAAAGTATTATTCCGAAAACAGAAGCGAAGTAAAATACAATGAAATTTCACCTAATGTAATCAATGCTTTATTAGCCACAGAAGACGAACGTTTTTACGATCACTCCGGTATTGATGCCCAGGCACTTGCCCGTGTTGTATTTACTTTTGGTACACAGGGTGGTGGCAGTACCATTACGCAACAGGTAGCTAAAATGATGCTGGGCCAGGGAAGAGGGAATATAATAAAACGTGGATTTGACAAAATGAAAGAGTGGATAGTAGCAGTAAAACTGGAAAGAAATTTTACCAAAGAAGAGATCATCACACTTTACCTGAACCGGGCACCATGGGGTAATGTATATGGCATACGTAATGCATCACGTACTTATTTTCAAAAAGAACCTAAAAATTTAAAGGTTGAAGAAGCGGCTGTATTAATTGGTATGTTGAAGGGATTTATTTACAATCCGATCAGTTATCCAAAAGCATCGGTTGACAGAAGAAATACAGTGATCAATCAAATGACAGTATGCCATCAACACTTTTTAACCGAAGAGGAAGCAACCAAGCTAAAATCCAAACCACTAATCACCAATTACAAAAAGATTGATGAGAATGTGGGCATTGCCCCCTACTTCAGGGTTGTGCTGGCCGATAAATTAAAAATATGGTGCAAAGCTCATGAGAATTCAAAAACAGGTGAACCCTATAACCTGTATAAAGACGGATTAAAAATTTATACAACTATTAATTCCAAAATGCAGCAATACGCCGAAGAGGCTGTGGTACAGCATATGCCGGTTATTCAGAAAAAACTGGATTGGATCATGAAAAATAATGGTACAAGGATTTGGAAAGGCCATGAGAAAATTGTGGAAGATGCATTTAAATATACTGACAGGTGGAAGAGCATGAAAGAAGATGATGTAAAAGAAGAAGACATCATTAAATCATTTTATGTGCCGGTAAAAATGAAAGTATTTGCCTGGAACGCCAAACGTGAAAAGGATACGGTAATGACGCCTTTTGATTCGATCAAATACCATAAACAAATATTACAAACTTCTTTTGCAGGAATGGACCCCCGAACGGGTGAAGTGAAGTGCTGGGTAGGTGGAATAGATTTTAAATGGTTTAAGTATGATCACGTTACTGCTTTAAGGCAGGTTGGTTCTACTTTTAAACCTTTTATTTATACGCTGGCCATTGATGAAGCCGGTTATACTCCTGAAACAGTTATTCCGGGTGGCTCTCTTACACTTGGTGGTAAAACCATTACAAGTCCAGGTGGTACCGTAGCATATTGTCTTGCCTGGTCAAAAAATATTGCCGCCTGGCGTATGATAGGACAGATCGGTGTAAACAGAACTATTGAATTTGTTCAAAGCTGTGGTATTAAAACCAAGCTACCCCCCTATTATTCCATTGGTCTTGGTGCCGCTGAAATACCCATGCTGGAAATGCTGCAGGGTTATACCATGTTTCCAAACAA
>JAYVEQ010000073.1:0-57268 GCA_043748745.1 Chitinophagaceae bacterium | reverse complement strand
AAAATAATCGCCAGAGGTCGTTCCGTTTAAAGTAACAACAGGGCTGGCACTGAGAGGATCAACAGTAATTGGATAGATTGCATCCGCAGTATTCACTTCAATTTCAAAAGCGGTATGTTTTTTATTAACCACAAATCTTGCAACCAGTTCTTTATTGTTAGCATCCCAAACTTTTAAACTGTTGTAGGTAATTTTTTTACTGAGTTGGTCTCCATCAGCTTTTGCAAAATGTAATTCTTTCTCGTGTACTTTATTTATGTACCAGCCCTTGTTGGTTTGTAGTTTTAGGTTGATGGTTTGTGGTTTAGAAGCAGGTTCATTTTGTATAATAAAATTCTGCCTTATACCTTCTTTGCTGTTGATGTATTCGGTGGTAAAATTTGTATTGTTGAAAACGATTTTGTTGGAGCCTGTTAGTGGTAAATCTTTTTCATCAGGTTGGGCAACCAGTTTTTTATCTGCATAAATACCAGAGAGCTGCATTGTTAAAGTCCAGTTCTGTTCTGTACTACGGGGTTGCAGGGTAAAACTATTGTAACTGAATGAAGCCCTTAATTGCTGCTGACGGTTTGGTGCTACATACATTCCTGTTTTATCATCTTTTTTTATTTCATACTCACTTGCTTCAATATTCCTTACTACCTCAGCATACCAATTGCTTTGTTTTAAAGCAGCTGTATCAACATCATTATTTTTTTTATTGGTTTCCCAAAATGGAGTAATGGCAGCTTTACTTTTTTTATTTGGATGATTTGCTTTTGTAAAATTAAAAATAGTTGTTGATAAGGTTGATTTTTGTAAAGGCGTAATATCTCCCGTTATGAAACAGGAAAAAATAATTACTCCGGCCAATAATAACTTGAGGAACATAACTTAGGTTTATGTGAATCAGAACCCGGTTATTAATAGTATATCGGCTAAAATTAACCTGCATTAATTTTATACTTTAAAGATAAACTATCTCCATAAATAAAGAATACCAACATCTTGGTATATTAACCGGCAATGTGCGGGGATAAACACACGACAGATATGACTAAAGTGTTGGTTTGTATATGTTGATTTATATTTGTTGCCGACATGACAAATTTCATCCCCATATTTCCCCTTGGTATTGTAGTTTACCCCGGTGAGCAGCTTAACCTGCATATTTTTGAACCCCGGTATAAGCAACTCATCAAAGATTGTTTTGAAACTAAAAAACCATTCGGTATTCCAACTGTAATAGATGAAAAAATAAGTGAAATGGGTACGCTGGTGCAGGTTTTGGAAATAAGCAAGGTATATGAAGACGGTAAAATGGATATTAAAACAGAAGGGCTGAAAGTTTTCAGAATGCTGGAGATGGTAAAAGAATTACCCGATAAATTATACAGTGGGGCAATTGTACATTATCCGGTTAATCACCAAAAAGGCAAGCGTATTTTAATGCAGGTTGTTATTGAGGGGGTAAGAGCATTACATAAACTACTTAAAATAAATAAGGAGTTTAAGAAAAAAGATGATGAACTGTGGAGTTATGATGTAGCTCATCATGCCGGGCTTTCGGTGCAGGAAGAATATGAATTACTGGAGTTATTGTATGAATCGCAAAGGCAGGAATATTTAAAAAGACATCTTACCAAAGTATTGCCTGTGCTGGCCGAAATGGAAACACTGAAAGAAAAAATAAAACTGAACGGGCATTTTAAAAATGTAAAAGGATTGGGGAGCTAGGAGTTATGTGTTATGGCTTGATTGGATACAACCCCTAAACTTCTAAACACCTAAACTAATTGTAATGATAAAAACCATCTGCTTCGATTTTGGCAATACCCGTTTAAAAGCGGCAGTTTTTGAAAATGAAAATTTTGCCGGAGAAATAATTTTACCCAATGATGAAATGTTGTCCATAGGAAAATTGTTAGCCGAAATTAAACCACAGAAAACCATTCTCTCATCAGTAATTGATCATAATACCGAAATAGAAAAACTGCTGGCAGCGCAATCCTCATTTCATAAAGTTTCACATCTTACCAAAGCTAATTTTACAACTCCGGTTGGAAAACCCGATACTATTGGTACCGACAGGTTGGCTCTTTGTGCCGCAGCTGTTCATTATTATCCCGGGAAAAACAACCTGGTAATTGCATTAGGAAGTTGCATCACTTATAATTTTATCAATCAGTATCATCAATTCATAGGAGGAAGCATTTCACCGGGTATGGAAATGCGCTTTAAAGGGATGCAGCTGTTTACCGCAAAACTGCCATTAGTGCAAAAAGACTGGAATTTCCCCCTGATCGGCTACGATACCAAAACAAATTTACAAAGTGGTGTAATTGCCGGAATGACCTATGAAATAGACGGTTTCATTGAGGCTTATGCCAATAAATACAGCAACTTTAACGTGGTTTTAACCGGGGGAGATACTACCTATTTTGCCGGGCAACTTAAAAACAAGATATTTGCCGACTCTAATTTCTTATTTAAAGGTTTGTATGCGCTCAGTGAAACTAACAATGGCTAAAATTTTAATGGTACTTTTTGTGGCTTGTGGCTTGCAAATGAGTGCAAAAGCACAGGAAAATTCTCCTTACTCCAGATACGGTTTAGGTGATCTTACTCCCAATCATAATGTTTTTACCCGGGGCATGGGCGGAATTTCTGCAGCAGTTGCCGATACCCGGAGTATAAATTTCACCAACCCGGCATCACTGTCCTGGATCACGAGTACAATTTTTGATGTAGGAGTTGAAGTAGATTACAGAACATTGAAGAGCACTAACCCGGCAAAAAAATTCACATCTGCCAACACCTATATTAATTACCTGCAAATTGGATTTCCGCTTACCACACCAAAAATGGCTAAGAAAAAAATGTTGTGGGGAATGAGTTTTGGAATAAAGCCGGTTTCTAAAATAAATTATAAGATAGAAAAAAACGAACGACTTTCCGGAATAGACAGTTTGAACACAATGTATGAAGGTAGCGGCGGTGTAAACCAGGCTTTTTTGGGAACAGGGCTCAGGATAAAAAATTTCAGCTTTGGAATTAATGTTGGCTATATGTTTGGCAGTAAAGATCACAGCACATTACTCACTTTTATTAACGATAGTACTTTTTATTATCTTTCAAACTCTGCCAATAAAACCACGTTTGGAGGCTTATTTGTAAATGCCGGTATGCAGTATGATATTGCACTTCAAAAAGATGAAAAAGAAAACATTACCAAAAACCTGAGAATAGGATTGTATGGCAATCTGCAACAGAATTTAAAAGCCAACACAGACATAATCAGGGAAACAGTTTTTTATAATCCCAGTGGTGGCTACTACCGGTTAGACAGTGTGTATGAAGAAAAAAATGTAAAAGGGAATATTAAATTTCCGGCCATGGTGGGTTTTGGTTTAAATTACAATGATGCAAACTGGCTTTTTGGTGTTGATGTAGAATATGGTAACTGGAGCAACTACCGGTATTATGGTCAGGCAGATCAGGTAAAGGATAATCTTACTGTAAGGGCGGGAACACAATATTACCCGGCCAAAGAAAATAAACCATCAAAAAAATATTTCAACTTTGTAAAATACAGAGCTGGTTTGTATTATGGTTCCGATTATATCAGCGTAAATAAAAACAGGCCGGAATATGGATTTACCCTGGGTACCGGAATGCCTTTAACTTCTTTAAAACGAATTAGCTATACCGGCGAATATGTAGTTTTAAATACTGCACTAGAAATAGGCAATCGTGGTAATAAGCAAACTAACCTCAGGGAAAATGTGGTTAGGTTCAGTATCGGAGTTTCTATGAATGCCCGTTGGTTTCAAAAACCCAAATACAATTAATGTTTTTTCAGTTTTAATTTTTCATCATAACTACAACAATTTTTCATGGCAGTATCATTGCTTTGCAATACAAGCCTGAAAGCCAGCCCGAAATATTTACTATGGCGGGGTTCTTACAAAAAGACAATTTTTATTTGTTTGTCAGCCTGTTTCCTCTTTACTGTTCTTTTAATATCCTGCGAAAACAGCAAAAAAGATCTGGAAGAATTAAATAGTAACGGCCTGGGGGTTGAAGAAATTAAAAATGCAGATATCAATTATACATTGGGGGGCAGGGCTAAAGCAAAATTATTATCTCCTTTAATGTTAAGGATGCAGCAATCTAATCCTTATGTTGAATTTCCAAAAACCCTGCATGTTGATTTTTTTAATGAAACCGGTGCCATAGACAGCAGGCTGGATGCGTTGTATGGTAAATATTTTGACCAAGAGAGTAAAGTTTTTTTGAAAGACAGTGTACGTGTTATAAATATAAAAGGCGATACATTGTATAGTGATGAATTGTGGTGGGATAGAAAAAGAACAGGTAACGAATTTTATACAGATAAGCCCGTAAGAATTAGAACAAAAATGCAGATCATTGATGGGATTGGTATGGAGGCAAGGCAGGATTTTAAAGAATACAATATTAAAAAAGTTACCGGTATTATCAATGTACCCAATTCACAGTTTCCAACAAACTAAACATCTGCAAAACAAATCAGCGTTTGATTTGTTATAACGTACCACATAGCTCTTTCTTGTCAGCGTAATTTTAATGCAGTAGAAATAAGCTAAGTAGTACCTTTATTCTCCTACTAAATCAAAATTAATTATGGAATATCGTCGCCTCGGAAAATCAGGTTTACAGCTTAGTGTGTTATCATTTGGCAGCTGGGTTAGTTTCAGCAAACAAATTAATGATAAGGTTGCCGATGAATTAATGGGTATTGCTTATGATAAGGGGATCAACTTTTTTGATAATGCCGAAGTATATGCATTAGGCGAGAGTGAAAAAATGATGGGCCGTGTGTTAAAAAAGAAGAAGTGGGACCGCACTTCTTATACTGTTTCGTCAAAGGCTTTTTGGGGATGGAGGGGCACAGCTAATAAACCCAATCAAACAGGCTGCAGCCGCAAACATTTATTAGAAGCCTGTGATGAAGCTTTGCAAAGATTACAGGTTGATTATCTTGACCTGTTCTATTGCCATCGCCCTGATAAAAAAACACCCATCGAAGAAACTGTATGGGCAATGAACCATCTTATTCAGCAGGGAAAGATCATGTACTGGGGAACGAGCGAGTGGAGTGGTGTTGAAATTATGGAAGCTCACCGGGTAGCAGAAAAATTCAGATTGATTGGTCCAACTATGGAGCAGCCGCAATACAATCTATTTGAGAGGGATAAAATTGAAAATGAATTTTTAGAGATCTATAAAAATGTTGGTCTTGGTACAACCATCTGGAGCCCTTTGGCATCTGGGCTGTTAACCGGAAAGTATAATGATGGCATACCCAAGGGTAGCCGTTTTGCACTGGAAGGTTTTGACTGGTTAAAAGAAAGATGGGTGATGGATGAAAAAGTGAAAAAAGTAAAAAAGCTTACTGAGTTTGCAACAAAACTGGGAGTAAGCACAGCTTCATTAAGTATTGCCTGGTGCATTAAAAATACAAATGTGAGTACGGCTATTTTAGGCGCTACAAAAAAATCACAATTGCTGGATAACTTAAAAGCACTGGAGGTGGTTACTTTACTTACACCGGATGTAATGGAGAAGATTGAAAATATTATGAAGACAAAACCAACATTACCGGATTTTTAATATGGAAGCAATAACAGTATATGGAATTCCGAATTGCGATACCATAAAAAAAACATTGGCCTGGTTTAAACAACATAAAATCACTGTTGACTTTTGGAACTATAAAAAATCCGGCATCACAAAGGAAAAGTTGAACAGTTGGTGTAAAGGGTCAGGCTGGGAAACTTTACTGAATAAAAAAAGTGCAACCTGGAGAAGCCTGCCCGAATCAGAACAGAAAAAAATAACAAGCCAGGCAGCGGCAATAAAACTAATGATGGAAAAAACAAGTATAATCAAAAGGCCGGTCATTGAATTTGCCGATAAGGTTTTTACAGGTTTTGATGAAGCAACTTGTGCAAAATACTTTTTGAATTAATTAAAATGGAGAACAGGAGTTTTTTTATTTCTACGAGCCGTATCGAAGCATTCAGCGATGGCGTTTTTGCCATTGTAATAACCCTGTTGGCATTTCAGTTTAAAGTTCCAAAATTTACAAGTGAGGCATCCATTCAACAAAACTTCCAGGAATTATTAAAATTATCTCCGCATTTTATAGGCTTTATATTCAGTTTTTTATTTGTAGCTGTGTTCTGGGTAAATCATCACCAGTTATTTCATACACTTAAAGAAGCCGATAGAAAATTGCTGTGGTATAATATTCATTTACTGTTTTGGATAACGATCATTCCATTTCCTACAGCCATGGTTGGCGATCATCCGGATATACCTGCAGCAGCCATGAGCCTTGCCTTCGTTTTAATGATGGCTTCGCTTGCCGCTTATTTTGTGCGGCGGTATAGCTATTTCAGGGCTTCACTGGTTGATGAGAATTTATCTAAAGATTCCATTAAAGATGGACTAACAAAAAATGTTATAGCCATCATATTGAATTTTGCAGCCATTCTCATAGCACCTTATTCAGTTAAGGTTTGTTATATTATCTTTATCATTGTGCTGGCACTATTTATTATTCCCCAAAAACTGGAAAGAAAATCAAAATCAACAAATAAAAACACGAACAATGAAACGTAACGCAACAGCCGTTTGGAACGGTACAGGTAAAGAAGGTACTGGTTATTTAACCACCCAAAGCACCACATTAAACAAAACACAGTATTCATTCAACTCCCGTTTTGAGGAAGGGGTAGGTACAAATCCGGAAGAGTTGATTGCAGCAGCCCATGCCGGTTGTTTTAGCATGAAACTAAGTTTTATTTTAAATGCAGCTGGTTTTACCGCGGATGAAATCAGTACCCGTTGTGATATCACTTTGGCAGATGGCGCCATTACCGAATCGCATTTAACTGTATCGGCAAAAATTCCCGGAATTAGTAAAGAACAGTTTGATATTGCCGTGGCAGATGCAAAAACTAATTGCCCGATATCAAAATCGTTGAATACTAATATTACACACGAAGCGGTGCTTGTATAATTTTTATTCAACAGGAAAGGGATATAAAAGCATGTTTAAAAAAACAGTTTCAATTCTAGTGATTGTATTATGTGCTTTGGAAATAAGGGCAATTGCTGCGGACACTTTGGTTGTTATTTTCGACAGACAAAGTTTTGTACACGGTGATAGTATTGAGATTGAAATTTATACAGAACCTTACAGTAGTAACCCTATATCCAAAACCCTTCACTTGTGGATTGATAATGTAAAAACCGGGCAGCGCTGGAAATACCGTTACCCTTTTTTAAAAGGGCGTTATAAAATCTCATTAAAAATGAATGACAGCATACCAAATGGTACCTATGCATTTAATTTTTTATTGCAGGATAAGTTTCTTGCCATTAAAGGAAAACTTTTAAATGTGAATGAGGAAGACAAGGCGGTTAACTATATGGCCATCACAAAAAATAAAGCGCCAATAATTGATGCAGCAGAATTAAGCCCCCGTGGCTTTTTTAAAATTGAGAATCTTATTTATACCGATTCGGTTTATTTTGGTTTTTCGCCGGTACAGAAAAGTAAGGTAAATAAGTTAAAGATTTCTATTGAAACACCCATTGATTCTGTATTTATACCGGAAACAACGGCAACTGAATTTGTAACAGTTGGTAATAGCGAAACTGAAATGGTAAAAGAAAATACTATTGCCCTGCCCTATGTTTTTTCAATTGCTGATAAAAAAGATAAACAGCTGCTTGAAGAAATAGTTTTGAAAACCAAACTAAAAAAGCAAAGCGAAAAATATGAAAATGAAAATGTGAGCGGGCTGTTTGCTTCTGATGCTGCAAAAACCATTGATTTTTATGAAAATGATGAACTAAAAAACTATACCGATATTTACAGTTACCTGACTGCAAATATAGCCGGACTGATAACTGAAAATGATGTAGAGAGCGGGCGCCCGGTTTTATACTGGCGAAAAGAGAAAATGAATATTTATGTTGATGAATTTGCCGAAACGGATTTTTCGCCATACTCTGTAAGCGTTCAGGATATTGAACTGATTAAAATTTTTCCCCCGGGTTCAAGATTGGGCCTTGACGGGTTTGGCGGCTCGGTTGCTATTTATACAAGGCGGCACAGCAGCGGGCCGGGCAATAAACTCAGCAATTACAGTTTTTATATAAAAGGGTATACCCAAAAAAACGGTGAATGGAAATAACCCATAATATTTTTCTTAAAGATCATAAATAAAAACACAATGTCATTCCAAAACAAAACAGTTATCATCACAGGGGCATCTCGTGGTATTGGTAAAGCAATTGGTTTAAAACTGGCCGCTGCCGGTGCTAATATTGTTATTGCTTCAAAAAGTATAGAAGAAAATCCGAAACTGGGAGGTACTATTTTTTCGGCAGCAGCAGAAATGGAAGCAGCAGGCGGTAAAGCATTAGCAGTGCAATGTGACATACGTTTTGAAGACCAGATACAAAATGTAGTTGATAAAACAATTGAAAAATTCGGCGGTATTGATATTTTAATTAATAACGCATCTGCCATCAACCTTACACTAACCGAACAAACCGAACCCAAACGTTTTGATCTCATGTATGACATCAATGTGAGGGGCACATTCATGATGAGCAGGGCCTGCATTCCCCATCTTAAAAAAGGAACCAATGCACATATCTTAAATTTATCCCCACCCATAAATATGGACCTGAAATGGTTTGAAAACCATCTTGCTTATACCATCAGTAAATATGATATGAGTATGATCGCACTTGGTTTATCTGCCGAATTAAAAAAATATAATATTGCGGCCAATACACTTTGGCCACGTACTACCATTGCTACTGCTGCAGTAAATAATTTACTGGGTGGCGAAATGCTGATGAAGATGAGCCGTACAGTTGATATTATTGCAGATGCTGCATATTATATTTTATCTAAATCTTCCAAATCCTGCACAGGCAATAATTTTATTGATGAAGATGTACTTGCTACAGAAGGAATTACCAACCTGGAAAAATATTCTGTTGTACCAGGCGCCCAACTGTATAAAGATCTTTTTGTTTAATCTTACCTGTTAATAAAATCCTAAAAACTTTTTGTTTTGATGAACGGTAACATTTATCGTGACCTGTACGTTTAATTTCGTATTCACATCATTACGCCATGAATGATGTATTCGCAAACCAAAAAGTATAGCCATGAAATGTTTTAACCTTAAAGCATTATGCTTTTGCATTATGCTAACTACTGCAGCTTACAGCCAATCAGAAAAAAAGAAATTAATTGCTCAACGAACAAATTCAATAATTAAAATTGATGGTATTTTAGATGATGTAGCCTGGAAGGAAGCTCCGGTAGCTGATAAATTCATTGAACTCAGGCCAACACCATTTATTCCGGAAAGTGCTGATAATGCTACACAAATTTATTTATTGTATAGTAACGAAGGAGTTTATGTTGGTGGCTACCTACATGAAAAATACAAAGATAGCATTGCTGCAGAATTGGTAGGCAGGGATGGGTTTGGCAACAATGATTTTATAGGTGTAATATTTGATACTTATCATGACAAGCTTAATGGGTTTGAATATTTTGTGACACCATTGGGCGAACAATTTGATGCCAAACAGGCGCCCAATACCAATGGCAATAGCGAAGACTTCAGTTGGAATGCAGTTTGGCAAAGTGCTTCAAAAATTCATGCTGATGGCTGGAGCTTTGAAATGTTTATCCCATACTCAGCCATAAGATTTGGGAAAAAGAAAATACAGGATTGGGGATTAAATATTGTAAGGAAACGGCAAAAAAGCGGCAAACAGTTATTCTGGCAATCGATAGACCCCAATGCCAACGGCTTTTTAACACAGGAAGGTTTGTTTACTGGGCTGCAGGATATTAAACCACCAATGCGGTTACAACTTTCGCCATATTTTTCCACATATATAAATCATGATGGCACTGCTGTTGCAGGTGTTAATAAAAATTCAACAACCGTTAATGGCGGAATGGACCTGAAATATGGCCTTAACCAGGCATTTACTTTAGACATGACATTGATTCCGGATTTTGGCCAGGTACAATCTGATAACCGCATATTAAACCTTACCCCTTTTGAACAAAAGTTTAATGAGAACCGTGCTTTTTTTACCGAAGGAACAGAATTGTTTAACAAAGGAAATCTTTTTTACAGCAGGAGAATTGGTATTGAACCGCGGTATAAAAAAGGGATTTCAAATGGCGCAAATGAAATTATAACCGAAGACCCTTCACAGGCAAAAATAATTAATGCAACAAAAATAAGTGGCCGAACACAAAAGGGATTGGGTGTAGGAATTTTAAATGCTGTTACTCAACGCCAGTATACAACTTTTCAGGATGAAAATACCAATGCAACAAGACAGGAAGAAAATATGCCATTAACAAATTATAATATTTTTGTGCTTGATCAAACCCTGAAACATAACAGCAGCATATCATTGGTTAATACAAATGTATGGCGCAGCGGTAACGATTATGATGCCGATGTAACTTCTGCCCTCTTCGATTTTAATGATAAAAAAAATAAATGGAACATTGGGGGAAATATGAGCTTCAGCAATATCATAGGTAAGGATGGAAAAAATACTACGGGTTATGCTCACAGTATTTATTTTGGTAAAACAAGCGGCCGGTTTAATTTTAACGTGTGGCAGGACCTGTATAACAGCAAGTATGATAAAAGTGATTTCGGATACTTTACAAATAACAACAGTATGGACCAGGGCTTATGGGCAGGATATACCTGGACCAAACCAAGGGGATGGTATAATCAAATACGGGTCAATACGAATTTCTGGTACAGCAGGCTGGTTTCTCCAATTGATATTTTAAGGCGAAAAGAAATGATGTACCAGAATGCAGGTATCAATGTTAAGTTTAATGCTCAAACAAAAAAATTGTGGTGGATTGGCGCAAATATTAACGGTGGACCTAACTACAATGATTTTTATGAACCAAGATATTACGGCCGGGTATTTCAAAATAAAGGAAGAATTGGAATTAATGTCTGGTGGGAAAGTAATTCAGCAAAAAAACTATCCTGGAGTGGAAGTGTATTTACCGGAACAGGTGGTGTATTTAAAAGAACAAGTTTAGATTTTAGTTTGCGGGGCAAAATAAGATTCAGTAGTAAGTTTTCTGTAGATAATTCTATAAGCATTACAAATGGTAGAAATCAATCGGGTTGGGCAGCAAATATTGGCGTAAACAGAGATACTATAATTTTTTCGAGAAGACATGTGAACAGTGTTGAAAACATAATCAATATTAAATACAATTTTACCAACCGCATGGGACTTACTTTAAGAGCCAGGCATTACTGGAGTAAAGTAAATCCTGTAGAGTTTTACGAACTGGATAAATTCGGTAAGCTGCAAACCCCAACAACGCCATTTACACAAAATGTAAAACAGAATTATAATTATTTAAGTGTTGATATGGTTTATAACTGGCAGTTTGCACAGGGTAGCTTTTTCAGCATTGTATGGAAAGACATTGCCGAAAGTTTTAACCGGAATTTTGAAAAGAACTATTCAAAAAATCTTGGAAATACAATTGACGGATCACAATTCAACAGCCTGTCTGTAAGAGTAATTTATTTCCTGGATTATCTCACAGTAAGAGATAAGTTCAGGAAAAAACAATAGCGAAGATAAATGCAAATAAAACCTTTCCCAATTACGGGGAGAATTTTATTTATTATTTCGAAGCATTATTACCAATGATGATAGCAGCCATAGCTAAAGCCGTATCTTTTAATAACTGACCCGGGTTTCCGTCAAGGGCAGGTTGCAGCTGTAATGTAAAAACAAAAATCAACAACAGGAGAGCCAGTAAATAACAGGCAGCGGTTTTAAATTTGTTGATAATAATCGCCAATGCCGCCGCTATTAGTGCAGCGCCGGTTATATAAATCCAGATTTTCCCATCAGCAGGCATAAAATTGGGAACCCCTCCGCTCATCTTATCTGCGTTCATTAAGTGGAATACGCCAAAAGTGCCCATTACTAAGGCATAAAGTATTTCGGCAACTCTTGTCGGAATGATTTTTTTCATGTTAATTGGTTTTGTTTATGCAGAAAAGTAAGCTTTATTTTTCAACTTTGCACTAAAGTAACCAGATTGGTGCAGATTAGATTTGCTGTAGACTGTTGTATTTAAGTAAAACTAAAAATAAAAATACCGGCAGTTTTTTATGACTCCTATTTTCTGATGATGTATAAAATTGATACTCCCGGTTTAAAATATTGCCCCTGCTCAGGATGAAGCTGTTGAATTTTTTTTACCATATCTATTCCTTTAGTAACTTTTCCGAATGCGGCAAAGCCTTGTCCGTCCCCGTTTCTTTTGCCCCCAAAATCCAATGATGGCTGGTTATTAATGCAGATAAAAAAACTGGAAGTTGCAGTTGACGGTTTACCTCTTGCCATGGAGATAGTTCCGTTCTTATGAAGCAGGCCGGTTTGTTTTGTTGTTTCCAGCGGTATAGGAGCAAACTTTTTTAAGGAATCAACATCTCCTCCCTGTATCACTTCAATCTTTACAGAGTCTTTAGGTTGGTTATTTAATGTAACAGCACGAAAAAAGAAGCTGCTATCGTACAAATGAGCATCCACATACTTTAAAAAATTAGCAACCGTGACAGGTGCTTTTGCAGGATATAACTCGATCGTGATGTTGCCAAGTTCTGTTTTAATTATGCAGCTTACTTTTTTTTGAGCAGGAAGAGTCAGTACAAAAAAGAATGAACTTACAATGAGAAAAACGTTTTTCATCCTTCTAAAATAATTATAAGTTTTATTATTCCGGTTTATATTCCGGTCTCATCATCGGAAAAAATAAGACATCCTGTATTGAATGCTGGTTGGTCAGCAGCATAGCGATCCTGTCGATACCAAAACCAATACCACTGGTTGGCGGCATACCATATTCCAGTGCCCGTAAAAAATCATGATCAATAAACATTGCTTCATCATCGCCACGTTCCATCAGTTTTGTTTGTTCTTCAAAACGTTCACGTTGTTCAATGGGATCATTTAATTCACTGTAAGCATTGGCAATTTCTTTGCCATTACACATCAGCTCAAAACGCTCAACCATCCCGGGTTTGCTGCGGTGCTTTTTGGTAAGCGGACTCATCTCAACCGGATAGTCGGTAATAAAAGTGGGCTGTATATAATTGCCTTCGCATTTTGTGCCGAATATTTCATCTATCAGTTTTCCCTTACCCCATTTCTCATCGGCATGAATTTTTAATTCATGGCAAACATTTCTTATGCCAGCTTCATCCATTTCAGTGATATCAAAACCGGTATGTTCTTTAATAGCATCAAACATTGTTATTCTTTTGTACGGCGCTTTAAAATCAATTTCTTTATCACCCACTAAAACTTTGGCAGTACCGTTTGTTGCAGTTGCTGCTCTCTCCAGCATTTGTTCAGTAGTATCCATCATCCACTCATAATCTTTGTAGGCCACATAAAATTCCAGCACGGTAAATTCAGGATTATGGGTGCGGTCCATTCCTTCGTTTCTGAAATTTCTGCTGAATTCATAAACCCATTCAAAACCACCAACGATCAATCTTTTTAAATACAGCTCATTTGCAATACGCATGTACATGGGTACATCCAGGGCATTATGATGCGTGGTGAAAGGCCTTGCAGCTGCACCACCCGGAATTGATTGTAATACCGGAGTATCTACTTCCAGTGCGCCACGTTCATTCAAAAACTCACGAATGGCGTTTACCATTCTTGTACGCTTAATAAATGTTTCTTTTACCGATGGGTTTACGATCAGGTCGGCATAGCGTTGCCTGTACCTGAATTCGGGGTCGGTCACTTCATCAAACGCTTCACCATCTTTTTCTTTTACTATTGGTAAAGGCCTTAATGATTTGGTAAGAATAGTAAACTCTTTTACATGAATGGATGTTTCGCCGGTTTTTGTAGTAAACACATAACCTTTAATGCCGATGATATCACCAATGTCAATTAATTTTTTCCAAACGGTTTGATACATTGTTTTATCCTCATCCGGGCAAATATCATCCTGCTTAATGTAGAACTGAATTTTACCAACAGCATCCTGTAACACAGCAAAGTTAGCCTTGCCCATATCACGAACACTCATTATCCTTCCGGCTATACACACTTCGGTAAAATCCGCTTTATTCTCTTCGCCTTTATAATTTTCTTTTATAAAAACAGAAGTAGTATTCACAGGATATAAGGCTGCCGGGTAGGCATCAATACCCAGTTTATTCAGCTCTGATAATTTTTCCCTTCGGATGATCTCCTGCTCAGACAGATGTTGTATACTCATTTAGTTCTAAAAAATTTTGCCAAAGATACCGCATACAACTCATTTGTCCATTTAGTCCTCTTACAGTATAATTTGGCAGGGATATTGCCTATGTATAATTTTAATTAAATGCACAACATGAAAAAAGTATTTATAGCAGCAGTTTTTTCTACTCTTTTTTACGGATGCGATATATTGAGCCAACTACCACAAACCACCGGTACAGGCGTAACAGAAACGGAGGCAGCAGCAGGCATTAAAGAAGCGCTTGCCCAGGGTTTAGCAGGCGCTGTATTAAACTTAAACAGGGAAGACGGTTTTTTTAAAAATGCCTTTTATAAAATATTAATGCCACCCGATGCCATAAAAGTTGAAAACACTTTAAGGGATATAGGCCTGGGCAGCATGGTAGATAAAGCTATTCTGCAAATTAATCGTGGAGCCGAAGATGCAGCCGGTTATGCCAAACCCATTTTTGTGAATGCCATAAAAAGTATGTCAATAAGTGATGCGATTGGCCTGGTTAGAAACGGAGATACCAGTGCCACTCATTTTTTCAGGGATAAAACAACAGCAGCATTAACGGAGGCCTTTTTACCTGTAATAAAATCTTCGCTTGCCAAAGTAAATGCCACAAAATATTATGGCGATATAATAAACAAGTACAACAGTCTGCCGATTGTATTTAATAAGGTAAACCCTGATCTTGCCGGCTTTGTAACCATGAAAGCAACCAATGCGTTATTTGACCTGGTGGCAAAGGAAGAAAAAAATATACGTGAAAATTTTGCAGCCCGAACAACAGATCTTTTGAAAAAAGTTTTTGGGGGTCGCTTGTATTGAAAACTTTAGCAGTAATAAAATCAGTTAATAATCTGCCAGCAAGATCTGCCATGCCTCATTTACTTTTCCGGCATCTAATAATTCTTTTGCATAGCGATGCAGTTCGGTATCCATTTCATCGGGATTGATAGAAAAATATTGAATGATATTTTTCAGTTTATCATCATTAAAAGTTGGGTCAACAAAGGGCATCTCATGTATGTTGGCCAGTTGGCCTAAATTATTCCCGGTGAGTACTTTACTTTTTAGGATGCCTTCCGGCAGGGCATCTACACCAATACCCAACTGTGTATTTGGTTTGGGTACTTTAAATAGATTTTTCTCATCTACCTTACAATACCAGTCGCCACCTAGTCTTGCAACATGATGTAGTTTGGTTTGGTCTATTTTGTTGTCTGAATCCAGAATGCTTTCATCGATATGCATACAAAGAATTTCACAAATAACAAGGTTGCCGGCACCTCCTTCAGTACCAAGTGGTTTTACTTCAAGTACTTTACATTCTAATTTTACTTTACTTTCTTTTACCATGGGCGGGGTAACCAGGGTTGCTTTCTCTGCAGTAAAGCCTGCTTTTATAAATTCATTGGTGCCTTTAGGAAATTCGCAACTGCTTAAACTTACCTGCTGCACCATATCATAATCAACAATATTGATGACTACTTCAGGTACTTCCAAAACATTCTGCAAACTATGCTTGGTGGTATTATCCCTCACCCTCCTCGCAGGCGAAAAAATAACTACAGGCGGATTGGAAGAAAACAAGTTAAAAAAACTAAAAGGGGAGAGGTTTATATTTCCTTCCTTATCTATTGTAGATGCAAAACAGATTGGCCTTGGACCAATGGCATGCTGCAAATAGTTTTGAACATCGGTGGGTTTGATATCTTTTAAGTTGATTAGCATGATTTATTTTTTTACCGCTAAGGCGCAAAGACGCTAAGTTTAAAAATCATTTACAAAACGTTTTATACCATCTTTTATAAGTGGCACATGAAAATTAACTAAAAAACCCAGCTTCTTTTGTGATAGTTTCAGATATGAAATTATCTGTGCAGTTTATACAGGCGGCATTATATCACAACATTTGATTTCGATTACTATTTCATTCTCAACTAATATATCAATTGCATAATGTTTACCAGTATCATATCCTTTATAGAATAATTTTACCTGTACCTGATTCTGTGCAATTATACCTCTTAGTTCAAATTCTTTTAATAATGCATATTCATAGGCAGACTCAAGTAACCCGGGGCCAAGTTCTTTATGAACATGAAAGCATGCATCAACAATTTGTGTTGCCAATTCATTATATCTTTCCTTAGTCATTTACTTTGCGTCTTAGCGCCTCTGCGGTTATATTTTCTTCAAGGCCAAAATACTAAAATCACTCTCATCCTTTACAATCGTATTGCTTAATTTCCCTAACCCTCCAATCTCCATATCTACAACATCTCCTTCCTGTAACCATTGTTCTTCATAGTCAGGGTTATTTAGTTTTCCGGTTCCATTCAGTTCTAAAAAGCAACCGGTACCTACAGTGCCACTGCCAATGATATCGCCGGGCATAAGGGTTACACCATAACTGCAGCGTTCTATTATTTCAGCAAAGGTCCAGTCCATATCGGCAAGGTTACCCTCGCTTACCTGTTTACCGTTTACCCAACACTTCATTCCTAAATTCCATGCTTTACCGGTATGATTTTCTTTACAGGGTACTTCATATTGTTCCAGTTCATCGAGTGTAACCAGCATGGGTCCAATTACAGTAGAAAAATCTTTTCCTTTTGCAGGACCAAGGTTCAGTAGCATTTCTTCCATCTGTAATCTTCTTGCGCTCATATCATTCATAATCATCAATCCGCCAATATATTCATCTGCATCAGCGGCTTTAATATTACGGCCCGGTTTACAGATAACAATAGCCGCTTCCAGTTCAAAATCCAGTTTTTGAAAATGGTCAGGCATACAAACAATATCACCAGGACCCTGTATGCTGTTATGATTGGTAAAATAAAAAATGGGGTATTGGTCATATTCAGGTATCATATCCACTTTCCTGTTACGCCTGGCTGAGGCTACATGCTGGCGAAAAGCATAGGCATCCCTGCAACTTGAAGGATGGGGAACCGGTGCAAGGATATCAGCATCAGCAAAGGGATCGGCCATTACATTTCTCACTAAACCATCATATATTCTTTGTTCTACTGCCCTTGCCAGTGGCATCAGTTCTTTCCAATAGTTTAAAAACATTGACATGGTTGAGGGTAAATCGTTGTGCAATGAATCCATGGCATAAATATTGCCATCAACTAAAATGCCCAGTTGATCGTGTCCGTCTTTTAAGTAAGTAACAAGTTTCATATAAAATTATATTGTAGCATCAAAATTAACTATTTAAACCGAGGGAAATTGATAAGCAGATTTGCATTTAATGGAAATTTAGCTAATTTTATATCGGATTAATAACTATGAAGTTCGAAAAGATTCATAACAAGGGCCAGGCAAGGTTATTTAAGAACCAATACCTGGAGTACCTGACTAAAACGCATCCCCTTGTAATATGGGGTCTGTATATACCTGTTATAGTTTTTATGCTGTATTACAGCAGTGCCACGCTTGCTTTTAGTGGATATAAGATCGCATTAAGTTTCGTAGCCGGCATGTTTTCCTGGTCGCTTTTTGAATATATAATACATCGTTATGTTTTTCATTTCGTGGCAGAAAGCAAAAGAGCGTTGGAGATTGTTTACCTGATCCACGGCAATCACCACGAATACCCAAGAGACAGGGAACGATTATTTATGCCCGCAGTACCCAGTTTAATTATTTCCTCTTCCTTATTTATATTGATGTTTTTTATTGCGACATTATTTAATGCCGGCAGTTATGTATTTGCATTTTATCCCGGATTCCTGCTGGGGTATTTAATTTACGGCAGTATGCATTATGCCATTCATGCCTGGAACCCTCCTTTTAAATGGATGAAACCCTTGTGGCGTAATCACCATTTACATCATTATAAAAATGTGGAGCTGGGTTTTGGCGTTAGTTCTACTTTGTGGGATCATGTGTTTGGTACCATGTTCAATCTTTCAAAAGAAAAAGAAGACAAATCAATAGTACAGGAGCCGGTGTTTAAAACAAATACAAAAGAAAAACATTTGCAGGAGCAATAAGCCTTTTACCATTTTTCCTCTTCAGTAATATTATTATCCCGTTGGCTAAACTGCTCACGGGTTTTTATTTTTTGCTGCTGCCTTTCCATAACCAGCGCTGCAATAATATTCCCGGTATCTTCTTCGGGGAATTGCTGTAACAGTATTTTTAATTTTTGTTCGCTAACATCTATCCGGTATAAATAAGCAATCAGGTTATCAAAATCATTTTTTATGAGGTGATTGAAGTGTATAGCTAATTTAGCATGTATATCACTATAAGTAATTTTTTCCGGCAGTTCAACAGAAAGCTCTTTGTTGAGTGTATGTATTAATTCATCATTATCCATTTGCAAAATCATTTAAGGGCCCACTCAAACCCTCCCCCTAAGAGAGGGCCGCAAGACCCTGAGAGCTTGAAGAGTTATTATAAATTGAGTCAGTTTGTTTTTTAAAATCGACGAAATCATTTAATTTTTAAAATCGATGATTTTTTTCCATCACCCCCATTCCAAATAAGGCGAAATCATATTTTACAGGATCAGCTTTATCTAAAGTACGCAATTGAGCGGTCAATTCCAATGCTGCCTGCCAGTCGGTTGGTTTGCGTTGCAACAGGTTTAATTGTTTGGTAACCCTTGCCACATGTATATCTATGGGGCAAATAAGCTGAGCAGGCGAAATGGTTTTCCAGATACCGAAATCAACGCCGGTATTATTATTACGTACCATCCAGCGTAAAAACATATTCAGTCTTTTGCAGGATGATTTCTTTTCTGGTGCAGCAATATGTTTCCTGGTACGTTGCGGAACATCAGGCATTGAAAAAAAGTAATGATAAAAACCATTCAATCCATTTTCAACTGTTTCATCTTTTTTATTCATCCATTGGCTAAAGGCCGTTTCAAGTGAATCGTTTTTTTTATAATGCATGTTGAAAAAAGAAATAAAATACAAAAGGTCTGTTGTATTGAATGTGCGGTGTTTAACGGCAAATAATTTTTTCAGGTCATTATCTGTGTGGTTAATACAAAAATCATGCGGAGAACTGCCCATTAAATGTATCAGCTCTGTTGATTTATTGATAATGACAGTACGATTGCCCCAGGAAAAAATAGCTGCGAAAAAACCGGCAATCTCTATATCCTGTTTTTTTGTAAAAAGATGGGGAATGGAAATGGGATCGTCCTTAATGAAAGCAGGCTGATTATATTGAAGAACCTTACTGTCTAAAAATTCTTTGAGATTATTTTTCACTAATACACCAGTTTGCCTGGTTAGTTTTTTTCTTTTTTAAGTAAAGCGGCAACAGCAATAAATACCCAAATAATATTTACAATCATAGATGGGTAGGCCTGGTGAACCAGCGTATTGATAGTAAAAAAAAGGCCACCAATTAAATTACTGATAATATATATTGCTGAAGAACTTTTCAGTTTTCCGTTAATATTCAGAAAGTAAGCACCTACTATCAATACAGCACCAATCCAACCTATAATTTCAATAAAATAGTTCATCGTATTATCCAATTGCCTGTTTCAGGTCTTCAATCAGGTCATCAGCATCTTCAATACCCACACTCAACCTGATCAAACCATCGGCCAGGCCATTTTTAATGCGCTCTTCCCTTGGTATGCTGGCATGCGTCATAACTGCAGGATGATTTATTAACGATTCAACACCACCTAAACTCTCGGCCAGCGAAAATAAATGCGTTGATGATAGGACCTTTGTTGCAGCTTCTATGCTTTCATCTTTTAAAACAAAACTGATCATACCGCCAAAGCCACGCATTTGTTTTTTAGCCACGGCATATCCGGCATTGTCTTCAAATCCGGGCCAATAAACTTTTCCAACCTTTTCATTGTTTCGAAGCCAATGTGCGATCTTTTCTCCATTCTCGCAATGCTGCTTCATACGAACATGAAGTGTTTTAATTCCTCTCAACACTAAAAAGCAATCCATTGGGCCGGGCACAGCACCACAGCTTTTTTGAATAAAATATAATTTTTCCCTGAGGGCTGCATCGTTTATCATTAAAGCGCCCTGTATCACATCACTGTGTCCGCCTAAATATTTTGTTGCAGAATGCATAACGATATCGGCACCCATATCTAATGGGTTTTGTAAATAGGGAGAAGCAAAAGTATTATCCACACATAACAATGCATTTGCTGCTTTGGAAATAACAGCTATAGCTTCAATATCGCTGATGTTCATTAATGGGTTGGTTGGTGTTTCAATCCAGATCAGTTTTGTATTTGCAGTAACAGCTGCTTTTACATTTTCTGTATGGGTAGTATCAACATAAATAAATTTAATACCGTAACGTTCCCAAACTTTTGTAAATAACCGGTAGCTTCCGCCATACATATCGTTGGCTGCAATTACCTCATCACCCGGGTTTAATAATTTCATTACGCTGTCTGTTGCTGCAACACCGCTGCCAAATGCCAATCCAAATTTTGCATTTTCAATAATGGCGTATGCATCTTCCAAAGCTTTACGGGTAGGATTTTGACTGCGGGCATATTCATAACCCTTGTTTTTGCCCGGTGCTTCCTGAACATAAGTGCTGGTTTGGTAAATGGGAGTCATAATTGCACCGGTACTGGGGTCGGGTTCTGCCCCGGCATGAATAAATTTTGTAGCAAGCTTCATTTGTATCGTAATTTAAAATTGTTCACTTGTGAGCTGCAAAGGTGAGAAAATAACAGTGAATAACAAGTTATATAATAAATTGTGCAGCACATAAATACCGCCAATCGTAATTCTTATCAGCATGTGCAATTTTGGGTTCTATCTTTTTATCGAGCACTTTTTTAGAGATGATACCATTGTTTACTAGTTTGCGTTTTGATTCAATAATGAACTCCTGCAAAGCAGGATCCTGCATCCAGTATTTTTGCGGAGGTTCAAAACCAATTTTATTTTTGCGCCAAACTATCTCACCCGGTAATTTATTTTCCATAGCTTTCCGTAACAAGAATTTTGTCCAGCCATCATGCATTTTAAATTTGGCAGGAAGAGAAAAAACAAATTCAACCAATACGTGATCTAAAAAAGGTAACCTTACCTCTCTGCCATGGGCCATACTGTTTCTGTCTGCAAATCGCAGCAGCTCTTCCAGTCCCATTTGTGTAGTATTGAAATGCAGTATATCATTTAATTTGGTGATAATGGGTTTATGAATACCTTCCCATTCTCTGCCACTTACTGATTCTAAAAAAGCTGTACAGATTTCAGGATGATGTTTTGTTCTGTGGTATTCTTTTTTTTCCATGTGCATGGCTGCATGTGATGGAAGAAAGGCTGCAAAGAAATTTTTTATATCCCAGTGAAACGGTTGACCGGTTTTCTTAAATGCATTTCTTTCTATTTGTGTGGCACCAAGTCTATGCCGGCTCAGCACTTCCTGCAGGTACCAGTGTATGTACCTGGGGTAACCTGCTAAAATTTCATCGGCACCCTGTCCATCCAGTAAAACTTTTACCTGCTGCTGTTTGGCCAGTTCAAAAACCTTATACTGTGCGTAAATTCCTGATGATTGAAAGGGTTCTTCCTGGTGATAACAAAGTTTTTCAAAATCATTTACCAGCTCTTCTGCTGTCGGATTAACCTGAAAATTTTCAAATCCTGTTTTTTCAGAAACTAATTGAATATATTTTGATTCATCATTTTCAAAACCCGGAAACACGGCTGAAAAAGTTTTCAGGGATCCGGTATTGCCTTCAGTTTTATTTGATTCCCCACTGTTTAACAGGTTGATTGTAGCGGCAATGGCAGAGCTGTCAACACCCCCACTTAAACTTGAGCCAATAGCTACATCGCTACGTAATCTTTTTTGTATTGAATTATTAAACAGTTCGGTAAACTTTTCAATGGCATCCGTTTCGGAGATATCTATTTTTATCTCTTTATTAATACTCCAGTATTTTGTTATTTTAGATTGTTGAGTTGATGGGGTAAAAACCAGGTAGTGAGAAGGGGGAAGTGAATAAACAGATTCGAAAAAAGTCTGTTCCTTATCTACACAATTTTGAACATGACCCAGGGTGAGATAGTTAAGCAGCATTTTTTTATCATAATTTTTTTCAATCCTTACGGCCCAAAGTGCTTTCATCTCACTGGCAAAAATAAAGTTCTCTTCATCTTCATAATAATAAAATGGTTTTTCGCCAAAGCGGTCTCTTGCGGCAAAAAGCTGCTCTTCTTTATCATCCCAGATGACAAAGGAAAACATACCATCAAATTGCTGCAAACATTTTTCTTTCCAGCAATCATAAGCTGCCAGGATAACTTCTGTGTCGGAATTTGAAATAAAGCTGTATCCTTTTTTTTGTAAAACAGACCTGAGCTCAATGTAATTATAAATTTCGCCGTTGTGTACAATGTGATAACGGTTGGCATAGGCCATGGGCTGTGTTGCATTGCTGCTCAGGTCAATAACGGAAAGCCGGCGGTGGCCTAAATGAACAGTTTCTTTTTCATTGCTCCAATGCCCCTCGCCATCCGGGCCACGATGGGCAATAGCATCCGTCATTTTTTTTAAATGAAAAGAAGCATTGGGATTAGAGGCCTGTAATATTATTCCTGCAATTCCACACATAGTGTAAATATCAATAAAAAATCCGAGTGCCGCCGCCTTAAGAAAAAAATTTAAGAACAGGCTGCCGTCAGTTAAAATTAACAGGCATTAAAACTTTTATATCATCCCATTCAATAAGCAGGTTATAACCATAAGCAGCTTCCTGAAAGGCCATGGTTAAAAATTCAATCGACTTATCAGTTTTTGTTACAGGTAATTCAATTTTCATAACATCTTTTGTTTTGTCAACATGAAGTCCCCAGCTGAATAGGTTATCATTAAAAACAATTACCCATTTATAAGCATATGGTATGCAATAGATGATATAACGACCCTGTGCAAGTTTCTGTCCATTGATGGTAACATCAGTAAAAAATTCAACTTCGGTTGATTCGTTGGCACCAAGTCTCCATTCCTGTCCATAATGCTGAATAAAATTTTGTGTTACGGTTGAGTCGGCAAATATTATTCTGCCTTTTTTTTGTGGCCTGCTGTAAATCAGCCTTGCTTTTGGGTTGCCCATGTTGGATGAATCCATTTTCTTTTGTGGGTAATCTACCGGAAAATAGATCATATCCATTGGAGATTTGTCGATAGATAGTGTAATACTGTCATTTACAGAAACAGGGATCCGCATATTTTTATTTTCAGCTGTATTTTTATTTTCCTTTTGTTGGCAGGAAAATAAAAAGCAGGAAAATAACAGTAATCCGAAAACAGGAAAACTTTTATTGTTAATCATAGTATTTAAATTAAAATGTGATTGGTAAATTTATTTTTACATCATCCCAGGCAATAATTAAATTGGCACCCGTTACAGATTTTTCAAAAACCATCACTAATTCCTCTGTAATTTCTGTTTGTTTCTGTACCGGCATATCAACACGTAACAGGTCTTTTTTTGTATTGTATTTAAAAGAACCCCAGGTATCGGTCTCTTTATTAATGATGAGGGTCCATTTATCGGCATAAGGCACACAATACAAGGTATAGCGGCCTTTTTTTACTTTTATTTTGTTGATCTTAACATCTCGGTAAAATTCGATTTCGGTTGCTTCATTGGCCCCCAGGCGCCATACTTTTCCATATTCAAGCAGCTCACCAAAAATGATACGTTTATCTTTTTGTGGCCGGCCGTAAATTATCCTTGCTGTTAAAGGTGCAGTTATTTTATCCTGTATTTTAAGTAACGGGTATCCATCGGGACAATAACTCATATCCATCGGAGACTTGTCAAGTGGTGGTAATTTTGTTTGAGCATGTAAGCCGGTAAGTGAAAAACAAATGGTTGTAATTACAAAAAATAACCACTTCATATTTTTTATTAAAGATAAGAAATTAGCTGTGTATTAGTTCATCAAAATTAACGGCAGCAAATTCTTTTAAAGCCGGAAAAAATGCAGCATAACAGGTTTGCATGGCGGTGTAATTTTCATTAAATACCTCAAAAGCGATCTTACTTTCGGTAAGGTAGGCTGCACGCCTAACCAGGCCACCAAAACTTTTTTCGATACCCCATTTATAACGGTAATTGTATAACCAGTCATACTCTTTCATGTAGGGGAACATTTTTTGAAAAGGCGGGGGAAGCTGATCAACGAGAGTTTCCAGTATTTGATAAGTGCTGGCAGCAAAAAGTTTAAGTTCAGCTTCGGTAGTAAACTCCCCGGTATCAGTTGCTAAAAAATGGTCATAAACAACATCAGCAAAAGCGCCGGAGTACAGGCGGTATTGGGGCCTGAAAAAAGATTTCAGTTCATGGGTAACGGCATGGGTATCGGTAAAATTATCAATGGCCCGGTGAAGCTTAATGCCTTTTTGTACTTGGATGGGATAATCAAACTGTTTTTTCCCTTTAATGTAATCACTGATCATATTACCCACCAGTATGTCGGGTTGATTAAAGGAAAGATATGCATGAGCCAGGTAGTTCATAAATGGAGTATAAAGATACTCAGATTAAAACAGCTGATCCATTTATAAACTGTTTAAATAGTAACCGGGAAAAAGGAAAACCGTTTTTACTTTTTAACAGTACGAAATCAAATTTTATATATTCCTTAAGAATAAAGAGATAATGCAGTACTGCATTATCTCTTATGCAATTAAACAGTACGGGATTAGGGCTATTAATTACCGCCTGTCCATACATTAACTTTCTTTAACGTACAATGTAAAGTTTTTCTTTTATCCAATTTCATCACTGTATACTTTTGGATTGTAATTAAAGCTGCCAGCCATGAGGCAGTTATTTTAAACAACTAAAAAGTATAGTTATGAAAAAATTCAAAACCGTTTTAACAGCGATCGTAATGCTGTTTGCCAGCAGCGCATTTGCTATGGATCCCGAAAATGTTACTCCCAAAGTAAAAGCTGCATTTGAAAATAATTTTTCAAGAGCCAGCCAGGTAAGCTGGGAAAAGGTAAGTGATTTTTACTTTGCCTCCTTTACACTTAATCAGGTAAAAGTTGATGCTGCCTACAATGAAGATGGCGAATTGATTGGTACTTCCAGGAAGATCACAACGGAGCAAATGCCTTTAAGTATTTCGCTTGCCCTTACTGAAAATTATGCAGGTTATGATTTGGATAAAACAGCCATTGAATTAACCTATGAAGGCGTGACCAGGTATTATATTACTGCGGAAAACAAAAGCCAGGTACTTAAACTGAAATGTTATAGCAATGGTGATGTAGAAGTAGAACACAAAATAAAAAAATAAAAATTTGAGTTTTGGGTTTTTATTCCCCCGGTCAATGGCCGGGGATTTTTATTTATTTAAAACGCTCTGTTTTTATCCAGTTGCTGATGATTTTCAGTGTTTCTGTATCAAAGGTTTCTTCCAATTCACCATACTCATCTACAGAACATTTTTTACAATGCTGAAATAAGTGGTTAAGGCCGGGTATTTCCATAGTTTTAAAATTTTTATTATTCCCTTTTTCCAATGCTTTTTTTATGGCAGCTAAATTTTGTTTAGCTGAAACCTGTATATCTTTTTCACCATTTAAAGCCAGTACCGGGCATTTTACCCTGGTAAGGTTATCAGTCGGATCAAATTTCATAAAATAATTAAACCAGGTACCGCTCAGCTGCTGCACAAAACCTTTTAAATATTTTGCTTTACTTTTTTCATCGGTAACTCCCGTTGTGGCTTTTACCAGGAAAAAATTGTTATCCTTTTGCCAGTTATTAAAAATAACTACAGATTTATCATAAGCTTTTACGGAATCGGGTTCATATACTATTGTGCTTACCAATTGCCGGTATAACAGCCTGTATTTTTCCAGGAAATTTTCAGATATGCCGGCCGCAGCTGCTACATCAAAACTTTGCTGTTCCATCAACTCACTGATCTTTACGCCGGGGCCGGCCAGCAGTACTATAAATCGTACATCTTTTCTTTTTACTGCAACCATTGGTGCAATCATACCACCTTCGCTATGGCCAATTAATCCAATATTGGCTGTATCCACATCTTCCCTGCTTTTTAAATAATTGATTCCGGCTTCCACATCGTTTGCAAAATCTGCTGAAGTAGATGTGCTGTAATTTCCGGTTGTTTTACCAATATCCCGGTCATCAACCCTTAATACGGCAATGCCCTGGCGTGTTAAGTAATCAGCAATTACGGCAAAAGATTTATGTCCGAGGATTGTTTCATCCCTGTCCTGCTTGCCACTGCCGGTTATCAGTAAAACGGTTGGATAAACTGGCGCCCTGAAATAATTTACATTGGGATCGGGGAGCGGTACCGTAAATGTTGCACCAAAATGAATGGACTTATCTGCATTATCATATTCCACATCTTCTGATCTATAAGGAAATGGCGGCTTAGGGGTTTGCGGCCGGTTGAACTCTTTTATGGTTACAATATCGCTCGTCTTTTTTAAATTTAATGGAAATGATGCAGCACCCTGGCTCCATATACCGTTTAACTGTTTTTCATTTTCCAGTTTACCGGCATATTTACCTTTTAGTATTTGCATCATTAATATCACACTATCTTCTTTTATAATTACATCACTGCATGCAATGTTGTAAGTTTTTTGCTTGGGACTGTCGAAACTTGCTACGTACTTGCCGGTACTGTCTTTTGTAATATGGAAAACTATTGGAATTTCTGTTCCCTGTATTTGTAAAGCACCCTCCCAATTGCCGGTAATATTTTGAGCAGTTGCAGTAACCATAAATAAAGGGGTAACTAAAGCAAGAAATAATTTGAACATGGTTTTAAAATTTAGCTTTCAATTTTGTAATGACCTTTTGTATAAAACATAAGAATAAATTATGGGGATGGCCAACATAATAACTACAATACTTAAAAAAGTGGCCATCAATATTTTTGTATTAAGCAACAACGATAAAATGGCCAGGAAAATACCACCTGCGAACCAAACCTTGCTGGCGAGCTGGTGTGTTTTCCTCCAGTTATCTTCACTTTCCAAAGTCCAGGGTATTCTTATGCCGGCAAAATAATTCGGTTTAATGCTGTGCATAAGGTTGCCGGTATAAGCCAGAAAAAGGCTGAGGCCGCAAAATAAAACAGGCATACCGGTAATTTTAGCGTGTAGCATGGAGTTCAAAATAAAAAACAACAAAAACGACAACAGCATTATAACTACTGCCGAAATCTTTTTCATCACGGCAGAAGTGGTTTCTGTATATTTTTTCTTTGGATCAATTTTATAGAGATTTTGTAAAATGAAATAGGTAGCCAGGCCGGCCGCTGCTATGATAAGCATGATGAATACCACTTCTGATTTATCACCAAACCTATCCGCAGCACCATTTATGCCAAAATGTGTGGCAACCGTTTGTGGTAGTTCATTCCATATATAAGCCAGGTAAATCCAGGGAATACCCAGCATTGCAAAAGGAAAAAACAGCCGAAAAAATTTAGACAGTTTCATATACCTGATTATTTTTTTAAAGTCATTAACCATTTTACCATTTCATCCATTACAGTTGTGTTTAGCGAGTAATATATAAATTGGCCCTCTTTTGTTGCATGAACCAGCCCGGCCTGTTTCAATAAATCCAGGTGGTGAGATATGCTTGGCTTGCTTATATTGAAGCTGTCAGCAATTTCTCCGGCTGTCAGGTCTTTCTTTTTTAAAAGCTCCAGTATCTTTCTCCTCGTGTTATCATTTAAAGCTTTAAAAAGAGCATTCATCTTTTATATTTATATATTTAGACAAATGTCTAAATACTTTTTCAATAAAACAAATATTGTTTAAAAAATATTTTTGGATTGATAAAATTAAAGCTGTTAGCGTCCCGGCACCGGCACAACCGGTAAACTTTCATTACCGCTTTCATTTACGGATTGTACTGCAAAAAAATAATTGTCTTTCGAAAAAGGCAAACGCATTTCTGTTTCGGCGGTAAATATTTTCTTTTGCCAGAAAGCGCTGGTGGTTTCCCGCACCAAAACATAATAACCTTTTACTTTTCCAAGCTTTGGCGTTTGCCAGTATAGTAAAGTGGAGTTGGTTAATTTTTTTACTTCCATTTTTACGGAGTCGGGCATGGCGGGCGCTTTGGATAAGTTAGCAAGATTTGCAAGATTAACCCCGGTGTTTTTACGCAGGTATTCATAGTCAATATATTCTTCCAGGTCGCCGTACTGAATACCGTTTTCTATTCTCACATCCTGGTGCTGGCGTGTGTAATTCTCATTCATCTCTGTAATACGCACAGCAGCAAAGCCACGCTGCACATAAGGTGTATGATCGCCGCCACGCAAAAAACGATCATTGCGGTAAACCAAAACAACTTCTATATTATCAACATAGCGTTCGCCAATTTCTTTTACGTACCGTGCAAGCTGACGGCTTTTTCCGTCATTTTCCAAACCAAGATTACGGATATTGGCAGCAACTTTTTCTGTTTCGTAAGCCGGTATGCCTTCGCTGAAAACACGAACTTTTGTATTGTTGATGATGTTGGTTTCATTACTGTTGTTGCTACCCATAATATCGTTATTCAACACGCCAACAATATTCCAGTTTTCATTTTTTGCTTTGTTGCTCATAAAAGTTGAGCCCAGTAAACCCTGCTCTTCACCACTGACTGTTACAAAAATTATCGTGGCCGGAAAACCATGCTTACTCATTATTCTTGCACACTCAAGTACAGCTGCACTGCCGCTGGCATCATCATTGGCACCGGGTGCATCACCCAGGCGTTCTGTGGGGCTGCTTCTCATATTATCTAAATGCCCGCTAATGATAAAGATGCGGTTGTCATTTGGATCTGTTCCTTTTAAGGTAGCAACCACATTGCCTAACAGCGTTGTTGCATCAATTCTTTTTCCATCGGGCTGTAATGTTGTTGTATCAATTATGGCGGTTAACCTGCCGTTGGATTGTTTTGCAAATTCATTGAATTTACCCAGCACCCAGTTTCTTGCAGCGCCAATACCACGTTTGGGATCTGTTTGTGTACTTAAGGTATTGCGGGTGCCAAAAGCAACCATGCTTTTTATGTAAGATTTTAACGAGTCGGCTGAAACTTCTTTAACCATTTTTTCAATTTCAGCATCACGCTGAATGATGGTTTGTGCAACCAGGTGATTTGAAATTAACAGGATAATAAAAACGAATATTTTTCTCATATAGAATAGTTGACCTTAAATATACAAAGAAGAGCGGGATGTTGGTTTGGTTTGTTGAATAAAGAGATGGAGTACAAGAGTAGTCTCGGCTTCGCCAGGATAAACTGCCAATGAAGCTAAATAGAATTTCAAAGGCCGGGTACATAAAAAAAATTACTTTTGCAGCCTTAAATATTTATTATGAGCAAAGGACCCGTTTCAAATTTTATAGAGCATCATTACCGCCATTTTAATGCAGCGGCTTTGATGGATGCTGCCAAAGGATATGTAACACACCTGGACGAAGGCGGTAAAATGATGATCACGCTGGCAGGTGCAATGAGCACTGCAGAGTTGGGTTTGAGCCTGGCTGAAATGATTCGCCAGGATAAAGTGAGCATCATCAGTTGCACGGGTGCCAACCTGGAGGAAGACATCATGAACCTGGTGGCACATAGCCATTATAAAAGAGTGCCTAATTACAGGGATCTTTCTCCACAGGAAGAATGGGACCTGCTTGAAAACCATTATAACCGGGTTACCGATACCTGCATACCGGAAGAAGAAGCTTTCCGCAGATTGCAACAGCATATACATAAAATCTGGAAAGATGCTGATGATAATGGCGAACGTTATTTTCCGCATGAGTACATGTACAAGATGTTGCTGAGCGGTGTGCTGGAACAGTATTACGAAATTGATCCACGCAACAGCTGGATGCTGGCTGCTGCACAAAAAAACATTCCAATTGTGGTGCCCGGTTGGGAAGACAGTACCATGGGAAATATTTTTGCATCGTACATTATTAAAAATGAAATGAAAGCTACCACCATGAAAAGTGGTATTGAATACATGGTTTGGCTGGCAGATTGGTACCGCAATAATTCTGCAGGCAAGGGTGTTGGTTTCTTCCAGATAGGTGGAGGCATTGCAGGCGATTTTCCTATTTGTGTTGTGCCCATGATGTACCAGGATTTAGAATGGCATGATGTGCCTTTCTGGAGTTATTTTTGCCAGATAAGTGATTCAACAACTTCTTACGGCAGTTACTCCGGTGCTGTGCCTAACGAAAAAATTACCTGGGGTAAATTAGATATTAAAACACCAAAATTTATTGTGGAGAGTGATGCTACGATCGTGGCGCCGCTGATATTTGCATGGATTTTGGGTTGGTAAGAACAACCCCCTCCGCCCCCTGAAGGGGGAACCTGGACTCTATTATATTAAAAAGCCTTCTGATTTTCAGGGGGCTTTATTTTACACTAACTTTAAAATAAAAACCTGATGAAAAAACTTTTTAGTTTTATAGCTATGTCTTTTTTGTTGCAGGCTTCGCAGGCACAAACAGCATTACCCATTCCATTAAATATAAAAAAGACATTTGATAAAGGCACCCGTAGTATGAATGGAAAGCCCGGTAAAAATTACTGGCAGAATGGGGCGGTTTATAATATCAACGTGAATTTTGATCCGGCTACAAGGGTTATTAAAGGAACAGTAATGATCAACTACACAAACAACAGTCCGGATACACTGAAAGAAATTGTTTTTAAACTCTACCCAAATATTTATAAAAAAGGCGCCAGCCGTTTAATGAATATAAAAGGAGAAGATGTAACTGATGGTGTGGTCATAGAAAAATTATCGGCCAATGATGAGCAGCTTGCTGCAAATAATTACCGGATAGATGCTACAAACATGAGTGTGCGTATAAAACCTTTGCTTCCAAAAGGTACAGTAAAATTTAGTATCAGTTATAATTACATCCTCAATAAACAATCTCATATCCGCACCGGCCAAGTGGAAGACGGCGCTTATTTTATTGCCTATTTTTTTCCACGCATTGCCGTGTATGATGATATTGATGGCTGGAACAGGAATCCGTATTTAGGCACACAGGAATTTTATAATGACTTCTGTGATTTTACAACATCAGTAACCGTGCCCGGCGACTATATTGTTTGGGCTACCGGCGATCTTACAAACAGTGCCGCTATTTTTAAAGAAAAATACCAGCAACGCATTCAGCAGGCCGAAACTAATGATGGCTATATAACCATTATTGACAGTACCGATATAAAGAACGAACGCATCACAAAAAATGAAACAGCAAACACCTGGATATTTGAAGCAAAGCATGTTACCGATGCGGTGTTTGCTTTAAGCAATCATTACATGTGGCAAAGCTCCAGCCTGGTTGTTGATAAAACCACCGGCAGAAGAACGAGGGTTGATGCTGTTTTTAATCCCAAACACAAAGACTATTTGCTGGTTGCATCAGATGCTCATAAAACGGTGGAAGCGATGAGTTTTAATTTTCCTAAATGGCCTTATCCTTACAGCCATGAAACAGTTTTTGACGGGTTAGACCAAATGGAATACCCCATGATGGTAAATGATAACCCGGTTGAAGACAGGGAAGAAAGTATTGAGCTTACCGATCATGAAATTTTTCATACCATGTTCCCTTTTTACATGGGTATTAATGAAACAAAGTATGGCTGGATGGATGAGGGCTGGGCAACTATTGGCGAATGGCTTATTTCGCCGATGATTGATACCATGCTTATTGACAAATATGGTATTGCTGCTGTTGAACAAACTGCAGGCAACGAAGTTGATATGCCCATCATGACACTCACTACACAGGAATACGGTACCTCCATGTTCATCAACAGCTACCCCAAACCTGCCATGGGTTATTTGTTTGTAAAAGATATGCTGGGTGATGACTTGTTTTATAAAGGCCTGCATAATTATTTTCGTAACTGGAATGGCAGGCACCCGATGCCTTATGATTTTTTCTATAGCATGAATGAAGGCTGCGGTAAAAATTTAAACTGGTTCTGGAAGCGCTGGTTCTTTGATGACGGCGTGCCCGACCTGGCCATTGCAAAGGTTACCGAAAAAGGAAATATAAAACAGATCAGCATAGAATCAAAAGGTACCAAGCCGGTGCCTGTTGATATTACTGTTGTTTATAAAGATGGCAGCACCGAAAAAATTCACCGCAGTATTGGGGTTTGGGAAAAAGGAAATACAACAGTGCAGGTAAATTTCAGTTCAGCTAAAAAGATACAATCGGTAAAACTTGGGAGTACGTATGTGCCGGATGTGAATAAGAAGGATAATGAAAACCCCCTAGCCCCCTAAAGGGTGAACCTAGTCTCTACTATATTAAAAAGCCTTCTGATTTTTCAGAAGCCTTAATTTTTTACACAACTTAAAAAGAAAAAACAGCTTGCAGTATTATGCTACAAAGTTTCCCCTTCAGGTGGCGGAGGGGGTTGTTTTTATCTCGTCCCCATATTCAACGGCGTATCCCGCTTCAACATCTCATCCCTGTTGGCCATTTCCCAGGCAGTGTGAAATATCATACGCACTCTTTTTTCATACAAGTCCCAATTAATTTTTTCAATAGTATCGGTTGGCTTATGATAATCAGCTTTAAGCATACCATCATAGAAAAATAAAATGGGAACTCCTTTACGGGCAAAATTATAATGGTCGCTGCGGAAATAGATCCTGTTCTGATCATTGGGGTCATCAAATTTATAATCCAAAACCAGGTTGGTATATTTTTTATTTACGCCTTCATTAATAACCGGCAGATCGCTGCTGAGTTTATCATGCCCGATCACATACACATAATTAAGGGTATCACCGGTTTTACGTTCTGTATCCACTCTGCCTACCATATCAGTATTTAAATCAACCGTAGTTTTTTCTATTGGGTAAAAAGGATGATCACTGTAATACTCACTTCCCCATAATCCTTTTTCTTCTCCACTTACGGTCATGAAGACGAGGGTTCTTCTGGGCTTGTAACCTTCGGCTGCAGCTTTAGCAAATGCTTCTGCCATGTTGATGACTGCACAGGTACCGCTGCCGTCATCATCAGCACCATAATATATCTGCCCGTTGTGCATGCCTAAATGATCGTAATGCCCGGTTAAAAAAACATACTCATCTTTTTTATCAGTTCCTTCAATAATACCTACTACATTGCTGGCATTTATGGTAGTTCTGTATTTTTCAAATTTAAATGCAAGTTTTGTTTTCTTTTCCATGGCAAATTGTTTGTCAATGTTACCACCGGCTTTTGAAATTTTTACCAATGTATCAAAATTGTTGCCCATGATCTCTCTTGCGAATGCATGAGAAAGCTGTGCAGAATTTATTGTTTTTGTATCATCAGCATTTTTTGGAAAATATACACCAGTCTTTTTACCATTATCAACTGCACGTTGATTAAATGTTTCCTGGTTTGAGTTAATAAATAAAACACCTGCTGCACCTTTGGCAGCGGCGGTTGCAACTTTTTTTGGTATGCCCGGGAAACTCCACGAAGAACCACGGGCGGCCCCACTGATAATATATTTTCCATCAGCTTTTTTTGGTTCACCTAAAAAGATTACTACAATTTTACCTTTCACGTCAAGCTCTTTATAGTCACTGTATTTTTCATCATCAATACCGTAGCCGGCAAAAATTATTTTATTACTTTTAAATTTCCCGGTTTCATTGTTATTAAGCGAAACAATAAAATCTTTACCATATTCTACATCTTTACCTGCAATTTTTAACTCAGCTTTTTTTAAACTGTCCTGGTACAAGGGATAATATTGCTGGTAACCTTTTAAGGCATCTACCGTTTTTAATCCCATGGCTTTAAACTGTGTTTCAATATAAGTTGCGGCCCTGCGCTGGCCTTCGGTACCGGTTTCTCTTCCTTCCATTTCGGCACTGGCTATAATACTGAGTTGTTTTTTAAGGTTATTGCCGGTAATAACCGCAGCATATTTTGCTGCAGCATCTGACTGAGCAAAGGAGCAGTTGATTAAAAATAAAAGAATTGCGAAAAGAAATATTTTTTTCATTTGTATGATTTAATGGCAGGTCCGCCCGGATGAATTCCATTCGGACGGGCAAAATAGTTAAAACCATTAAGCCATGTTTTAATTTTTGATAAGCGGTGAAATAAAGTTTTGTGATAATACGGGAGATCAGCATGTAATTTTTTCAACACGGGTTTCATGTCTCCCGCCTTCAAATGCAGTATTCATAAAAATATCCAGCATTTTTTCAGCATCACCATCCCGTACAAAACGGGCAGGAATGCAAATAATGTTAGCATTATTATGTTTGCGGGCAAGCTCTGCCAATTCTTCGCCCCAGCAAATGGCAGCTCTTATGCCGGCATGTTTATTTGCCGTCATAGCAACACCATTTGCACTGCCGCATAATAAAATACCAAAAGCAGCTTCGCCGTTTTCAACAGCAAATGCAACAGCATGTGCATAATCGGGGTAGTCAACAGAATCTTTATTAAAAGTTCCAAAATCATTAAAAGCCAGGCGTTCTCCTTCCAGTACAGAGATCAGGTCTTCTTTACAATCAAATCCTGCATGATCGCATCCTATAGCTATGGGTAAGTTTAAATTAAAGGGAGACATAAAAAATTTATTGTTTGTTGTTTTATTATTTGTTGTTATAAAGTTACAACCTTTAACCATTAACTATTAACCTTTAACTTTTTCAGCTCCATTCTTTTTCTTCTTTTGCTTTTTTGCGGTCAATACGGGCAACAAGAAAAACGCTGATCTCGTATAACAATAAAAGCGGAATAGCAACAATGGTTTGGCTGGTAGCATCCGGGGAAGGCGTTATTACAGCAGCCACTATAAGTATAATAACGAAAGCATATTTCCGGTATCGTTTTAAAAATTTTGCTGTTATCAAACCTATACGGCCCAAAACATAAGCCAGGATGGGTAATTCAAAAGCAATACCACAACCCAGAATAAGGTTGGTGAGGCTATCTATATAATCATTGATGGATGGCCTGTAAATTATTGCCCCGGTTTTACCCAGGGTGAAACTGGCTAAAAAATTGAATGTAAAAGGTGCCAGTAAATAATATCCAAAAGCAGCGCCAAAGAAAAAACAAAGGGATACCCAAAAAATACTTCCCCGGGCATATTTTTTTTCTTTCGGAGAAAGGGCGGGTTTAACGAAACGCCAGAATTCCCAAAAAAGATAAGGGAACGATACAATGATAGCGCCGATTATTGCAATGTTTACTGCAGAAGTAAATGTGCCATTTACTTCAGTTACCTGGAAACTGATTTTTACCGGGGGCATACATAGCCCATTACCGATATGTAACCAATGGCCAAATTTGCATAACGCACCATAGGTAATGAAATTTTCACTGGAAGGAGCCAGGATGATTTCGTCATAAACCCAATCAATAAAAATAAAAATTATGATTGCCGCAATCAGCCAGACTATTACAGAACGCATCAAATGCCAGCGCAGGGCTTCCAGATGACCCATAAAGGACATCTCTTCAGTATCTGCTGAATTATCTTTATTTCTTAAACGCTTAAAAAACTTTTTTCTATCTGATCCTGATGTTGACAATGGTATAATTTGGTTTGCAAAGGTAAAGGACTAAATCTTATATCAGACAGGTACTACCCGTTTTACATTTCCGGTGCGGTTTAATACACCCCAACTCTGTAATTCGCCCTTAAGTGCTTTATTAAATGATTTGAATAAAATATAATACATCAGCTGGCGATAGATAAAACGCTGTGGTATCATCCAGAGCAGTTTCTTGTAATCTTCTTTTTCGTAAGCAAAAGCCAGGGCTGCCCCAGCCATATCAACCAGCGAAAAAATGAGGTAATATAAAATGATATGCCCCGTACTTACCGGGATAATATTTAATGCTGCTGCAATTAAACTAAATACCAGCACCAGGTCGGCAAGAGGAGCCAGAAAAGGCAGAATCATCTGGAAGATAAGAATGTGTGGCAATGCGATCATGCCAAAATTTTTATACCGGGGGTTAAAAACTGCATCCCGGTGTTTCCAGAAACATTGCATTACACCAAAGCTCCAGCGGAATCTTTGTTTCATGAACTGCCGCATGGTTTCGGGTGCTTCTGTATAAGAAATAGCCTCATTACAATTGCGTATGTGATATCCATTCCGGTGCAACCGCATGGTAAGGTCACAATCCTCGGCCAACGTATCACTGGTAAAGCTACCGGCTTTTATAACCGCTTCTTTTCTGAAAGCACCAATGGCACCGGGAATAACTGTTATGCAATTCAGGTAACCAAATGCCCTGCGATCAAAATTTTGTGAAGTGATATATTCAATACTTTGCCACCTGGTTATCATATTTCTTTCATTACCTACTTTCACATTACCGGCAACGGCACCTATTTCGGCATTTATTTTTGTTCTATGTTCGGTACTAAAAAACTTTTTTATCAACAGGGAAACAGCATCGGGTTTTAATTGTGTGTCGGCATCAACACAAACAACAAATTCGCCTTCGGCTTTTTCAATACCCACATTTAAAGCAGAAGCTTTTCCACCGTTTGGTTTTGTAAATACTTTTACTTTATTGTTGCCATTAAATTTATCCTGAACAATTTTAAAAGTATTATCGGTACTGCCGTCATCTACAAAAACAATTTGCATATTTGGATAATCCTGCAGTAATAAACTCCGGATGGTTCTGGCTGCATTTATTTGTTCATTAAATGCCGGGACAATAATACTTATGAATGGTTGATCTTTTATAGAAACACTGAAAGGCATGGCTTTTTCTTTTGTCTCTTTTCTTTTTTGTAACCAGGCCAGTACAGCCATCAGGATCATTCTGCCTATCGATAAAAAAATACCGATAAGAAACAGGGAGAAAATGATTTTACCAGCCCAATAAATAAATTCTATAAAAAAATAATTGAAAGAGCTTTGCCAGTCTTTTTTAACCGGAGGCATTACTTCATCTTTGGTTTTCCCCATAAGGTCGGCTACGGTTGTAAATTTGCAGCCTTTATCCCTGAAGTATTTTATAATTCGGGGTAATGCATCTACTGTGGACTGCCTGCTTTCGCCGCCGGCATCATGTAATAAAATAATATTGCCGTTTCCTGCTTCAGCAATTCTTATTGTTCTGGCTACAATAGAATCAGCATTATTGTGCGGATCCCAGTCATTTGGGTCAATACTCTCACCAACTGTTATATAATTATCTTTTTTGCTGCGGGCAAGCGGTTCAATTTCTTCAAAAGTCTGCGGTTCACTATCTGCATTGTATGGAGCCCTGAATAAAATAGTGGAATGGTTGGTTACAGCTTCTATCAAAAGCCTTGTTGCTTTCATTTCAATCTCAGCCCTCCCGGCACTCATGGTGGCAATATTGTGATGCGTGAAAGTATGATTACCAATCTCGAAGCCATTCCGGTAAATGCGTTTTAATACCCGCAGGTTTTGTTCAGCCTCCCGCCCAACAATAAAAAAAGTGGCAGGTATTTTCTCTCTTTCTAAAATGTCAAGGATCTGCGGTGTATAATCATCACTGGGACCATCATCGAAGGTTAAAATGATCTTATGTCCCGGTCCTATTTCCGTTGTGTCTTCTCCTGACTTCTCGTACACATATCCTGATGGCAATTGCGTATAGGTTTGTTCGGCTATGAGTTGTTCAGCGCTATCCACCTCCAGTTTTATTTTCCCTTCCTGCGGACTTCCTAAAATATTTAATATCTCGCCACCTTCCTGTCCTACCCATGATGGTTTTTGATTGGGGTTAATGGGAATGCTGGAAAGTAAATTAAAATTGAATGGTTTATTTTGTAAGGCATAATTATTCAGATCCAGGTTATAAAAACTCCAGATGCGTGGGTCTTCGCTTCCCAGCCGCCATAGTGCAGTACCTGCAAGTCCGTATTCATCGGCAAAACGCATGATATTAAAAGTAGTAGCAGCATCTGCAAGCCATACATCGTGTTTAATTAAAGGGCTTTCTGCATTGTATTGTTTTTCCGTGTAAGAGTAATGAAGGTTGTAATTATCGTTATCAAAATCAATGATGGCTTTTGAAGCTCTTGCCCTGTCTATTGCTTCTGCATAAGTATGGTCTCTCACTTCTTTTTCGGATTCCCCGTCTTTATTCATCCAGCTTGCCCAATCGTATCCATACCCGGCCAGGCCAAGAATTATTTTTTTACTGTCCATTTTTTTTACTGCCTGGTCTACAGCATCTTCAACCCATTTCTGGTCAGATATTGGCCCCGGGCCGGTTGAATTACTGTACTCGTCATAAGCCATGAGGATGACATAATCATTATAATTTGAGAGTTGCCCAAAATCATAATTGTCATCCATTGCACTTACATCCTGTGTAACTACCAGGTTTTTTGCATGCAGGGCGTTGTATAGATTTTTCTGAAATCGGGTAAGTGGTTTATTTGAGGTTTCCTTTAGTTCTTCAAGATCTACATTGATGCCCTGGAAATTATAAGTAATGAGCGTATCGATAATTTGCTGAATAAATTTTTTCTGCTTTACCGTATCATTTAAAATAGCATGTATAAGGTTACCGTCAAAATCAGCAGCGGGTTTTCCTTCTTTATCTTTTTTTGAGGAATTAAAGTTGGTAAGCATCGGCATGATGCGTAAATTTTTCTGCTGCATCTGGGCCAGGCCCGCACTGTCAATCCTTGTTTGCAGACTGATATTATTATTGGTATCAATAAAGAACCATTCCGGAAAAATAACATTTATCTTATCGCCGTAACGTTCAAGAGAAGGAATAGATTTGCTGCCGGACCAGGGGGTGTAAAATGCAGCTCTTATAAATTGTCCTGAAGTTTTATTAATGCTAAGGGATATTTTTTTTAGAAATTCTTCCCGTTCTTTTTTAGCTAAAAAATCTTTAAAACCCTTTATTTTTTTATTGTGATAAGCTGACAGCTTTATACTATCTGTATTACCGTAATATTCACCGGGTGTAACATTTGTTGAAGGGCTTTGGGAAAGTGAGATTGCCAGTATTACAACTGCAAGAATAAATAATGAGATAAAGAAGAGGATACGACCGGTCCACTTTATACTCTTCCACCGGTAAGAACTGTTTGTCTGAAATATTTGTGGGGATTTGTCCATAATTACCCGGCAAAGATAGACTACAACATACCTGTTTTTTTTTAATGGGTTGTTATTAAAAAAGAGAAGCCCCTGTAGAAACAGGGGCCGTTACCAAAACTAACTGCTTATGAGAAAATTTGAATTATCGTTGTTTATAATTATAGTTACGCAAAACCAATGCCAAAAGTTTTTATGTAAATGTTAAGTATTCCTTAATGCCCCAATGCTTAATCAGTTATACTGATAATTAGAACGTAAAAAAGAACTATTTATTTTCAATGATGTCATTTTAACTGTTTTCAGGTATAAATTTTTTAAAATGACTGAGTTTATGACCAATATCAGGTATCTGAGTTTAATTCAAATAAAAAACACCCTGAAATTTCAGGGTGTTTTAACAATTATAAGTAAGGCTTAAGATCTTAATTCTGTGCAGTCATCTTTTCTGCATTTTCTGCAAACTGCAGCGCATCTAAAAATTCCTGTATATCGCCGTTTAATATAGTATCTAAATTGTACACTGTTAATCCAATGCGGTGATCGGTAACACGACCCTGCGGAAAATTATAGGTTCTTATTTTAGCACTCCTGTCGCCGGTACTTACAAGGCTTTTTCGCATATGTGCTGTAGCCTCTTCCACTTTTCTTACTTCTTCATCATACAATCTTGTTCTCAGCATTTCCATTGCTTTTAACCGGTTGCCCAGCTGCGAACGGTCTGTTTGGCACATGACTACAATACCGGTTGGTTTATGAGTAAGAAAAACCTTGGTTTCCACTTTATTTACATTTTGTCCGCCTGCTCCACCACTTCTGGCAGTTTCCATTTTTACATCTGATTCTTTTAGATCCACATCTACATCTTCTGCTTCTGGCATTACTGCCACTGTTACTGCACTGGTATGAACCCGTCCACTACCTTCCGTATCAGGTACACGTTGCACCCGGTGTACACCACTTTCGAATTTTAATGTACCATACACATCATCACCTGTTACTTCTACCTGAACTTCTTTATAGCCGCCTACCGTTCCCTCACTTTCGCTTAGAATGGCTGTTTTCCATCCTTTCTTTTCACAATACTTTAAGTACATCCTCAGCAGGTCGCCTGCAAATAAAGAAGCTTCATCACCACCTGTGCCGGCACGAATTTCCAGTATTGCATTCTTTTCATCGTAAGGGTCTTTTGGTATAAGCATATTACGGAGGGTCTTTTCCAAAGATTCTTTCTTTTCTTCCAAAGCCGGTAATTCCTGTTTGGCAAGATTTCTCATTTCATCATCATCACCACTTAACACCTCTTTATTAAAAACAATATCATCCAGTAATTTCACATATTCATTCCGGGCATTTACAATTTTTTCCAGGCTGCGGTATTCTTTACTGGTGGCAATAAATTTTTTATTGTCGTTCACTATCTCCGGATTGGTGAGCGCAACCCCCAGGTTATCAAATCTTCCCTTTATAGCATTTAGTTTATCTAACATAGTGGCCCTTCTATCTCCCCGCAAGAGGGAGGGTTGATTGTGTTTTGTTATAAAATTTTGTTACCAGCTTTTTTTGCAATAATTAAACATAGTTGCGTCGCACTCTTGTACCACATAACTTTGTTCAGCTTTAATTGTGTTTTGCAAAGCAGGCGGCAAATTTACAATATATCAACCAATCATTTTGTACAGAAAATTTTCAGCAGATCATATTTTTACCGGGTACGAGTTCCTGCAGCAACATGTTTTAATTACCGATGCAAACGGCTTTATTATTGATTTGGTAAAAGAGCAGGAAGCAGGTAATGACATAGAAAAATTGAACGGTATCCTTTGTCCGGGTTTTATTAATGCTCATTGCCACCTGGAATTATCACATATGAAAGGCCTCGTCCCCAAACAAACAGGCCTGGTTGATTTTATTTTAAAAGTGGTGAATGAAAGACATTTTGAAGAAGAGCAAATTTTAGCAGCCATTGAAAATGCGGAAAATGAAATGCTGCAGAACGGGATTGTTGCAGTAGGTGATATCTGTAATAACACTTTTACCATTCAACAAAAAACCAAAGGCAGATTACAGTATCATAATTTTATTGAAGCCAGTGGTTTTCCTCCCGCTGTTGCAGAAATGCGTTTTCAAAGAACTGTTGATTTTTATAATGCTTATGCATCTTCTTTGCCGGCTAACTCAATTGTACCCCATGCACCATATTCTGTATCTCCCGAAATGTTCAGCATGATCAATGAATTTCCCAACAACAATTTATTAACCATCCATAACCAGGAAGCAACAGCCGAAAATGAATTATTTGAAAAAGGCAATGGTGATTTTTTAAGACTATATGAAAAAATGGGAATTGATATTTCTTTTTTTAAACCTTCTGGAAAAACCAGTTTACAAACATGGCTTCCAAATTTTACAAAAGAGCAATCCATTATTTTGGTACATGATGTTTGCATTTCAGAAGAAGATATATCATTCATAAAACGGTCAGCGACCAGCGGACAACGGTCAATTTTCTTCTGTCTTTGCCCCAATGCTAATCTTTATATCAATAATGTGTTACCCGATGTAAATATGTTAATGCAGCATACTGATAATATTGTTTTAGGAACCGACAGCCTGGCCTCTAATGATCAGCTTAGTATTTTAGAAGAGATAAAAACCCTGCAGAAAAATTTCATCAACATAAATTTAATAACAATGCTGCAATGGGCTACAAGTAATGGTGCCAGGGCTTTGCAGCTGAATAACACTTTGGGAAGCTTTGAAAAAGGAAAACAGCCGGGGTTGGTTTTAATCGAAAAAGCTCAAGATCTGCAAACAAATGATAATACTTCCGCCAAAAGAATTTTATAACACTTCATGCAACACCATCAGTGTTTTCATCTGCCCAAAATCATGTATGTGCAGGGCATAATACTCCAGGTATCGCAATAATAAACTTCTTCGTATTTCCTGGTTCAGTTTAAATTCTTCCAGTTCGTAAGGTTGCATAACTTTTAATAACTGGGCTGTAAGCTCGGCATATTTACCATCAATAAAATGAGGATGGGTGGGTTGATGATCAACAAAATTTCCTTCCTGTAAATCCAAAATTAAATTTTCAAGACTGAAATTATCAGTCATCCTGAATCCAAAAAAATGGGCAAGATGCAGCGTAAAGAAAAGTGCAAAATTCGCTGCAATTATTTTATCAGCTTTGTCCAATTGTAAAAAGGATTCTTCACAAAAATTAAAAAGATCAATATTAGCTTCGGGTTGTTTTAAACATTTTTGTATCAGTTCTGCCATATAAGAGGCAATGCTGTTTTTAATAACATCGCTTAACAGGTTTGTATACAAAACAGCCCAGGAAAACTCTTTAATTCGCTGCATTGATTTGTTTTCGTTGTGGTAAACGATAAGATCTAAAATGGCTGTGGGCTGAAAGTGATTGGCTTTTGCTGAAGATTTTTTTGAGGTTCTTACCCCATTTACCATATATGTTTGTATGCCAAAGATTTCAGTAAACAGGGTAACCACTAAACTGGTTTCGCCATATTTGATACTACGTAAAACAATTCCTTTGGTTTTATGTGTCATACCCCAATTCCTGAAAGTTAGATTATCGGTTTTTTTACTGTATTTCAAAAATAACAAACATTACTGCAGCTAAACCATACAATTAAGTTCAAATAGTTTTTCTTTGCAGTTTTATAACCAACAACTCAACTATGTGGCAGCGTTTAGGAAAATTTGTAATTAAACACAGGGGCATTCTTTTGATCCTTTTGCTGGCTGTTACCTGTGTGATGGGATTTTATGCAAGCAAGGTTAAATTAAGTTACGAATTCTCAAAAGCAATACCTACCGATAATCCAAAGTATAAAGAATATATAGCTTTTAAACAAAAATTTGGCGATGATGGAAATTTGCTTGTTGCCGGTATTCAAACCGACAGCTTGTTTACTTTAAAGACATTTAATGCCTACAGGGAACTTCATCAGCAGTTAAAAAAAATTGATCATGTTGAAGATGTGTTGAGTATTCCATTTGCTGTTAACCTCCGCAAAGATTCACTTACGCAAAAACTCGTAGCTCAAAAAATATTTTCAGACTCTATATATATCCAGGCTGAATTAGACAGTACTGCACAGGTGTTTTATAATCTTCCATTTTACCGAAGCCTCTTGTATAACCCACAATTAAAAGCTTACCTTATTGGTGTCCGTATCAATAAAACAGTTTTGAACTCTGCCGGAAGAACAAAGGTGATCACCGATATTTCGGATGTGGTAAAAGTTTTTGAGACGCAGACAAAAATCGAAGTGCATTTAAGTGGCCTGCCTTTAATACGTACTATTATAGCCGACAGGATACAGCATGAAATGAAATACTTTTTGTTTGGCTCTCTTTTATTAAGTGCACTCATTCTTTTATTATTCTTTCGCTCTATCAGCACAACCCTGCTTTCCTTACTGGTAGTAGTTCTGGGGGTTATATGGAGTGTGGGTATTTTGCAATTATGTGGATACCAGATCACCTTGCTTACAGCTTTAATTCCCTGTTTGGTTGTTGTGATTGGCGTTCCCAATTGTATTTATTTCATCAATAAATATCACAGCACTTATATACAAAGCAGTAATAAAGAAAAATCATTGGTTGATATGGTGAGCAAGATGGGGGTAGTAACCCTGTTCTGTAACTTAACAGCAGCGATAGGCTTTGCCGTATTTGCCTTAACCAAAAGTGCTATACTGAAGGAATTTGGTGTGGTAGCCGGTATCAGTATCATGGTTATTTTTGTTATCTCTTTTATTTTACTGCCTTCTGCTTTAAGTTATTTACCAGCTCCAAAACCTGCTCAAACCAGGTACCTCAACAACAAATTGGTTACTGATTTTTTATTAAGAATCGAAAGATGGGTTCTGCATCATAAAAAATCGGTATTGGCAGTTACCGGTGTTGTTTTAATTTTTGCTGTAATAGGAATTTTTAAACTGAAAAGTGTTTCTTTTATAGTTGACGACCTGCCAAAAACGGATAAAGTGTATACCGATCTGAAATTTTTTGAAAAAAACTTTAATGGTGTAATGCCCCTGGAAATTGTTGTTGATACAAAAAAAAGAAATGGCCTGGCCGGAATACGGGCATTGGCCGTTTTTGAAAAGGTAGATGCGTTATCACAATTTATAACTTCACATAAAGAAATGAGTCGTCCGCTAAGTGTTGCTGAGGGCCTCAAATTTGCCAAACAGGCATTTTACGAAGGAGATTCTGCCAATTATTTGCTTCCTAACAGTTTTGACGGGGCTTTTGTAGGCGAATATTTAAGACCAAACAAAACAGACAGCAGTAAAAATAACCTGTCTAAAATGCTTACAAGTTTCATTGACACATTAAGGCAAAGCACCCGTATAAGTTTGAATATGGCCGATGTAGGAACAGAAAAATTACCTGGTTTATTGCAGGGAATTGAGCAGAAAGCCAATCAATTATTTGATACAACTAATTTCAGAATTCAGCTTACCGGCACCAGTATTACTTTTTTAGAAGGCAGCCGTTTTATAGTAAATGGTTTAAAGGATAGTATTTTCTGGGCCTTTATTTTAATCGCTTTATGCATGCTGTACCTATTTAAATCAGTAAGGATATTACTCTGCTCATTAATACCCAATCTTATCCCGCTTGTAATAACAGCAGGTATTATGGGATGGGTAGGGGTACCTTTAAAACCCTCTACTGTATTGGTTTTTAGCGTGGCGTTGGGAATTGCTGTTGATATCACCATCCGTTTCCTGGTTAATTATAAACAGGAATTGGCTGTTTATAATAACAATGTTTTAGAAACTGTGAGTGCTACAATAAAGAACACCGGGTTGAGTATAGTTTATACTGCTTTGGTATTAATTGCCGGGTTTATTATTTTTTGCGGCAGCAGTTTTGGAGGTACAATTGCCCTGGGATGGCTAACCTCTGTAACGCTTTTAACGGCCACTTTAACCAACCTGGTTTTATTACCCATTTTAATATTATTTTTTGCGCCAAAACAGATTAAACAAAAAGACATATAAAAGCCCTGTACTTCCTTTACAATCAACATGTTCTTTTTTGTGAAGGGCTATAGTCAATTTCTGCTAAAGAAAAGCAGCTATTAGCATAATAAATTTGTCAAAGTATTTGCCAATTACAGGGAATCTAATATATATTTGTCGACATAAACTATTAAGCAAATGAGAAAATTGATTTTAATCTTATCAGCTGTATTTGTATTTATGCTAAATGCAGCAGCCCAGAATCGTACAATTTCTGGTAAAGTAACTGATGATAAAGGGATTCCACTTGAAGGAGTTTCCGTAACAAGTTCCGACGGAAAGCAGGGAACACAAACAGATAAAGACGGCAAATACAGCCTCTCTGTTCCGGCTTCTGTAAAAAGCCTGAATTTTTCGATTGTAAATTATGAATCATTGTCAAAGTCACCTGGTAGCGGGTTGATAGTAAATGTTACTTTAAGAGTAAGAGATGCTAAATTAGATGAAGTGGTGGTTGTGGGCTATGGTACACAAAAAAGAAAGGAGGTTACAGGAAGCCTTAGTTCAATTAAGGGCACTGCAGTTGCAGATAAACCAATACAAAGTTTTGAACAGGCTTTGGCCGGCCGTGCAGCTGGTGTACAGATAACCATTCCTAACGGCGTTTTAAATACACCACCGGTCTTTCGCATCAGGGGAACCAGCTCAATTTCACTTAGTTCATATCCGCTTATAATCGTTGATGGAGTCCCTTCTCCTACCGGAGACTTTAGCTCTACTAGTGCAGCAGGTAATGCTTTAGCCAGCATTAATCCCAATGATATTGAATCAATTGATATAGCAAAAGATGCAGCGGCTACTGCTATTTATGGTAGTGCTGCGGCCAATGGTGTTGTATTCATCACCACAAAAAAAGGTAAACCCGGTAAAGCAAAAATTAACTATAATGCATCTTTTGGTTTTACCAGTGCTTATGGCATACCGGAAGTTTTAAATGCACGCCAATGGACAGATTTCAAAAATATGGCTGCAGCAAACAATCAAAACGTAAACTCTACAAACCCCTTGGGTTCGGGTTATACAAAATTTGCCCTTACCAATGGGCCCGACGGAAAACCCATTGATACCAAATGGGCTGATTATGTTTACCGGCAGGGCTTTGCACAGGATCACAACCTGAATATCTCCGGTGCCAATGAAAATACATCTTATTATTTTTCAGCGGGCTATACAAAACAGGAAGGAATTGTAAAGTCAAATGATTTTGTACGTAAAAATATATTGATAAATGTTGATAGCAGGTTCAATAAAAGATTGACTATCGGCGGTAAAATATCATATTCAAATGAATTGAATTTAGCAAATCAATCTTCCGGATCTTTACCTGGTGAGGGATTTGCTACAGCAGGTTTGGGCCGAACACAATTTGTTACTTCACCCAATGTTTCTCCTTACAAAAATGATGGTTCGTACAATATATCAACTGCCGGAAATTTTATTGGCGGAATGAATAACTCCATTGCCCAGGTTGGTTTTTATAACCCCGTTGTAGGGCTAGATAAAAACCGCCAAAACAGCGAGACCAACCATATCCAGTCAAATGTTTATATACAATTTAAACCTGTTAGTTGGCTTACATTAAAATCAGTTTATGGTATTGATTACCTGTTTGTAGATAATGAAATATTTGCCTCGCCTATCCATGGCGATGGATTTGCGGCCATAGGCTCAGCAACCAGCACGTTGGGGAAATATAAAAGATGGAACTGGAGCAATACGGCACAATTTGATTATACCATTAAACAGAAGCACAATATAAGTGCATTGATAGGAGGGGCACAGGACCGCAGGACTTCAAGAGGTTTTGGAATAACCCGTACGCAGGTATCAGACCCGGTTTTTAATGTACTCCAGGCAGGATGGGTTATCAACAACAATGCATCAACATTATATGGCGAGAACTATCTTAAATCTGTTTTCGGACGGGTTAATTATGATTTCAATAAAAAATATTTCATCACTGGTAATCTACGCCAGGATCAATATTCAGCATTTCCAATTCAAAAAGAAACTTTCTGGGGTGTTTCTGCAGGATGGAATTTGAATAATGAAAAATTCTGGGGCAGGATGAAAAACATATTCAGCAGTTTTAGGTTGCACAGCAGTTATGGTAAAGTAGGTAATATCAACGGTATTGGTGATTATGATACCTATTCTACTTATAGTGGTTCTGGCTTATATGGTGGAAACCCGACATTGATATTTAACCAGGTAGGTAATGATAAATTGAAATGGGAAACCAGTAAGAAATTTGATGCCGGCATTAACTTTGGGATACTGAACGAAAGAATTAATATAGAAGCTACTTATTTTAAAAATAATATAAGTGATTTAATATTATTCGTACCGCAGTCTCCTTCTACAGGCGTACCAAACAGGATACCCACTAATGTTGGGAAAATGTATAATAAGGGTGTAGAGATAACACTGAATGTAATTCCAATACAAAGCAAAAGCTTTGTATGGTCGGTTAATTTTAACTACACCAATATTCAAAACCGGGTAACTGAATTAGCGCCTGGATTACCTGAAGTATTAACTGCTACATCCGGTTTAGAAACTGTTAACCGTACTGCTGTTGGATATTCATTAGGCAGTCTTTGGCTGGTTCGTACAACAGGTGTTGATCCGGCTACAGGAAGCAGGGTTTTATTAAATCAACTGGGCAACAGAGTACTTTACCGTTTTGCACCTCTTCCGGGACAATTCAACTGGAGTAATGAAGACGGAACACAATATAGAAAAGCTGATGGTTCACCCAATACCATTAATCAGACTGCTGATGCAGTTATGTACAATTCACAACCTAAATTTTATGGTGGCTTGACAAACAATTTTAAATATAAAAACTTTGATCTGGATGTATTACTTACATACCAGGGGGGTAATTATATTTACTATGGATCCTGGGCCGGTTTGCACGACCAGCGATTCTGGAATAATTCTATTGATGTATTGAATGCATGGAAAAAATTTGGTGATGTAAGTAATGTTCCAAGGCCCGTTTATGGAGATAATGTTTCCAATGGTTCCGCTTTGCCAATGACTTATAGTTTGTTTAAAGGTGATTTTATCAAGCTGAAGAATGTAAGTTTTGGATATACAGTTCCGGCTAATGTTTTAAGCAGGGTAAAAATAACCAGCGCCAGGTTTTATGTAAGCGGAACTAACCTTTATATATTTACCAACTATCCCGGCCCTGATCCTGAAGTTTCTTCAAATGGTAACTCAACTGGTGCGCCGGGTGTTGACAGGAATACAATTGCCAATGGCCGTACTATTACAGTAGGGTTAAATATTGGATTTTAATAAAATTGAATTATAAATTTTTAAATTCTTTAGGATGAAAAATAAAATTAAATATATTATCAGTTTAAGTTTTTGTGTATTGTTATCCATTTCCTGCACAAAGGAATTGTTAACACCAATTCCGCAAACCACTATAACAGATATTACCTCTTTTGATACCCCCGAACGTGTTCTAAACCAGGTTCGGTCATTGTACCAGGGGTTAAAAAACGGTAATTTTTATGGTGGGAGGTACCAGGTATATGGTGATATACGGGGAGAGGATTTTATTAATGAAACATCCAACGGGGTTACCGGTTTTGATGTTTGGAATTTAAATCCTACCGGAACTTCTCAGAATTCTGTGAAGAATTTGTGGGCACAGGCTTATTTCACCATTAACCTCTGTAATCTTTTTATTGATGGTATGGCTGCAAAAGGTACATCTGTAGTAGGGGCAAGTTTATCAAGCAATTATTTAGGCGAAGCAATGTTAATAAGGGCATTATCTTATTATAGCCTGTTACAATACTATGCCAGGCCATTTGCAGATGGTAACGGAAGTAAACCAGGGTTGCCTTTACGTTTAACAGGTATAAAAGGATCAGGATCTTCTGATCTGGCGAGAAGCACTGTTGCTGAAATATATACGCAAATTCTCAGCGACTTAAATTTTTCGGAAACTAACCTTCCACTAACCAACGGTGCTACCACCGGCAATTTTGAGTTAAATACAACCCGTGCACATCGTAATACTGCCATAGCTTTAAAAACCAGGGTTTACTTAAGCATGCAAAACTATGCTTCAGTAATTACCGAAGCCAACAAAATAGTAAGCCTTACTGCACCCTTTACAGCAACAACCGGTGTAAACCATGCTTTGCAGCCAAGTATTACAAATATCTTTGGAGCAGCACCTATCTATAATACTACCGAGTCAATTTTTTCTTTACCAATGACATCCACTTTCCCTGATTTTCCCGGTACTCAAAACCAGCTTGGATTTTATTTTGTAAGAAACGGAGCCAACCTGGGCCCTTCAGAGTATTCTTTAAACCCTAGCGGTATTATAGCTAATACCAATTGGACAGCAACTGATGTAAGAAGAACTAATTTAATTTTCACTTACACAACATCAACAAGGACAATTCAAGATGTATCAAAATATCAAAACCCTTCCCCTTATCTTGATTATGCACCGGTAATCCGTTATGCAGAAGTATTACTTAACCTGGCGGAAGCATTGGCACGCTCAAATGTTGCTGTAGATGCAAGGGCCTTAGCATTAGTAAATGCAGTACGCAAACGCTCAGATCCATCTACCACTATTGTTGCAGCAACGCAGCAACAATTAATTGATGCTATTTTGCTGGAAAGAAGGATTGAATTTTTGGGCGAAGGTCTACGTAACAATGATCTTATGCGCTTATTGCAAACTATTCCTGCCAAAGGCCCGGTGCCGGCAAAAGCTCCAAGCGAAACCGGTTATATCTGGCCTATTTCATCAGATGAATTATCGCTGAATAAATTAATGACAGACAATTAATAAAAATATTTTAGTCTGAAAATAAAAGCCGTACCGCCTCAGGCGGTACGGCTTTTTATATATCAATCTTTTTTATTTCAGTACTTCTGCCAACTTATTTTGTAAATCTGATCCTCTTAAATTTTCTGCAATAATTTTTCCCTGTGGGTCAACCAGCACATTATAAGGGATTCCGCTAAAACCATACAAACCTACAGCAGCACTGCTCCAGTATTTTAAATCGCTGATATGCTGCCAGGTTAAACCATCTTCTTTTATGGCATTTATCCAGGATGCTTTGTCTTTATCAAGTGATACACCCAGCACCGTAAAATTTTTATTTTTAAATTGATTAAATGCTGCAACAACATTTGGGTTTTCACCACGGCATGGACCACACCAGCTGGCCCAAAAATCAACTAAAACGTATTTACCACGTAACTGGCTTAATGAAAAAGGTTTGTCGTTCACATCATTCATCGTAATATCAGGTGCAGGATTACCAACTGATGCAGGTAATTGTGTTTTTGTTTGAGCCTGGCTTTGCTGTGTGAGCTGGCTTTTAATATAAGCCAGTGCACCGGCTATGCCTTTATGATCAGGAAAACGTTTGGTAAGATTGGTTAAAGGGGTTTCGAATTTACTCAATTCAACCGGTGCCATGGTTGCTGCAAACATAGAAACTACCGGACTCTTTGCTGTATCAGCATAGCTAAAACAATAACGGCTGAAAGATTCTGTCAACATTTTCATTTCATTTGACAGTGCCAAAAAAGTACTGTCAGTTTCTGCAGTTCCTGCTTTTTTCAATTCTGTAAGTAACCGATTTTTTGAAGCAATTAATTTACCAACGCTATCAGTATAAAGCATTATTTTTTTTAAAGAACTGTTTGCTGACCCACTAAAAGCCTGAAGAGATAACTCCTGGGAATCTGCATTACCATTAAATATTATTTTGTCGCCTTCATTTACGAACAGGTAGGCATTATTTCCTTTCTCTGTACGGAGACGATACAAACCTTCTTCGTGGGCAATGGCTGATAGTTCAAATTTTCCATTCTTAATTATTCCCGTATCCAGTACTTCGGGTTGTTTCTGGCTAAAAAATAATTCTTCCAGGTATATTTTTTCACCTGTTGCAGATTTTAATTCGCCGTTTACAGAAAATTTTCCTTTATCAGAACCCGTGTTGCAGGAAAATAATACAGCAGCAATCACTACTGCAGGGATAAGTTTTTTCATTTATAAATTGTTTAATTTTTTTTCTAATAATGTATTTACCATCTGCATATCAGCTTTTCCTTTACTAAGCTTTTTTACCTCACCGGCAAATAAGCCAAGTAAACCTTTTTTACCTGACCTGTATTCTTTTACCTTATCGGGCATTTTGGCAATTACTTCATCAACCCATTGCCCAATAAACCTGCTGTCATTTTCCTGTATCAGGTTCAGTTCTGTCGCAATCTGTAGCGGCTGTTTTCCAGGTTGCTTCATCAGTTCAACAAATACCTTGGATGAAGCGATGCTGAAATTCAGTTTACCTTCTTCAACCAATTTAATTAATGCAGCCATTTTTTCAGGAGACAAAGAAAAGTCTTTATAGGTTGTATTCGTGTCGTTCAAATGACTTTTAACCGGCCCCAGCAGCCAGTTAGCAACAGCTTTATAATTTGATATGTGGTTTAGTGTTTCTTCAAAGTAATCAGCCTGATCCTTATCATCACAAAGAACTGAAGCGTCATAATCTGATAACTGAAAAACTTCTTTATAATGCTTCATTAAAGCCTTGGGTAATACGGGCAGGTTTGTTTTTATATCCTGCAAATATTCATCTGTTAACTGAAAAGGAGGAAGGTCAGGTTCGGGAAAATAGCGGTAATCATCAGCATCTTCTTTGGTTCGTAAAGAAAATGTACTGTTATTATCTGCGTTGTAACTCCTGGTTTCCTGTATAATATTTTCTCCCCGTTCAGTTATTTCAATTAATCGTAGTACTTCAACATCAATAGCTCTTTTTACATTGCGAATACTGTTTAAATTTTTTATTTCTACCCGGGTACCAAGTTTTGTATCGCCTTTCAGGCGGATAGAAATATTGGCATCGCAACGCATACTGCCTTCTTCCATATTACCATCGCAAATGCCCAGCCAGGTAACCAGCTTTCGCAATTCGGTGATGTAGGCAAAGGCTTCATCACTGCTGTGCATATCGGGTTCGCTGACAATCTCTAAAAGCGGAATACCAGCACGATTTAAATCAATGGAGGTAAAATTTTCATCCACATCGTGTAAGCTTTTCCCGGCATCTTCTTCTATATGTATTCTGTTAAGACGGATATTTCTTGATTCATCAGCAACCTGCATAGGTACATATCCATTTTTACAAATGGGCGTTGTATGCTGCGAAACCTGGTAACCCTTTGGAAGATCGGGATAAAAATAGTTTTTACGGGCAAAATAATTATGTTGCTCAATTTCACAATGTAATGCAAGGCCTAATTTTATAGCATACTCAATAGCTTTTGTATTCATTTTTGGCAAAGTGCCCGGGTGTGCCAGTGTAATGGGACTAATGTGGGTGTTTGGATCGGTACTAAAGGAAGCACTGTCTCCGCAAAATAATTTGCTTTTAGTCAGTAATTGTGTGTGCACTTCCAACCCAATTACAACCTGGTATTTATCATTTTGTTTCACGGCGGCAAAGGTAAGGAATAGCAACCACTGGGCTGTTGCAGTTGAAAAAAGGGTTTGTTAAATGGAGTAAATAAAAAAAGTGCCGGGTTATTACCAAGGCACTTTTCTCTGTTTGTACACGGCTTATAAATTTGCTATCTTTAATTTTTTAGGAATTTTAATATCAAAATTCAGGGCACTGCCATTACGGTTTGCTTTTATGCTGTAAGTTGATTTATCCATGTTTTCATGAAGCTGTTCTCTTACATCATCTGTATTAGAAACATTTTTTCCGCCAATTTCTGTTACAATATCATCTTTTTTAATTCCGGCTTTTTCAGCAGGCGAATCTTTATCTACATCCAAAACTTTTACGCCTTTACCATCTTCTGTATCCTGAATTTTTAACCCCAGCTTTTGCTGACGGGGATATGTGTTATTTAAAAGTTCGTATGTTTCTTCATCTCCGGGGTTGTAAATTCTCGGTAACATTCCATTCATTTCTTTATCATTCCACATCTCTATTTTTGGCACCGGCTTTATGCCTGGCATACGTGGTAGAGTATAGGACCTTGTCATACCATCAGGCCCACTAAAGGAATACGCCATTGCATTTGATTCTTTCCGCTCTCCTAAAATTGCTTTTGTTGAATTTTCCTTCCCATCTCTTTTATAAAATATATTCACTTCATCTTTTGGTTTCAGCGCAGATACAGCTTCTGATAAAGATGCAGGTCCATCAACTTTTTTGTCTCCAACTTTAGTTATTATATCAGCTTCCTTAAACCCTGCTTTTTCTGCAGCACTTCCTTTACTCACTTCTTTTATTTTAGCACCTCCGTCAGCTTCTTCGGTTGTTACCCCTAAAAAAGCACGGCTTTCTTCTTTGTCATCATTCCAAAAACCAAGACCATCAAAATCGCCCGGTGCCAACTCCATCCTTTTCATTCCATTACCATCTCTTATAATAATATTTCTTTTGTTGATGGTTATCTCATCATCTATATAATCTGATAATGCCTTACCGTTAATGATCACTTTGTCTCCTTTCATTTCAACAATTATTTTTTTGTCCTTATCACCCTTTTTACGAATGATGATCTCCTGGGTTTGTTTTTTGTCTTTTTCAGCTTTCTTTTCAACTACTTTATCATCCTGAGCGGAAACTGTTGTAGTTATTGCAGCAAAACACAAGATGGCAGCGGTAAAAACTATCTTTTTCATGTTTATGATTTTAATATACGAAATGTTTAGTAGGTCAAATGTAAAGACTTTTGTTTAATTACGAAAGATTTCGCAGATTATTTTTTTGCTTTAACAAATTTTAAACACGAATTGTGTGAATTACACGAATTGGGGGTTGGCCTTTATGTATGTTCTAACCGGGCAATCATCTACAATACCCTCACCTATAAAAACCATCCCTATTTTTTCCAGCACTTTTATGGAAGCTATATTTTCAATATGTGCCCTGCCGGTAATTAATTTAAGATTTAATGTTTTGAAACCGTTATTCAGGGTATGTTGAGCAGCTTCAGTTGCAAAACCTTTGCCCCATGCTTTTTGCACCAGGCGGTAACCAAGATCAAATTCATCCAGTTCGGGGCGGTATTTTAAACCGCACCATCCAATAAACCCCAAATTATCTTTTGTGTGTATAGCCCACCTGCCAAGTTTGTTTTTGTATTGGGGTAAAATGATATCATTGATAATTTTTTTTGCCTGTTCTTCTCTTTCTAAAACCGGTTCATGTACATACTTTACAATTTCGGGATCGCTGTTGAGTTGTAAAATTAATGGAGCATCTGATTCGGTGAATTGTCGGAGAATAAGCCTTGGAGTTTCAAAAACAAAGTTCATAGCAAGTCTTACAATAATGATTTTACTTTTTCAATTACCTGTTTCAAATTACTTACATCCTGCCCGCCTGCAGTAGCCAGGTTCTTTTGTCCGCCGCCGCCGCCTTTAATTAAACCTGAAACATGCTCCTTAATTATTTTTCCGGCATCCAGATTTTTAGCAACCACCACCGTATCTGAAATACTGATGGCCACATGCGCTTTACCATCAATATTGCAACATAAGACAGCCACATGATCATGCAGGTGATGTTTAATATCGAAACATAATTTTTTTAAAGCATCAGAATTTGGCACTTCTATAATTTCGCCAATGAAGGTTACATTATTAATGATCTGATCCTTTTGCATGAGTTCATTTCGAATGCCAACCAGTTGCCTGGCTTCAAGGCTTTCAATTCTTTTTTGTAAGATTGATTTTTCAGTTAATAAACTTTCAACTGACTTTGTTATGTCTGCGGGATTTTTTAGCATGTCGCGAATTACACTAATTTGTGCTAATTGATCATTGATATAAGATTCAGCTGCTTTGCCGCAGATTGCTTCAACTCTTCTAACGCCGGCAGCCACAGCGCTTTCGCTTTTAATTTTAAATATGCCCAATTCGCCTGTAGTGCCCACATGTGTTCCGCCACATAATTCAATGGAGTAATTGGCATCCATCATAACAACCCTTACCACGTCACCGTATTTTTCACCAAACAAAGCCATGGCACCAAGTGCAATTGCTTCATCTTTTTTCATTTCTTTAATAACAACAGGAATATTTTCTCTTATTTTTTTATTCACTAATTCTTCAACCTTTACAATTTCTTCATCGGTAACTTTTGCAAAATGGCTAAAATCGAAACGGAGATGCTCTTCATTTACAAGACTTCCTTTTTGAGCCACATGCTTGCCTAATACATGGCGTAAAGCAGCATGCATCAGGTGTGTAACACTGTGGTGGAGGGTAATGTTTTTTCTTCTTGCGGCATCTACTTTGGCAATTACTTCACCACTCATATCTTCAGGAACAGATTCTGCGAAATGAATAATGAGATCGTTTTCTTTTTTAGTGTCGATAATTTTTATTTTTGAATTTTGAATTTTGAATTCACCCCAGTCGCCAACCTGTCCGCCACTTTCGGCATAAAAAGGAGTTTGATCTAAAACAATTTGATAGAGATTTTTCCCCTTGCCTGATACTTTTCGGTACTTGATAATTTTTGCTTTTGCTTCTAAAGAATCGTAACCAACAAATTTTGACGAGGGAAGATTATTTACTTCAATCCAGTCTTCGGTATCTAAAACTGCTGCTGAGCGGCTGCGGTCTTTTTGTTTTTTCATTTCCGCTTCAAAACCTTCTTCATCAATATTTACGTCACTTTCTAATGCAATCAATTTTGTTAAATCAAGCGGAAATCCAAATGTATCAAACAACTCAAATGCGATTTTACCATCAATAGTTCTCTGATCCTTAAAAACCTGTGCTTTTAATAACTCAATTTCTATTTTCTTTAATCCATTTTCCAAGGTTCTTAAAAAAGCGTCTTCTTCTTCCTTAACCACCTTACTCACAAAATCAAGCTGCTGCGTTAACTCCGGAAAGACATTTTCAAATTGTTTTGCAATTACTGGTAACAACTGGTGCAACAATGGTTGCTTATAATCTAAATAAGAATAATAATACCGAACTGCCCTACGTAATATACGGCGTATAACATAGCCTGCGCCTGTGTTTGAAGGGAGTTGCCCATCGGCAATGGTAAAACTGATGGCCCTGATATGATCGGCAATAACCCGGAATGCAACGGCTTCTTTACTGTTGCTGTAATCATATTTTTTATTGCAGATCTTTTCTATTTCGGCAATAGTGCCGGTAAAAACATCTGTATCGTAATTGGAAGTTTTGTTTTGTATTACCCTCACCAAACGTTCAAAACCCATACCGGTATCTACATGCCGTGCAGGTAATTCTTCCAGGCTACCGTCTTTTTTTCTGTTGAACTGGATGAACACATTATTCCATATCTCTATTACCTGCGGGTGATCATTATTTACCAGTGTTTTACCGTCCACTGCTTTTCTTTCTTCATCCGTTCTGCAATCCACATGTATCTCGGTGCAGGGTCCGCATGGGCCGGTGTCACCCATCTCCCAAAAATTATCTTTTTTATTGCCTAGTAATATCCTGTCTTCTGCAATTACTTTTTTCCATTCATTAAATGCCTCTTTATCTTTAGGTAAGCCTTCTTTTTCATCGCCTTCAAAAATGGTAACATATAATTTATCCTTATCCAGTTTGTAAACTTCAGTCAGCAACTCCCAGCTCCAGGCAATGGCTTCTTTTTTAAAGTAGTCGC
>JAYVEQ010000072.1:0-8651 GCA_043748745.1 Chitinophagaceae bacterium | reverse complement strand
AAAGAAGTAATTGATGAGTTCCTGAAATTTTTAAATGAAGTTCCGCAATCAAACAGGGATGCAAGAAATGATGCCAACCAGCTCCGGGGACAGATCATTGTCTTATCCGGAAGGTTTACTGAGCTGAATACAAAGCTGAATACAAATACCATTGATTCCGGTGCTGCCAACCAGGAAAAATCTGTATTGATCAATTCATTTATACAGATATTAAATCAACTGCCTTCCAATTACCCCGATCTGCATACTTACCTGGAAGAAAAAAATGAAGATGATGAATGGAAGGAATCACAGAAAAAAAATACCATTGAAGGTTACCAGTTTTATTTTAATAAATATCCAAACGGTAAATATAAAGCAGATACCATTAAGCTGATTGCAGAACTGGAAGAAGTAAAACTTAAACAGGATAATGAAATAAAACGACTTGCCCAACTTGAAAAAGAACGGCGTGAAAATGATAAAATTTTTGCTGAGCCACAAAAGAAAAATCAGCAAAAACCAGCACCACAAAAAATTTATAAAACTGCTGCACCGGTAAATCCGGCTCTTCCTGCAAAATCAAAAAAAGGATTATACATAGCTTTAGGTGCTGTGTTGGGTATAGTATTTATAATTATTGTTGCTGTTTCAACAACTAATACTGAACCTGCCCAGCCTAAAGATGAAAAATCCATGTCGGTTGGCCTTACTGAAAATCCCGTTGCAATAAGTGAAACTGTAAAGGCAGAATTGATATCGGCAATACGATTGGCTGATAATGCTGAAATAGATGCAAACTATAGTTTGAGTCCGGAAGTTCTTTATAAATCATACACAGGAGAAGCGCTCAAAACAGAGTTATCAAATATCGAGCAGTTAAAAAAAAGTGGGTTTAATTTGTCCTCAACACTTGAGCAACAGGAATTTAAAAGTTTTAATTTAAGCGCTGATGGTCTTGAAGCGGAAGTACAATTGATAGAAACCTGGAGTGTTATTTATTTTACCACTTCTACAAATGCATGTTATGGAAAAGTGCCTTCACACACAGCCCCACAAACTATGTATCTTAAAAAAACAGAAAATGGATGGCTTGTTTCAAGTATTGTACAGGATAAGTTGTCTGCCCCGAATTTAGTTCCCTGCAATCCGGTTAATCAATAGCATTGTGTTTAACAGAAATACTTTTTTAAAGTAAGTTTAATTAAAGGGGTATGATAAGATATTCCAATTGCAGTTTTCTTTGAAGAATAAGTATACATTTTCCGGTTGAGCGTTAAATGAGCTACCTTGTCTCGTTGAACCAAGCCAATGAATAACCCATTTGATATACTGATTGACAGCTACCTGGAAAACAAGGTAGGCATTGATGCTTCCTTTTTAAATCAAGCCTTGAGCAATGGCCTGCATCAAAATATACTGCAGTTACAGAAAGATGAGAAGATGACTGCTGCCGGCATTGGCAATAAAGAGAAAAGGGATGCCAATCAAAAAATAAGGGGCGATAAAATTTGCTGGATGGATAAAAGCCATGATAATATTTATGAGCAGGAATTTTTATTGCATATAGAAAACTTTATTGAACATCTTAACAGCACCTGTTATACCGGCATCAATGGTTACGAATTTCATTATGCAGTATATGAAGAAGGAAGTTTTTACAAGCGGCATAAAGACCAGTTTAAAAATGATAGTGATAGAAAATATTCACTCATTAATTATTTAAACGAAGACTGGGTTGAAGAAAATGGCGGACAATTATTAGTTTACCAGGATGATAAAGTGCAAAATATTTTACCCCATTCTCAAACAGCCGTATTCTTTAAAAGTGATGAAATGGATCATGAGGTAACCAAAGCCAACCGCAGCAGGATGAGTATTACCGGTTGGTTAAAGAGGATGTAGCTTTATCATTTGCTCTTTCACTCAAATAACAATGAACAGGAAATATTTATTCCCGCAGTTTGTAACCCCAGCCATTCCGTATTCCCTGTACACTATGCTATACTCACTATTACGGCAGTTGAGCATCCGGTTGCAGCTTAAATTTTTCATTAATGGCCGACCGCATAACATTTAATTCCTGCAAACGCTGCTGCTTCTTGTTTATTTGTAAAGTAAGCCTTGTTATCTTATTCTCCTGGTCGCTTACATTATTATTTGCCGACCTTGAATCTTTAGCCTCGTTATAAGCTTTTCTGGCTTTTCTTTTTGCTTTTTTTGCATCAGCAACATCTCCATTAGTAGCCTTAGATGCCTGATTACTGCTGGTGGCTGCAGCATTTTGTGCATCAGTGCCTGCATTAACGGCTTTAGTTTGATAACCGGGTAAATTGTTTTTTGCGATTGTAAGTTTAGCACTCAGATCAGCAATATCATTATTCACTTTTACAAACTCCTTATTTAACCTGGCCGTGTCCTCAACCGTTTTGTATTTTTGAGAATAAGCTGAATGGCTGGCAATAACCATCAGTAAGAAACTAAAAACCTGAATACTTTTTTTCATGATTTTTTATTTATGAATGATTTAATTAATTATTGAAAGACAGGTATAAGCATTTTACAATGCGATTGCAACATATCTTAAAACAATTTGTGAATCTGCAGATAAAAGTTAGTCGTGGTATTACAATCTGTTCTGCTAAAGCTTTTGTTACATTTTTTAAATAACAAGCGGCAGCGGCTATATTGTATTGTGTTGTTGTGCACCTTGCACCAGGTAAAGGTAAGCCTTTATGCCGCTTTATGTTATATTACTTTACTGTCTTACAGGCATCTCTAAGCATTTTCATATAAACCAAACCTTTTTTACGGGCGAAATTAATATTAGTATCAGGGATGTTTCCGGGATTCTTATAATTTTCCAATGCTTTGTCAATACTTGCCTCTCTTAACAAATGTAGCATGGGATAAACCGATCTATTGGTGTAATTGGCCGCATCATCTTCAGCAACGCCGGCAAATAAATATAAAGGATGAAAACTTGCCAGTTGATAAACACCTTCGTAACCATTTTTTTTTAATAATTTCTCGGCATATGATACCAGTTTAAGGTAATCATCAAATTTTTTGAAGGAGTCAGGGAAGATCAGAAAAATAGTTTCAATATTTATATTTTCATCCAGCCTTTTTATTTCGGTTAAAAGTGTGGCCAGGCAAATGGCTGATGATAAACTTGTTTCCACCTGGTAATGTATGGTTTGCTGTTTAACTACATTGGCAGCAAAAGGGCAAAAGTTACATCCCACAACAACATCGTTGATCCATTGTTTTGTTTGATCAATAATTTGCTGTGATGTAAACATAGTAAATAAGCTACTGGTTGTATGAAGCTAACTCTATTTAGTTTAGCAAATTATTTTAAATGAAAAATTACAATATAATTAATTGTAAAAACAAGTTGATCGAGGGAAAATTTATAATATTCTATTGCTTTAAATCAACATTATTGATTTTTTTTAAAAATCAGTGTTTAACAATTAAATAACCAATTATCCCTGAGAACTGATTGTTATCATAATTTGTGCTGGTTTATACAAATACATTTGTGTAAATTAAAAATATTGTTATGAAGAAAACCAAAGGGTTACTGTTGCTGTTTTTTTTAACAGCATTTTGTTTTTACAATGCCCGGTCACAAACCAAGAAATTTCCTTCGCCCCCATCAGCCGATACCATTAAAAATCCTTTAAAGGGGAACCAGGCATCAATCTTAAGTGGCAAAGCAATTTATGTTCATTATTGTGTTACTTGTCATGGTGAAAAAGGTAAAGGTGATGGTATTGCAGCACCTGGTTTACCAAGACCCCCTGCAGACCATACTTCAAGATTTGTACAGGACCAAACAGACGGGGCCCTGTTCTGGATCATTACAGCAGGCAATAATCCAATGCCTACATATAAAAAGACTTTAAAGCCTACTGAAAGATGGCAGGTTGTAAACTACATACGCACTTTAGCAAAAATCTCTAAAAAATAATTTTATGAAAAACAAACTTCTTACACTTTTCTTAATACTGAGCAGCTGCTTAGCAAATGCTCAGACATTGGAGGACTCAAGCATAGTTTTAAATCCTTCTCACGAACCTGTGAATGAAGGCAAAAATAATTTTGCAGTATTTGGTAATGCAGAAATGAGATTTTTTGTTGATAAACATAACAGTCATTTTGGGGATGTAAATTTTAAACCGATCTTTTTATGGAAAATATCTGACAAACTTTTTGTTGAGGCAGAGCCGGAATTTGAAACAGGCGAAGGGTCACTTAATATTGGATTAGAATATGCAAACATGGTCTATATCGTTAATCCTTATCTAACATTACATGCCGGAAGATTTCTTCCCAAGTTTGGTGCTTATCGTGGAAGAATGGGAGAAGGATTCATTAATCGTTTCAGCACTGCACCCGTTGGTTTTGGAGATGGTGGAATTGGCGCTATGAATGAAGTAGGTGTAGGTGCACAGGGTGGATTTGGTGCTGGAAGCACTAAGATAAATTATGAGTTGTATGTTTCCAATGGGCCACAAATACTTGCAAACCCCGAAGAACCCGAAAATTTAGGACAATTTGATTATGAAAGCTATGCAGGTAATAATAATGCCAAAGCAGTTGGGGGAAGAATCGGATTCTTACCTTTATCAAATTCAAGCCTTGAAATTGCATATTCATTTCAAACAAAAAGCAAAACCGGAGAAAAAGGAACAGCTTATGAAAATGTAGGTGTAAACATGCATGCTTTTGATTTAAACTATTGGGGACATATTAAACCAATTATGAGTGATGTACGGGTTATTGGTGAATGGAAACATCAGAAAGTAGATGATGCCATTTATTATGATACCAGTGGAACAGCTTATACATTTAAGAACTCCCCCACTGCTTATTATATTGCTGCAACCATCAGGCCATCGCATTTAAAAAATATTTTTATCCGGAACCTGGAACTGGCTGCCCGGTATTCAGAATTCATGAGACCTGATCTCTGGGGCGGAAATACCAACCAGTTTGCACTTTCACTTGATTACTGGTTAAAATGGAACACGGTACTTAAATTAACATATCAAACACAGAAAGAAACGGATAATGCATTTTACGCTCAGCTCGTATTTGGTTTTTAACTTTTAAAAATAAAGAAATGAAAAAACATATAAATATACTTTTCGCAACAGTACTTATTACAGTATTAGCTGCCATTGGAATAAGCAGTTGTGTTGTTTCCCAAAAAGTTAAGGATAAAACCGGAACACAATTATGGGGAGAAAACTGTGGCAGGTGCCATAATGCACCGGGCCCCGGAGAATTTAAAAATACAAACTGGGATATTATTGGAACACACATGCGTGTGAGAACCAACATTACTGAAACAGAAGAAAAGAAAATAATAGAATTTCTTAAGAATACCGGCAACTAGTTTTTTATAAATATGGGTTAGGGTATTTGGTTATTTTATACAAATCACTGTTAATGGTAACCCATGTATGCTGTGTATTACTGAGTAGATGTTTACTTCTCATTTATATTTACCTACTATCCCGTTTTTTCAGAAATGGATTGTCTTTATGTAACTTGCATCCTTTGGTGCTGGTAACTTTAAAGATCTAATTATATTTTGGGGTTAGAAAAGTTAAACTAAATGATTGAACAAACTGAACTTATTGTTACCGATTGGCATTATCACCAACCTGTTAATGCTGATGTAAAAAGAGAGAACATTTCTCAACTCATCTCACTAGATGTTATGAAAAAAAGGGCAGCTACTAAAAAAGGTATTGCCTGCAGGTTAAGCAGCCGTTTTGTTATTGAAAATGAAACCATATTAAATTATGTAGGTGAAGATTCCTATGTAATAGACTTTGATGATATCATTGATAAGCATGAACTGCTTGTCATGATCCGGAATTCTTACTCAAAGTTTAAAGAAAAATTTGATCTGCGCAAATTAGGCACTGTACTGCAGAATATTACTTTAGGACCATTGGATGAATCAAAAATAGATATTGATGCTATTCTTCCATTATTGGTATAATAGTTTTTCCGGTTACAGAATTCATATTAATTTAACTGACCTGAATTTTAAAAATTATTTGGTTGTGCAATCTTAAGCTCTTCCAATGCACTGGTTATTTTTAACCATTGCTTCGTATCTTTTTGCATGGCATTGGTTGCATTTACATCACTGTAAAATTTAATGATGTTTTGTTTAAGGCCGGCATTTAAAAGATCAAATTTTTTTTCGTTGAGTTTTATTACCAGTTTGCCATAATTATCATCAGCCATTTGATATTCTCCGGGTGCTGTTGTTTTACCCGTATCAAAATCAATATTGGTAAACTGAATATTTCTGCTGCGTAAAATTTTCATGGTAGATGCACAATTCACTAAAACGGTATCAAAACTGTTAATGAATAGTTTTTCGGCCTCGGCACCGGGCTCTTTGATCTTAAGTGATTTCAATGGGCCAACTTTTGGCAATACCCGTATTACCCATGAAAATGCATTGGCAAGAACTCCGGGATTCCGGTGTTTTTTTCCATATTCCTGGTAATAATTAGTCCTGTTCATTTTATACCTGAAACTGCGGCTGGTTGCTGTTGGCTGCAGTTTTAGTATTTCTTTTTTTTTGATTACCCATGCTGCTCTTGTTAATGCCGGAAACAAACTGTTAACCGACCAGCGAAACGTTTCAATAGCAAGTGAAAGATTACCAAAAACTTCATTAATATCCAATCCATAGGTTTTACTGAATGCTCTTTCCAACAAAGGACGTGAAACCTGGAAACCTATAAAATCATGATAAGCTTTGGTAGCATAGTTTCCTTTAGCTGTCTGTAAAACATCAAAAGCAAATTCCATTCTCCTGTGCGAAATTTTATCTTCTTCATAGGTAACTACATTGCCATATTTCTGCATCATCTTTGGATAAACAATGGGTACAGCATGGTTGATGCCGATAAAGTGTCCGTATTTATCGGCCATATAGTGGCATAAAAAACCTAAGGCAAAAGCATATTCATTTACATCCTCTGCCTCATCCAATAAAACAGTTACAAAATCGCCACTTCTTACATAATGAACCAGGTTAGTAAAAAATTTACTTCCGAATGGGAAATAACCCATATCCGGAGCAATTGCACCACCATAAGCATACGCATGTGCAGTCATTAATGCAGAGTCTGTAACTCCCGGATATTTTTGTTTAAGCAAAGGTTGAATTGATTTTTCCCAACTTGCATCTACAATTGCTTCATGAGTAAGCACCGAATAAGCACGCAATGACAAAGGACTGTACAGGAGACCTATCACTGCCGTTAAAACTAATCTTTTAAAAATAGTTGGCTTCATTATGTCAAATAATTAAATGCCGCAAATCAGCATCAACATCATTTTTATACTTAATAACTGCTTTAAACTTAAACGGATAATCTAAAATTAAGTTTACTAAATACTACTACTGTTACATTTAGCCGGGAAATAGTTATAAAATTCACTGGTTTAAAAATTGTATTTATATCAAAAACAGGTATGAACAGAAGAAAAAAATTCAGCAGCATGTTCGCTTGAGACAGGTTTACCGAAAGAAAATCATTATCAAAATAAATTTACTTTTCTTTGCAGCCGATATGGCATTATTCATCACATCATTAAACTCTGGCAGTAATGGCAATTGCTATTATATTGGCAGCAGCAACGATGCTGTTTTAATTGATGTTGGAATTTCCTGCAGGGAAACAGAAAAACGGATGAAGCAACTGGGCCTTTCCATGAAAACAGTAAAAGCCATTTTTGTTTCTCATGAACATGGTGATCACATAAAAGGGGTATCTACCTTAGCCAATAAATACAGTTTGCCGGTTTATATTACCGGATTAACGGCCGGTAATGGGCCCAGGCTTATAAAACATCTTTCAAAAACTTTTACTGCAAATGAAGTTATTGGTATAGGCGAATTATCCGTTACTCCTTTTACCAAAAATCATGATGCTGCCGACCCTCATAGTTTTATCATCAGTTACCGTGGGACTACTATTGGTGTGTTTACTGATATAGGCTCAATATGCAGCCAGGTTATTCATTATTTTAAGCAATGCCATGCAGCTTTTTTAGAAGCCAATTATGATGATGCCATGCTTGAAAATGGTATATATCCATTGCACTTAAAAAACAGGATACGTGGAGACAAAGGGCATCTATCAAATATGCAGGCTTTGGAACTATTTACCACACATCGTGGGCCTTATTTATCACACCTGGTGCTGTCTCATTTATCGAAAGAAAATAATACGCCGCAACTGGCCGAAAAATTGTTTAAAGACAATGCAGCCGGTGCTGAAATTATTGTTGCCTCACGTTATCAACCTACGGATGTCTTTACCATTATCAGAACTGATGAAATCAATACAGGTAAGACTTATACAAAGCCGGTACAGTTGGGTTTGTTTGAATAAATCTGCAGCTTATTATGCCCTTACTTATTTAGCTTCTCATTTATTTTTAAGCTATACATTATCATACAAAATAATAAGTTATTGCCATGCCATAATTGTGTTAGTCAGCAGCTCAAAAAAACAATTTTTTTTTAAAAATGGTACTAAATATTATTTTATTTATTGGACATATGCTATATTACATATGTAGTTTTTAGCCTGATCCCCACCTGTGAATATTCTTAAGAT
>JAYVEQ010000071.1:0-22991 GCA_043748745.1 Chitinophagaceae bacterium | reverse complement strand
TAACGGGCAACACCTGCAACATCAGGACATTTATCATCAGCATCTGTTATACCGTCTCCATCTCTGTCAGGACAACCCTGTAAAGAAGCAAGACCCGGCACATCAGGACATTTGTCATCAGCATCTAAAACACCATCACCATCCCTGTCTTTTGGAGGCTCAACAACTGGTGGTGGCGGTGGTGGTGGTGGAACAACTTTTACTTTTTCTTTTCCAATATTCTGAGCTAAACCAACTGAATAAAACAGGTTATCACCCAATATTTTTTTAGTTAAAGTCCAATGATACTGCGCCTGAACAAAGAGATAAGTAACACTATTAAAATTAACCTGAAGTCCAAGACCAGCAGGAACATAAGCTCCAACTTTATCAGTATAATATCCCCCGCCAATACCTACAGTTAAAAACGGATTTAATAAGGCTCCATCATCAAATGGACGTATATTGATAGTTGGCTCCAGTTCAATACCAATTTCCGTTTTCTGTGTATTACCGGTTCTAAAACCAGCATAATCACGGAACATTGCATTTGCTCTTACAGAGAAATCTACTTTTGAAGTAAGTCCTTTCCAATAAGATAAGGAAAAGCCTTTATCCATATCTCTAAATTTGCTATAAACTTTTCCGGTAATCGGGTCTTTAATACCTAATGGGGCATTAAAGTCAGCCATATTGAAATGCAAACCGAAAAGTGGTCCCTTTTTGTTATCATTTCCCATTTTTTTCATTTTTTGGGAAAAGGCACTCGTGGCTAAAAGAGATAATGCCAGAATTAACGTTAGTTTTTGTTTCATAAACTTTAATTTTATTAAAATTTTTTTATCTGAGTTATGTGCAAATATAATGTTAAATTAATGGAAAGGCAAAATTTGTATCTAATTTTATTATTTGTGTAAAAATAGTTAAAATCAGACCTTTACCAACTTCCAACTCCCTTTCTTAAATACGATTATGCTAACTATTGCCAGAACAGTTTCGGCCACCCCAATTGCAATATAAACACCTAAGGGGCCCATCTTAAGATGTTTTGCCAAATAATAAGCCAGCGGTATCTGCAAAACCCAAAAAACAAAAAGATTTATATATGTTGGAGTTTTTGTATCTCCCGCCCCGTTAAATGCCTGGCTTATTATCATCCCATAAGCAAAAAAAACATAACCAATTGCCAGTACATGTAAACATTGTGTACCTGCAATAATTGCATCTTTATCCTGTGTAAAAAAACGCATCAGGTTTTCACCAAAAACAAAAAAGATAACTGCAACTACAGCAAAAAAGCAAAAAGTAAGAAATGCAGTTCTCCACACAGATTTTTCTGCTCTTTCAGGTTGGTTTGCCCCAAGGTTCTGGCCAACCAATGTAGCCGCTGCATTTGCCAACCCCCATGCCGGTAAAATCGTAAAAATGCATATGCGGATCGATGTTCCATATCCAGATACGGCTGCAGTACCTGATTCTGCAATTATCATGGCCAAAAATATCCAGCTGCAACTGCCTATGATAAATTGAAACATACCGCCAAAGGAGGTATCAAGAATACTCCTCATCAACGAAAATTGAATTACAAATTGTTTTCGCACCAGTTTAACAAGTGCTTTCCCATCAAATAAGTGATAAAACTGGTACAAAACACCAAAGGATCTTCCGATAGTTGTTGCTACAGCCGCTCCAACCACACCTAGTTTTGGAAAAGGGCCAATTCCCATTATCAGCATTGGGTCCAGTATGATATTTATTGCATTTGCAATTATTAATGCTTTCATAGCTATGGAAGCATTTCCAATTCCCCTGAAAACTGCATTGTTAATAAACAAAAGCATAATAACAATGTTCCCGGTAAGCATAATCTTTGTAAACAGGTAATTCTCTTCAATAACAGCAGGCGATGCTCCCATCAGGGCTAATATTTCTTTAGGAAAAATAAACCCTGCAAAGCTGATGATAATGGATAAAAATGTACCCAGTAATATTGACTGAACAGCAATATCAGCTGCTGCTTTAAAATTCTTTTCACCTGCACGCCTTGCCACAAGAGCAGTTACACCTATGGCAAGTCCCCAGGCTACAGAATATAAAAGGCTTAATGAGGCCTCAGTTAAAATAACTGTTGAAGATGCAGCAACACTTACTTTGTTAACAAAGAAAATATCCACTACAGCAAAAAATGATTCCAACAACATTTCAATGATCATTGGAATGGCCAATAAAAATATTGCCCGGTCAATACTGCCGGTTGTAAAATCTTTTATATCGCCCCGTACAGCCTGCCGGAATAATTTAAAAATAGAAATTTTTGTATGTTGGTTTAACAGTTCGGCCATGGTTGACACTTATATAAAATGAAAAATGCCGCATTAATGCAGTTGATTTAAAAACCGGAAACTTAAGGAAGAGAAATATTAAAGCAGCATTGCAGTATACTTTGGTGCAGTTCCTTAAGTAAATCAATATCTCATATTCATAAAATTGAAGAACTCAAATCTACTGATTTCAATAATTCTCGCCCAAAAAAAATCTTTATTACCTATATTTGCAGCCGATTTTGGTCCGGTAGCTCAGTTGGATAGAGCATCAGCCTTCTAAGCTGAGGGTCATTGGTTCGAATCCAATCCGGATCACACATAAAAATAAAGAGTCGTTTTTTTAGCGGCTCTTTTTTATTTTTATAAAAACTTTGCAGCATGGAAGTAAAAATGGAATCATCGTGGAAGGAAGTTTTAAAAAATGAATTCACCAAACCTTACTTTCAACAAATTGTAACTTTTTTAAAAACTGAAAAAGCAGCCGGCAAAATAATTTACCCTCCGGGCCCACTCATATTCAATGCTTTTAACCAAACACCTTTTTCAAAACTTAAAGTAGTCATTCTTGGACAGGACCCCTACCATGGGCAGGGTCAGGCACATGGATTAAGTTTTTCGGTACAAAACGGCATTAAACCTCCTCCATCACTTGTAAATATTTATAAAGAAATACAAAATGATATTGGAATTGCTATGCCGTTACAATACGGCAACCTTACCCGGTGGGCAGAGCAGGGTGTTCTTTTATTAAATGCTGCATTAACCGTAAGAGCCAATGAACCTTTCAGCCATGCTAAATTTGGGTGGGCAGAATTTACAGATGCCGTCATTCAAAAAATATCTGATGAAAAAAAAGGTATTGTATTTTTACTTTGGGGAAAATTTGCTCAGGACAAACAACTTTTAATTGATGAAACAAAACATTTTGTTTTAAAAGCAGCTCACCCATCTCCCTTTTCAGCCGATAAAGGCTTTTACGGCTGCAAACATTTTTCAAAAACAAATGAACTTCTAATTAAACAGGGAATATCTCCAATAGACTGGAAATTGCTTACCCCATAATTTAGTTAATAAATAATCATGAGCATTTTAAAAAATATTTTCGGAAGAATCTGGGCATTTTGGGGCCTGATTACATTCTTTATTACTTTTTGCATTGTTTTTCTTCCATCCATGCTGTCGCATTTATTTAAAGATCCGAAGGGTCAAAAATATTTTATTGCCGTTTCAAAAATATGGATGAATACCTGGTTGTTTTTGATTGGCTGCCCGGTAAAAGTAAGTGGCACAGAAAATTTCAAACCCAATACAGCTTACATTGTTGTATTCAATCATAATGCATTTTTAGATGTCCCCTTATCAGCACCTTATGTTCCGGGTGCAAATAAAACCATTGCCAAAGCATCTTTTGCAAAAGTTCCAATATTTGGATTATTTTATAAAAGAGGATCTGTTTTGGTTGACCGGAAAAATGAAAAAAGCCGCAGCAAAAGTTTTGATGTTATGAAAAAGGTTTTAGCCGCCGGTATGCACATGTGTATCTACCCCGAAGGAACCAGAAACAGATCAACGGAGCCAATTAAACCCTTTTATAATGGTGCTTTCAGGCTTGCAACTGCTGCCAAAAAAGATATTATCCCCTGCGTAATTGTTGGTACAAAAAAAGCCATGCCTATCAGTAAAAAATTTTTCCTGTGGCCAACCCGATTAAGCATGCATTTTTTACCGGCAGTTTCTTCAACAGATAACAACGTAAAAGAATTAAAAGAGAAAGTATTTAATGCAATGCTGAAAGAATATGTAAAATATATTTAGCTTTTATAAATTATAGAAATACCTCGTCCTGTTTATTTTCAGATCTCTTAATAATGCTGACTTAGGACTTATACTGATATTAAAAAACCGTGAATTACCCACGGGTGAAATATTTATTGACATCTGCCAGCAATGCATTTCACGGGAGATATACATATTTATTAAACCCAGTTGCTTTAATGAAATATTATAAGAACCATTTACGCCAATTTGCCACCTGGAAGTAAGATTTAATGAACCGGTCCAGTTTACATTTTGAGTGAATGTTTTTTTATAACCGCCTGTACGATAACCAAGAGCCTGCCGGTTATAATTTAATGCATAAGAAAGGCTGATACTCCATGGAATATTAAAATTGGCAAACTCACCGGGGTTATTATTTATATAGGCGGCTTCCTGCTGGTATTCATTTAAAGGCAGGCCTGATACAGGATTAAACTGATTAAGTTGCTGGTTGGTATTGATGGGTAATTTTTCATTTTTATCTCCCCCTTTAAACTGGGTTTGCAAAGCGATATTTGCACTGGTAATTTTTCCCAATGCAATTTTTTTATTCCATATTAATTTATCAATGAAATCTCCATTGCTGTTTGTTAAATAAGGAACAACTGTTGCACCGGCAGAAATACTGATCTTATCAAAAAGATTTGTTCGTAAATTGATATTAAAGGGTTCTAACTTAAATGAATCCTTCAAAAAATTATAACTACTGTTAATACTGAAACCATCTATCAGCGTAATTTTTTTAACTGCATCGGCACTGGTATCTTTTTTATTACGAACCTTCATTTGCAAATTATTATCAATGCCAAAACTCAGTCCGCCAAATTTACCCAGGCTAAATGGGCCAAAGATATCCCGTTCATAATATGAATATTGTAAAAAATGCAGGGCAGTATCAACCTGGGTTGTGTACCACGATTTCCTGTTCATATCAGGTTTGTAACTTACAGAGAGATTGGGCCTTATTTCATGCCGGATCGCCTGCACATTGCTTTTCTTTTTAAAAGTGAACATGCCAAATACTCTTGTTGAAACCCCCATACCAAAACTCATTTCCCTGGCTGTATAAAATCCTTTCTTGATTGTTGTATCTACTTTTTTATTTGTATTGTTCCAACTCCTGGTAAATTTTTCCTGGTACCATCTTTCCTGGTATGAAACATTTGGCGCAAACTGAAAGTTCCCAACCTGTGGCAATGATAAAGTAATAGGTACATTATGGCTTGCACCCCATTGATACTTATCTGCAAATTGTTTAAAGAAACCGCCGGCCGTATCATAAAAAGAAGACTGGCTTTTTATATTTGTATTTAAGGCTACGCCAATATTCTCAAACCATTTATAAGTTCCAATCACTTCTTTTCGGCGAAAAGGATACAAAGTGTTTACATTAAATCCAATATCGGGCAGGTTGATGTTTACCTGTTTACTGGTAGTGTTTTGGTTATGGTTTGCATTTACGTTTAAATTAAAAGGTTTGTCTTTCCATGTTTTTGAATAGGTAACAGATGATTGTAGCAGGTTTTGAAAATTACGCTGCGGATTATTGGGTATTGCAGAATTATAACCACTGCTTCCTGCATTTAAGCTGGCATTAAAACTTACACCAGGCCTGGCCTTGGTATCGGAGCTGTGCGTCCATTGTATATTAAAGGCCCTGGCTCCGGCTTTATCAAGGTCCCGCAGGTGCAGTACACTTAATTTTAAATTTCCTCGGTAACGATATCGTTTATAATATCGGGGAGTAACATTGGCCGTCCAGCCACCGTACGAATAAATATTGCCCTGCGTTACCAGGTCCCACCGGTCGTTGATTACTTTATAATATCCTAATCCTTCCAGTGCTAAACCTAATTCTGCATTAGCAGTAAAAGTTGGAGCCAGCACACCTGAATGTCTTCCCATCCTTAATGGATAAATACCAAAGGGCAGGTAAATGGGAATGGGTACATTTTCCACTTCGGGATGCACCGGCCCGGTGATAGCCATTTTTTTATTGATGAACTTTATTTTGTTACTCACAAAAGAAAAATGCGGAGTATCCAGGTTGCAGGTTGTAAATCTTCCACGAAATGCATAAAAAACATCTGCATCAACTTTTTTAATTTTTTCACCATAAATAAATAATTCGCCCTGCTGCGTATAAGTTCCTTTAGTGATGCCCTTCCCGGTTTTCATATTGAATTTAATGGTATCACTTTTTGTTTTAAAATCGGCCTGGTTAAATTCGGGGTATGCAATTACATTTCCATTACTGTCTTTTACCAGGTAAGCACTTACCAGGTTTGTTCTTTGATCAAATTCTATTCTTGGAGATACCAGCAGGTTATCCAGGTATTTCACCCGGGTAACTTTTCCATACAGGATTATTTTTTTACCAGGTATATCCATCACCATCGAATCATCTGCATGATAAACAACCGGTGCATCCAATGCTTCTTTTGAAGATCTGAATGCAAACGTATCTGTTTTAACAACAATGTTTGTATCAGAGATTTTATTTCCGGTTACAGCTTTATCCTGGTTCTTAATTTTTAATCTTTGTGTATCCGGTTTAACAGGTGCAACAGTATCAGAAGTTAAAAAACTGTGAAAGTCATTACGGTAAAAACCATCAGCACTGCCATACAACGTTATGGTGAATAACAGTAGTACCAATGCCAATACCAATATGTATTTTGCCTTACCTTTGTTCAGATGACTCATAGTTAAGATTGGCAAAAATAGCCATAATAACAGCATGAAATTGTGAATAATTACTAATCCCTTTTAAAACGGATGAATATGCTAAGGAACAAAGTGCCGGTTTTAATTCTGTTTGCTGCTTTGCATTTGTTAATATTAAATGATTTATTTTCTCAGTCTCCTAAAATTATTAAAACAATTGTTGTTGATGCCGGACATGGTGGCACAAAAGATCCGGGTGCAATCGGTCAATATGAAAACTCTTTGCGTTCCCGTGAAAAAGATATTACCCTTGCCATTACTTTAAAATTAGTTAATGAATTAAAAAAACAAATGCCCGATGTTAATGTTATTCCAACTCGTACAACGGATATTTACCAGGATCCCAGGGAAAAAGCAAGACTTGCCAATGAATTTAAGGGTGATCTTTTTTTATGTATTCATGCTGACAGTGGGCCGTTAAAACAAGGCAGAAGACAGATTGGTTCCAGAACAGTAACCCGTTATAAAATATCATATACCGGCCGGGGAAAAAGACGCAAAAAAAAATCTACGCCTTATCAGGTTGTAGAACCTGTGTATGAGTACTTTAAAATACCACTTACCCGTAATGGCACCAGTGTTTGGATATTTGCCGCACATAAAACCAGTGATAAATTAAAAGCCATTATGAATGGTGATGAAATTGATATTGAAACAGATGCTGTTGATTCACTGGATAACACTTTGGATTTTAATACCCCGGAAGGAAGAACAATTGCTGCCATTTATGCCAAAAGATACCAGGAAAGAAGTGACCGTTTGGCTACACTCGTAAATGAAGAAGTGGAAACAACCGGGCGACAAGCCTTGGGAGTTAGTCAGCGGCAAAAAGGTATTTGGGTGTTACAGGCAACCAATATGCCTGCCATTTTAATTGAAACGGGTTTTATTAATAACCCTGAAGATGAAAAGTATTTAAACAGTGAATCAGGCCAGCAGGAACTGGCAGAAGCAATCACAAAAGCAGTTAAGCGTTATAAAGCACAGGTAGAGAGTACAAACTTTACGGCCCCTGTTGTTAATGAGAAAAAAACTGCTGACCCATTGCCCGATTTTGAAAAAAGAACTGTAAAGGACACAAAAGTTATTCCTGTTAAAAGCAATACCATAAAACTTGAATTATATGATGATGGTGATATTGACAATGATATCGTTTCTGTATTTTTCAACAAAGCTTTAATTGTTGATAAAAAACCGTTAACAGCCAAATCATATTCTTTTACACTTAAATTAGAACCGGGTAAATCAAATGAATTGATATTATATGCCGATAACCTGGGAAATATACCACCTAATACAGCATTGATGGTTATTTATGATGGAATAAGCCGGTATGAGGTCCGTTTATCTGCCGACCTGAAAAATAATGCTTCAGTAAGATTTGAGTTAAAAAATAATAATTAGTTTACTTTTGACTACAACTTAAAAAGCTTTTAAGAGTCAACTAACTACCATGAAAATTTCAAACGAAACTAAAATAGGCGCTTTAACTGCCATTGCAATTACTGTATTGGTTCTGGGCTTTAATTTTTTAAAAGGAAAAACCTTTTTTGGAAAAAGTCATACCCTGTTTGCAAAATACACTAATGTGCAGGGCCTGGCCAACTCAAACCCGGTTATGATCAATGGCCTGCAGGTAGGAACAGTTTACAGTATCACTACAGATAAAAATATGAAACAGATATTGGTTAATATGACATTGACCAAAGACGTTAATATACCGGCAAATTCAGTTGCTGTTATAAACTCAGACCTGTTGGGACAAAAAAGTATTGTAATAAGACTGGGCGATGCAACAACTTATATTCCAAAAAATGATACCATACCAACCATACCAACAACCGGTATTTTTAATGAAGTATTAAGTAAAGTTGACCCTATACTATTTCAGGTTACAAAAGCAGTAACTTCCATTGATTCCGTTTTAATGAGTGTTAATCACATACTGGATCCAACGGCTAAAAACAATATCAGCGCAACACTTGAAAATCTTAATAAAACAACAGCAAACTTAATCAGTGCTTCTGCATCATTACAAATTTTACTGAATACACAAACCGGGGCATTAGCCAAAACGTTAAATAATCTCAATTCATTTACCGGTAACCTGGCCACAAATAATGATAAAATTACCAATATGGTTGGTAACCTGGATAAAACAGCTACCAATCTTTCTAAATTAGACCTGGCAAAAACATTAACAACTTTAAACAGTACCATTGGAGATCTGAAATCAACTATAGGTAAACTCAACAGCACTTCAGGTACAGCTGGGTTGCTGTTGAACGATACAAAACTTTACAACAACCTTACAGCAACAGCTAATAAACTGAATTTATTAATTGATGATCTGAAGACAAACCCCAAACGGTATGTTAACATTTCGGTGTTTGGAAAAAAGAATAAAGGAAACGGGTTAACTGTTCCTTTGCCTGATACGGTAAATGCACCTTATCTTAAACAAAATTAATTTTACCATTCTGTTATAAAATAAAAACCCAATTTACAGGCTGAATATAAAACAGAACCATTGCGATCTAAATTTACCATCAGCAAATTATTTATTTTTATTTTAATTACCTGCAATTATCATGTTGCTGCACAGCAGGTGATCAATTCTTCAAGTGCAACAGACACCATCCGCAGAATTGAGATACTGCAGGGCAAGAGTTTACGAATGAAAACCATTGATGCCGAAACAATCCTGGAAACCATTGCCGGTGATGTACTCATCAAAGAAGGCTTAACCAAATTTTACTGCGACAGTGCTACCATCAACCGGAAAACAAATATTTTAGAAGCTTTTGGCAATATACATATTAATGATAACGACAGTATTCATACCTATGCACAATACCTGCGGTATGTGGGTACCGAAAGAATTGCCTATTTAAAAAAGAACGTAAAACTCACCGATAAGAAAGGCACATTATACACCGATGACCTGGAATATAATTTAAGGACGGGCATTGCCACTTACAAAAATGGTGGCAGGATTGTAAATGAAAAAACGGTACTTACCAGCAATGATGGAGTTTATTATGCAGATACCAAGGATGTTTATTTTAAAAATAATGTGCACCTTAAAGACCCTGACCGGGATATTTGGGCTGACAGTTTATTGTATAACATTAAAACCAATATTGCAACTTTTATAGCCCGAACACATATTGTTGGTAAGGATGGCAGTATCGTTGATACAAAATCGGGCACTTACAATTTAGCTACCGGTGAAGCCATTTTTTATGACCGTACATCTTTCAGCGACAGCACCCGTAGCGGTGTTGCCGATAAAATAGCTTTTGACAAGAAAAGTGGAACCCTGCAAATGGAAGGCAATGCAAAACTGGTTGACAGTGTTAATAATGTAACTGTGATCGGAAACCAGATATTTATTGATACAAAATTGAATTCTTTTCTGGCAACCCGTAAACCTGTTATGATCTTTTACCGGGAGGGAGACAGTACATATATTGCAGCAGATACTCTTTTTTCCGGGTTAAGGAAATACGACAGTCTGGAAAGAAAGATGGTCACACAAACAGACACCCTACATAAAACAATGACTGTAAATACAAATTCAGCCGATACTGCTATCCGGTATTTTTTAGCTTTTCATCACGTTCGTATTTTCAATGATTCTTTACAGGCAGTAAGCGACAGCCTCCACTACTCAACTGTCGATTCTACTTTTAAATTATTTGGCGAGCCGGTTGTATGGAATGATAAATCGCAGGTTACCGGCGATACCATTTATATGTATACCGAAAACCAAAAGCCAAAACGGCTTTATGTATTTAATAACGGTATGATCATCAATAAAGCCAATGACGAGATGTTTAACCAGATTGCCGGCCGCACTTTAAACGGCTACTTTATAAATGGAGTTATAGATTATGTGAGGGTAAAAGGTTCGCCTGCTGAAAGCATTTATTATCCCCAGGATGATGACAGTGCCTATGTTGGTATGAACCGCAGCAGCGGAGATGTGATTGATATTTATTTTGTAAAAAAAGAATTAAATAAAGTGAAATTTGTAAATAATGTTGATGGGGTGATGTATCCGATCAAACAAATCCCGGCTGATCAGAAAGAACTTAGAAATTTTAAATGGCTTGATAGCCGCAGGCCAAAAAGCAAGTTAGAATTGTTTGAATAATCTTATGTATTATTAAAAAAGATATATAAAAAACATCCCGAAAATCCAGGATGTTTTTTATATAAATATTCATTAAGTATTACCCTTTTGCTTTTTTATTTTCTTTGTAACGCATGTCAGGTGTACCATCTGCTTTTTTGGGGCCAACTACCGGTTTAGCAGCATTTTGATTTGCTTTAAAACGCATATCAGGTGAACCATCTGCCTTTACCGGTTTTGCGGTTGTAGTTTTAGCTACAGGTTTTACTGCAACTTTAGCCGGAGTAACAGCAACAGGTTTTGCGCTGGTTTTTTCCATTGTAACAACTTTTGCAGGAGCAGCTACAGGTTTTACAACTGCAGGTTTAGCTGTAGTTTTTGCCTTAGGAGTTTGGGCAGTAACAAAGGCTGTAAAACCAAGCATAAGGCTTAAAGCCATTAATAGTTTTTTCATTGCTTTTATTTTTTAAGTTTAAATATTTACTAAAAGTATTTACAGTTTAATTAGTTTGTTGTTACTAAATAGTTAATGAGAACGGGATTATTGTATGTTATTAAAAATTTAACAACCCTCTACATTTTGAGAAAACACAACCAAATTATCTGTATCTTTTAATAAAGCTAAAAAAATCATGTTAAAATCAGCCTGGCTAATACAATACTGTTTAATCTTTAAACCCTGCTCAGGATATTAACGGTTGGAAAATTTTAAATTGTATTATATCTTTAAATCCCGTTAATAGTCTCTTCAAAACTTAAGTCTTAAATTATGAAGAATTTTTTCGCCGCCCTGCTTTCGTTCTTTTTTATAATAAATTTAGCGGCGCAGGATGTAAGACTTAATGACTCTGTAATTTTTATTAATAACAACCCCATAGCATTATATTCAAAAGGGCTCAGCAATTCACCTCAGCGGTACAATATGGAAGTGTACAGCTTTACTGATTATGTTTTAATAAAAGCAGAAGTGATAAAGTTTAATGCCCCTGTTGCTGAATTAAGGCCCTTTTATTATTATGAATTAACATTCCCTCCCATTGCAGATACTTTTGCCATTTATATTGAAGAAGAAGCTTTCCCGTTGGTACTTGGTAAAATAATCAGGGATTATAATTTAATAAGCAATGATCAATTAAACAAAAAAGCTGTGGCTTATTTTAAATCTTCCTATTACGGTGGCCCTGCCCTGCTTGCCAAAATAAAATCATTTGAAGATTATCTTAATGAAACCCGTTATTTTAATGAACAGGCATTGCGTGACAGAACAAAACCCGTAATCATTATCAACGATAAGGTTATTATGCAGGATGGTGTAAAAATCGGGTTAATTACAGAAGTTCAAAACTATAATGTCACCAATCGTCCTGTTTCTGTTTATACCGATAAATCAAATTATGGAATCCCATTCAAAGTAGTTCCGGATCAGGTCATCACTTCATCAAAAGAAAGGCAAATTTTGTTACCCAATGAAAGAAAAATTGATAAATATGGAATAACGAGTCAATGGATGCCTCTGCAGCAAAAAAATAAAACCGAAAAAAATTTGTATAAAATTTCTGTACCTGCAAATGGAAAGATCAGCAGTTACACAGATGATTTATTAAAGTGGGTCTGTTTTTTAATTGAAAACTATTCGCTATAGTTTTATCAGGTCAAAATCAGGGTCAGGCAAAAGTGAGTCAGGGTTTTAATAGATCATTTTAAATTATGAAGGGCTTCTTTTATTTTCGCAAACCCCTTTTCAATATTTTCCATACTGTTTGCAAAAGAAATACGGATGCAATTGTGTTCACCAAAGGCTTTACCGGTTACTGTAGAAACGTGAGCTTTGTTCAAGAAGTACATACACAGGTCATCTGCATTTTCAATCCTGTCTTCTCCATCTGATTTCCCGAAATATTCATTTACCTCCGGAAAAACATAAAATGCACCATGCGGCTCACTGCATTTAATGCCTGGCAGATCTTTTAAAAGTTCCATTACTCTTTTCCGGCGTTTTGTAAATTCAGCAACCATCATTGTTGTTGGTTTCATATCTCCTGTGAGAGCTGTAATGGCCGCTCTTTGTGTAACAGCATTGGCACCGCTGGTAATTTGACCCTGAATTTTTTCGCAGGCTTTTACAACTGTTGTATTTGCAGCCAGGTATCCCAATCTCCAACCGGTCATGGCATAACCCTTACTCAAACCATTAATAAGAATAACCCTGTCTTTTAAAAAACCAAATTGTGCTATACTTTCATGCTTGCCTTCGTAATTGATATACTCATAAATTTCATCACTCATGATAAAAATACCGGGATGTTTTTTTAACACTTCTGCTAACCCATTTAATTCTTGCTTTGAATAAACTGCCCCGCTTGGATTGCAGGGTGATGAAAACATAAACAGTTTTGTTCTTTCATTAATTGCACCTTCTAATTCTGCCGGTGTAATTTTATATCCATTTTTAATAGAAGTATTTACAAATTTCACTTCTCCCCCAGCCATCCTTACAATTTCTGAATAAGTTACCCAATACGGAGTTGGTATTATTACTTCATCACCGGCATCTACAATACTGATAACTGTATTTGCAATACTTTGTTTAGCTCCGGTACTCACTATGATCTGATCAGGAGTATAAGTAAGATCATTATCTCTTTTTAATTTAGTACAAATGGCTTGCCTCAAATCCAGAAAACCTGCAACCGGTGTATAATGACTGAAATTTTCATCAATCGCATTTTTGGCTGCTGCTTTAATATGCTCAGGAGTATCAAAATCGGGTTCGCCTAAACTTAGATCAGTAATATCAAGTCCCTTAGCCCTGAGTTCCCTGCCCAGCTTGGCCATTTTTAAAGTTTCCGGTTCGTTAAAGCGCTGCAGAATTGAAGATAATTGCATTAGCAGTTATTTGGTTGCTGGCAAAAATAACTATTTATCATATGTAAAAGTTACAGCGGACAGATCGGGTTTAATTTTATGTTCTCTTTTTAATTCATACTCGTACAAAACCCTGCCCAGGTTTTTCATGAAAGGCAGGCCAATATTCTTATAATCATATTTATCATCATTTAAAATGCCATCACTGTTACAATAGATGGAAGCAGAAACAAAAAATTCAATTTTATTTTTGTAATCTACCACATAGGCCACATCAATTAAATGTCCATAAGCATCACCTTCTTTATTAAAGATCCGGATATATTCAGGAAGATTCTCTTTTTCAGCGCCAAATAATAAAAACTTGCCGTAAGCCGGCCAATAGTTAGCTGTATCAGCAGCATATGGAGGATAAAGGCTTTCCGTTGGATACTTACTCATATAATTCAAAACAAATTTCCTGTCCTCTTCAGTAATATTGAACCGTTGCTTAGCACTCACTTTTTCCGGAAAAACCAGGCTTACCAGGATATTATGTAAATCTTCAAGACTTATTCTGTTCTTTTTCGAAAAATCCATAGCTGAATTGATCAGGTTGTTTCCCCTGTAAAATCCTTTTCCAATACTATCATTTCGCTGTAAATAATTTGTAGTATTCCGCTGCTCATTTTGACTATACAAAATATTATTATTGCTGTCATAAAATTTAACCGGATTTGTACGCCGGTTTTCTTCTGTTGATAAAAAAATGTTCAGGCGGTGCAAAATCTGAACATCTTCATATCCTTTTTTATGCAGTTCTTTATTGATATATTCCTGTCCTAAAAATTCATACAAACGGTTAAAGGCATCATTATCACTAACCAATAATATTTTTTTAATGTACTGTGCAATACTTGGCTTTCCATCTGGGGTTGAGGGGTCATTGTATACGGATGTTTGTCCGCTATATGACGATTCCGTTATCATTGTGGTATTCATATCAATACCTTTTGCTTTCAGTTCATTCAGTTTTTGCAAGGCCAGTAAAACAACCGGCAATTTTACGGTAGAGGCCGGGTAAAAATATTCAGCCGCATTTACATTAAAATAATGATGCTGCAGATCAGGAATACCATTTGCTCCACGGTCTATCCGGGTGTAAATGATCTGTACATTCCAAGCCTTTTTGTATTTCAAAATGCTGTCAAAATAAGCAGGGTTGTTTTTTAATAATGATGCTAACAGATCATCTGTTTTAGTTGTATCAACGGGCATAGCCGGGGTTATTATTACTGCTTTAGTTTCTGTTTGATGTGACTGTTTTATTGTACTGCAGGAAAAAAAAATGGCAAATCCTGTTAAAAATTTAAGTACTGTATTGTTTTTACAAATCATATGAAAATTTTCAAGGTAAAACGAATATAATTCTAAAATTAACAAGCAATAAAAGTAAACAGGTTTTTCCCCTATCTTTGCACACTTCTAAAATTCAACAAAGAAGGTACTAAAACGACTATTATTATGAAACTAAAAGGTTTAGTTTGGTTTTTTACGATTGCACTTACGCTGATTTCACTTTGGGAATTATCCTATACCTGGGTAGTGCGAAATTATGAAAACTCCGTAACAGCAAAAGCAGCGAAAATAGTAAAAGCAACTTTCCCTGATTTAAAAGGCGAAGATAAAGATGCTGCAATAGAATTCAGGAAAAAACGTATCCTGGACAGTACTGCAGAACAAAAGATCTATCCTTTTTTTGGAACAACCTATCGGCAATGTAAAGCCAATGAATTAAACCTGGGTTTAGATCTGCAGGGCGGTATCAGTGTAACTTTAGATGTTAATATTTCAGATCTATTAAAATCTTTAAGTAACAATCCTAAAGACCCGTTTTTATTAAATGCACTGAGATCAGCTACCGAACAAAAAAGCAGCAGTGATGCCGACTTTATTACGCTTTTCACAGATGCATATATTAAAACAAATGGCCCCGGAAAGTTGTCATCCATTTTTGCAGGTGCAGAAAAAGAAGTAAAAATAAATGATAACGATGCCACCGTAATTGCTAAAATAAAAACCACTGCATCAGGCGCCATTAAAGAAACCTACAAGGTTTTAGTTAGGCGTATTGATAAATTTGGTGTGGCACAACCCAATATCAATTTTGATGAAAATAAAGGTATCATTAATGTTGAATTAGCCGGTATAACTGATGCCGAAAGGGTTCGTAAATTATTACAGGCTTCTGCCCATCTTCAGTTTTGGGAAGTTTACCGTATTGATGAATTAGCAGCTTCATTAAAAATAGCAGATGAAAATCTACATAATTACCTCAATGGGGTTACCGATACCATTGGCAAAGTTGATTCTTCCAAATTATTGCAAAATGTAAATCCTTTTTTCAAGGTTATAAATCCGCAGAATCCACAAACTGATAAAAACGGTAAGCAATTTTTCATGTCAAACATTGGCAGTGTTGCATTACAGGATACCGGTGTGTTTTTTGAATACATGAATAATGAGGTAGTTAAAAATGCTTTACCTGCTGATTGTAAATTTTTATTTGGTGTAGAAGAAAAAGCAGATAAAGGAACACAGAAATATTTCCCCTTATATGCGGTTAAATTACAACCGGGCACTGATAAAGCCCCTTTGGAAGGTGAAGGTGTGAGAGAAGCCAGGCAGGATTTTGATGAAAGAGGACGTGCTGCCATTAAAATGGAAATGACCAGTACAGGTTCAAAAACATGGGCAAGATTAACAGCTAAAAATGTTAATCGTCCTATTGCAATTGCACTGGATGAAATTGTTTATTCAGCCCCCAATGTAAATGGCCCTATTGAAGGAGGAAGTTCAGAGATCTCCGGAAACTTTACGGTTCAGGAAGCGCAGGATCTGGCAAATATTTTAAAATCAGGTAAACTTGATGCACCCGCAAAAATTGTTGCTGAGCAGGTTGTTGGTCCTACTTTAGGTAAGGAATCTGTAAGAGGTGGTGCCATGGCTTTTGGTATTGCATTCCTGGTGATATTTATTTTAATGCTTGTTTATTATAACACCGGTGGCTGGGTTGCAAATATTGCTTTAATATTAAACCTGTTGTTTACTATTGGTGTATTAACCGCCATGGGCTTTACTTTAACCGCAGCAGGTATTGCCGGTTTGGTATTAACCATTGGTATGGCGGTAGATACCAACGTAATTATATTTGAAAGAATAAAAGAAGAATTAGTAAAAGGTAAATCATACCAGCTTGCGGTAAATGACGGTTATAAACGTTCACTTGCCCCGGTAATTGATGCTCACGTAACTTCATTACTTACGGCTATTATTTTAGCTTATTTTGGTTTGGGCCCGGTTTTGGGATTTGCCACTACACAAATAATCGGTATCCTGCTTTCTTTATTCTGCGGAATTTTAGTATCCAGGTTAATAACAGATTTCTGGACTAATAAGAACCGCCATTTTAATTATTTCACAAATGTATCCAAGAAGATTTTTAAACACGCCAGCTATAAATTTATTGAGTTAAGAAAATACGCTTACATAATTTCGGCATTTGTACTTTTAGCAGGTATTGCTTCATTCTTTAATGGCTTTCATTTAGGTGTTGAATTTAAAGGAGGACGCAGTTATACTGTTCAGTTTGACAGGTCTGTTAAGAATGATGAAATTCGTGATGACCTGAAAGCTGCACTGGATGGAGATAATACCACAATTAAAACAGTTGGCGATTCCCGTCATTTAAATATAACCACTGCTTATCTTAAAGGAGTTGATAATGCCGACAGTGCTGTTCAAACAAGGTTATACCAGGGATTAAAAAAAGTTTTACCTGCTGATCTTACCTATGCTCAATTTGCAAAAAAGAATATTCAGAGTCATTCTACCGTACAACCAAGTATTTCGGATGATTTGAAACGTGGCGCTGTAAAAGCAACAATTTTTGCTATGCTCATTATCTTCCTCTACATCTTCATCCGTTTCCGCGACTGGAGATATTCTGTTGGAACAATTTTTACTTTACTGCATGATGTGTTTGTAACATTAGCGGTTTTCTCATTCTTTAAAAACATCGTACCATTCCCGCTCGAAATTGATCAGCACTTTATTGCAGCCATTTTAACGGTAATTGGTTTCTCCATGAATGACACGGTTATTGTATTTGACCGTATCAGAGAATACAGCCGCGATATGAAAGGCGCAACAAAAACAAACATCATCAACCGTGCTGTTAATGATACTTTAAGCCGTACAATTATGACCTCACTTACGGTGTTCTTAACCCTGTTAATCCTGTTCATCTTTGGTGGCGAGGTAACACGTGGATTTGCATTTGCCATGTTGATCGGTGTTATCACCGGTACCTACTCTTCTATTTTTGTAGGCGCACCTATATTGGTTGATTTCGCAAAAGACAAACCTTTAGGAGCTGCAGATACTGTTGTTGAGAAAAAGAAAGTAGTCTAAACTTTTAGTTATAAACTAAGAGCCCCGTTAAAAAACGGGGCTCTTTTATTTCCGGAGTATTTTATTTTATTAAACTGCAAAACTTGTCCCACACCCACAGGTCTTACTCGCATTCGGATTATTAAAAGTAAACCCTCTCGAATTTAATCCTCCCTGCCAATCCACTTCCATACCCATCAGGTAAATACTATGCGATCTTTCCATGATAACCTGTATCCCATCTATTTCAAAACTTTCATCTTTTTCCGATTTATCATCAAAGCCCAAAACATAGGTCATGCCACTGCATCCCCCGCCCTTTACACCAATCCTTAAAAACTGGTTGCTGTTAAACCCTTCTTCATTCATCAGTCGCCTTATCTCATCCTTTGCAGATGAAGTTAAAGTAACCGATATTGCTGTTGTAGTTTCCATATCAAAAACATTTGTACAAAATTATACAATAAAAACAATTTGCTTTTACGATTTGCGATTTTCATTTGTATTTGTCATCCAGGGCACAAGGTCTCTGTCTATTAAAAGGTTGGCAACCCTTTATTAATCCCTTAATTTTGTTTTTAAATTAATGCACTATGGATCTTTCTGCCGGTACTGTTCAAAATATTATTCTGGGTGCCCTTTTTATGTTCTTTATAGCCATTGCCTGGCTGTTGGCCGAGTTTAAAGGCATGAAGGATGAAATTCAGGAACGCCTGGGCATCAATAATGAAGTATTGAAATTAAAGCTTCAGGCACTGGAACGTTTTACTTTATATGCCGATAGATCTTCCTTAAAAAACCTGGTTTCCCGAACTCCTTCATCGGGCATTACAGTTGTTGATCTTCAACTTGCATTACTGGAAACATTACGATCGGAATATGAATATAATGTAAGCCAGCAGATCTATATCAGTCCGGAGATGTGGAAAGCAATCGGCAATTTAAAAGAACAAAATATTTTCATTATCAATCAGATTGCAGCAACACTCCCATCTGATGCCAATGCCATTGAATTAAGCAAAAGGATATTGGAATATGTGGCAAGTACCAATGCAGAGTTGAATACGGTTGTGTTAAGTGCACTTCAATTTGAAGCAAAGAGATTATTATAAAATTTTCACCAGTTTTTACTTTTGCTTTTAATAATTATTTATGCCAACTGACAAAAAAATATTTACTGATTCCGGAATTGAGATAAAGCGATTATATGATCAACCACTTAACAGGAATGATACTCCCGGTGAATTTCCTTTTACACGGGGAGTGCAGGCAGATATGTACAGAGGTAAATTATGGACCATGCGGCAATACGCAGGTTTCTCCACAGCCGAAGAAAGCAATCAACGTTATCATTATTTATTAAGCCAGGGTGTTAATGGTTTGAGTGTGGCTTTTGATCTCCCTACACAAATCGGTTACGACAGTGATCATCCTTTGGCAGATGGTGAAGTTGGTAAAGTTGGCGTTGCTATTGACAGCCTTGAGGATATGGAAATTTTATTTCGTGGAATTAAACTCGATGAAGTTTCCAGTTCTATGACGATCAATGCAAGCGGATTTATTTTGTTGGCTTTTTATGTAGCACTGGCAAAAAAACAAGATGCCGATCTGAAAAAGATAACAGGCACTATACAAAATGATATCTTAAAAGAATATGCAGCCCGGGGTACTTATATCTACCCTCCCAAAGCATCGATGCGTATCATCACCGATATTTTTGAGTGGTGTGCAAAAGAAGTTCCAAAATGGAACACTATTTCTATCTCCGGTTATCATATCCGTGAAGCAGGCAGTACAGCTGTGCAGGAAATTGCTTTCACTTTAAGTAATGGTAAAGCCTATGTAAAAGCAGCAATAGAAAAAGGATTAGATATAAATGTTTTTGGCAAACGGCTTTCTTTCTTTTTTAATGCCCATAATAATTTATTTGAAGAAGTGGCAAAATTCAGGGCTGCAAGGCGTATGTGGGCAACTATAATGAAAGAACTTGGCGCTACTGACCCTAAGGCAATGATGCTTCGTTTTCATACACAAACAGGTGGCAGTACATTAACTGCACAGCAACCTTTTAATAATATAAGCCGGGTAACCATTCAAACCCTCGCTGCTGTTTTAGGTGGCACTCAATCTTTACATACCAATGGCTATGATGAAGCATTAAGTTTGCCAACCGAAGAAGCAGCCGGCATAGCATTACGTACCCAGCAAATTATTGCATTTGAAAGCGGGGTTCCTGATACAGTTGACCCTTTGGCCGGCAGTTATTTTATTGAATCATTAACTGATGAAGTTGAAATGGCTGCAAAGAAACTGATTGATAAAATTGATGCAATGGGTGGCAGTGTGTCTGCTATTGAGCAGGGTTTTATCCAGGAAGAAATTGCAAAAAGTGCATATGAATACCAACGGCAGATTGAAAATGGCGAAAAAATTATTGTGGGCGTAAATAAATTTCAAGCTGAAGAAACAAATTCAATTCCGGTTTTCAGGGTTGATGAAAATGTACAAACCCTGCAGGTTGAAAAATTAAAAATATTAAAATTGAAAAGAAACAATTCTAAAGTTAAAGCCTCATTAAAAAAAATACATGACATAGCAGTTAGCAGCGAAAACCTTATGCCTGCAGTATTGGAAGCTGTTGAAAATTATTGTACCCTTGGTGAGATTTCTGATGAATTAAGAAAAGTATTTGGAGAATACAAATAAATATTATTCTTCACTTTTCAAAAAGATCCCCCGAAATTTTTTCGGGGGATCTGTATAACTAATGATCTGTTAGTTTTTATTGTATCACCACTCTGCACATGGTTATACGGTTTCCATTCATATCTCCGATCTCAACCCAATACAATCCTTTACCATAAGCCCTCATATCCACATCCATTCTGTCGTATGGTCGGCCAATGGTGTAGAACTGCGTAAATACCCTGTCGCCCTTAGCATCATAAATAGTTAATGATCTTGGCAACACATTATTAGCTACACTGTAGTATCTAACCTGGAACTGACCACTGTTTGGATTTGGATAGATGAAACATTTGCCACTAACAGAATCTTTGATGGTTACCAGGTTCGATGTGCTGGAACATCCATTGATATCTGTAACCCTTAAAGTATAATCTCCCATGCCATCAACATCTATATTAATTGTACCTGTAGCAGCACCGGAAACAACTGCCCCGTTTCTAAGCCATGTATAAGTTGCTGCCGGGTTTGGTGTGACAGAAGATGATATTGCTGTTACTAAACCAGGTAATAAACTGGTATATGGCGATGCAGAAATCACAACTACCGGCAAAGGATTAACAGTTAAAATTACACTGGATGATGTTGCAGCTGCACATGGTGATGCACCTGTAATTATACATCTGTATTGATAACCGCTCATAGACACTGGTGGTGCAGTTATGGTTAATGTTGCCGTTGTTGCACCGGCGTAAACAGCATTATTTGAAATATTACTGAAAGTTACTCCACCATTTGTACTAACCTGCCATTGATAACTGAAAGGGCCTGTACCTGCAGCAACAACTGAGAAGGTTGTTACTTTATCTGTACAAATTGTTCTGCTAACAGGTTGTGTTGTTATTGTTGTTGGTTGATTAACTGTAACAACTACTGTTCTTGCAGGTGATGTACATGGGGCTCCAAGGTTTGCTCCAAATATAACCTTACCAATAAATCCTCTTGGTGTAAACGTTGGAACAACCGGTGCAATATCTCCTGCGTAACCAATATTATCACCTGTAATCAAATCACAACCGTTAGCTGAAATTGTGTACGTACCTGCGGCAATAGTGCTGTATCTTAAATTACCAACACCTGCTGCAGTCTTAGATTCTACTCCAAGACCATAAGTAGCACCTGCGGGAATAGATAATGTCAATCCGTTTAAGAAAGGTTGTGATGTTGTAGTTGTTGTATTTGCTATAGCCGTATAATTTGCAGTACCGGCAGTCAGCCAACCATTCGCAGCAGAAATTGCTCCAGGCGATCCATTGATCGGGGTTGTTTTGTAATAAAGTGTTGCAACACTTGTGCCCGAAGTAGATGCAATACTTTCAATTCCTGAAATAGTAACAGCATAGCCATTGTTATTTTTGAAATTGAACAGAACCATACCAAACTGGTTATTATTTGTAAATGTTGTTGTAACTGATCCTGCAGGTGGAGTCAAACTCTGAACTGTTACCTGGTAAGGATAAACACCCGCAGGTGTTGGCCTTGCATAAACTGAATCAACCTGTGTTCCGGCAACATACGGAACCAAAGCAGCAGGATCAGAATATAATCCGCCGGCTGGTGACCATGTTGCTGCTGTTGTAGGTACACCAATTATATAAGTGATGTTAATGCACCATGATGTTAATGTTCCCTGGTCGCCACCAAAACCATCTTTCATAGCCAATGTCCAGCTTCCGTTTGGAACTGAATAAAGCTGAGTCCAAGTAGTTCCTGTAGGTGTGTATCCGGTTGGGCCGCCTGTGCCGCCGATTCCAGCATTTAATGCATCAGCTTTAAATGTACCGGTATAGGTACCGGAACCTGAACTAAGTGCAGCGGTGCCTGTTGAACTTACCGTAGTATTAACAAAGCCTGTTGTTGCCCCGGTACCACCTGTATTTGATAAATAATAATCAAGGTTAAGGATATTACCATTTGGCGCTTTAAGTGCAAAAACCATATCGCCATCCCAGGTATGATTCATG
>JAYVEQ010000070.1:0-58629 GCA_043748745.1 Chitinophagaceae bacterium | reverse complement strand
ATTGGTCATTTATATTTAACAACAAGATTTTATCTTGTTACCGGTCTTTGTATTGTGCTGTTTATAACTTCATTCTTTATTCCGGAAATATTCCTGTTAACCCGGATCTTATTTTTTGGCTTTATCATATTCATTGTAATAGATTATTTCTTCCTGTTCCTGTTTAGTAAAGATCCTTCAGCAAAACGGTTGATGTCTGATCGCTTTAGTAATGGTGATGAAAATAAAGTGGAGCTGCAGGTTAAGAATAAGATGTTATTTGTTGTTGACATGGAGATCATTGATGAATTACCTGTGCAGTTTCAAAAAAGAGACTGGAAATTATCGCATCGTTTCAGGGCTAATGAGCAAAAGAATATTCTGTATAAATTAAGGCCGGTTGAACGGGGAGAGTATCATTTCGGCCGTATCATCCTGTATGTAAAATCATTATTGGGTTTATTAAAACGCAGGTATAATATTGAGGCGGAAGAGATTGTGCCGGTGTATCCCTCGTACCTGCAGATGCGAAAATATGAATTGCTTTCTCAAACCTCCATTCAAACAGAGCATGGTAATAAACGGATGCGTAAAATTGGCCACAGTATGGAGTTTGAGCAGATAAAGGAATATGTAAGGGGAGATGACATACGCAGTGTGAACTGGAAGGCAACGGCCCGTAAGGGATCGCTGATGGTGAATAATTATACTGATGAAAAAAGCCAGCAGGTATATTGCATCATTGATAAAGGCCGGTTAATGAAAATGCCCTTTGGCGGATTAACCTTACTGGATTATGCCATTAACAGTACATTGGTTCTGGCAAATGTTTGTTTACAAAAACAGGACAGGGTAGGATTGATGAGCTTTGCCAATAAAATGGGATCTATACTGGCAGCAGACCGCAAACCCATACAGCGTGAAAATATTTTGCAATTATTATACAACCAGTCAACAGCCTTTTTAGAAAGTGATTTTGAAATGCTGTACATGCAGATACGTAAACGTATAAAGCACCGCAGCCTTATTGTGCTGTACACAAATTTTGAATCCCTTTCAGGTTTGAACCGGCAATTGAATTACCTGCGTTCCATTGCCAAACATCATTTACTGATGGTTGTTTTTTTTGAAAATACCGAGTTGCACAAACTCTCACACCTGGATGCAAAAAGTGTAGAAGATGTTTATATAAAAACCATTGCCGAAAAATTTGAGTTTGAAAAAAGATTAATTGTAAAAGAATTAAAGAAGCATGGTATCCTTTCTATTCTTACGCCACCCGAAAAACTTACTATTAATGCAGTGAACAAATATTTGGAGCTGAAAGCAAGGCAGGCGATATAAATTTATGCCATGATTCGTCATGGCTTTGTTAGCTGTTTGCCTTGAAGGCATTTAGTTTTATCAAAAACTCAGTAATGTCGTTATCTAAATCTGCTAATTTGATATAATTTGAAATTTTCGAATAAGAAATTGAAAGCTTATAATATTCTTGTAGGTGCGAATTAAGAAGTGAAAAAAAAGATTTCCCACAAATTACTGAAAAACGAAATAAAGGATTCGTCCAATCATCTTCAAATTTTGTTGAGGATTCGGTAATTGTGGTCGAAATATCTTTTGCGGATTTTTGATTAGCTTTTGCTTTATGAGCAACAATTTGAGTTTTAGTATCTGCTTTAAGTTGTTCTGCTATAATATCTAGTAGTTTTGAAATATCAATATCTGGATTTTGTAATATCGTTCCTGCAACGATTCTTTCCTCAAGTTTTTGTTCAATTACTTTTTGAATAGCTGTTGGGATTATGAAATAATTTTCAATTTCTTTTTTCTTCAAAATATGGACAAGACTAATTTCTTCACTCAATTTCCTTAACACAGAGTCTAATTCTTCCTCTGCTCTATAATCCCTGTCCAATAAAATTGCAATCTTTATTTCTTCGCCAAGTACTTTCGTAAATGCCCAATTTGTATGAATAATTTTATCATGTTGTGTGAAGCCCTCTATTGGTATTACTGTTAACTCGCCACTAGCAAATAAATCGTCAAACTTGCAAATCTTTGAAAGACGCCTTAAAAGTCTTAAATCTAAACCTTCTACAAAAAGAATTTTTTTACCACGAGCGAGCCTTGTTAATTGAATGTTTTGGCCACTTCCTAAAATATTCGACACACTCTGAAGACCCAAAAGGTCAGAAATTCTTTTCGCAGATTTATTTTTTTTGTCAATTAAAAGCACTTCGGTAGGTTCTACAGAGTTTATTATTTCTACGGAATGGGTGGCAAGAATTACTTTAGCATTTAATTTTTTTAAAAGATCTAATATTTTATGTTGCAAGTCTGGATGAAGATATATTTCTGGTTCATCTACAATCATTATATCGGCACCCTTGGAATTGTTGATATGTGTGAGAAGCTGCAACCAAATCTGAAAACCAAAGCCGGCCCAACATATTTCACGTAACATTCTATTTTCTTCAAAAAACATTACAAGTTCTTTAGAGAAACCAGTTTTTCGTTCTGGTTGTAAAATGGACATTCCAGGCCAAGTACTCTCTACTTGACTTTTGAATTGAGCAAAATCTCCTAGATTATAAAACCAATAACTTCTAAACATTCTAGGCGACCGTCTGCTACCATACCACCGTTTGACATAATTCAGATCAAGTAATTCCTCTTCGACTTCAAATGGACCTAGTGTTGGAACTATTGAAATGTTCAAGGGGAATTCTTTTCGAAAACTACTAGAAGTTAAAGGAGCTTTGTTTGGGGTATCAAAAAATAGATAAATTGGATATTCAGGATGAAAATATAATGAGAGAACTTTACCTTGATCAAATTTGAATTTTATTGTGGAAGGCTCGGAAGTATTGAAATCGGTCTGTATGTTATCTAATATTATTGGGATACTTGAAGAAGGAATTTCATATCCATATTGAGCTGAACCAAATGGAGAGTTTATAATTTTTGGATTATACCTTGATGCAAATCGATATGCTGAATGCAAGACTCTTAAACCATCTAATATGGTTGATTTACCATTATTGTTTGGCCCTGTTAAAATATTAAAGTCTTTTAAAACGATACTAAAATCTTGAAATGCCTTAAAGTTTAAAAAATGAATAGAATTTATCATAAGGTAGTTGATAACATACGCTCGTTTTTGTAACAGACTTTTTAATTGTTCATACAATGAGAACAATATTCTATTGGATAGTTAATGTTAATGTTATTAGTGATATAAGTTTCAACCCATTCTAAATTATGAAAAGGTCCAGTCCAAACTGAGTTAAGACCCTTTTCCGCATTTGGATGCTTCCCCGAACCGAAATTACAATGCCCACATGTGCTTTTATGAATAGTAATATCTGGATTCTTCTCAGGATTATGGTAATAATAATAAATTGTTTCAGGCATAAGAGTGTTTGTGATTGTTCAATTATACACATAAATATACACAACTCTACTACTTAAAAAAGGTTTATATCAATGATTTTATATAAATACTCTCTTGCCCACAACCATTAATAATTTAGGTTTGCATAAATTAATAAGCACCCACTTGGCACGTAAAGCAACCTATAGAGAAAGATATACCAACAAACTTAAACAGGCCGGAGAAGAGCCTGTTAAAAAAGAACGTGCAGCAAGAATACCTATTGATCCGGCAGTTCAGCAGCCATATTTAGATGGGAAAGTACTTTTAATAAATAAGCCCCTGCATTGGACATCGTTTGATGTGGTACGTAAGCTGCGTAATATTTTACAGATAAAAAAAATAGGCCATGCCGGTACGCTTGATCCGTTGGCAACGGGTTTATTAATTGTTTGCACGGGTAAGTTTACCAAAAAGATAAATGAGTTTATGGCACAGGAAAAAGAATATACCGGAACCATTACCCTTGGCGCTGTTACGCCTACTTACGACCTGGAAAGAGAACCTGTACAGCAAAAAGATTTTTCTTTTATTACAACAGCAATGTTGCAGGCAGCAACAGAAAAATTTGTCGGCGATATTCAGCAGTTACCGCCCATGTTTTCGGCCATTAAAAAGGATGGTGTTGCTTTATATGAACTGGCAAGGCGGGGAGAAGAAGTGGAACTTAAACCACGTAACATCAATATCAAATCATTTGAGATCATAAAAGTTGAATTACCTGTTGTACATTTTAAAGTTACCTGTTCAACCGGAACATATATCCGCAGCCTGGCCAATGATTATGGTGCAGCCTTAAGTTGTGGCGGATATTTAAGCAGCTTATGCCGCACAAGGATCGGTGAGTTTAAAAATGAAGATGCTTTAAATATAGAAGAGTTTGAAAAGCTGATAGCTAACAACCATTAGCTTTTAGCTGTTAGAAAGGATAACTTATTCCAATGGTTAAATTATAATTTTCGTAACGCCATTTTTTATAGCGGTTATCATTATAAGTTTGTGTGGGATTGGCCGGGTCAGGTAAACGAACACCTTTTTTAAATAAATTATTAAAGCTTATACCCGGAACCTGCCATCCGTCATTCTGTGTAAGGTCGGGGCGTTTAATTCTGAAGCCAAGATCAACACGAAGAATAAAATAATTAAAATCTAGCCTGAAACCTGTACCTGCAGCAACACCCAGCTGTTTGTAAATATTATTAAATTGAAACTGTGTACTGTCTTTTCCGCCACCCGGTATAGTATTTCTGAAATTCCATACATTGCCAATATCTAAAAATACGGCACCTTTTAACACGAGCGAATTAGGGATGATCTGTGCAATGGTATACCGGTATTCAATATTGCTTTCTAATTGTATATCACCTGTTCTGTCATTAAAAGAATTTGTACCATAGGGGGCAAGTGGTTGCGAACCTCTGCCAATGCCACGTACAGGCCAGGCCCGCATGCTGTTACTACCTCCGCCAAAATATTGTTTAAAGAAAGGTAGTGTAGTGTCTTTTTTTGATGCAATACCAATGCCACCAAACATCCGGAATATAAATGCCGATTTTGGATGACTGGCTGAATAAATATACTCCACATCTGTTTTAACAAACTGCCGCATATATTTTTTAAATAGGCCGAACCTTCCCCATAAAAGACCTGATTCTTCCAGGTTTATTTTTAAACTATGTTCCCTGTTGGGATGTTTAATGTTGACTTTATTTGAGCGATATCCAATGCTTGAACCTGCCACCAATGCAGTATTAAAGGAATAGCGAAGGAACGGATTCTGGGCTAATGTTCTTTTGAAACTGTCTGTTTCATTATACAACCGGGCAAATTCAAAGTTGATCGGTTTAACTATCCATTGCCGGTTTTTTCTTGAATTCCAGCTATAACCAATGGCAAAATTAAACGACTGTAAATTGAATAAATTGATGCGGTTTATGTAGGATATTTTTGTATTGATAAACGACTCGTTATTGGAGATCCGTTTATTTCCATTCCATCTTAAAACCGGAAAAATGAATCTCGGGAAAACAATATTATTGGAATAGCTTAATTCATTTGAATTGATAATATTCTTTTTATTGCTGCTGTCGGGTTTAAAATTCAATTCAACACCTGCCCTGAAAGAATTAGACATTTTAATGCCTTCTTTGTGCAGATTACGGTTAAGTACAGAAACGTTTCCGGATAAGCCTAATAAATTTCCTGCATTGGCAGCTGTAACACTGTTGGTATTACTGGATGCTGAATAACTGGCTTCTATGGCGGCTTCAAAGCCGAATTTTTTGCCGGGTGTTAACTGCACGATCAGGTCTATTTTATACAGGCTGTCTTTATTTTTTACATCAACAATAAGGATATTGGTATTTTGCCAAACACCGGCTTTTGAATAACTGTTCAGCGATTTATAAAAATCTGCTTGACTATACAGGTTTCCTTTTTTAAGATACATCTGCCGGGTTAGAAAACTGTTCCGGAATAATTTTTTGTGATACCGGATGATGAAACTGGTATCTTCTTTACAACTGCTGCAGGATTTTTTTTTGATGATGATCTCAGTATATGAACTGTCATTCAGTTTATCACCGCTTTTATAATCAGGTAAAATATAAATATTGTTGATGTAATATTTTTTTAATTTGGTACTGTCAGCCGGTGGGTTTAATACAACTGCCAGTTTAATGGTTGGCGAGTCTCTTGCCAGCTGTGCTTCTGCCAATAATTTCAGCTGTTCAAAAATATCATCGGTTATTGTGGTTAATGCAGCAACAGTAGTATCGCCACGCATTACCAATTCTTCTGTAGAAAATTTATAATAACCATTATTCCTGTACAGATCAACCAGCCTGCTTAATTCACCCTGCACAGCGGCCTTTGTTACCGGCTTACCTTTTTTTATCAGGCTTTTATTAATGTTCTGCATGGCCAGCAGTTGCAGGTCGGGTTTTCTTAAAATGTAGATCAGGGTATCTATTAAAGTGGGTTTATTTACCTGCACGGTATATTTAACATGTACACGTTGCTGACCGCCAACATTAAAAGTATCTGCATGATAATCAGCTTTTGCCTTATAATAACCCAGGTGTAACATCGAAGTTTCCATATTACGGCTCGATTTTTCGGCCGAATTGCTGTCATATGCAGGCGGGCTGATTATTAAATGCCGGATAAAATATTTGTCAATAATAATTACTTTTGAACTGTCATCGAGTTGTGCATTCAGCCGTTGTTTTAAACTGGCCGTTTCAACTTTGGTAAATTTTCCTCCCTTAACTTCGATAGTGTTTTTTGTGATAAAGGGTTTACCTTTTTGGTATTTTCGTGGAATAGTACAGGATGCAACCAATAAAGTGATTAAAAGAATATTTTTTAACTGCAGCAAAAGCCTTTTTATATGTAATGGGTTATTGGGCATAAATACGACAAAGCGATAATGTTAAGCAAAACACATACCAAATATATTCAAAGTTTACAGCACAAAAAATTCAGAGATGAAGCTAAACTGTTTATTGCTGAAGGGCCGAAGGTAGTAATGGATTTGTTAGCAAGTTGGAAATTTAACTGTAAAGAGCTTTTTGTTTTAAAAGACTGGTATAATGCCAACATTAAATTGCTAACGAACTATTCAGATATCTCTATAACAGTAGTAGAAGATTTTGAACTGGATAAAGTTTCAGCATTATCAACTGCTCATAGTGTTTTAGCCATTTTTGAAAAACGAAAAGAGGAGATCAATTTCAATCTTAAAGACAGGATAACCCTGGCGCTGGATACTATACAGGACCCCGGAAACCTTGGTACCATCATTCGTATTGCTGATTGGTTTGGAATAACAGATATAGTATGTTCAATTGGTTGTGCCGATATGTATAACCCCAAAGTGGTGCAGAGCACGATGGGTAGCCTTGGCAGGGTTAATGTGGTTTATACAAATTTGGCCGGCTGGCTGCAAAAAAATAACAAGATTAAAATATATTCAGCTTCGCTGGAAGGAAAAACTTTACAATCCCTGGGCAAGATCAATGAAGGGATAATTATCATCGGAAATGAAGCACATGGAATAAGTGATGAAGTAATTGAATGGGTTAACGAAAAAATTACCATTCCAAAAACCGGAGAAGCAGAATCTTTAAATGCAGCTGTGGCAACTGGAATTATTCTTTCTCATATAAAATAAACGGATTAACGAAACTGAATCGCTTTAACGGGCTTTATCTTTTTTATTAACAGGGTAGGAATGATAAGGGTTGCAAATGATATTACCAGTGTAGTCAGGCAGATCAATAAAACCTGCCACCATACAACATCAGCATGGGCAGCATTCATATAATATGCCTCTTCATTCAATTTTATAAAACCTGTTTTTTCCTGCAGCCAGCAAATACCAAGGCCGAGCAATGCTCCGGCAGTGATACCCGTTACAGCAATAAAAGTGGTATTATATAAAAATATCTGCTGCACATTCCAGTCGTTTGCACCCAATGCTTTTAAAATGCCCGTCATCCTTGTTCTTTCCAAAACCAAAATAATGAGGCAGGTGATGAGGTTCACTACAGCAACAACCATCATAATTATTAAAAGCACATTTTTTATTTGTCCCTGCAGACCCAGCCAATCAAAAATATTTGGATAAATTTCTTTAATGGTTTTACTGTACCAGCTTTGCGGTAATTCGGCATAGATCAGTTTATTTACAGAATCAGTTTCTTTATAATTATGAAGAAAAAGTTCATAGCCACCAATCTGATCGGACTCCCATTTGTTTAACTTCCTGATAAGATTAATATCACCTAAGGCAAAATTTTTATCATATTCATCAATAGCAGTTTTATAAATGCCGGCAATTTTTAGCCAGCGTGCCGTTTTTGTTCCGTCTTCCCTGAAAAAGAAAACAAAAACACTGTCGTTGAGTTTAGCTTTTAACTGGTTGGCTGTGTAAACCGAAATATTAATTTCATCAGTATAACCACTGTCTTTAAATGAGATCCATTTGCCCTGTTGTAAAAAAGTTTGCAAACGCCCGAAATCGAATGAGGAATCGACTCCTTTTACTAAAACACTTTCAATTTCACTTTTAAATTTAATGATAGCCGACTTGGTTGCATAACGTTCAACCGATTTTACCTGTGGTAAAGCATGAAGATATTTTTCTACCGTATCATTTTTTGTGATGGGATATTCTTCTGCGATACTTACCCTGTTCTCAACATTTTGCTGCACCCGGATATGTCCCCAAAAACTGAAAACCTTATTGCTGATTACCTGTTGAAAACCATTTACAAAACTCATGGCCACAATCATAATAGCCACACTGATAGCGGTTGCACTGATGGCCAGCCTGATGATGAATTTTGAAAAAGTCTTTTGCCGGTTAAAGGCAATTCGTTTTGCTATGAATACAGAAATATTCAAACGGTATATTTTTTGGTATCTTACAAATGTATTTTATTTAAACGTAAAGATTTAAGATAACATGATAAAAGTTCAATCTTGCAATCCGGTACAAGTGGGCGATGCCTGTCCGAATGGACTTTCATTCGGGTGTGCAACAGTGATGATCTGTGATAAAATGCCTGCAACAAAAAAGATACTGCTGCTTACATTAGCTACTTTGTTTACCATTTCCAGCTTTGCTCAAATACCCGATGCAGTTTACAAAGACAATATTAAAGCGGTTCGGTTTCATATGTATGGTAACCAGCAATCGTTACCCGTTTATAATATGAACAGCGGCGACCAGCTGGAACTTAATTTTGATGACCTGGATGCCAATGTGAAAAGTTATTATTACAGTTTTCAGCTTTGTGATTACAACTGGCAACCGGTTGATATCAGCCCGTTTCTTTACATTAAAGGATTTACCCAACAGCGCATTGCAACATACCGGTATTCTTCCATTGCATTAACCCGCTATACACATTACGAAGCAATTCTGCCAGACAGGAACACAACGCTTACACTTTCGGGAAATTATTTACTGAAAGTTTTTTTGGATGGGGATACTTCAAAACTTGCTTTTACCAGGCGCTTACTAGTACTGGATCAAAAAGCTGCAATCAGTGCCAAGGTTGTTCAGCCATTTATGCCGCAGCTTTTTAAAACACATCAGAAAATACAGTTCTCGACAAACATTACCGGGCTTAATACTTTTAGTGCAGCGCAACAGGTTAAAGTAGTTATTTTACAAAATAACCGGTGGGATAATGCATTAAAAGATATTGTACCCACTTTTGTAAGGGGCAATACGCTGGAGTATAATACAGAGAACAATTGCATTTTTCCGGGTGGTAAAGAATGGCGTTGGTTAGACCTTAGGAGTTTTCACCTGCAAAGTGACCGGGTGGCAAAAGCCGATTATAAAAAAAATGCTACAGAAATGTTTTTATTTACCGATGCCGACCGCAGCGCACAGAAATATGTTTATTTCAAAGACCTTAACGGGATGTATCTGGTAGAAACTTATGAAACCATTAATCCTTATTGGCAGGGCGATTTTGCAACTGTACATTTTAGTTTAGCTGCTCCCAATGGAACGCCATATGCTGATAAAGATATTTACCTGGCAGGTCAGTTAACCAATTATGAATTTAATGACAAAACAAAAATGGTTTACGATAACGAAAAAGGAGTTTATGAATGTTCAGCATTTTTAAAGCAGGGATATTATAATTATACCTACATAGCTGTAGATAAAAACAATCCATCACAACGACGGGACCTTGAAGGTGATTATTGGGAAACAGAAAACAGCTATACCATTCTAATATATTATAAATCTTTTACTGATCGTACAGACCAGCTCATTGGTGTTGGAAAAATAAATTCAAGAACAGATCAGCCCGGATTTAGTTTTTAATCTTGGTTATTTAAATATATGGTTACATTTTTTTGATTTTCATTCTTCATTAATTCTTCAGGTTTAATCTGAGTTCCTTATCTTTGCCACGGCAAGTCTTATACGGCCAGCTCCTGCTGAACTCCCCCAGGACCGGAAGGTAGCAAGGGTAGGTGGTTGAGCGGTGCGATGTAAGTAACTTGCCATTTTTTATTCCCTCATTTCCTGTATAGGAGTTAGGTCTCTTCTCACTTAGCAGATAATTAATTTAACTTTACTCTTCCAAATATTTTACTTTTGCCTAAATAATTAACTCACCAATTAAAAAGCTAATCCCCCTTTAGGGGATAGGGTTATATGAAATTTTTTATAGATACAGCCAACCTGGCACAAATTAAAGAAGCAAACGACCTTGGAATTTTGGACGGTGTTACTACCAATCCATCATTAATGGCAAAAGAAGGTATTAAAGGAACAGATGCAGTAATGGCACATTATAAAACCATTTGCGAAATGGTTGATGGTGATATCAGTGCTGAAGTTATTTCAACAGATTTTGATGGTATTGTTGCCGAAGGTAAAAAACTGGCTGCCATTCATCCAAATATTGTGGTAAAAGTGCCGATGATAAAAGATGGTATAAAGGCGTTGAAATGGTTTACCGATAATGGGATAAGGACGAACTGTACTTTAATTTTTTCTGCGGGGCAGGCAATACTGGCTGCCAAAGCAGGTGCAACTTATGTTTCACCATTCATTGGCCGCATTGATGACAGTGGCTGGGATGGTATGATATTGATTCACCAACTGCGCCAGATCTTCGATATACAGGGATATAAAACAGAAATATTAGCGGCATCAATCCGTAATCCGAATCATATTATCAGTTGTGCTGAAGCAGGTGCAGATGTTTGTACCTGTCCGCTGGATTCAATTTTAGGATTATTAAAGCATCCTTTAACAGATATTGGGTTAGCTAAATTTTTAGAAGACGCAAAGAAATTTGCTTAATAATATTAAGCTGAATAAAAAATGCCCGGCAAATCTTTCTGATTGACCGGGCATTTCGATTTGGTAGTCATAATTAAGTTTAGCCCTTTTTACTTTTATTCTTTGTTTCATTCATCAACTCATCTATTGTTTTCAATTCCGGATCAGGTTTCTTTTTGATGTAGATGGTGAATTCTTTAAATAAAGCAGGATTGTTTCTTAAAGTAACTTTTACAGTTACTTTATCAGTTGTAATCTCCCTGTCTATCCATAAACTGTTGCCACTGAACTTTCCGGCTGATGCCCAAAAGATCAGATCAGTACTGTCTAAAGGCAGGTATTTACCATTCGTTAATTGTCCATCAATATTAATATAATTGAATGTTCCTTTTTTCAGGCTGTCGGTATATAAGTTAACGTAAATGTGTTCAACTTTTTGTGCTTTGGCAAAAAAGCTGCAGAGTATAAAGGAGAGGAGTAAAAATTTCTTCAATTTATATGTTTGTTACAAAGATTGAAAAAATTATGCCAGTTTGATAAAGAGAGGAGATTTTTATTGTTAAAATTTTAATAACAGCTGACTAGCAGGAATTTTGTGTTTAGTATGCATACCTGAAATAATCACAGTATTCTTCATCGCAAAGTAATTTTTGATAGATTGGATTTTTCAGTACTTCCATATAATCCATTTTTTCCCCATCTACTTTAATTATCCTATATATCAAACGTATACCATGACTGTAATCAACCCACCAATTAATATGCCCTGTATATAAGGGTTGTATAGGTTTTCCGTTTGACAGGTGCCATCCGTAAATAGCTTCCCGATCAGGTTTTGCATCTCTTGAAATTTTGCCCGAGATGACCACATCTTTTTTGATGCCTGAAATTAAACCCTTTCTTCCTTTCCGTTGCCCTTCAATTATTAAATGATGCTGCCACATAGTTACACTACTATCCCTGAAAGCATACATCGGCACCGGATCTAATTTTACAGTTGCCTGTTGATAAACCAGGTCAACCATTTTCCTCGTGGGCAGGAAGCAATGAAAACTGTCTGCAATTTTTTGTGCTGCCATGGGTGTTAATGGTACTCTTGCCCAATCAGCATCTGTACCTATGGAGATATAATCAGGCGATACATAAAAAACAGCATGATGAACAATGCCGGTGCTGTCAGTCATTTCAGAACCAACAGCAATAAATTTTTGTAAGAAGGAAGGTATATTGCCTGTTAATATTTCATTTACTGCTAATGAATCTCTTGCTGCCCATTTCCAGGCGGCAACCGTTTTAAAGAATTCAGTTCCTGTCGTTCGTTGTGTGGTAATAACTGGAATTTCCAGCTGAAATTTTCTTCCGCTGCTGCAGGCAGCAAGGCAGATAATAAAATATAGTGTAATAAAATATTTCATTATTGCTTTACTTTATTCATTTTTTTTAAAACCTGGGTTTGTTTAATAAACATGCAAGGTAAAAATGTAAAAAACAGAAAACTTGTTTTCATACAGTGAAAGTTAATAATACATTTATGGCGCTTGTTCCTTCAGTGGAAAAACATAACACACCTACTGAATTGAATTTTGTAGGAGTGCTCTGTGTAAGGTCGCCGGTTTGTGTTCGTTGTAACGATAATGCATTGGGTCGGGTATAAGGAGCCAATTGATAAGTACCGGATGCATCTGTGATAATCCCATTGTCGGCAAAGCCGCCCCCACCAAAACCATTGGTATTTCTGAATGTAACACTGTACATTATTTTATTGGAAACTGTAACCCCATTCAGTGGTATAGTGGTGGTTAATGAACCGGTGCCTGATTCGGCAATCACGTCATGATTGAAACCGGTTACAGTAACAGGTGTAAAAGATTGGCAGAAAATATTACCACCATAAAATAATATTGGGATCAATAATTTGCTAAGGTAAAGTTTCAGTAAATGGATTTTTTGTTTAATCAGCATATTAATTTGGTTTAAAGAAATTATTATTCAATAAGTTGAATTAATCAGATTTGAAAAGGGAGTTAAATATTTGCCTTTTTATATATGGTCTAATTACTTATTCCTACCCGGTGTTTTACGTATTCATTTTTCTCCAGTTCATTCAACATGAACATAGCCAGGTCACCGGCATTTATTTTGTATTTATTTTGTTCAGGTGGATAATCGGCATTGGTGACATAACTGCCGGTGGGGCCTTCATTAATAATATTGGGAGGACAAACAAAGGTCCAGTCAAGCCCGCTCTCTTTTAATAATTCAAATGCTTTTTTATGTTCCAGGCCCACAGCTACATATTCCGGTGGATAATCATCTTTATCTATCAATAAAGTATTTTCATCTGCATTTAAAACCCCGAGGCCGCCGATGGCGATGATCCTTTTTATGTCTGCTTTCTGCATTTGTTTGATAATGTTTTTCATGCCAAGGGTACGTGTCTTATCGGTGCCGTCTGCGCCGCCGCCAATGGCTGAGAGTACTGCATCGCAATCTTTAATGGTATTGTACACTTCGTCCTCATCAAACAAGGCACCCTGTACCAATTCTAAATTTTCTGTTTCTAAATAATCAGTGGTATAAACATTTCTTCCAAATGCTTTTACGTGATGTTTATTAAATAGGGCCTGTTGTACCAATTGTTTGCCAACCATGCCTGTAGCGCCGAATATGATTAAATTCATTTTATTTTTTTTTCAAGGTACGTCATCAAAAAAAATTTGCCCAATTAAAATTTCTCCCCCATATTTGCAGTACAAATGAAAATGATTAATACAAATAACAACAGTTGGTGGTGGCATTCAGATATCTGATGTGTCGCTGTGCTGTTATTAAATGTAACTAAATAAGTACTAAAGCCCCGACACTCGTGTTGGGGTTTTTTAATTTAAACGGATGAAAAAAATAGAAATACAAACCACTTTTAAAAAAATGCTTGCTGATGTGTACACACCGGTTGGTATTTACCTTCGCCTGCGTGACCGATTCAGGGACACTATTTTGCTGGAGAGTACAGATTTTCATGCAGGCGAAAACAGTTATTCTTTTATTGGTATTAATGCTGTTGCGGGAATTGAGATCAGTAACCCTTCGTCGATAGAATTTAAGTTGCCCGGACAAACAGCAGAACGGATAAAATTAGATGATCCCACTGATGTTCCTCAATTGCTCTGGGATTTTATACAACGGTTTGAAATTAAAGCAGCAGCAAAACCTGTAAATACAGCACAGGGCTTATTTGGATATACAACATTTGATGCGGTACAGTTTTTCGATTCAATAAAAACAACTGGCTTTAGACCATCGACCACCGAAATTCCCTTAATGCGCTACCGGCTTTATCAATACGTTATCGCCATTAATCATTTTAAAGATGAGTTGTTTATTTGTGAAAATCATTTTCTGGGAATCAGAAGTGAAGTTGAGCTGATTGAAAGTTTGATAAAAAGTAAAGATTTACCAGGGTTTCCTTTTAAAAGTACAGGAAAAGAAAAATCTAATATTACAAATGAGGCTTATATTGAGATGGTAAAAAAAGGAGTGGCAAGCTGTCACAGAGGCGATGTGTTTCAAATTGTATTGAGCAGAAGGTTTGAACAAAAATTTACAGGCGATGAGTTCAATGTATATAGAGCATTGCGTAGTATAAACCCAAGCCCTTACTTATTTTATTTTGATTACGGCGATTATAAACTGATGGGATCATCACCCGAAAGCCAGTTGATCGTTGACAAAGGCAAAGCCATTGTGCACCCTATTGCCGGTACTTTCAAAAGAACCGGTGATGATGAAAAAGATAAGGCATTGGCCATTAAACTGGAGCATGATAAAAAGGAAAATGCCGAACATGTGATGTTGGTTGACCTTGCCCGTAATGATCTTAGCCGTATATGCAGTGAGGTGGAAGTAACGCAATATAAAAAGATAAATTACTACAGTCATGTTATTCACCTTGTTAGTGAAGTAACGGGTAAGGTTGGGCCTGATGCAAATCCGTTTAAACTTTTGGCAACAACTTTTCCGGCAGGTACCTTAAGTGGTGCTCCTAAAATAAGAGCCATGCAGTTGATCAATGAATATGAAACTACAACCCGGAGTTATTATGGTGGTGCCATTGGTTTTATTGGGTTTGACAGATCGGTAAATCATGCCATCATGATCCGTACATTTCTAACTAAAAATAATACTTTGATCTACCAGGCAGGTGCCGGGGTAGTTGCTGCAAGCGATCCTGAAAGTGAATTGCAGGAAGTGAATAGTAAATTAAATGCTTTAAAACAGGCAATAGTACAAGCTCAAAACTTAGGATGATGAAAATATTGGTTTTTGATAATTACGATTCTTTCACATACAACCTGGTTCACCTGATAGAAAAAATTACCGGTGAAAAAATTGATGTATATCGAAATGACCGGATTGCTTTAGCTGATGTAGCTGCTTATGATAAAATTATTTTATCACCCGGCCCTGGTATTCCTTCAGAAGCAGGGTTACTGTTGCCTTTGATAAAAGAATATGCTGCAACCAAATCTATACTGGGCGTATGTTTGGGCCATCAGGCCATTGCTGAGGCGTTTGGGGGTACATTAACAAACTTAAGTACTGTTTATCATGGTGTTGCCACACCAATAAAAATATTAAAAACAAAATCGCAAATTTTAAATGGATTACCTGAAGTGATTGAAGTTGGCCGTTATCATAGCTGGATAGTAAGTGATGATAATTTTCCTTCGGTACTTGAAATAACGGCAAGAGATGAAAACGAATTAATCATGGGATTGCAACATAAAACATTTGATGTGCAGGGAGTACAGTTTCATCCGGAGAGTGTGTTAACACCCGATGGGGAGAAGATGATGAGGAATTGGCTTAGCCATTCCGTCCTCTAAAGAGAGAACGATAGGCAAGAAATTAGCGAAGACGATGGTATTTTTTTTGAAATTAAAAGAGCGAATTATTTATAATTAAGTAACAATATAAGTTCCCCTTTAGGGGACAGGGGTATGAAAAAGATTCTAAACTATTTATTCGAACATAAAAGTTTGTCAAGAGAACAGGCAAAGGAAGTATTGCATAATATTTCCAACAATGTTTACAGCGATACTGAAATAGCAGCTTTTATTACCGTGTATTTAATGCGGAGCATTACCATAGAAGAACTGCAGGGATTCAGAGATGCATTGATGGAATTATGTGTGCCTGTTGATTTAAATGGTAATGATGTGCTTGATATCGTTGGTACGGGCGGAGATGGAAAAAATACTTTCAATATTTCTACACTGAGTTGTTTTATTGTTGCCGGTACTGGTATAAAAGTTGCCAAACATGGTAATTACGGAGCTTCATCAATTAGTGGCAGCAGTAATGTAATGGAGCAATTGGGTTATACTTTTAAAAAGGATAGTGATTCATTACATAAAGAACTGGAAGAAGCCAGCATCTGTTTTTTACATGCCCCTTTATTTCACCCTGCATTAAAAGTTGTTGCGCCAATCAGGAAAAACTTAGGGGTAAGAACTTTTTTCAATATGCTGGGACCGATGGTAAACCCGGCATCGCCAAAATACCAGTTGGTTGGTGTTTATAATTTAGAGATGGCAAGGATATATAACTACTTATTACAACAGGGCAGCAGTGCTTTTACCATCATTCACAGCCTGGATGGGTATGATGAAATTTCGCTGACGGGTGATGTAAAAGTTATTACTAACGAAGGAGAAAGAATTTATAGTGCGGAAGAACTGGGGAAACGTACAGTAAGTCCGATGGACATTCATGGTGGCAATTCGGTTGAAGAAGCAGCTAAAATATTTTTGGCTATTTTAAAAGGCGAAGGCAGTTGGGCACAGAATGCTGTAGTACTGGCAAATTCCGCTATGGCATTACAGTGTACGGGTAAGTTTAAAAATTATGAAGAGTGTTATCAATTATCGGTTGAAAGCCTGGAGAGTGGAAAAGCTTATCAATCTTTACAAAAATTAGTTAACAGCAATAAATGAATATTTTAGATAAAATAATTGACTTTAAAAAAAATGAAATAGCAGGAAATAAAAAGCTTGTTTCTTTAGATGAATTAAAACAATCAGAATTATTTAACCGTAACACTTTTTCTTTAAAACAATTTTTACTGGACAAAACCCGGACAGGTATTATTGCAGAGTTTAAAAGAAAGTCTCCATCCAAAGGCATAATTAATGACAAAGCCGGTGTTCTGGAAGTTACTGCAGCTTATACAGATCATGGGGCTTCCTGTTTATCTGTTTTAACGGATAAAGAATTTTTCGGTGGATCGGCTGATGATTTGACCAGGGCCAGGGTAAATCAGATCCCCATCCTGAGAAAAGACTTTATTATTGATGAATACCAGCTTACAGAATCGAAAGCAATGGGTGCCGATGTTATATTATTGATAGCAGCCTGTTTAACTGAAGCCCGTGTTAAAGAATTAGCTTTCTTTGCAAAGTTATTGGGGCTTGAGGTATTATTAGAGATTCATGCCGAACAGGAATTGCAGCATATTTGTACTGATGTAGATTTTGTAGGTGTTAATAACAGGAATCTGAAAACTTTTACAGTTGACATTAACCGGTCGATTGAATTGAGTAAGCAGATATCTGCTGATAAAATAAAAATTGCTGAAAGCGGGATCAGTAAAATAGAAACGATCAATATTTTTAAAGAAGCCGGTTTTAAAGGATTTTTGATGGGAGAGAATTTTATGAAGACAGAAGATCCAGGAGAGACATTTAAACAATTTGTACAAAAATTAAAAGAACAATATTATGAACACTAAAGTATGTGGCATTACCCAATTGAAACAATTACAACAGTTAGATGGCCTGGATATTGATTTTGCAGGATTGATATTTTACAAAGATTCACCTAGATATGTAGTTGATAAAATTGCCAAGGAAGATCTTAAAAATTCTGATTTCGATCTGAAAAAAGTTGGTGTTTTTGTAAATGCAGATTATGATGAGATCATGCAGGCCGTTGAAGATTATGGACTTGATATAGTTCAGTTGCATGGCGAAGAAAGCCCCGAACTCTGTGAAGAACTATCAGAAGAAGTGGAAGTGATAAAAGCTTTTAAAGTAGGAGATAGTGATATGTCAATTGATGAGATGGTGGCAGAATATGATGAGGTATGTGATTATTATTTGTTTGATACCGCTTCGGCCGATGGCCTTAATGGTGGTACCGGTAAAAAGTTTGACTGGAAACTGATTAGCAAAAGTAAGATTGAAAAACCTTTTTTTCTGAGTGGTGGTATTGGTTTGGATGATGTTGCTAAAGTAAAAGGGTTTAAACATCCTGACTATTATGCTGTTGATATTAACAGCAAATTTGAAAAAGAACCAGGAATTAAAGACATGGCATTATTATTACAATTCAGACAGGGATTAAAATGAAATACAGTGTAAATGAACATGGATATTATGGCGATTTCGGCGGAGCTTTTATTCCGGAGATGTTATATCCTAACGTAAAAGAATTACAGGATAACTATCTGAGAATTATTTATGAAGAAAGTTTTCAAAAAGAATATCTGCATCTGCTTAAAGATTATGCCGGCAGGCCAACCCCGCTATTTTATGCGGAAAGACTCAGCAAAAAATATAACAGCAATATCTTTTTAAAACGGGAAGACCTTTGCCATACCGGTGCACACAAGATCAATAATACCATCGGACAAATTTTACTGGCGATCAAACTTGGTAAAAAAAGGATCATTGCAGAAACCGGTGCAGGCCAGCATGGTGTTGCAACAGCTACGGTTTGTGCACTAAAAGGGCTCGAGTGTATTGTATACATGGGCGAAAAAGATATTGAACGTCAGGCTCCAAATGTAGCCCGTATGAAAATGCTTGGTGCAACAGTTATACCGGCACTTAGCGGAAGTAAAACTTTAAAAGATGCAACTAATGAAGCTATTCGTGACTGGATAAATAACCCGGTTGATACGCATTATATAATTGGTTCGGTTGTTGGGCCTCATCCATACCCTGATATGGTGGCCAGGTTTCAAAGCATCATCAGCGAAGAAATTAAAAAACAATTATTTGAAAAAACAGGCAGCCAGTTACCAACACATGTAATTGCCTGTGTCGGTGGTGGCAGTAATGCAGCCGGTGCTTTTTATCATTTTTTAGATGATGAAGATGTGCAGTTAATTGCAGTTGAAGCAGCAGGTTGCGGCATTAACAGTGGTATGAGTGCTGCAACAACACAGTTGGGTAAACCCGGTATTTTGCATGGCAGTAAAAGTTTACTCATGCAAACTGAAGATGGACAGGTAACTGAACCACACAGCATTTCAGCCGGGCTTGATTACCCGGGCATTGGCCCGCTACATGCACATTTGTTTGAAAGCGGCCGGGCTGTTTTTATGAGTGCAACTGATGATGAAGCACTGCAGGCAGCTTTTGAACTTAGTAAAACAGAAGGTATTATTCCGGCATTGGAAACTGCACATGCTTTATTTATGTTGAATAAAATGGTATTTAAAAAAGAGGATGTGGTAGTGATTTGTTTGAGTGGGCGGGGAGATAAGGATTTGGATACGTACATGAAATACTTGTAACCGCAGAAATACGAAGACGTAGAGAAAAGCAAATACAGTTTACAAAGCTCGGTGCCTTAGTGCCTCAGCAGTAAAAAAAATATGAACAGAATAGATAAACTTTTTTCAGCAAAGAAAAAAAACATACTGAACATTTACTGCACTGCAGGCTATCCTTTGCTGAACTCCACCATTGAAGTGATGAAGGCTTTACAGGAAAACGGTGCAGATATTATTGAACTGGGTATACCTTACAGCGATCCCCTGGCAGATGGTCCTGTTATTCAGCAGAGCAATATGACTGCTTTGCAAAACGGGATGAATATTGCTTTGCTTTTTGAACAGTTAAAAGATCTCCGTGATCATATTCATATTCCGGTCATTTTGATGGGATATTTAAATCCGGTTCTTCAATTCGGTATTCAAAAATTTTGTGAAGCTGCTGCACAGGTTGGTATTGATGGGATAATTTTACCCGACCTACCCATGTATGAATTTGAAACATCATACCAGCAATATTTTAAAAAGCATGATCTTAAATTTATCTTTTTAGTTACACCCGAAACTGACGAAGCCCGGGTAAGAAAAATAGACCGGCTGAGCAGTGGCTTTATCTATGCTGTTTCTTCATCATCAACTACCGGTAATAATAAGGCCATAGAAGAACAGCAATTTTATTTTAAAAAATTACAGGATATGCAGTTAACTAATCCTGTTTTAATTGGCTTTGGTATAAAAGATAAAAACACTTTACAGACAGCCTGCAAATATGCAAACGGTGCTATTATAGGTTCAGCATATATAACTGCTTTGAAAGATACTAATGATATCAACCTTGCCACAAAAGAATTCCTAAATATGGTGAACGGCTAATCCAGTCTGCCTAAAACTCATTAAATTGCAGTTCTTAAACAGAAATGATGAAAAGGATTTTTCTATTATTGTTTTTATTACCGGTTTTTTCTTTTGCCCAGGTTGCCAAAAATGCAAAAGGGAAAACAAATACTAAACAATCACCTGCAGAAGGGTTTTTAATCAGTGGAGATATTAAAGGTTACCCTGATGGTACCCTTGTTGCCTTATTGAACGGTCAATCGGGCGCAGCAGAAATGGAAACTAATTTAAAGGCAGGTAAATTTGAATTTAAAGGCAAAATGGATAAGCCGGAATTTAAGATCGTCTTATTTAATAATCAGCAGCCTTTTATAACCCTGTTTTTAGACAATAGTAAAATAAAAATCACCGGATCAAAAGAAACTATTGAGAAATCGAAGATCACCGGTTCAAAATCTCATGCCGATTTTGAACAGTTTAACACTTCATTAGAACCTTACCAGGCAGTTTTTTCTGAAACTGCTGAATATGATTCAGCGGCTACAGCCAAAGCCATGCGCCTGCTGCGTGACTTTGTTGGCAAACACACAGATTCCTACATTACGCCTTTAGCAGTTATCCGTTTCAACCAGATCGCTGATGATCCGGTGAAAACAGAAGAACTTTATAATTTACTGACGCCACCCATAAAAACTTCATCTATGGGAATGTATATTTCCCAATTGATCAGTGAAGGCAAAAAAAACGGGGCTGGTATAGTGCTTGCAGATTTTACCCAAACAGATACTTCCGGTGTTCCGGTTACGCTTTCTTCTTTCCGGGGCAAATATGTGTTGGTTGATTTTTGGGCAAGCTGGTGCGGTCCCTGCCGCCAGGAAAATCCAAACCTGGTTGCTGCTTTCAACAAATACAAATCAAAAAAATTCACCGTTCTTGGGGTGTCGTTAGATAAAACAAAACCGGCTTGGCTTGATGCCATTAAAATGGATGGACTAACTTGGACTCATGTAAGTGATCTGCAGGGTTGGAATAATTCTGTAGCTCAACAGTTTCAGATTTTCAGTATACCTCAAAATTTTTTACTTGATCCACAGGGGAAAGTGGTAGGTAAGAATTTGCGGGGAGCAGCATTGGACAGGAAGCTGGCAAAGGTTTTAAGATAGTTTTGAGGTTGTGTTTAATTATTTTTTGTTCCCGGCTTTATTTCTTTATTCAGCATTGTTGCATCGCACTCTTGTGCGGCATACTTTTATTCGAGTTTCTTTAACTGCCTTTTATACAACTGCACCGCATTATCCAACCCCAAATAAATTGCATCGCATATTAATGCATGCCCAATAGATACCTCCAGTAAACCGGGGATATTATCTGAAAAGTATTTTAAGTTTTGCAGATCCAGATCATGCCCTGCATTTATTCCTAATCCCAGTACATTTGCTTTTGCAGCTGCTGCAATAAAAGGCTCAATTGCCAGCTGCCCTTTGCCAACTGCAAACTGCTTTGCAAAAGATTCTGTGTACAATTCAATCCTATCAGTTCCGGTAGCTTTTGCGCCCTCAATCATTTCCACAACAGGGTCAACAAAAATTGAAACCCGTATGCCGGCATTTTTAAAAACCGCAATAATATCTTTTAAATAAGCAGCATGTTCAATGGTATTCCATCCGTGATTGGAAGTTAGTTGGCCAACTGCATCGGGCACGAGGGTAACCTGTGTTGGTTTATTAGCAAGTACAAGGTCAACAAAACTCTGTTCAGTACAATTGCCTTCAATATTAAATTCTGTAGTTACAATCTTCTTCAGATCATAAACATCGACATACCGGATATGTCTTTCATCGGGCCGGGGGTGTACCGTAATTCCATCAGCACCAAAGCGTTCAATATCTTTTACCGATTTTAGCAGATCAGGATTATTTCCACCGCGGCTGTTACGAAGGGTAGCAAGTTTATTAATATTTACAGAAAGTTTTGTCATTTTATTTTGGATTGGAAGGCTCTATCCTGATCAAAGTTACACCGTGTGCTGCAACCTTTGTTGCAAACATACTTTTAAAAGTTCCTAAATCTTTTTGCCGCCATAGGTCTCTGACTTTTTGAATGGATTCAGTTAGTCTGAGATTATTCCAGTAGAAACGGATAACATCATTCTTGTCTGACAAATTGAAAATGCCAATTGCTTTAGAACCATCTTCCAGTTCTTTCATCCAAACCTGGTAAGTATCTGTTTTCAGTAGCTGCTGGGCCTGTTTACCCATCGGATCCTGGTCAACTGCAATAACTTCATCATTGGTTAACAGGTTCAACGTAAAATCATCCAGCTTATTCAGGTCGCAGCCAATTAATAAGGGGGCGTTTAAGAGGCACCACAAACTCACATGCGTATATTGTTCATCCGGTGTTAATCTTGTTGTATGTAAGTTATCACCCCAGCCAACCTGCCCCACAATCATCATATCCGGGTCATTCCATCTTCCAGGCCCGGCAAAAGCATATTGGGTGGTTTGTCTGAAACCTATACTGCTTAGACTTTCCCAAGTATCTTCAATATCACCGGTTGTGCGCCAGCAATTAGCATTTACAGTAGCACCCCATTTCCAAACATCTTTCATTCCGTATTGACAAAGGCTGTAAACAATATCACGTTTCTGACTTTGTAATGCTGCCTGCATAATGGCATAAGGTTTTTTATATCCTGCAAGGCTGGTATCTTTTTCCAATGTATAAATATCTCCGTAACTGCACCAGTCATATTTTAAATAATCAATTCCCCATTCAGCATAAGATTTGGCATCCTGTAATTCGTGCTGATAGCTTCCCAAATAACCGCCACAGGTTTTAGTACCGGGGGAAGAATAGATACCAAATTTTAAACCTTTTTTATGCAGCCAGTCTCCGGTTTTTTTCATGTCAGGAAATTTTTTATTGGGAACAATTTCTCCCTTTTCATTTCTTGCATCAGCTTCCCAACCATCATCAATATTCATATAGGTCCATCCATGGTCGATCAATCCTTTGTCTATCATTGCCTTTGCCGATGCTTTTAGTTTTTCATCGCTCACACTTAAACCCCAGCAATTCCAGCTGTTCCAGCCCATGGGAGGTGTGAGTGACAGCAGGTCGCCGCATTTTACAGTAAATTCTTTTTTGACAGTTCCTGATGAATTTTTTACAATAAAAGTCATTTTATAATCAGCTTTATTTTTAAGACTACCTGTTATAACTCCATTCGCCGGATCTACTTTTAATCCTTCAGGTAAATTTTCAACACAGTAGTGCAACGGTTTTTTCCCTGTTGCCGGAATTTTAAAAAGAAAAGGGGCATCAGGCCTTACACCAAATATTTTTGCGCCGTTAATTTTTGGGAATTGCGAAGGCGTTGGGGTTAAGATATATGGAATGACTTCTGTAAGTTGAATTGTTTTGTGTGTAATACCTTCTTCAAACTCATAATAAATATTATTTCTTTCTGCCAGGGTTATGGGGATGGTAATAGTAAATTTATTTTTTGGTAAAAGATTAACAGGTATGGAATGTTTTTCAGTTTTATCATTATCCACGTCAACGATACTATAATTTAATATCCCGGTAATTTTTTGGTCATAGCTGTTTTCCAGCGTAATATTTTTTTTTGCTTTGCCTGTTGAAACGAATTGAACAGGGGAGTTGTTATTTATTATTAATCCATCTATTAGGTCAATCATGTTCACGTAGGGAATATCATTAAAGATGCCGCCGGCACCGCCGCCATCATATACCCTCACAGAAAGAATATTTTCACCTCCCCAGTTTAAGAAAGGACTGGTGGCTGATATATGGAATTCCTGGTTTTTATTCCAGGTGGTTATATATCCTTCTTTATCTTCGGGAAAAGAACCTGATTTGCCAATTTTTGTCCCGTTTACAAATACTTCACAAACATCATCAACTTTAGCTAAAAATATGCGGAGTGAATCTTTCCATAAAGATTTTGTTTTTAAAGCCGGTGGAATAAACAAATGAAAACGGTACCAGGCATATCCATTATACTTTTCGTATCCCTGGGCATCCCAAACTATGTTTGTTTTTATATCATTCCATTTACTGTCATCTGTTACGGGGTAGCTATATATCTTATCATCGCCGGTTATAAATTTTGCAACAGGCATTTCAACTTTTTGGGCAAATGAAAAAGAAACAGTAAATACATAAAAGGCAAGAAGCAAGATTTTCATTTGAAACAGGTTTTAGCAAATTTAGTATTTCTGAAACACGTTGTCGTAATATAAAAAGCCCCGAGTCAAAGATGACCCGGGGGCTATATTTATTCACCTTTAAAAAATACTTGAAGCAGTAAAACCTTGTTTTATAGAATAAAAATACGAATAATGTGGAATTTTGCAAATGTTGCTGAGAAAATAAATATACCTGCCTTTGATTTGTATTTCTGAATAAAATGTCTATTTTGTTTCTTGTTCATTTCCTCTGCCTGCACAAGTATTCATTTAATTTTATTATTAACTACTAAACTAAACTTGTATGAAAAAGATTATTTCATTTGTTTTCATTGCTGCCTTTTTATTTGCCTGTAATAATGAAAAGAAAGAGGGAACGGCTACAACCGAAGTTAAATCTGACAAACCGATGGCCCCGGTTGAACTTATTATGGACAGTAATCTCGTTAACTCTGTAAAAGCTGCCTTTACCGCTTTTGAAAACAAAGATATTGATGGCTATACGGCCAACCTGGCTGATAATGTGATGTTCAGGTGGTCCAGTGGTGATAGTCTCGTAGGAAAACAGGCTGTTAAAGACTATTATACCGGCAGGTTTAATATTATTGACAACATCAAATATTCAAACCATATTTTTCTTCCGTTGATGGCTAATGTTAGCCCTAACGGGGGGGCAACTTCCGCCGGTAAATGGATGCTCAGCTGGTTTCAGACTAATGTAAAATATAAAAACGGCAAGTCGCTCATGTTTTGGGCACATAATGCCCAGCATTATAACGAAGCCGGGAAGATTGATCAATTTACACAGTATATAGACAGGCACCCTATAATGGAGGCTACAAAAGATTTAGTGAAATAAAAGCATGATGAAATAAAAAAAACCATCTGTCACTTGACGGATGGTTTTTTTATTATTCAGGGAATATAATTATTAATACCTGTAATGTTCTACTTTAAAAGGACCTTCTTTTGCTATTCCCAAATATTCGGATTGTGTTGGCGTAAGTTCATCAAGAACAACCCCAATTTTTGAAAGGTGTAAACGGGCAACTTTCTCATCCAGAATTTTTGGTAACACATAAACTTTGTTCTCGTATTTGTCGGTGTTGGTCCATAATTCAATCTGAGCCAGTGTTTGGTTGGTGAAAGAAGCACTCATTACAAATGACGGGTGACCGGTTGCACAACCTAAATTTACCAAACGTCCTTCAGCCAGTACAATAACATCTTTTCCCTCAATAGTGTACATATCAACCTGCGGCTTAATGGTGTTTTTGGTATTACCATAGTTTGCATTTAACCAGGCCATATCAATCTCAATATCAAAGTGACCAATATTACAAACAATCGCTTTGTCCTTCATTAAACGGAAATGCTTTTCAGTGATCAGGTCTCTGCAACCCGATGCAGTAACAATGATATCAGCTTCTTTAACGGCCTCAATCATTGGCTTTACTTCAAAACCGTCCATCGCTGCCTGTAATGCACAGATAGGATCGATCTCGGTAATGATAACCCTGCAACCTGCACCTTTTAATGAAGCTGCAGAACCTTTACCCACATCTCCATAAGCACCTACAACGGCAACTTTACCGGCCATCATAACATCAGTAGCACGGCGGATAGCATCAACCAGACTTTCTTTACAACCATACTTGTTATCAAATTTTGATTTGGTAACTGAATCGTTGATGTTGATCGCTGGAATTGGTAAACTACCTTTTTCCATACGCTCATATAAACGGTGAACACCGGTTGTTGTTTCTTCACTCAATCCTTTTACATGTTGAATCAACTCAGGATATTTATCAAATACCATATTAGTTAAATCGCCGCCATCATCCAGGATCATATTCAGCGGACGATCGGCAGCACCGAAAAATAATGTTTGTTCAATACACCAGTCAGATTCTTCCTGTGTTTGTCCTTTCCAGGCAAAAACACCAATACCTGTAGCCGCAATTGCCGCAGCAGCCTGGTCCTGTGTACTGAAAATGTTACATGAACTCCATTTTACTTCAGCACCTAATGCAGTCAATGTTTCAATTAAAACTGCAGTTTGTATGGTCATGTGCAGACAACCTGCAATTCTTGCGCCTTTTAATGGCTGAGATGGTCCGTATTCTTTACGGATCGCCATTAAGCCCGGCATTTCGGCTTCGGCTAGCATAATTTCTTTGCGGCCCCATTCAGCAAGGCTCATATCTTTAACCTTGTTGGCAAGCTTAAAATCAATGGCATTTTTTGTTATTGTTGACATATTTTATATTTTAGACAGCAAATTTACATTATTCAGGATAAAATTCTGTATGTTTTCATAACTTTAGGAGATAACCCTGTATAAATGAATAATACAGGATAAAACATAAGTTTAATATGGCAAAAGCAACAAAAAAAGAAAATTCACCTGCAACGCCTGTAATACTTGATAAAAAAGACATGGCCATTCTTAAACTGCTGCAGGAAAATGCCAGGGTAACAGTTAAAGAAATTTCTGAAAAGATTCACCTCAGTACCACACCGGTACATGAACGTATTAAGCGTATGGAAGAAAGCGGGGTGATAAAACAATATGTTACGCTGCTTGATCATAGTAAAGTAAAAAAAGGATTGATCGTTATCTGTTATGTTTCTTTAAAAGAACACAGTAAGAATGCCGGTAATAAATTTATTAAAACGATTAATGAATTAACAGAAGTTACCGAGTGTTATAATATTTCGGGTGAGTTTGATTTTATGCTGAAGGTTATTTGCGAAGATATGAACGACTATTACGATTTTCACGTGAACAAATTAAGCCAGATAGAAAACATGGGGCATGTGCAGAGTATTTTTGTGATGGGAGTAATTAAGCAAACGCATCAGTTGGTACATGGGTAGGAGCTCGCCTTGTGGCGAGTTCTTAAATCGAATTTGCCAAAAGGCGAATTCCTACAAAGACAATTCCATCACATAATCGTTCATAAAATAACCGTGGCCAATATCAATATTCTCTTCTTTAATGATTTTAAATCCAAACTTTTGATAAAAATAAAGAGCTTTGTTATTCCGGTTCACATTTAATTCCAGGGCTGTTGCATTGTAAAACCCAATATCATTGATAATATATCCTGTCAATAATCTTCCTACACCCTTACCCTGTTTATCAGGATCAACGTAAAGCTTGTGCAGGCGGTAAATTTTAGATTCTTCAACTGTTTTGGGAGAGTAGGATGCAAAGCCAATGGCCAGATCTTTTTCTTTGGCTACAATAAATTGATGACCATCCTGCATTTGTTTTAATAATGAAGCTTCGCTGTAAAAAAGATCCAGCATGTACTTTATTTGTTCCGGTGAGATGATGGAACTGTATGCTGCTTTCCATGTTTTATTAGCCAACTGCTGAATGATGGAAATACTTTCTTCGCCAACTTTACTTTCGAAGATCATTCCGGTTATTTGATTTTTATTTTTAGATCGGGAGCAAACATCAGCCTGCCCTGTACATCTTTAACAATGATATCGAAGAAAAATAATTCTTCTCCCGGTTTTAATTGTTGTGTTAAAATATTTTTCCAGAGAGCAGGTAAAGGCGTTTCCCTGAAAAGTTCTGCCACGCTGCTGGTGATAGGTGTTACTTTACCAGATTCTTCATCTTCGGTAACAGCTCTTCTTTTATACATTACCTGGTATGATGAAACCGTGTAATTATTTTTTTTGTCATCGGTTATCTTTAATGGCAGGTTTATTAATTGAACAGCTTCTTCTGTAAATACTAATGCCGAATCAACCCGGATGCCAAGTGAACTGGTAAGCTTTGGTGGTTTATATTTTTGTATTACTGGAGATTTTGCCCGGGTTGTTTTTGGAGCCTGGGCAATTGCTGTATTCATTATGCCTGTTAATCCAACTGACAATATGCATTTTACAATAATACCCATGATTTCTGTTTATATAAGTAAAAACGAATTTACGGAACAATTAGTGTGTTCATTTGCATTTAACTAATTGTTGACAGGCTCTCTTCAATTGTTTTTATCCGGGCTTCTGCATCAGCTTTCTTTTTCTGCTCCATGGCCAAAACTTCGGATTTTGCATTTTGTACAAAACGCTCGTTGCTTAATTTTTTTTCTACGGATGCTAAAAACCCTTTTTGGTGAAGCAGGTCTTTCAGTAGGTCATCTTTTAGTGTTGCTGCATCCAGTTCTTTTTCTGTTTTGATATAAAATTTTTCTTTTTCAACGGCAACAACAATGGTATTAGCAATGGGTTCTGAAGTAAATGAAATTTCACCGGCATTTACCTGCTTGCTTAATATATCTTTAATTGAATTGTAACTTTCTTTTGAATCTGTTTCAATAAAAAGTTTAATACTGTCCTTTGGTTTTACCTGGTTCTTGTTTCTTCCATCCCTGATTGCTGAAATAACCTCTTTTAATAATTTACCCTGTGATAATATTTGCAGATCAGTTGCTTTTATTGCTGCAAATTGTTTTATACACAGATCATCGTTCTGCTTTTTAAGCAAATGATAGATCTCTTCGGTAACAAACGGCATATATGGATGAAGTAGCTGCATCAACTCCTCAAAATAATTTACTGTCCTGTTATAAACTGATGCATCGATCGGTTTTTCAAAACCGGGTTTTACCCACTCCAAATACCAACTGCAAAAGTCATCCCATATCAAACTGTAAACTGTTTTTAATGCTTCACTCAAACGGAACTGCTTCATTAAAAGATCAACTTCTGCTCTTACTTTATTCAACCTGTTCTCAAACCAATCGATAGCAAAGTTGCCTTCTGCCAACTGCTCACTGCCAACTGCCAACTGTCTTCCTTCCCACATCTTCAAAAGCTTCAATGCATTCCATATTTTATTATTAAAATTACGCCCCTGCTCTAAACTGTTTTCATCAAACATCAGATCATTACCCGCCGGTGAAGAAACCATGATGCCGAAACGTACTGCATCTGCACCGTATTTATCAATCAGGTCCAACAGGTCGGGACTGTTACCCAAACTCTTACTCATCTTCCTGCCCAACTTATCTCTTACCATGCCGGTAAAATATACATCCTTAAACGGGATCTGTTTTTCATATTCCATGCCGGCCATTACCATACGTGCCACCCAAAAGAAAATAATATCCTGCCCTGTTACCAACACTGAAGTAGGGTAGTAGTATTTCAATTCTTCATTGCCCGGATCGGTAATGCCTTTAAAAACCTGTGATGGCCAAAGCCATGAAGAGAACCAGGTATCTAGAACATCAGTATCCTGTTTTATTTCTTCAATTTTGAATTTTGAATTTTGAATTTTGAATTGTTCAGCTGCTTCTTCTTTGGTTTCAGCAACAACCACCCTGCCTTCCTCATCATACCATGCCGGAATCTGTTGACCCCACCAAAGTTGGCGGCTGATGCACCAGTCCTTCACATTCTCAAGCCAGTATTTATATGTGGCTAAAAATTTATCGCCGGGATGAATTTTTATATCACCATCTACAACAGCTTTTAATGCAGGCGCTGCCAGTTCCCTCATCTTCACAAACCACTGCGTACTTATTCTTGGCTCAACAACTACCCCTGTTCTTTGGCTGTAACCTAATCTTGTTGAGTATTCTTCTTCTTTAGTCAAAAAACCTTTTTCTTCAAGTTCTTTAATAATTTTTTTTCTTGCAGTAAACCTGTCTTCACCAACATAAATTTGTGCAGCTGCACTCATCGTTCCGTCTTCATTAATGGTATCAACAACTTCCAGGTTATGTTTTAAGCCTAAATTATAATCATTGATATCATGTGCCGGCGTAACTTTTAATGCACCGGTACCAAATGCCGGATCAACATACTCATCTAAAATGATGGGGATTCGCCTGTTGATCAACGGAACAAAAGCAAAAGCGCCTTTTAAATGTGCATAGCGTTCATCAGCAGGATTAACACAAATAGCCGTGTCGCCCATTATCGTTTCGGGGCGCTGTGTAGCAATGCTGATGCCCCCAACCCCTGAAGGGGAGTTTAGCTCATTGCCATTGGCATCTGTTACTTTATATGTAAGATAATACAACTTACCTGTGAGATCTTTATACTCCACTTCTTCATCACTCAATGCTGTTTTTGCCGAAGAATCCCAGTTTATCATTCTTGCCCCACGATAGATCATCCCTTTATTATACAGATCAATAAAAACTTTTATTACCGCTTTGTAATAATGTTCATCCATGGTAAAGGTAGTTCTGTCCCAATCCACGCTGCAACCCAACCTTTCAATCTGGTTGTAAATAATATTGCCATATTTTTCTTTCCATTCAAAAGCATATTTTAAAAATTCCTCTCGGGTTAAACTGTTTTTATCAATTCCTTTTTCTTTCAACATGCCTACAACTTTTGCTTCGGTTGCAATAGATGCATGGTCGCTGCCGGGCACCCAGCAGGCATTAAAGCCGCTCATTCTTGCTTTACGTACCAAAATGTCCTGAACAGTTTCATTCAACGTATGTCCCATGTGCAGCACACCGGTTACATTCGGGGGAGGTATCACCACGGTAAATGCGGGGCGGCCATCGGGCTTACTGTTAAAATACTGCCGGCTCAGCCAATGTTTATACCATTTTTCTTCAACAGCTTTGGGCTCAAAATTTTTAGTCAATTCCATTTTTTATATTTCTTATTCTTCCCGGGTGTTTTCGGGTGAGCAAAAGTACAAAAAAGAGGGGAGGTTTTTGTTTGAGGTTTGTGACTGGCGATTTCCGGATGTATATTAATTTTTGTTGGTAAGGCAACCAACAACGATGTATATCTATACTTGTTTATTATTTTCTGCCTGCCCGCATTACAAAATATCCGATAATTGCGATTACTGCAATCACGATAAAAATGCCAAAGCCCATTCCTGCTTTAAAAATTCCGGCTATTGCTTCGCAGGAACTTAAAGTAGTGGTGGTAAGCAACAAAATAAATACGGTAAATGAAGTGATTTTTTTCATGAATGTTTTTTATTTTTTTTAAAATATTATGATATCCTGTTTTTGAATTTGTCTGTCAACATTTCTTTAATTGCAAAGCATAAAGATGAAACAGATTTTGCAGGTAATTGTTATATAATTCGTGATAAGACTTACAATATTTGCTTATGATAAAATATTTACCTGATATGATAAACCAAGCCAGGCCTGAATTGACCATTGCTGTAGTCAAGGCTGTAAGAAACTGAATTTTTAGGTTGACCCGGTGCTTTTAACTTTGCATACCGGTGATAATTATTAACAACATGTCTGCCGGTTAAGTATCCTAAAACAGCACCAACAAAAACATCTGATATCCAGTGTTTGTTTTCTGTTATCCGGCTGGCACTTATTAATGTTGCTGCTGAGTAAGCAAGAATGGGAACCCAGATGGTTTTTTTATATTCCATGGCATAAACAGTTGCTGCTGCAAAGGCAACTGTAGCATGACCTGAAGGAAAAGAACTGTTAGCTGAACTTTTAGTAAATGGCCCCCTGAAAGAAGGTTCTGCCTCAGGCCCCGGAGCATAATAAGACGGCCTGGTTCTTCCCGTTAAATATTTCACCACTGTTTCAATTACTGTACCGGTAATATACGCCTGGCTTGCAAGCAGGGTAGTGGTCCTTACTTTTTCATTTTTAAAAATATAACCGTAAGCCCCTAATGTCCCCAGGGTGATCATCTCATAAACTCCTCCCGTATTTGTTATATACTTACTTACGGTTAATGCCCCGCTGTTTGTATTTCTGAATTTAATAGCCTGCCTTTGTACGGGTTCATCTGCAAAAAGCAAGGCCCCGGTTGCTAATGTAAAAATGCCAAATCTTCCCCATTCTCTCCTGTTCATATGAAAAGGCTTAGTGAATTCCTGCTTGAGTGTGCTGCCCAATAAAATAAAATAGGTTTTAGCTGTTATTTTGGTTTGTTCATTATAGGCACCCTCATTTGTATTGTTTAACTGTTTGCCTGCACTATCCGTTTTTTTACTCAGGCTGTCCAGTTTTTTTATCAGTGTATCAGTCTGCTGACTGAAACCTTTAAAGGATATCAGTGATAATAGGATCACAAAGGCAATTTTACTCATTGTATTTTTTAATTGTTAGACACTAAAAGTGGGTTTATTAGTTGCGTAGGGTAATACGCTGATGCAAATGCCGTACCGATAAGTTTAAAATAATGATAAAAAGTATTGGAAAAGTAAAAATCAGAAAAACAGTGCCGGAGTTATTGCTCCAATAATTTCTTTTTTTGAGCTTCAAATTCTTCTTTGGTTAAAAGACCATCCTGGTATAATTTATTCAGCTTATTGATCTCATCGGCAATACTTATTTTTTGTTTATTTCTGTATTCATCCGGTACAATCAATTCGCTTGGCAGGTTCGGTGAATTTTCTATGGCCCTGTCAAAAGCCATGTGAATATCGATGTATCCCTTTGAGCCATCTTTAAAAGTAATATTGCCTATGATCTCGATGTAGCCATTGCCAAGCACGGAGATCCCGAAATTCTTCATTTTTTTAACAACAATTGAATTGTTTGCCAGTACAGCGCTGGCCGTTTCGCTTTTAATATTTACATACCTGAACCTGCCGCTGCTTCCGGTACCTTTTCCAAAATATAATGTCTGGCCTTTGTAAATTTTAAATCCGCTTGTGGTGTAAAGGGTATCATTCTCATACCTGGGTATTGGTTTTTGAGCAATGGAGATTAACGGGTAAAGTAAAAGTGTAAATAATAATTTCTTCATGATCTGGTATTATAAGGCACTGACAAAATTTATATATTGGTGCAACATGATCTTGCTGCACAATAAAGAAACGGAATTTTATTTAAACAGGAAGATCTGATCTGCAGAAACTTTTCGGATATCAGCGAAAAGTTAAGGCAAACATCATTTTTGAAACATCATGTTAGGCTGGATAACATACCGGGAAGAATAATCCCTGTTTGCAGTGAGTGGCAGTTGATATGCAAATCCTAAAAAGAATTTTTGTGTGATCTGAAACTTTATGCCGGTAAGCAGATTGAAAATCGGGCGTTCATTTTTTTGCGTAACCCCCGAAATTTCTGAAACAAGAAATACCCGTTTTGCTACTTTAACAAGAACAGAAACACTGCCTTCTGCCAAGTCTTCCAAAGGACTGTAATGGAGCACCTGGTTAACAGCAACATGTTCGTTTGAAAATGTAGATGCAAATCCTACCAGGGTGTAAACCCTCCTGGTTGCATTTTTACCCAAAGGAAACTCAAATTCTATGATAGGTGAAATACCATTCATTCCATTTTTACTTTTCCAAACTAAAAATTGAAACATGGCTTCCAGGGTGGCATCATCAAATAACCCCTCACCACCTATAAACAATCCAACAGTTTTTGAAAGGCCTGTTTCAAATTGAAAATTAAATTCGGTATTTATTTTCGCGTCAATTTTTGTGGGCAAAGCTGCTATTCTCAAACCAAAAGTGCCAACATTATATGGTATGCCCATGTGTGTAAAGAATGGCATAGGCAACATCATTTGATGTTGCTCCGTTTTCATGTTCTCTTTTTTTACGGCAGCGGTGTCCATATTCATTTTCGGCATTTGCTGGCCGTATGCCGAAAATATGCTCAGCGAAAAAAAAATGAAACCCGATAAAAATAATTTCAAAAACCAATAAGATGAACCTGTACTGTTTCTCATATCAGTTTGTTGAAAATTCCATTTTACTCATCTTACTGCACTCAGCAGCACATGAGCGGCATGCAGCTGCACATTGTATACAATGCTCCAGGTGTGTATGCTTTTCACATTCATCTGCACAGGCATTACAGATTTCTGCACATAATGCACAAAATTTATTTACAAAACCCAACGTGTGTTCATCTGATCTTGCCATAAAACCTGCCGCCGTTCTGCACATATCAGCACAATAGCGGTCAAGTTCAATACACTTGGCCATCATTTGCGCATCTTTTTCATGTGCACAGGAAGTTGCACAATGTTCGCATGTTGCTGCACATTCATTACAGGCATCAATGCATATTTTAAATTTTTCGTGACTCATTTTATATTGTTTAATGTTTGAAATGTAACAGCAACATAAAGATGAGCCCTGCAGGTTAATTAATTATTACACAATTTGTGTAAAGAGTTATAAGATTCACACAAATCAATATCAGGCAGGGACTTAAAAATTAAAACAACATCATGTGAGATGTTTTTTATTTGTGGAATATGCTGTATGTTGGTGCATGACCGGATGACGGCTTACAATTACCTGTGCAGGCATAGAAAGCAGCAATTGTATTTATTGGTTTTCCAGCAACTTCTTCTTTTGTGTTTCGTATTCTCCTTTGGTTAAGGCGCCTGCTTTGTATAAGTCAAATAGTTTTTTGATCTCATCCGCTACCAATAGTTTTTTCAAATCGTCAGGCACCGTTTGTTTTTTTACTGCATCTGGCTGGGTTTGTTTTTTTGTTTCTGCAGTAATGGTTTCTATCCGCTTATTTTTAAATTCTTCAGGTACCATTAATTCACTGCCCAGCCCGCCGTAACCGGCTATTGCCTTTTCAACATTCATGATGATATCTGTTTCTTCTTTTTTACCGTCTTTATAGGTTACCGTGCCTGAGATTCTGATGCTGTTATCATCGGGCCCCGAATATTTATAGTTTTTTAATTTATTAACCAGCAGGGTACTGTTTTGTAAAGTATAGGTATCGGTTTTTATCATGCTGGTATGAAATTTAATAAACCTGAAATAGCCGGCAGCTGATGTGCCATTTGCCAGCTGCAATATTTGCCCTTTGTAAATTTTATACCCACCTGAGGTATAGAGTGTATCGTTTTCAAAACGGGGCACAGCGTTTTGGGCAGTTGATAGTAAGGGGGAAAACAGGAGTGTAAACAGGAATTTCATCAAGATTTCAAATTATTACTAAAGAAACGGAATTTTAATTAAACAGGCATACAATCAGCATTTGTTTTTCAAATACCGGACACAGTCCGGTGAATTAAAATGGTATCAAGTCATCCTATCGGAAAACTTATGCCAGTTGAGGAAGTTCAGTTAATGTTTAGGGGAGCTATGTAAATGAGTTTTGCAGCCCTGTCAATGAGCTTTGCAGGCTTGTAATTGAGCTTTGCAGACATGTAAATGTGTTTTGCAGCGATGTAAATGTGCTTTGCAGGGCTTACAGCTGACATTGCAGCAGTGTAAATGTGCTTTGCAAGGGTGTAAACTGTCATTGCAGCAGTGAAAGTTTGCTTTGCAGGGGTATAATTGTGTTTTGCAGCGATGTAAATTTGCTTTGCAGCCCTACGAACAGCGTTAAATGTATGATTTTGTGGAGATTAGGCAGAGGGGAACTTGTAGATGGGCATTTGTTTTTCAAATACCGGACACAGTCCGGGAAATTTAAAGGGCATCAAGTCATCATGCAGAATGCGCCAGCGGAGTTATAGCTAATGATGGTTTTTATTTTTTGTTTGGGGAGTATGCTGCCCGTTGGTCATAGACCAGACGGGGGCAACTTACCTGCGGCGACAGAAGAGAGGTTTCCACCCTTTTGGATAAAGGTATCATGATCAATTTCTGTAATTAATGGAATGCTGATAACAGCAGACGGGTTGTTTGAAATACTCTTTACAATCTTTTTCATTTCATCTAAGTTCTGTTCAGCAGATGTATAGTACAAAGCATCCCCTTGATGAATAATTTTCTCATTTTTTGTTTCTATGTATTTAAATTCAAAATATTTCATAATTAACTTTTAGTAAAAATATGAACATCCTTATAAAAAGAAGTAAGTTTATAACGCAAAATTATTACGTTATGCTTTCTAACTTAACTTTTGAACAAAAGTCTCGTTTTGAAATATCTAAAATTAGAGGAGCCTATTTAGATATGTCTTGTGATTTAGAGTTTCTATTAGTAGATATAGCTTGTGTTTGTCTACTTAGGGATGCTAGGGAAAGGAATATGGTAAAAGAAATATTATTATCAGGGACAATGCTATCAAAGAAAATAAATTTTACTGAAAGTGCATTAAAGAAGTATAATATCAAATACTATGAACAATACAAAGATTGTTTTGCAAAATTCAAAGACTTTAATAAGTGGCGTAATAAATTTTCCCATTCAAGAATAGAAGCAGATAAGAATGAGCAGGATTTAAATATTTTGCTATTCATTAGTATTGAAAATGGGGAATTGAAAGAAGATATTCAAGATAGACGATTACTGTATTCTAAATTGCCAGTATGTGCTGGAGCAATACATAAAATTGGAAGTGAATTGGTTACTACACTTTACACGGAACGTTACATGAATAGATATACTGATATACTGCTATTCCCTTCAAATAGGTCACTGAGTTATTGGCACAATTCCCAATTAAAGCAATAACCTCATTAGAGTTTAACTGGCATCATGTCAACCTACCGAAAGAATTACACAAGAGGGACCTTATAAATAGTAAAATGAATACCAAAGTAAAGGAAATGCGACCCAACTTATTATGTTACAAAAAATATCAATTGGCCTCTTAGGCATATTTTTTAAAGTAATTTTTTGACCAGTTTTAATTTCAAAAAGAAGATCTGGTAATCGTGAAAGCATTAGCATTATAGCAGCTATAACAACACCAATATTCCAAAAGTGATATAAAGCGTATAAGTAAAATATTGAAATTATGCAGAAAAATATCGTGATAATAACACTCTTCGGTTCAGAAATATCTTCACTTATAAGTTCGTTTCCTAAATCATCTGTTGAATTTGGTTGAATAAAACCTCGAACTATAATACCAATCAAGTTTGTTCCTACAAACATTAATATCAAGTATCCAATTATTGCCTTAAATAAAGAAATTAAAATAGGCATGATTATGAATTTAATTTATTCGGAAAAATAAAAAATAAATCTTCGCAAACCCCTAACTCCTAACCCCTAACTCATTTCCTCCTTCCACTTATCCCTGTCATCAGGAGAGAATTTCCAGGGCGCAAAATTATTTTCAATATTGCTGAACATGGTATTCCATTCCTGTGGCGCATTGCTGTCTTCCATAACCAGGGAGCGGCGCAGTTCTAAAATAATTTCCAGCGGAGAAATGGAAACGGGACATTCCTGTACACAGGCATTGCAGGTGGTGCAGGCACGGAGTTCTCCAACCGTTATATGAGAGAACAGGTTTTTACTATCATCTTTAAATTCGCCGTTCGCTTTTATGTTCCTGCCCACGGCTTCAAGGCGGTCACGGGTGTCCATCATTATTTTTCGGGGGCTTAATAATTTACCCGTTTGTGTGGCGGGGCAGGCGGCAGAGCAACGGCCGCACTCTGTACAACTATATGCATCCAGTAAACTTTTCCAGCTCAGGTCAAAAACATCTTTGGCGCCAAATTTCTGGTGAGGTGCATCGCCTGCAGGAGCAAGCTCGGGCTGCATCATATACTTTACTTCGTTCTGCACACTTTCCATATTATCCATCTTGCCAACTATACCAAGCCTTGCGTAATATGCATTGGGGAAGGCAAGTAAAATATGCAGGTGCTTGCTGTAAGGCAGGTAATTTAAAAATGCAAGTATGCCGATGATATGCATCCACCAGCAGGTTCTTTCCAAACCAATTAATGTGGATTGGGAAAAGCCACTGAAGATGGGAGCGATGATGCCGGAGAAAATAAAATTGCCGGTATCGTGGTAATGTGCGCTGCCCTGTAATTGCAGGGCCCGGTCGGTGCTGTTCATGGTGATGAACAGGGTCATTAAAATAATTTCGGTAATTAAAATATAATTGGCATCGCTGCGTGGCCATCCATCAAGGTCTTTGCTGATAAAACGTTTTAGTTTGATGATGTTACGGCGTATTAAAAAAACCACACAGACTGTAAAAACCCCAACAGCCAGTATCTCAAAAAAATTAATGAGGAAAGAATATAAGCCGCCGATATAAGGAAGGAACAAACGGTGTGTGCCCAGCATACCATCCAATACAATTTCCATCACTTCTAAATTAACGATGATGAACCCTGCATAAATGATAAAGTGCATTACAGCCACCAGCGGGTTGCGAAACATTTTCTTTTGACCAAAGGCAAGCAGCAATAAATTTTTCCAGCGCAGGGAAGGGTTATCGCTGAGGTCTTCTTTTTTGCCGAGGAAAATATTGTGGCGGATAATGCCAATGTTTTTTGTAAAGAGCCAGATGGCGAAAGCGGCAGCAGCTATGAAAAGTATTTGTTGCAGGATTTGCATAAGTGGGTTTGTGCTGCTAAGTTAAATATATACCACCAATTAAACGAATTGAATGAACCTGCCTTTGGCAGATTGTTATTGCCACAGAAGCACGGACGCACAGAAGGGATTTGCCACAGATTAACCAATAAACGGATTAACGGATTAACCTTTTTTCAATTAAATTCGTGTTATCATGCAAAACAAAAAATACATCTTATCTGCAGAAGTTGCCAATAAAAAATTACGCAGGATGGCATTGGAAGTAGCAGAACAAAACTATACAGCAAAACAACTGGTACTGATTGGCATTAAAGCACATGGTACAGTGATTGCTGAAAAGATAAGCCACTATATAAAAGAAGTTTTTACCGGTGAAGTAATTGTACTTGAACTGAGCCTGGATAAAAAGCATCCATCGGCAATTACTTTAAGTGCCAATATGGATTTTAATGACAAGACCATTATACTGATTGATGATGTAGCCAACAGCGGCCGTACCATGCTGTATGCTTTAAAACCTTTGCTGCAGCAATTGCCCAAAAAAATACAAACACTGGCGTTGGTTGAAAGAACCCACAAATCTTTTCCTATTGAAGTGGATTATATAGGCCTGTCGGTTTCTACAACTGCAGATGAACATATTTGTGTGGATGTGGAGAAAGGGGAAGTAACAGGTGCCTGGGTAGATTAAAAACCAATGGCATTTAATTTAAATTTTCCATTTGCAAATTCCAATGCCGGCATAGGAAATTTTACAACATTCATCAACCGGAAAGCCAGCTTCAATCCCTTGTGTTTTGTTTTTATTTTACTCAGGTCAATATCTGGTGCCAGGTACCATTGCCGGTATCGCTTAATATCGATGCGGTTAAAAATAATATTTCCGTTTGCATCTTTACCAATATTTTCACTGGCACCAAACATACCCTCGGCACCCGTACCAATTGAAATATTAAGCCAGGCGGGCCAGTTTGATTTTGGAAAAAATGACCTGATATTGGCACTCAGCCAATAAGTTTGCCCATTGTAATCTTTTAAAAAACGTTCGCCGGTTGTTTTGCCAAAAATCTTATCGCTTCGCTGATTCAGTAAAGGGTCGTTATAATGTTTCCGGTGAAAAGAAAATTTAAATTGAATGCGTTGTTCATCCCAGGCCAGTTCCTGTGCTATAAGCATACCGCTGCCTGCGAAATTAGCTCCAATATCTCCCCAGCTCCATCCCCATTCAGCACTAAAGCCATCCAGTGCTTCAATAACAGTGTGATAAACGGGTCCGCTCAGTCCACCGATCCATATCCTTTTTTTTCGGCTGATGCCGGTCCAGCGCCACAACTCCATACTGCCAAGGCTTTCGGCATACACTCCGTAGGCATGGCCAATTTTATCTATCCCCTTCCATTCGGGAATATCGTTGAAAATATGAAAATTACTTTGGGGATAATTTTTATACCAGGCAGCATATAAACCAACCATGGCAGCACCATAGCCAACTACATTTGTAGCAGCGATGATCTTAACTCTTCTGTTAATTTGTTTATTGGTTAAGACGTTAATCTGTTTATCCGTTAATTCGTTAATTGGTTTTATAATGTTATAGGAAGAATCCTGGGCAAAAATTGAGTTGAAGAAAAAAAGGCTGATAAAAAAGCTGAATAAGGTTTTCATACTGCAGTAGTGTACTTCTTTCCTCAGGATAAACTGTGCCAATGAAGTTGAATTATATATTGAGGGTTGGTTCATGAAAAACAAAAATAAGCATAACAGGCCTTTGTTATTGCGTTGGCTAAGATCTACGGAAAAGATAATACTGAAGTTTTGAGTAAACGGTTAAAACTTAGGGACTGCAGCAACAGGTTTTTTGCCGTATAAAAGCGAATTGATATAGCTTTCAATAATAATATTGGTAAATTCTTTGAGAAGGGGTTGATTATATTTTCTGTCCCATTCCCTGTCTCTTGCTTCTATTTGCGCTGCATTTAGAGGATAATTTGGCCAGTACATTAATTCATGTTTTCCAGGTTTTATAAATTCGGTAAGCAAAGGATTTGCCTTTGCCACTTCATTATTTGAAAAGCGTAAAAGTGGATTCAAATGAAAAGCTGCAGTATCTTTTTTTAAGAGATTATTTTGAGCGTAAGCGGCTGAGCAAAAAAATAAAAATAAGCCAATAGTTAATATTGGTCTTTGCAAAAAATGGTACAAATATTTATTGCTGCTGAAAAGCATATAACAAATCTACTTATTTTGCTTTAATGATGTTTGAATAATATATTTTTGAGGATATAAATGTTGAAAATATGGATTCAGGGACACTACAAAAAATAAACAGCTGGTTAACCGGCAACTACGAACAATCTGTTAAGGATGAGATTTTATCATTACAAAAAACAAACCCCGGTGAACTGGAGGATGCTTTTTATAAAAACCTGGAATTTGGTACCGGCGGTCTGCGGGGCATTATGGGTATTGGCACCAACCGCATGAATAAATATACTGTGGGTATGGCCACACAGGGCTATGCCAATTATTTAAAACAAAGTTTTGCTTCGTATTCCGAAGCCTTGGCGAAGGAGGAACAGATCAGTGTTGCCATTGCACATGATTGCCGTAACAACAGCCGCTTTTTTGCAGAGATCACCGCCAATGTATTTGCAGCAAATGGTATAAAGGTTTATTTGTTTGAAGCCCTGCGGCCAACACCCGAACTGAGTTTTGCTATTCGTAAACTGGGTTGTAAAGGTGGCGTGGTGTGTACTGCCTCACACAACCCAAAAGAATACAATGGTTACAAAGCTTATTGGGATGATGGTGCACAGATGGTTCCGCCGCATGATAAAAATGTAATTAAAGAAGTGGAAAAGATTGCATCGGTTGATGATGTGAAATGGAGTGGCGGCGAAAAAAATATAACCATTATTGGAAAGGAAATGGATGAAGCTTATTTAGAAATGGTAAAGGGGCTTTCTGTTTATCCGGAACTGTGTGCAAAACAACATGATCTTAAAATTGTTTACACACCCATACATGGTACAGGCATCATGCTGGTGCCGCAGGCTTTGCAAAAATTCGGGTTCAGTAATGTGCATATTGTAAAAGAGCAAAGTATTCCTGATGGCAACTTTCCAACTGTCATCTATCCAAATCCTGAAGAAACAGAAACCATGAGCATTGGTTTGCAACATGCTAAAAAACTGGATGCTGATATTTTGCTGGGGACCGATCCGGATGCCGACAGGGTTGGTATTGGTGTAAAAGATCATAAAGGTGAATGGATTTTAATGAACGGAAACCAAACAGCCATGCTTGCTTTTAATTATATGATGGAGGCCCGGAAAACAAAAGGTATTGCACAACCCAATGATATGGTAGTTAAAACAATTGTTACCACAGATATGATTGATGCCATAGCCAAAGCCAATGGGGTAAACTGTTATAGTGTGCTTACCGGGTTTAAATGGATATCGAAACTGATTAAAGAAAGAGAGGGCCGGGAAAAATATATTATCGGCGGAGAAGAAAGTTTTGGATTAATGATCGGTGATGAGATAAGGGATAAAGATGCGGTGAGTGCCGTTGCTATAATTTGTGAGATGGCTGCGTATGAAAAAAATAAAGGACGCAGTCTTTTTGATAAACTTATTGATCTGTATGTGCAATACGGTTTTTATAAAGAAAGCTTAGTGAGCATTACCAAAAAAGGGATGAACGGTGCAAAGGAAATTGCCGTTATGATGGAAGGGTACCGGAATAACCCACCATTAACTATTGATGGTACTGCTGTTGCCGAATTACTGGATTATGAATTACAGAGAGGCAAAAATTTACAAAGTGGTAAAAGCCGGGTAATAGACTTACCAAAAAGTAATGTGTTGCAGTTTGTGTTAGCTGATGGAACAAAAATTTCAGCAAGGCCGAGTGGCACAGAACCTAAGATAAAATTTTATTTTAGTGTGAACACAAAATTAAATAGTGCAGACAAATTTGATGCAACAGAAAAAATGTTGGATGATAAGATAGAAAGGATAATAGGGGAGATGGATTTAAAATAAAAATCCAGCCTTTAACTGCATATTTCTACTTCTTAAAAATTAAATTTACCTGGTTAAATCTGTTGATAACAGCAGTTATTTCTTTGCCTGAGAGCCTAAATAAATAAATTATTAAAATATGTTGGGTTTAATGTTCGGGGAAATTTTATTGAACTACAATAAGTTACATTAGGATAAGCAAAAATTGCAAAAAAAATAATAAGATTACCTGTTTGTGGTATTGTATATCAGTTAAAAAAAATTAGTTTTACATCGTTAAATAGTTATTACTACTGAAATGTATAAATTCCTTCTGCCCAAATTCCTTTGATTAAACTTTCTAAAGTCCTCTTGGTCTCATCTACTGTAGGTTAATACTGATTTTTTCAACTCCTTTGTTTAACCATTGTATTCATTCATCTTTTGTTTAACCAGGTCACGGTTTTTTCAATCCGTTTTTTGTAAACCTTTAAACTGTAAGATGATGAAAAAGTTTTTATTCTCAATTACATTAATTTCAACTGCATTTGCAGTTAATGCTCAACAAATTCTTTTCCAGGATTTTTCCAATTCAACGCCGGGTTGGATAACGGCCAATGGATCTTCTATAGGCACCTATAATAATTTTTATAATAACTGTGCATCTGAGTATGGTATAATTACACCCGGTGTTGGTGGTAATAACCCTGCTAAAGTACTTTCAGAAATCATTATACCTAATCAACAATTACTGGAGGTTAAATTTAATATTGACAGGTTTGATGCCAATTTATCCTGCGCCTCTCACTCTAATTTTGGTTGCCCAACTTCTGTAGATATTCTTTCTGTTGCCAGTTCATATACAGGTACTGATCCGATTAGTGATGGTGCAACAATTTATTCAAATAATTCCGGTTATTTATTGCCAATCACCGGTGGAACTGTTTCTTTAATAATATCATTGCCTCCTTCTTTACCCGCATTAAAAATATTTTTTAATTTTTCTACAAATAATTGCAACCAACAGGGTACAAAATATGTAATGGATAAATTTTATTTCACCGGGTATAATCAGCAATGCCAGATAACCAATTCATGTCCACCTGGTGCTAATAATGATTATTTTAATTCAGGAATACAGGGTTTTGCAAACAGTACATTATATGGTAATGTTTATGGAACTAATTTAGCTTACACTCCTCCTGCAGCACATGTTACTTATACAACAAGGTCACTTACATTAGCCAGTGTTTCACCAGATGGTGGGAAAGACTTTGACATTGATAATACGCCATTAAACAACATGACTTTCAGTTTAATTAGTCAGACATTTACTAATGCGGATGCTACTTTTACCTTTAATGCAGATGGGACGTTTTCATTTTTACGCTTGAATACCAATAAAAATCAGTTTTTCTTTACTTACAGGCTTACTGATCCTACAACATTATATGCTGACGCCATTGTTAGAATTGATTTTTCCAGTGGCGGTGTTCTTCCGGTGAGCCTGACTAATTTTAAAGTGGCTAAGTCTGCATCAGGAGCTTTATTAAGTTGGGAAACAGCACAGGAATTAAATAATAAAGGTTTTGATATATTAAGAAAGACTACTGGTAATTTTGAAAAGATAGGTTTTGTTGCCAGCCGGGCACTGAATGGTTACAGCTCTTCTAAATTAGCATATAGTTTCGAAGACAGGAATATGCCGAAAGATAAAACAGTTTATTACAGGTTGTCTCAAATAGACATTGACGGTAAACAATTTTACAGCGATATCAGGATAATAAATAATGGAGATAGTAAGCAACCGATCCTTATTTATCCTAATCCTTCATTTGGCAATGTACAGATAAGCTTGCCTTCTGATATGATTAGTCTTTCTGATATACTGGTACTTAGTGCCACAGGTGCAGTAGTGCAAACCATTAATAATACAACAGATAAGCAAATTGAGATAAAAGGCCTTAAATCCGGATTATACTATATTAAAGTTATTTTACAATATGATAATTCAGTTTATACACAAAAACTGATCGTGCAATGATAATCTATTCCCTGATTTACACAATCTAAAAAAGCTGCCAGATAAAATTGGCAGCTTTTTTAGGTTTTCATTTTTTATCTTGCACATAGCTATGAGAAAATACGAAGACAGTTACCGGCATAAAGGGCTTAGGAAAAAACTGATTGATATATTGAAAGAAAAGGGGATCACAGATCAAAATGTGTTGTCAGCAATGAACAATATTCCCCGCCATTATTTTTTAGACAGTGCCCTGGATGAGATTGCTTATGAAGATCGGGCCTTTCCCATCAGCGAAGGGCAAACCATATCTCAACCTTATACGGTTGCTTATCAAACACAGTTATTACAGGTAAAACCAAATGAAAAAATACTTGAAATTGGTACGGGCAGTATTTACCAGGCTTCTGTATTGGCTGAAATGGGAGCCAAGATTTTTACCATTGAACGGCAAAAAAAATTATTTGAAAAAACAAAACAGTTCATTTTTAAAAGTCAGTATCCAAACCTCAAATTCTTTTATGGAGATGGTTTTGAAGGCCTGCCCACTTACGCACCATTTGATAAAATATTGATAACTGCCGCAGCACCTTTTATTCCGCCTAAATTAGTGGAGCAGTTAAAAGTTGATGGCAAAATGGTGATACCGGTTGATGAAGACCATCACCAACGTATGTTGCGTATAACTAAAAATGAGGATGGCACTATCAGCGAAGAAGCATTTGAGAATTTCTCTTTTGTGCCAATGTTGACGGGAAGGAACGGGTAAAAGTTAAAAGTTATGAGAATAAAAATTTGAGTTTGTAAAATTAGCATATAAATATTTACCCTTAAACTTTAAAACATTCATGCGTTTCTTTTCTAAAATTACGGTACTCTGTAATGCCAGCTTTTTATTTACTGTATTATTCTGGTTTATAGAAACCCATAATAAGTACGAGGGTAATGCCACACAGGCATTACCACTCCCCTGGCTGGAAGGAACTTTGGTGATACTTGGTTATGGGGCAATTATTGTTAACCTGCTTTTTTTATTGTTGTATTTTATTTTTGTTTCGCTTAAAATGAACATTAAAATACACAGATGGATAATTATCTTTAATATCATTATTTTTTGCTGCCAGGTATATTTTCATTTCTTTTTTAAAAATTTAAGATGATACACAGCATACTTAACGACAGGCCAACAAAATTATTTGTCATCTTTACAGCATTTTTTGTTGCCAATGCATTGATAGCGGAAAGTATTGGTACAAAAATATTTTCGCTGGAGAAACTGTTCGGTCAGCACCCTCTGAGTCTTACTTTATTTGGAGAGCATGGCCTTGGCTTAAGCCTTACCTGTGGCGTACTGTTATGGCCGCTTGAGTTTATAATGACAGATATTGTAAATGAATATTATGGCCCCAAAGCAGTGCGGCGGATTTCATTTATTGCTGTTGCATTGATCATGTATGCTTTTTTAATGTTTTACCTGGCTATGGGCGTACCGGCTGCAGATTTTTGGTTTGGCACCGGGATATCAGATGGTATACCGGATATGTCAAAAGCATTTAACGGGATCTTTGGCCAGGGTATGTGGATCATTTTTGGAAGTATTACGGCTTTTTTAGTCAGCCAGATAGTTGATGTAACCGTGTTTCATAAGATCAAAAAAATTACCGGCGAAAAGAAAGTATGGTTAAGGGCTACGGGGTCAACATTGATCTCTCAACTGGTGGATAGTTTTATTGTTTTATTCATTGCCTTTAAAATAGGAAAGGGTTGGAGTTGGCAACTGGTTTTTGCCATCTGTTTAATTAACTACGCTTATAAATTTACTATGGCCATTATTTTAACCCCGGTAATCTATTTTGTTGAACACCGGATTGAAAAATATGTTGGCGCCGAAACGGCCCATAAAATGAAGCAGGCAGCCATGGGAAAGGAGAGTGAATAGAGATTTAGTTTTTCTTTTGAGTTATATGCCGGTATGCAGTAGTTAATGCATCTTTCAACATTGTTTTTTTTATCTTGTTTAAGTCAATGTATGTAGCTCCTTTTGTTCCCCAACCTCCGGGTACAGGGTAGATTATTGTTTTATCAAATGCACAAAACACCGATTGATCAACCAGGGATAACTTTACCATAGCTAAATTATCTTTTTCTAAAAGGGTTGCAAATATTTTTTTATTCACCCGGAAAGATGCCCTGTCGAAATGTGACAGTTCCGCAACTTCAGGAAAAGAAAGTGCCAGTTGCCGGAATGTTTCAATTGTTACCATAAATAAAATTGTAACAAATCATGTAATAAAACAGCAGCTATTAAGTTTAAGTAAGGACCCTTTTGTTTAGCCTGATCTTAAAATATTATTTACAAAATACAAAATCTTGAATTATTGCTCGTAATAGTTTACAGTTTAATATTTATGTATTAACTCTCAGTTACATAAATTAATGTAAAAATTTATTTTGCACAGCCATTTATAACCGCAGGTTTAAAAGCATTTTATGATTAACTTCACAACCGGCAATTATATAAAATGAAATTTCAGCACCCAAAAAGAATTGCCTTTAACTATAATTGGTTAAAGGTTTTAATACTGCTTATGTCTTTATCAGGCACAGGTAAATTTGCAGCTGCACAATGCCCGCCAAATATAGATTTTGAATTTGGTGATTTTACGGGCTGGCAATGTTGGGTTGGCCATACATTTGATGTTGGGGGATCAAATAAAATAATATGGGATGCACCAGGATTACCTGTACCACCAGATCCGAACCGGCATCTTATGCTTTCTGCTCCGAGCAATTTGCGTGATCCATTTGGTAACTTTCCTATAAATTGCCCTAATGGCAGCGGGCATTCTATAAAATTGGGTAATACTAGCGGTGGACACGAAGCTGAAGGTGTTTCTTATACATTTACTATCCCTGCAGGGCAAAATCAATTTAATCTTATTTACAATTATGCTGTTGTATTCCAGGACCCCGGACATCCTTCTTATCAACAACCAAGGCTACAAATCGAAATTAAAAATCTTACTGACAATACTACTTTACCCTGTTCAAGTTTTGATTTCGTAGCAGATAATTCATTACCCGGATTTCTACTCTCTAACACAAATAATACAGGTACACCGGTATGGTATAAAAACTGGTCGGCTAATACGATAAAATTAGATGGAAACGCAGGAAAGACAATTCAACTCTTCTTTAAGTCAGCCGATTGTATATTTACTGCACATTTTGGCTATGCATATATTGATGTTAATGCCGAATGCAGCAGTTCATTTATTGGGGCTACTTATTGTCCTGATGATTCTTTTATTAATGTAACTGCACCTTTTGGTTACCAAACATATACATGGTGGGATGCCGGCTATACAACAATACTTGGTACTACTCAGACTATAAATTTTACACCTCCGCCTCCATCTGGTGCTATTCTTAAAGTAGCCTTATTACCATTTGCAGGATATGGCTGTAGTGATACTTTGACAGCAATTTTACAGGATACACTAACCATCTTATCCCAGGCAGGACCCGATCAGTTATCCTGTAATAATGCGCCTGTACAACTTGGAGCAAACTCAAGGCCAACCTATGTCTATTCCTGGAGCCCGCCCACCGGGTTAAGCGATCCTAACATATCAAATCCTATTGCAACTCCATCTGTTACTACGCAGTATGTAGTTACTACTTCACATGAGGGGGGTGGTTGTATTTCTACTGATACCGTAATTGTTTCGGCAGCAGTACTTGATACTACATTACAAATTACCGGGCCTATAACCGGTTGTGCGAATGGTTCCCAACCTACCTTATTAAAAGTATTGCCTGCAGATAGTATACAATGGTACCGGAATAATGTAGCGATACCTGGTGCTAACCAGACCCAATACAGTGTGTTGCAAAGCGGGGCTTATTATGCAACAGTCTTCAGTTTTGTTGGCTGCAGTTTAAGTACATCTGTTATTAATATTACTATCAATCCTAAGCCAACAGTAGGATTCAATACAAATTCTGTTGACCAGTGTTTTAAAAATAACCAATTTGTTTTTACCAATACCAGTTCAATTAGTTCCGGTACTTTGCTTTTTAACTGGGATTTAGGCGATGGTACAACTGCAACTACAACTGATGTAACACACAGCTATACACAGCCCGGAACTTATATTGTTAAATTACTGGTAACCTCAGATATGGGGTGTAAAGACAGCATCTCTTTTACAGTAAATGTGAATGCCAGTCCGGTTGCAGGCTTTACAGTTAATACTACCGATCAGTGTTTTAAAAACAACAAGTTTGTTTTTACAAATACCAGTATTGTTATTACAGGTAATCTGCAATACAGGTGGAATATGGGTGATGGGAATTTTGTAACCACAAAAGATGTTACATACAGCTATGCATTGCCGGGCAATTATATGGTAAAATTATTGGTAACAACCGATAAAGGATGCAGTGACAGCATTACTTTTAATGTGAATGTTAATCCGGCACCGGTTGCAGGTTTTACAGTTAATAATGCACAACAGTGTTTTACGAATAACCAATTTAATTTTACCAACAGCACGGTAATTTTATCAGGGACACTTCAATATGTATGGTACCTCGGTGATGGTACAACAGCCACCACAACTGATGTTACTCATAGCTATACACAAACAGGTGATTATACAGTTAAGATGGTTGCTATTTCTGATAAGGGATGTGCAGATTCAACAACTTTTACTGTAAAGATTTATCCATTTGCCAATGCAGATTTCTATACCGACCCGGTTTGTATCAATTTAGCTTTACCATTAATAAATAAAACAATAAATAATACGACAACAACGCTTAATTATTTATGGGATTTTGGTAATGGGCAAAGTTCTACATTGAAGAATCCTGTGTACAGTTATCCTGTACCCGGTACCTATACCATCAGTTTAACTGTAAATACAAATCAGTGCCTACAAACTTTAACTACAAAAAGACTTGATGTAGTTATTGACGCCCCGGCCCCGGGTATAATTTACCCGGAGAAGGATGCCGTAATGAATTTTCCGGAAGCGTTACAAGCCAGGAATATAGGCAGTACTGTTTTATGGACCCCAGGCATCAGCCTTGATAACCGCTATAGTTATAAACCGTTTTTCAGGGGCATTTATCCTCAATTATATACCATACAGTTAAAAACCTTATCGGGTTGTTTAACGATAGATACGCAAATGGTAAAGACCCATAAAAAAATAGAGATCTATGTACCTACGGTATTTACTCCGGGCAGTAATGGAATAAATGATTACCTGCGTCCTTTGTTAATGGGTTTCGTTAAAGTAAATTATTTCCGGATCTACAACCGATGGGGCAAATTAATTTTTCAAATGCAAAGTGACCGTCCGGGATGGGATGGTAAAGTAAATAATATACCACAGGAAATGCAGACAGTTGTTTGGATGATAGAAGCAATAGATGTCGATGGAAAGATACACACCAAACAGGGCACAACGGTATTGATGCGTTAGTTTTCATTCCTTTTAAAAGTTAAGAATTTTGCTAAGGCTCTATTCTGCAGAAAATCAGTAAAAACCCACGTCCAGGTATATTTAATAACTGTTTAAATCTTAATTAAAAAAAGCATATCCCGTAACCATGCTACATTGTTAGTAAGCAAGAATTACTATTTCAAAAACTTATAATTGTAATTACATCAGTCTTCTTCTCATAGAAGCACCGGTCTTTTGTCTTTTCTGTAAATTCCAAAGGTCATAAGCGCTGAACCTTCGGCTGCAGCTTTCAGTTCTTGCATCAATGGCAAGCGTTTCTTTTGTTTCATTTAATAATTCTTTCAGGTCTTTTTTACTGAGTGTTGTACCTATACACATTTCTTCAGTTTTCATATACTGTGTTTTAATTTATTTAAAATAATTCCTCTGTAAGTCAGGCGTAGTAGTCTGGCCAGGGATTGTTAAAGCGAACTATTGGTATTAAAAACCAATTTCTATTGCTGTATTTCTAAATTGCGCCGCAAATATACAACAGGTTTTTTGCATAGCAATACTATATAAATGTTTTATGGCTTAATAAAATGTTAAACGGTAGTTTTTATACAGTAAACAGGCCTGCAGTATTTTTAATTACATTTAATACATGAAAACGATTGGTTTAATAGGAGGTCTCACCTGGTATTCCACTTTAGATTATTACCGCTTGCTGAATGATCTGGCTAATAAAGTACTTGGTGGTTCTCATGCTGCAAAAATTATTTTATACTCTGTTGATTTTGCAGAAATAAAAATCTTAACTGAAAAACAGGACTGGGATGGTATTGCCCTGATCATTTGCGAAGTTGCAAAAATTATAGAAACCGCAGGTGCCGGTTGCCTGATGGTTGGGGCCAATACCATGCATAAAATTGCTGATGAAGTTCAGGCTTCTGTTTCCATACCGGTTATTCATATTGCCGAAGCTGTTGCATCTGTAATAAAAAGTAAAGGGTTAAAAAAAGTCGCCCTGCTGGGTACAAAATATACCATGCAGCTTGATTTTTATAAAACCAAACTGGCAGCTTCAAACATAACTGTTATCATTCCGAATAATGCAGATATCGAATTCATCAACAAGTCTATTTACAACGAATTTGCTAAAGGTGTTTTTTTGCCGCAGAGAAAACAACAATACCTGCAGATAATAAATTCATTGATTGAAGAGGGAGCCGAAGGGATTATTCTGGGCTGTACTGAAATTCCGATCTTAATAAGACAGGAAGATTGTGCTGTACCGGTTTTTGATACGGTATTCATACATTCAGAAGCTGCAGTAAAATTTGCTATGAGCAGATAGTATGTTTCTTTTGTTTTTCTTTTCCAAAATCATCAACCTGTTTTTTATATAGCGATACAGATATTACGATATTTGTTCATTTACTGCAAAACTGGCTTAACTATTGTAATGGGTATAGTGAATAAAGCCTATCTTATGAATTAAAATCCAGCTCCAATGCACAAGAGCCTTGAAAACACACTCAAACTACGCCATGTCTCTTTAAAGAAATCACCAGTATCATCAGGTGACGACTTACTCCGGCAGCTTGCATTTGAATACGCTGCCCAGGCAAATATCATCACCTGTCCGGACCAAAAAGGTAAAATACTACTTGTAAATAATGCTGCCTGCAAATTGTTGGGTTATTCAAAAGCGGAATTATTAACTAAAAGCCGGGAAGCTATCTTTAATATTAGGGAAAGTTGCTTTATAAAAATGTTGAAACAAAGAAAGGCAGCAGGTCAATCAACAGCTTTGGTAACAGCTATAAAAAAAAGTGGTAAACCATTTCCATGTGCAGTTACTTCAGCGTTTTTTATGGATGCACAGGGTTTGGAATTGGCAATAACTACAATTGCTGATATCAGCCAAAGTATTCTGAAACAAAAAATAATTGATATAAAAAAACAAAAAATAGTTTCTCATAATATAGATATTGCAAAATCTGAACAAAAAAGGATCGATGTTAAAAATGAAAAAGAAGTCGCTGATAATATTGTTCATGCCAAATCTGTACAAAAAAGGATTGATTCAAAAAACGAAAAGATGGTTGCTGCCAATATTTTTCAGGCAAAAGCAAAACAAAAAAGAATTGATACTAAAAACGAAAAAACAATTGCAGATAATATTGACCTGGCTAAATGTGTGCAAAAAAAGATTGATACAAAAAACAAAAAAATAGTTTCCGACAATATTGATCTTGCTAAATTCAATCAAAAAAAGATTGACATCCTGAACGAAAAAATAGTTTCCGAAAATATTTTGCTGGCACAGGCAAAATCAGATAGCAGGCAGGCAGAAAATAGCAGGCAAAACAAAGCATTGGAAGAAAAGCTGGAACGGGAAATAAAGTTAAAAGAAAAGCAGATTGCAGAAGCCACTGAAGAAGCAAAAGATATGGAAAGATCAGAAATAGGGAGAGAACTGCATGATAATGTGAACCAATTGCTGGGGGCCTCTAAGCTTTATCTTGAAATGGCAAAAAAGAGAGGACCGGACAGTGAAATGTTTTTAAACCGTTCAACCGAATACACACTAACAGCGATAGAAGAGATCAGAAAATTAACCAAAGGACTTACAACAGACATCATTAAAGATCTGGGACTTTGCGATGCCATTGAGAACATTGTCAGGGAAATAATGGAAATAAACCCGGTTAAAATTTTATGTACACTGGAGAGTTTTATAGAAGACAGTGTAGATGACAAATTCAAGCTGAATATCTTCAGGATTGTTCAGGAACAACTGAATAATATTTTAAAACATGCCAAAGCAACGGAAGCTAATATCAGCCTTTTACAGAATAAAAGATCCATTATGCTTTCCATTTCCGATAATGGGATTGGTTTTGATACCGAGAAAAAACAGAAAGGGATTGGATTAGTAAATATTAAAAGTAGGGCTGTGTCTTATAATGGCATGGCTGAATTTGTTGCACAGAAGAACCAGGGCTGTGTATTAACTGTGAGATTTCCGCTTACCGGTTCGTTGCAGAATAATGATGAATAAATACCTTATTCAAAATTCATATCAATATTTCTCATTTTAAATCATCTTATTTTTTTAAGCCACTTCTTAACAGGAAATGATACCGTTTTTATAATTTTTGATTTTTAAAGGTTTTCAATATATAATTTAATTGATTATATTGTAAAGCAGTTTAATAACTAAATTTTTTATTTATGAAAATGAGATCAATTTTAACGTTATTATTTTTTGTATTAAGCAGCACGCTTTATTCCCAGTCCATGTATGAACTGGATTATTATTTTGATGTAAATGGTGTAAGGGATGATTATAAAGCACTTTTATACTGTAACGGCGATGGTACAGGTTTTATCAGGGTTAAATATTTCAATAAAGACTATAATACAGAGTTTTTAATAGATATGGATATGAAGGAAGATTACGGACGTGATAAGAATAATAATATTGAATATAATAAAATGGTTTTTATCGGTATTGATCCCTATATAATTAAAGGAGACACAAATTTTAATTATTCACCTGATAAATTCTGGTTCAAGGTGAATTCCGAAACAGGATATTTTGAGCCCTGGGGTGTTGTAGCCATTGAAGATGGCAAACAGTACAATGGTCTATATACAAACGTCAGATTGTTGGAAACGGAAGACCTAACACCTGATTTTGTTTTACAATATTTTAATAAAGAGGATGGTTTTTATAAAAACCTTTTTCAACCTGCAATAAGAGTTGGAGGAAATTCACCAAAGGGTGCCCAGTTACATTTTATTTCGGTAACCAATACCGAGGATGATGAAATTGGGGCAACCTGCGCCATCGATAAAAAATCAACCAATAAAATATTTTCATCCATTGCAACAGTTTTGCAGATACCATTTGATGCAAAGGAAATTACAGGCAAGGATTTTAATAAAAAAAATGTACTGGATGCCATAAGTTCAATCAATCCGGGTGATAATGATATCATTGTTTTTTATTACTCCGGGCATGGCTTTAGTAAAAAAAATGATCCATATTTATTTCCTTATTTAGACCTTAGGGTTAATACACTTACCCAGGCTGTAGCTGAAGAAGAATTGAATATTGAACAGATATATGCAATGATTAAAGCCAAAAAAGGGAGATTGAAATTGGTTTTAAGCGATTGTTGCAATTGGGGCGAAACTATGAAAAATGTTATCAGTCCTAATGTTGCCAGTACCCGGAGTTCAGGACTTAATTTAAGTCCTGCCAATTGCCAGACACTTTTTTTGAGCCCTGAACCGGTTTCTTACCTGATGACCGCCTGCTCAAAAGGTGAAGTTTCGGCAGGTACACTGGCACAGGGTGGTTTTTTTACATCTCAATTTAAGGGGTCACTGGAAAAATATATGGGTATTGGTTTCACTGATAAATTTTCGTGGTCTGATATTGTAACAGGTACCCAGGCATTAACGAAGAATATTGCCGAGGGTGTGAGTTGTCCTCAACCGGAAAATAATGCAATTTATAAACCCTGCAAACAAACACCAATGTTTAAAAGGAATTAAGTTTTTAATTAAATTGTAACTGATGGTTAAAAAAAATGAAGAATTAATTCATGTCCCGCTCTTCTTTTTTTAAATAATTTACAGCATAGAAACGGTAAAGTTGTAAAAGCAGTATGGCTGCAAAACAGCAGATAGAAAAAAACATCACAACTTTTGCCAGATCACCATATTCCATCGTTAATAAGCTTACGAACAACATAAAAGAGATGATTCCAAATAGTCTGAGTACTCCAATTGTAAATTTCATAAAGTAAATTTTCGGGCTTAGAAATTTCTTTTAATTTTTGGTTTTGGTTATCAATAAGAAATTGGCCAGTATCATTTACCAGAATGCAAAATAAGTAAATACTGGATTTTATAAAATACCCTAAAGAGGGTACTCAAAAAATAAATCTACCTTTACACTCTATCAGCCGGGTTATCGGGTTCCAAGCAATTGGGATCAGGAAAGTCTGGACAGCAAAGAGCAACACACCGGTGAATAGCCGGCTCCTCACTTGTGGGGAAGAGAAAGTGCCACAGAAAATAACTATCCCGATTTATCGGGACAAAGGTGAAAACGTGAGGTAAGAGCTTACGGGTTTTTGCAGTAATGCATTAATTGGGTAAACCTTGTGTGCTGTAATGCCACGTAAATCAGCGTTCGAGGGCGGCTCGTCCGATGCTGAAGGGTAGGCAGCAGGATCGCTGCAGTAATGCAGCGGCAAGATAAATGATAGCCAGGGTGTTTTGCCTTACTGAGCTTGTTGAAGTACGGCAAAACAGCTTACAGAATCCGGCTTACAGGCTGATAGATTTTTTATTTGCCGGTAAGGCCGATGAGACGGTAATTAAACACTTTCTGTTTCATCGCCTTACCGTCAATTTTTTTCACGATATTATTTATTTCCCTTTCTCTGCCTTAAACGTTCCTGCATCCACATCTTTTATAAATTGTATCAACCCCGGAAAATATTTTTTTTGATCATCATACATATCCATATGGCTGCCGTTGGGGCACAATAAAAACCTTCCGTTCTGTACCTGAGTACTCATCCATTTCATATGTTCGGGGTCCATGGTATCAAACTTGCCACCAATTGTAAGTGTGGGCGTTTTTATTTTTGGTAACTCTTTACTTACATCCCAGTTTATTAAGTTACCGCCAATGCCAAATTCGCTGGGGCCCTGCATGGTAACATAAAGAGATTGATTTATTTTTGCAAAAGAACGGTTTACAGGTTCAGGCCATTGCCCTAATGGAATACGGCAAAAATGTTTGGCATAAAAATTTGGCATTAACAATTGCATGTATTTTGGATTTTGAAAATCACCTTTAGCTTCTATCTGCCTGATGGTATCCAAAACTTTCTGATCGAACTGCGGCGCTAAAACTTCCTGTGCATATTTACCATAGGCCGGGCAGCTGCTCATCATATTACTGATGATAAGCCCTTTTAAATTGTCCTGATATTTTAAGGCATATTGCATAGCCAGTATTCCACCCCAGGAATGGCCGAGTAAATAAAAATTATCTTTGGTAAGATTTAATGCTTTGCGAACCTGCTCTACTTCCTCAACAAAACGGGAAAGGTTCCACATGGTTGTATCTTTTGGGTTATCTGAAAGTCCGCAACCCAACTGATCGTAATAAATAAATTCAATGCCTTCCTGCGGTAAAAAACTTTCAAAGCATTCAAAGTATTCATGTGTTGCACCCGGGCCACCATTGAGCAGTAATACTTTTATTTTAGGGTTATTACCAATTCGTTTTGTCCAGATATTAAATTTCCCTTTGGGAGTTTCAATTGGAACTATTTTAATGCCACCAGTTTGAATAGAATTGTATAAATCTTCATTTGTTGTAATTGCTGTTGTTTTAGTTTCAGTATTGCATCCGGCAATAAAAATCAGTATAAATAAAAAGAATATATTTTTCATAAATATTATTTTGACAGGTTAAAAAAATCCGGAAACAATTTGTATCCGGATTAAAAATAAACTTTTTAATTGGGCGATGACATCTTTGCCATCATCTCTTCAACCATTTCGGCTGTAGGGCCGTATATGGGAGGTTGTGTAGCACTCATTGGCCTGTAATAAGTTGAAAGTTGCCCACGGTGATGAATGATGTCAAACATAAACATCCAGCAGGTTTTACTTAATGTTCCTTCACCTACCTTGTTACCGAAGATCAACATAGGCACAATTTTTTCATCCCAGGTTGTGTCATCAACCGTATTCAGTAAACTCATCAATTTTGCTGATTCATTTTCAAAAACTTCCATAGCAATTTCGGTTGATGGATAATCGGCCATAATGCGATGATTAAGTACGCCTGTTTCAACGGCTTCAACCAGGTCTTCAACATGCGATACAAAATGATCAACCAGTTGTTTGGCTGTTCGATTTTTTTCCGCAGGTTTGTAGCTGAGTTTTTCGGCAGAAGGAAGTGCTTTAAGTGCAACCATTGTAGATCCTATTTCTGTTTTCCAGCATTGCTGAAAAAATTCTTTGTTTGTCATAACAGTATTTTTTGTTGTTAGCAATTTTTTTTACGGCTTAACCAGAGGATATAGTAATAAAGTTTGCAAGGGGTAAACCAGGGTGGATAAATTTAATGGGGAGTAATTATAAGCAAAGCTAATCAAAGGTTTTATGAAATAATAAATTCTTTAAAAATATTTTCTTTTATAACCGGCCATTCTGCTGCAATAAAACTAAAGTACATGGTATCTCTTACAATTCCATCTTCATTAATCATGTGGTTACGTAAAATACCTTCTTTTACTGCACCTATTTTCAACATAGCTCCCTGCGATTTTAAATTAAGGGCACTTGTTTTTAATTCAATCCTATTCAGTCCCAGTGTTTCAAAACCAAAATTTAACAATAAGAATTTACAGGCTTTGTTAATGCCGGTACGCTGTAAGGCAGGATGGTACCAGGTCCAGCCAATCTCCATTCTTTTATTTGCAAATGAAATATTCCCGTAACGGGTACTGCCTGCATATTGGTTAACTTTTTTATCATAGATGGCAAATGGGTAGGAGTTACCTGAGTTTTTTTCAGACAGGGCTGTGTTGAAATAACGTAAAAAATCGGACTCGTTTCTTACCTTGGCGCCGGTAAATTCCCAAAGCTCTTTATGCATGGCGATGGGGAGCAGTAAATTAAAATGTTTTTCAGTCAATGGTTCAAGCCTCGCCCTTTCATTCTCTAAAATAAATTCCTGTTCAAAAAAATCAGTTGTATTCATTTTCCAGTTGTTTTTTTATAATTGTGGCTACAATTTTATCGATGGGTAAAGTGACAGATTGTTCAGAAAAATCTTCCCATTTTACAAAACGGAATGTTTCAGTTTCGCCGGTTTGTTCATATATTTTCAATTGCTGTTCATCAAAGTCGAAAAGTTTTGTTTTAAGCGGAGCAGTGATTGATTCCATTGCTTTTACAAAATAATAAACAGAGATGATCTGATGAGCCGGATTGAAAGCACTTTCCTGGTAATAGTCGGTAGTATAAATATGATCTTTAA
>JAYVEQ010000069.1:0-59438 GCA_043748745.1 Chitinophagaceae bacterium | reverse complement strand
CCATCGTCAAGCCGAACGGATAATAACGAATATTACTTGAAATATAACCCATCAAAGGGTTTCAAAGAACTTCATAACTACATAAATTTAGCCATTTTGGCCAAAGATCAACAGTTTTATAGTCAATTTTTTTATTTTTATGCCCTTTCTTTTAATGAGGATGAATAATTCGTTTCCACTAATTTTTTGTACGCCATTTTTACCTCATGGTTCATGTAGTCCTGGGCAATTGAAACATAACGGTAAAACTCTTTACTGCCTGGTGCATGCCCGGATATCTTTCTTACAATTAATTCGGGTACCCCCATAATAAGCAGTGTTGTTATGGCAGTACGCCGCATTGTATGGGCAGTAATATGCTGATGAAAACACCAACCTTTACCATCCTGGCTTTTAAGCTCTGTTAATTTACCCTGTTTGCTTATCAGCTTTGTTAACGGATAATTCCAACCGGCTTTTTCAATTAATTTTTTTATTTGGATATTAAGGTTGCTAACCGCCAATCTGGGCAAAATGTATTTCCCGGCTTTTCTTTTGTACCGTTTTACAATTTCAATGGCATATTCCGGTAAGGGTATCTTTACTTCGGTACCGGTCTTTTGTGTAAATAGTTTCAGATAGATTTCTTCACCCGAATACACAATGTTCTTTTTTTGCAGGCTCATCAGATCACTTACACGTAAAGCAACGGTACATCCAAATACAAAAATATCTTTTGCACGTTTCAGGTATGGATTAAGGCTATCTTCAAATGCTTTATCCGAAATAAGATATTGTAACCTATCGGGCTGCAATACAACCGGGGCATATTGTTGCAGTGGTATCCTGAATGATTTATGGTAATTACCCACGCTAAAACCTTTTTCTGTTTGCAGGTATGTAAAAAATGATTTCAGGATTTTAAAATTGTTACTTACATAACTATCATAATACCCTTTTTCTTTGTAAAGAAAGGCTGAAAACTGCATATAAAACCTGGCCCAATAATTTCTCTCTTTCATGAGTGTTCTCATAGAAGCCCGGTGAAGTAATTGAATCCTTAAACGGGTTCCTGTTTTGGTTTCAAATGCTGAAAGTAATTTTTGTGCATAGCGGTAATTCCTGATTGTACCTGGCGTAATTCTTTTACAGGATGCAGTTAAACGCCTGCCTGAAGCAGAAGCTTTGATAAATTGATTGAAATACTCAGATACAAAGATTTGTGGAGTAGCTTTTTTCATGATGTATTATTTAATTGTTAGGATGAGAAATGAACTTAATGAATAGGCAGTGACCTGTCGTTACAGAATCTGGTCTTTTCCCAAATCAATTCCTCCCCATTAATTTAAACCCTTCCGCAACTAATCCTTAATCCTTCCGCTGGAGATATTCTAAATGACAATAAAAGCGGAACCATTTGATTCCGCTTTTATTTTTTGCAATTATAAGATACATATATATTGTCTCGAACTTTTGGATGTCCATTGATGTTGGAATATGTCACCTCATGTCACCAATTTCCTTCAAATCTTCCATGATTAGGGTCGAGTTTATAGACATCGGGGATACTAAGCCTAAATCTTTATTAATTAAGGATTTGGGCTTTTTTGTTTTAAGATGCTTTGTTTGTTTTAGTAGCACAGTTAACAAAATCGTTAACAAAAAAATGCTAAAACAATGATTAAACTACCTTTTGAGTGCTATTGCACTGAGCTAAAAGTCCATCCTAAAAACTGGCAATTGCCTAAAGCTCTTATGAAAAAGGATTGTTATGTTTATTGGAAACAGATGGGAAAAGGGGATTTTTTCAAAATCCGTCGGGAACGATCCGGTTGAAGGATTTTCTTTCTATCTTTCATTTAAACCTCTTGAAATGATTAATGACAATGGCAAAATTCTTTTTTTTTATTAAAAACTTAAGCCATGTTAGAAATTCAGACTGATGATTTTTCAAAACTGGAGTATACAGGATGGCAGCGTGTTGCCGATAAGTACATGGATAACTGGGCCAAACTTACCCGGCAGTTTATTGATGCTTTACTGGATGCTTCCAATGTTGGCAAAGGCATGAAAGTGCTTGATGTGGCCTGCGGACCTGGTTTAGTTTCCGAAAAGATTTTTCAAAGAAAAGCTTTACCCGTTGGAATTGATTTTTCGTCTGAGATGATAAATCTCGCAAAGCAATTGTATCCGCATATTACATTTGAAGAAGGAGATGCACAGCGACTTCCGTTTAAAAATGCATCATTTGATGCTGTAGTAATGAATTTCGGTATGCTTCATTTGCCACAACCATTGCAGGCAATGAAAGAGGCAAACCGGGTACTTAGAAAAAACGGAAGATTTGCATTTACAGTTTGGGCAGGCGCAGCAAAAAGCCCTGCCTCTAAAGTAGTGAATGATGCTAAAGAAAAATATGCTGATATGAATGTCCCTATGCCTGCCGCACCTCCTTATAATTTTTTTGAGAATAATGAAATCTGCAAAAAATATTTAAAAGATGCAGGGTTTAATCCGGAAACAATGCTCTACAAAACAAAGCTTGTTAAATGGAAAGTTAATACTCCCGTTTTTTTCTTTGAAGCAGAATTAAATGCCGGCGTGAGAAATGCTGCGTTTCTCCGCCAGCAATCAGAAAAAGCTTTACAGAAAATAAAACGAGATATAGAGCAGGGTATGCAGCAGTTTAAAAAAAATGGAGTATACGATCTTCCTTTTCGTGGTTATATCGTTTCAGCAGAAAAAACCACATGAAAATTGGAAGTGAAAACATGAACGAATTAGCATTGGTAAAGACCGGGCCAAAAAGACAATGGAGCTTTACAAAAAAAGTTGTGAAAAAATGGACAAAGATAAATCATGCTCAAATAAAAGCAGTAAATCCTGCTGCGATAAAAAATAATAAAAATGGAAAAGACACTAATACTACAATCAACAATAACTTGCCCTGATTGCGGTTTTCAGAAAGAAGAAACAATGCCTACTGATGCCTGCCAGTACTTCTATAAGTGTACAAATTGCAAAACAATACTGAAACCAAAGCAGGGAGATTGTTGTGTATTTTGCAGCTATGGATCTGTAAAATGTCCGCCAATACAAATGGATAAATCTTGTTGTGCATAGTGGTGATTGAAGTGCCGGAAAAAGGTAAGTCAGTACAAATGGGGAGGTCTAACCAGGGGGAGAAATGGAGATATTTTAAATATTGAGAGAATTGTTTGATGAATGGGTAAATCGGGCTAAATAGGCTGATTTATCCATTTTTTTTGACAGTTTTCGTATATTTATGAATTGCCTCAATTCTTTCTCCGTTTACTGCCAAGTTGATATTGAGTTTCACTTTCTAAAAATAAATAATTATGAATCGGAAAGACTTTTTAAGATCAGGAACTTTGGTAGGTGCAGCAACATTGCTTGCTACAAGTAATGCTTTTGCTCAAAACCTTACAAACAACCCAATAGATAAATTAGTTGATGCCAATGGCAATTATTTTCAACAAGCATTGCCATATAACGAGAATTTTTTAGAGCCATATATGGATGCTGAAACAATGCACCTGCATTATACCTTTCATCACGGCGGGGCAGTAAAGGGAGCAAATAAGGATTTGCAAATGATAAAAAAAGCATTAGATGATAATAATTTAGAAACGGTTGATTATTGGACAAAGAAGTTATCATATCATTTTTCATCCCATGTCTTACACTCTATCTTTTGGACAAACCTTACCAATAAGAAAACAACCCCAACAGGTGATTTATTAAAACGTATTGAAAAGGATTTCGGGAGTTATGATAAACTGAAAGGATACATAGCCGCTACTTCAAAAAATGTGGATGGAAATGGATGGGGTATTCTGGGCTATCAACCCTACTCAGATAAACTTACCATACTTCAATGCGAAAATCACGAGAAACTAACGCAATGGGGCGTAGTCCCATTATTAGTAGTAGATGTATGGGAACATGCTTACTATCTTAAATACAAAAACAAACGTGCCGATTTCGTGGATAGTATGCTGCAAATAATTAATTGGGATAATGTGGCCGACCGATTGGCGACTGCCACGAAATTAGTCTAACTCCAAATGTGCAAAAGTTGGTACTTAAGTAATCACACCAGCATTCCATGAAAGGCAGATAAGGATATTAAAATGGATACATATTGGCTCGAATTTTCGCATGTTTATTAATGCAGGAATATGTCACCTCATGTCGCCAATTTCCTTGAAATTTTCCATGATTAGGGTCGAGTTTATAGAAATCGGGGATACTGGTTATTTCTAAAAACATTAATTGCTTTTAGGAATAACATTTTTTTTAAAGACATCCTAAAAGCTATTTATAAAAATTACAAAACCTTGTACAATCCTGGCAGGAGTAATTAAAGATCTGTATTAAAAAATATACCGGTTTATTGTTAGTGGAAAAAAAGAAAAACTTTCTTACAAATAATAAAATCAGCGTAAAAAGTTTTAAACATTTATCATACAGATTTTGAATTAGGTAACTCAATAAAGAAATGAAAAAAAAGACAAGATCCTGTTATAATAAAAACTGTAATAGAAATTATATGGAAGTAAAATATAGTAGTATATTATTTTTTATTGGCAGATAAAAGGTTGTATCAACATAATGGTTTTATCAAATGTTGAAAATGAAATATCTCAGTTTATAAAAAAACTCATAACTTACTGTATTCAACGATTTTGATTGCTAACGAACTTATACGACGTTTACTTGACGAAATTGCTTTAAACAATAGTGAGAAAGCATACAAGTCTCTTTTTATGCAAATGCATGAAAGCCTGGTGGATTTTGCCTATGGTATATTGAAATCTCAGGAAGATGCAGAGGAAGTGGTTTCAGATTTTTTTATTGCAATATGGCAGCGCCGGACATCATTACAGCTTATTGAAAATCCAAAATTGTACTTCTTTGTAAGTGTTAAGAATACGGCGCTTAACAAATTAAAATTGAAGCGTAAACAAAATCTGCTTTCCGCTGATGAATGGTATATTTCACTTAAAAGTGTGTTTTTTAATCCTGAGGACCTGATGCTTTCTGACGAAATGGTTAATAAAATCATGTCAGCAATCAATGATCTGCCACCAAAATGCAAAATAATTTTCAAACTTATCAAGGAAGAAGGCCTTAAATATATCGAAGTAGCCCAATTGCTCGATATATCTATAAAAACGGTGGAAGCCCAAATGGCCATCGCCTTACGCAGGATTAAAACACATAGTGAATTTAAAAATGTGTTTCCGGAGCTTCATTCAATTCTTACCAAAAAATAAATAAATTTTCTTTTAGGGGTATTTCATTGCTTTTACTGTCCTTATATATGTTATCATCAATTGTTTAATGAAAGAAGAAAGTTACTGGATATTGTTATCTAAAAAAATAACCGGGGAGATCTCTGTTGAAGAATTACGTGTTCTTCAGCAATTAATTAATGAGAATGCGGAATGGAGGACAATTATTGAAAACCTGGAGGAGCTTTGGAATTCAAAACCTGTAGTAACTAAAACTGACCGGATTCAAAAATGCGAAGATGCTTACCTGGCGCATATCAGCAGGTTAAAAGAAAATGTTCCTGATTTTAAAGAAACCAGAGAGATTGCTGTGAAAGAAAATAAATTTTTTATTGCACCGGTAAAAAAGCCTTTTTACAAGAGCTGGATATCATATGCAATAGCTGCATCTTTAATTGCGGGTATCATTTTATTATATCCGGCATTGCCTGAAAGAGAAAAAGTGAATGAAACTGCTTCTTTAATAGGGCCTGTAAATGAAATAACCATTAACCCGGGTTCAAGAACTAAAATTCAATTACCGGATGGCTCGCAGGTTTGGATAAATTCAGGTAGTACATTAACCTACGGCAATAATTTCAAAGGAAATACAAGGGATGTACAATTAGAGGGTGAAGCATATTTTGAAGTAGTTAAAGATGCCGAACATCCTTTTATTGTACACACATCGGGGATTGATATCAAAGTTTTAGGAACATCCTTTAATGTAAAAGCCTACTCAATTGATCCTACAATTGAAGCAACTTTAATACATGGCTCAATTGAAGTAATAAATAAAAATCAGCCCAGTGCATCCAAAGTGATGTTGAAGCCACATGAAAAACTGATATACAGTAAGTATGCAATAATAGATACAAAGGACCAAAGGGCAGATATAAAATCAGTGCCAGATTCATTTTCAATCGTTATTAAGCCATTAAAAAAAGAAATGGCTGATAACGATTTTGTAGAAACTGCATGGGTTTATAATAAATTGGTTTTTGAAGATGAACGGTTTGAAGACCTTGCATTAAAAATGGAAAGATGGTACAACCTGAAAATCAGTTTTGAAAGCGAAAGATTGAAAAATTACAAGATCAGTGGCTCATTTATAGATGAAACAGCTGAAGAGGCAATAAATGAATTACAATTATCAGTGCCCTTCAAATATTCAATAAAAAACAATGAAGTAAAAATTATGAAGAAATAAAAAACGGGAAATGTGTCTGCATTTCCCGAAAAAGTATAACAAACAAATACAGGAATTAAAACCCGGATTGGTTTGTATTTTTTAACGACAAAACCAAAATTATGCAAAAAAGTGTACTTCAGGGCCATAAAATTTGGTCAGGGACGCTTCTAAAAACTCTGCTTGTTATGAAGCTTGCCATTATCATCATTTTAGTAACAACGTTACAGGTACATGCTATTCCAAGTATGGGACAAAATGTAAACCTGAAATTGAAACAGACGGAAATTAAAAAGGTCTTGAAATTAATTGAAAGCGATGGATACTATCGTTTTCTTTATAACTCCGAATTGAAAGGGTTAAAAAACAAGATTGATTTTTTTGCACAGAACCTGTCAATTAATGAATCTTTAAACGCTTTATTCGCCGGAACAAATCTCATTTATAAGCAATTGAATAATAATTTAATTATTGTTCGTTCCTCCATTGCAGAAGAGAATGATAAAATAAAAATCACCGGCAGAATTACCGGTGAAAATGGGGAAGCGCTTGTAGGAGCATCTATACTTGAAAAAGGTACAGGAAACGGCACATTTGCTGATAACAACGGATCTTTTACTATGACCGTAGAAAGTAATGCTGTTTTGATTATCAGTAATATTGGTTATGAACTACAGGAAGTAAAAGTAAGCGGGCGCTCAGTTATAGATATCAGGCTATTAGCATCCTTTAAAAAATCTGATGAACTGGTTATTATTGGTTACGGTAGTGCCAGTAAAAGAGATCTGACGGGTTCTATTGTTAAAATTTCGGGTAAAGATATTGCCGATAAACCCAATACAAACCCTATTGCTTCTTTACAAAGTAAAGTTGCCGGGCTTTCAGTAGTTAATAATGGAACGCCGGGTGGTACTCCGGATATCAGGATTAGAGGTACTGTTAGTATTGGACAGGTTCACCCGCTTTATGTTGTTGATGGTATTTTTAATGATAACATTGATTATCTGAATCCAAACGATATTGAATCCATTGAAATTTTAAAAGACCCATCATCACTAGCAATATTTGGAGTTAAAGGTGCTACTGGTGTTATTGCTATTACAACAAAAAAAGCAAGTGCCGGCAAAGTGGTAATTAATTTTAATACCTCTTATGGATTTAAGAAATTGGTTGATAAGATAAAAATGGCCGATGCCAGCCAGTTCAATACCCTTTTTGCAGAAGAGAACGCCAATAATGGTGTTGCCACTCCTGATTATTCTGCCTTAACTGCTAATACAGACTGGATTGATGCAGTTACAAGAACAGCTAAGTTTAATACAAATAACCTGAGTATTTCAGGAGCAACTGATAAAAATAAATTCAACCTGGGATTAGGTTATTCAACAGATGAAGGGATCATCATACATGAGAAGCTGGAAAAAATGCAGCTATCATTCAGCGATGAATTTAAAGTAGGTAAAGCAATAAAATTAGGTATTAACTTTAGTGCTGTAAGGAAGAATAATCCTTATGGTGCAGGAAGTGTTTTGGATAATGCAAGAAAAGTAATGCCACAGATTTCTGCCGGAACAAAAACATTACATGTTGCAAATCCTTATGGAGGCGATAGTATTAATGCCAATATTTATTCCGGTTTAGCTACTGCCTTTCAAAACTCCGGTGTTGTAAACCCGGTGTTAGAAGTAGAAAACACCTGGAATAAACAAATGAATATAGAGTACAGAACTGTTGGTAGTGTTTTTGCCGAAGTAAATTTTCTGAAATATTTCAACTGGAGATCTACTTTTTATGCTGATATCAGCAACGTAAACAACAGGGTTTATTCTCCGCTTTATTATGCCTATGATCCGATGAATAATAATACTCCTTATCTCTACGGTTCAAAAACCCAGGTAAGTGAAAATGACGACACTTATAGAAAATTCCAACAGGATCATATCCTGACCTTCCGGAAAAGTCTTGGAAGTCATAACCTGACTGCTACTGCAGGCTTTACTACTTATTATTTTGGTAAATTCAGCAGATCAGGGGTTGCAAAACCATATACAAGCGGTAATGCATTGCCAATTCCTGATGACAAAAGATTCTGGTATATCAACACGCAGTTTAATGATCCTACCACAACCTTAGCATCTTCAGATCAGGGGGAGTATTCAACCGCTTCTGCTTTGCTAAGGGTCTTATATAATTATAAGGGCAAATACTTCTTTAATGCATCTTTCCGTAATGATGGTTCTTCACAAATTCCTGAAAAAAACCGCCATCAGAATTTCTGGGCTGTTGGGGCAGCATGGGATATCAGCAAAGAATCCTTTATGCAGAACATTAAACAAATCGATTATTTAAAATTAAAAGGTTCAATAGGCGTGTTAGGTAACCAAACAGCAACTGATGCAAATGGCCTTCCACTTAATTATCCATCTTATCCAAGATTAAATACAGGAATTTCTGCTGTATTTGGCACAAATATATATGGAGCTGCTCAGGCATCGTACAAAGCAAATCCTGATTTAAGGTGGGAAACTGTGAATGCACAGGAAATAGGAATTGAATTAAATGCTTTTAAAAACAGGTTACATTTTGAAGCTAATTATTTTAATAAAAAGACAAATGATCTAATGTCTTATTTAAGCAAAGGTTCTTTGGGTTTACCTGATGAGTTGACAAACGGCGGTAGTATAAGAAATTGGGGTGAAGAGTTTACTGCATCATGGAATCAGAAGATCAATAAAGATCTGACTGTAAATGTGGGTGGTAATATTACTTTCCTTAAAAATAAAGTTATAAGTATTGCGGAAGGGACTGTTGCCGGTTATTTCTCCAGGCAATTTATGAATAACGGAAGTGCTGAAAGCCGTACTCAACCGGGTTTACCTATTGGTTCTTTTTATGGTTTTGTTGTAGAAGGCCTTTACCAGAGCTATGCTGATATCTTAGCTTCACCTGTTGCTTCTGCTATCGGTGCATACGGACCTGGTGATTTTAAATTTAAAGATTTAAATGGAGATGGGAAAATTACAGCGGATGACAGAACAGTTATAGGCAACCCTACTCCAAAGTTTACTTACGGTGCGTCAATTAATGTTAATTATAAAAATTTCGACCTGGGAGTTGATATGGGTGGTGTTTATGGTAACCAGGTTTTCAGAACATGGGGTTCATTGGAATCACCCTTTCAGCGGGTAAATTATTCTGCTGAAAAAATGGACAGGTGGCATGGTGCAGGAACTTCAAACTGGGTACCTATTATAAGTCAGGGACACAGGTTTAATTATAATGGTTCAACCTACAATATGGAAGATGGAAGTTACTTCAGAATAAGAAATTTACAGGTTGGTTATAACTTTACCCAGCGTTTAATTTCAAAAGCAAAAATGAAGAATGTAAGGCTTTACTTCAATATCCAGAATCTTAAAACCTGGAAGAATAACTTAGGATATACTGCCGAATTTGGTGGCGATGCAACTGCTTTTGGTTATGATAATGCAGGTGGTGCAATACCACGTGTAACCACTTTTGGATTAAACGTAACTTTTTAAAACTATTAAATTCATTGATATGAAAAGAAATAAAATTTTATTCTGGAGTTTAATATTGGCACTCCCGATGTTGGTTTCAGTTTTGGGTTGTAAAAAGTTTTTGGATAGAAAACCATTAACAGCCACTTTAGATGATTTGCACCAGGGAACGCTGGAAGCCCAGGTATTCGGGATGTATAATACCTTAACGTCTTATGCAGGGTTTTCCACTTTACCCTGGTTAGACTTTCATAGCATCCGTGATGATGATGCCCAAAAAGGCAGCAGCACTACCGATGGAGCTGAAATTAATACAGAGTTTGAAACCTTTCAATACAGCAAGGACGACTGGGCTCCAAATACCTATTGGAACGATCGTTATTATATGATCAACCTGGCAAATAAAACACTATATTTTGCTGATTCTTTGAAAGCTACTGACCCGGCATCATTAAGAAATGTTGGCGAAGCCTGTTTCTTTAGGGCATATTGCTTTTTTGATCTGGTAAGAACATACGGAGATGTGCCATTAATAAATTTTTATTACACTACAGCCGCTGCAGGTATAAAACCTAAATCACCTGCAAGTGCTATATATGCACAAATTGATGCAGATTTAGCTAAAGCAGCACAATATTTACCGGTAAACTGGTCAGTAGGTGGCACTAATATTTATCCCGGCCGTTTAACAAAAGGAGCTGCAAATACTTTATGGGCACAAACCTATTTATTCAGGCAACAATGGGCAAATGTTGTAGGATTATGCACTCAGGTTGAACTTTCCAATCAATATAAATTAGAATCAAGTTTTACTGATATCTGGAAAGATGGTTTAAACGGAGCCGGCAAGAATGGTATCGAATCAATTTTTGAAGAACAAAGTTATGTGGGTCCAAATCAAACACCGTGGAAGGGTACACAGTGGGGAACCAGTCAGAACGTTAGGCAGGGCGGCGCAAGCAATGTTTGGAATTTAGGATGGGGATGGAATGTGCCAACACAAAAACTGGAAACTGACTGGCCCAATACTGATCCACGCAAGCGCCAAACAATATTATATTCAGGACAATCCGATGGAGGTCCTGCACAAGGTGGTTATGGAGCAACATTGCCTGCATATAATCCCGGCCCGGGGCTTGATCAACCTTATTGGAGTAAAAAAGTATATTCTGATCCGCAAATGCGTCAGTTCACCGGTCAGATATTTGGAAGTGGAGGTGCAGACTGGATCAACCACAGGATACTGCGTTATGCTGATGTTATTTTAATGCATGCAGAAGCCAGTAACGAAATGGGCGATGGACCTACAGCAGCAATTTATCTGGAAAAGATACGGAACAGGGCCAGCGGTAATCTTGGCGCCGGACGTACGATTGTGCCACCAATACCATATGTAAACCAGGCACAAATGCGTACAGCTATTAAAATTGAAAGAAGATGGGAATTTGCAATGGAAGGTTACCGGTTTTTCGACCTGGTACGCTGGGGTGATGCCATTGCCGAACTTGGGCCTTTAGGATATACAAACCGCTGCAGGTTTTATCCAATACCGCAACAGGCAATTAATATTTCGGGTGGAGTTTTGGTACAAAATCCAGAGTGGTAGATAATAATATTCTTACCTGTTTGTTTAACAAACAGGTAAGAATATATAAATAATATTTTCATTAATAAATCGACAATCATGAACCTAAATAACAAAATTATCAAAAGTGTTCTCTTTATTTTGGTGTTGTTTATTGCAGTTTCCAGTTGCAAAAAACTAAATCGTCCTGCCTTGGGAGATTATCCCGCCGATGCAGATCCAAGATTTCCTTTGTATCCAGGCGGGCCATTAAAATTTTATGCTGCATTTAATGGAATTACTACAAACCCCTTGATGAATGCGGTAGACAGTATAAGAGCCAATTTTCCATCAGATAATCCATTGCTTTCGGTTGACGGAATAAGCGGAAAAGGAATAAAAGGCAATGGTACAAAAGCAATAAAATACGCATCTGCAAACGATTTTAATGTATCAACAAGTTGCTCTATATCCATGTGGTTAAACAATACAGTTAATACAAATACTGAGCTTTTATTTTCCCTGACCAGTAAAGATTACTGGCATGAAAGTGCTGCTTTTTTATTGTTAGAACATGCCACACCAACCAAATGTCAGCTTAAGTTTGCATTAGAGGATCATTGGGTGGAGTATATCGATAACTTCAATAAACCATTATTTGATGGCCAGTGGCATCATATGGTGTTTACTTATGATGAAACCAATTCTACAGTAAAAGTATATTTTGACGGTATTGAAGTTCCACTGCCACCAGGTGCTGCAGGAAATTTTGCGGGACTTGGCAAGCTAACCTTAAAAAATGCAACCAATTTAGTTGTGGGTGGCTGGAATAAACATGCTGGTTTAAGCGGCCCCGCTGATGGTTGGATAAGCGCCTTTACCGGCAAAATGGATCAATTCCGTTTGTATGGTAAAGTTTTAACTGCATCTGAAGTGTTGGCTTTATACAATAGTAAACTATAATTTTTTTCATGTAGCAGGCAGCATAAGCGTTAAAGGGCTGACACATTTTGTTCAGCCCTTTTTAAATTTTAGACTTTCTGAAATCATGGTCATTTTTGGGTAATTAGCTTAAAGCGTGAAAGACATAATAAAATATCGTTCTTCAGTGTTTACTCTTTTTATTATTTTACTATGCATGTTTTTTTTTACACAATGCATCAATAACGAAAAAAGTGAAACAGATAATATTTCAGTAATTAATTATAAAGCATTTGCCGGTTCTGCTTCCTGTATAAGTTGTCATAAAAATATTTACGATACCCATATCAATACTGCCCACTTTCATACTTCTGAAATAGCTTCTGCAAAAAACATCAAAGGAAGTTTTGAAAAAGAGAAAAATACTTTTGTATATAATGATGCGGCAATGGTAGCTATGGAAAAAAGGTCAAATGGATTTTTCCAGGTTGGCTATATCAATGATATTGAAAAAAAAAGTCAGCGTTTTGATATGGTCATTGGCTCAGGAACAAAAGGACAATCTTATGCATCCTGGACAAACAACTATCTTTTTCAATTACCCATAACTTATTTTACCAGCGAAAATCAATGGAGTAACAGCCCGGGTTATCCCAATAAAATAGCTTTTAACCGGCCAATAACTTCACGCTGTTTAGAATGCCATGCCACTTTTGCTCAAAAAATATCAGCTCAGGGAATAGAACCTGAAGAATTTGATAAGGGCACAATAATAATGGGCGTGGATTGCGAAAGATGTCATGGACCTGCTGCAAAGCATGTGGAATTTCAAACACAAAACCCAACAGCAACTAAAGGCAGATTTATCATTAATCCGGCTTTATTTTCCAGGCAACAAAGTTTAGATCTGTGTGCATTGTGTCATGGTGGAAGATTACAAAAGTCCAAACCATCATTTGAATTTATTGCCGGGGATAAACTTGCTGATTATTTTTTAATTGACAGTAATGCAGTTGATGCGAATGCAATCGATGTGCATGGCAATCAGTATGGGTTGCTTAAAGCAAGTAAATGTTTTCTAAAAAGTAAAACACTTACCTGTAATACCTGCCATAATTCACATGAAAATGAAAAGGGAAAAACGGTTTTATTTTCTCAACGCTGTATAAGTTGCCATAATGATAAACATGCAGATGCCATGTTATGCAAAATGACTGCATCAATTGGGCCAGAAATAAATAAAAATTGTACAAAATGCCATATGCCCGAAATGCAATCCATGGCTATTGCTGTTCTGTTACAAGGAAAAGGAATACCTACGCCGGCTAGTATGCATACACATTTAATAAAAGCTTACCCGGATGAAACAAAAAAGGTTTTATCATTTCTTAAAATAAAATCAACCCCTTAAAACAGCCTTTCTTAAAGATGAGAATATTATCAGTAACAAAACCCAAAAAGAAATGATCATGAAAATAAAAAAATATATTTTTCTTCTCCTGGTCATTTCTTCAGTATTCATGTTGTCATGCCATAAAGTAGATACTTTGTTTACCAGTTTATCCGCATCAAAAACGCATATCAATTTTGCAAACAATCTTGAAAAGAAAACGGGATTTAATATATTATACTACCTGTATTATTATAATGGGGGAGGTGTTGCCATTGGAGATATAAATAATGATGGCCTTCCGGATATTTATTTTACAGCCAGCAATAAAGGCGGTAATAAATTATACCTCAATAAAGGGAATTTTCAGTTTGAAGATATAACAGACAAAGCAGGTGTATCCGGCACAGCCGACTGGAGTACCGGAGTTACAATGGCTGACGTAAATGCTGATGGGTTATTGGATATTTATGTTTCAACAGTAAGTAACCGGTATGGATTACAGGGGCATAACGAATTATTTATAAACAAAGGCAACAATGTATTTTCAGAAGAATCGGAAAAATATGGTTTGAATACTTCCTGCCTTTCTACCCAGGCCGTATTTTTTGATTATGACCATGATGGGGACCTGGATTGTTATATACTTAACCAGTCTCATCATCCACATGCCAATATTGTTGATACGGCTAACAGAAAAATTTATGATTCTTTATCCGGCGACCGGCTTTACCGGAATGATATAAATACCACCGGGAAATTTACCGATGTTTCAGTTCAGTCAGGCATTTACCAGAGTAACCTTGGGTATGGTTTAGGTATTGCTGTTGGCGATATTAATAATGATGGTTGGGATGATATTTATATAGGAAATGATTTTCATGAAAATGATTACTACTATATCAATAATGGTAATGGCACTTTCACTGAAAGCGGGGCACAACATTTTAAACATTACAGCCGGTTTAGCATGGGTAATGATGTTGCTGATTATAATAATGACGGGCAACTTGATGTTACTACAGTTGATATGCTTCCGCCGGATGAAAAAACACTGAAAACTTACGGCAGTGATGAAAATCCGGATATATACAAAGTTAAACTTGAATTGCATGGTTATCAAAAACAATACTCTAAGAATTGCCTGCAAAGAAATAATGGTAACGGAAGCAGCTTTAGTGAAACATCTTTACTGTCGGGTGTGGCCGCTACTGATTGGAGCTGGACGCCGCTTTTTGCCGATTTTGATAATGACGGAAATAAAGATCTTTTTATATCAAGCGGTATTGTTAAACGTCCGGTTGATCTTGATTATATAAGGTTTGTTTCGGACCTGGATATGAAGAAAGGAAGACAGCAAACGGATAAATATGATGACATAGCTATTGAAAACATGCCGGACGGAAGTTCACATCCTTTTTTCTTTAGAAATGAAGGAGGGCTCGATTTTAAAGATGTCAGTAAAGCCTGGGGTACAGGTAATATGAAAGGATATTACACCGGTGCTTCATATGCCGACCTTGATAATGATGGTAACCTGGATGTGGTTATAAATTGTGTAAATTCTCCTGCAGTAATTTTAAAGAACAATGCTCCTCACAAAAAAGTAATGAATATTTCTTTTAAGGGAAATAACCTTAATACATTTGGTATTGGAGCCAAAGCATGGTTGTTTGCGGGAGATAAAATACAATACCAGCAACTGATGTTAACGAGGGGATTTCAGTCTTCAAGTGAACCCAGGCTTCATTTTGGATTAGATAGCCTTAGATCTGTTGATAGTATACTTATTGTTTGGCCCGATCAAAAATACCAGGTATTAAAAAATATTCCGGCAGAAGGAATACTAAATGTAAAGCAGGTTGAAGCCGGCGGAGTTTTTCAATACAACACTTATTTCCCGCCGGTAAAAAATATGTTTGAAGACATAACAAGCCAGGTTGGCTATAATTGGAAACATATAGAAAATGATTTTTTAGATTATAATAAACAATACCTGATTCCGCACCAGCTCTCAACCCGGGGGCCCAAAATAGCAGTAGGGGATGTAAATAAAGATGGCCTCGAAGATTTTTATATTTGCGGGGCTTCAATGCAGGCCGGTGTGATTATGACGCAAACAAAAGATGGGAAATTTAAACAAACTGAACTTTCTGTTTCCAGCAGGATGAAAGCAACAGAAGAAACTGACGCTGTTTTTTTTGATGCTAACAATGATGGTTGGCCCGACTTATATGTAATAAGCGGGGGCAATCAGTATGATGATGACAACCCGGCCCTTAACGATAATTTATTTTTGAATGATGGCAAAGGGAACTTAGTGCAGGTGCTTAATACAATTCCTAAATTACTTAAAAACAAATCCTGTGTTAGTGCGGCCGATTTTGATAAAGATGGAGATATTGATCTGTTTATCGGTGGCTTATCTGACGCTAAACAATATGGTATACCGCAACCTTCTTATTTATTATTAAATGACGGGAAGGGAAATTTTATAAAGGCTGGTACTGGTATTATAAAACTGGATAGTTTGGGTATGGTAACGAGCTCTTCATTTGTTGATGTTAATAATGATGGCTGGCCAGACCTGGTAGTAACGGGGGAATGGATGCCTGTAAAAATATTCATTAATAACAAAGGAGTTTTTAAAGAAACAGACATTCCGCAATCAACAGGTTTATGGCAAACCATTTATACAGCCGATGTGAACGGAGATGGGTTTGCAGATATATTAATTGGTAACTGGGGACATAATACAAAACTCTGGGCCGGCAAAAACGGGCCACTGAAACTTTATATAAAAGATTTTGATAAGAATGGCTCTGTAGAGCAGGTCATGTGCTATACAATAGATGGTAAAGAATATACATTCCTCTGTAAAGATGAATTGGAAAGATCATTGCCCGTACTCAAAAAGGCCTACCTTACGTATAGCGAGGTTGCAGGTAAAACTGTGCAATACATGTTTTATGATCTTTTTAAAGATTACCTGGAATTAAAAGCAGAAACATTAGGTTCCTGTTGTTTTATCAATGACGGTAAAGGAAATTTTACAAAAAAAGAGTTGCCGGAAGAATTACAGCTAGCACCTGTCTTTTCATTTGCAGCTTTACCGGTTAATGGAAAAAGTAACTTCCTTGCAGCTGGAAATTTTTATGGAGTAATCCCCTACGAAGGGCGCTATGATGCATTGTTGCCAACTGCATTTTCCTTTAATAAATCAACCGGCAATTTTCAAAAAGGTTTAAATATACCTTCCGTTGATGGAGAGATAAGAGATATGAAATGGATTAAATCTGCAGGAGAAAAAAAGATTTTAGTATTAGCCAGGAATAATGCCGGTTTACAATTTTTTAAACAGGCTGATTGATTTTAAAACAAAACAGGAAAGATTTTAATTTTAATTATATACCGCATTATTGTATGAAAAGAAATATTGCACTTGTATTATCTGTATTGGTTGGTTTAAATAGTTGTAAGGTAAAAGTATACAAGGATGTTTTTAATGATCCGTTCCTTTTCTCTAAAACGGTAAAAGAACTGAATAATGTAGTAAAGCAGAATAATTTTCCGCCCATCATTGCCAGCCGTAATTATGCATATGCCTGTATTGCTGCTTATGAAACAATTGTTTTAGGAGATAGCAATTTTAAATCTTTATCAGGCCAGATAAAACATTTACCTGCAATTCCAAAGTTGGATACGACGAATGTAAATTTCCATTATGCTTCTTTACTGGCTTTTTGTAAAGTTGGCCAGGCTGTTACTTTTCCCGAAGGAAGTATGAAAGACTACGTACATGAGTTGGATTCTTTGGCTGATGAATCCGGCATGTCTACAGTTATGAAAATTGCCAGTAAACAACTGGGAGATTCAATTGCAAGCCATATTTTAAAATGGAGCAAAAAAGATAATTATGCACAAACACGTACTGCCGAAAAGTATAACATAAAAGAAGAAGAAGGAAGATGGATGCCAACGCCGCCTGCTTATGCACAGGCATTGGAACCACACTGGTGTGAGATAAGGCCAATGGTAATGGATAGTGCAAGCCAGTTTATTCCTCCACGTCCACCGGAATTTAATATGACAGATAAAGAAAGCAAATTCTATAAAGAAGTACTGGCAGTTAAAAATGCAGGCGATAGTCTAACTGATGAACAAAAACATATAGCTATGTTTTGGGATGATCTCGGAAGTAAAACAATTGTACAGGGCCATGTTATGTTCACTGCAAAAAAATTCTCGCCACCCGGCCATTGGATGAACATAGTAGGTATTGCAGCGCAAAAAGCAAATGCAGATTATGCCACAACAGTTTATTCATACACTAAAACAGCCATTGCCATTTTTGATGCATTTATTCAGTGCTGGGATGAAAAATACCGCAGTAATGTAGTTCGTCCGGAAACAGTAATTAATAAATACCTTAACCAGGACTGGCAACCCTTCCTGCAAACACCACCATTCCCGGAATATACCTGCGGGCATAGTACCGCTTCATCATCAGCTGCTGAAGTACTGACAAATATTTTTGGTGATCAATTTGCCTATACGGATACTTCCGAACTTGAGTTTGGTATTAAAAACCGTTCTTTCACTTCATTCAGGCAGGCTGCCACTGAAAATAACTGGGCAAGATTTTATGGTGGTATACATTATCATAATTCTTGTTTGATAAGTACTGAATATGGGAAAAAAGTAGGCGAACTCGTAAATGAAAATCTTAAATTAAAAAAAGGGAATAATTAATTGTATGAAAAGAGCTCTTGTTATTGCTGCAATTATTGTATTTGGAAAATCTGCATTCTCACAGGGATGTGTGGCTATTCGGAGTAATGGTAATACCTGTAGTATGAGTAAACCTGGTGATACCAAAGGATGGCTTTTAAATCTGAATAACCGGTACTTTAAGTCCTATAAGCACTTTGTAGGCACATCAGAACAAAAGCAACGGGTAGATAGTGGTACTCAAGTGATAAATCATTCTTATTCGCTTGACATTACTTTAACCCGTGCTTTCAGTAACCGCTGGTCTCTTGCTGTTACTATACCAGTTATCTCAAATACAAGGTCATCTAAATATGAACATTATGGTAATACCAGCAGTAACCCCAATGCCAGAAGATCAACTCATGCATTTGGTATCGGGGATACCAGGATTGCTGCCTATCGCTGGTTATTTGATCCTGTTAAATCAAAAAAAGCTAATCTGCAGGTAGGACTGGGTTTAAAATTACCCACTGGTGATTACCGCTACCAGGATTATTTCTACAAAAATGATACTACTGCTACTTTAGGACCTGTTGACCAATCTATTCAGTTAGGAGATGGAGGTACAGGTATTGCTATAGAATTAAAAGGCTTTTATAATTTTTCTAAAAAAATTGTAACATACGGTGATTTTTATTACCTCTCCAATCCAAGAGAACAGAATGCTGTTTCTACTGCCAGGGGTGGTACTGCAAGTGCCAATTCTGTAAAATATTTTACTAATACGATGAGTGTACCGGACCAGTATATGGCAAGGGTAGGTATCAATTATATGGTGAAGCATTTTACTTTTTCCGGTGGTGCCAGGATAGAAGGTATTCCCAGCAGTGACGTGATAGGGGGTAATAAAGGATTCAGAAGACCGGGGTATGTTGTTTCTGCCGAACCGGTTATTAGTTTAGGCTTGAAAAAAATTGAACTTTATATTTCAGTACCGGTTGCCTTGCAAAGAAACAGAACCCAGAGTTATGGGGATAAACTGCAAACAACAGCTACGGGCACAAAAGTACAGGGTGATGCAGCTTTTGCTGATTATTTAATAAATATTGGATGTACCATTAAATTATAAAAAAAGTATGATCAAAAATAAATTTGTAATGTTCCAGGTATTTTTTTCAATTCTTTTTTTATGTGGAGATTGTTCAAAAAAAAGTGCCGGTCCTGTTCCTACGCCGGTTCCCGTTTCTAATGACGTTGAAATGTGGTTGACAAAACCTGACCAGTCAGCATTACTCCAAAAACAATCTTCCATTCTTTCATTTGCAAATACAACAAACAGCTTTCCTGTTATTGATGTTGATTCTGCTGTATCCTTTCAAACCATTGATGGTTTTGGCTATACATTAACCGGTGGCAGCGCTTATCTTATCAACCACATGGATGCTACTTCAAGGTCGGCATTATTAAATGAACTGTTTGGAAGTGCAGCAAATTCAATTGGCATTAGTTATTTAAGAATAAGTATTGGTGCTTCTGATCTGAACAGTTCTGTTTTTAGTTATGATGATATGCCGGCCGGACAAACTGATGTAAGCTTAACTAATTTCAGTCTTTCGCAGGATACCATTGATCTGGTTCCGGTATTAAAACAGGTATTGGCAATAAACCCAAACATAAAAATTTTAGGTTCGCCCTGGAGTGCACCGGTATGGATGAAAGATAATGGCAGTTCAATTGGAGGAAGTCTGCAGCCGCAATATTATAATGTTTATGCAAACTATTTTGTAAGATTCATTCAGCAGATGCAGGCGAAGGGGATTACCATTAATGCCATTACTGTTCAGAACGAACCAGGCAATCCGGGGAATAATCCGAGCATGGTTATGTCGGCAATACAAGAGGGCAATTTTATAAAAAATAATTTGGGCCCTGCATTTCAGGCTGCAGGAATAAATACAAAAATTATTATCTGGGATCATAATTGTGATAATCCAAATTACCCGATCTCAATATTAAATGATGCTGCGGCTAAAACATTTATTGATGGTTCAGCCTTTCATTTATATGGCGGCGATATCAGTGCACTAAGTACGGTGCATAATGCACATCCCGACAAAAATCTTTATTTCACTGAACAATGGACGGGATCCAATGAAAGTTTTAATGACAATCTTAAATGGCATATTAAAAATGTGATCATTGGCTCAATGAATAATTGGAGTAAGGTTGCTTTGGAATGGAATCTGGCAAACGATCCGCTTTATGGGCCGCACACCCCGGGAGGATGTACCGAATGTAAAGGAGCAGTAACGATCAGCGGATCAACTGTTAACAGAAATGTTGGTTATTATATTGTTGCTCACGCTGCTAAATTTATTCCGGCCGGGTCTGTAAGAATTGCAAGCAGCAGTGTATCCAGTCTTCCTAATGTAGCATTTAAAACAGCATCGGGAAAAAAAGTATTACTGGTTATAAATGAAAGTATATCTGATTTGGGTTTCAACATCAGGTATAAAGGCAAATGGGTTTATACTTCTTTAGCTGCAGGAGCTGCGGGAACATATATCTGGTAAAAAAAACAGTATTGATATGAAAAGAATAAAAATTGTTTTAACTACGATCGTTTTATTTTCCTTTCTGGCAAACAAATCCGTAACAGCCCAGTCTGCACCTTCAAATGCAGGTAAAAAAATAATTATATACACAACTGCTGACAGCAGTAACTATAGGTTATCTGTAACTGACACAGTTTATTTTAAAGCCAAAGGGCAACCATTTGAAAATGAAGTAACTGTTTTTGTTGATCCTTCAAAAACTTTTCAAACTTTCTTCGGCATCGGCGCAGCATTAACCGATGCCTCAGCAGAGACTTTTTATAAACTGCCAAAAGATATACAAAAGGAATTTTTAACTGCATATTTTGATAGTAAAAAAGGAATAGGTTACACAGTGGCAAGAACAAATATGAATAGTTGTGATTTCAGCAGTGATATGTATACCTATGTAAAAGATGGAGATAAAAAATTAAAGACCTTTAACATTGATCATGATAAAAAATTCAAAATTCCGTTTATCAAAGAGGCGATGGCTGCAACAGGAGGTAAACTGAATTTATTCGCCAGTCCCTGGAGCCCGCCATCATGGATGAAAGATAATAATGACATGTTGCATGGAGGTAAACTTAAACCGGAGTTTTATCACAGCTGGGCCATGTATTTTACCAAGTTTATTAAAGCTTATGAAAAGGAAGGAGTTCGGGTTTGGGGTACAACTATTCAAAATGAACCCATGGCTAAGCAACGTTGGGAAAGTTGTATTTATACTGCAGAGGAAGAAAAAGAATTTCTTAAAAATCATTTGGGCCCCATGATGGTAAAGGAAGGATTGAAAAATAAAAAATTGATTGTGTGGGACCATAACCGGGATTTGATGTATCAGCGGGCATTAACTTATTTCAACGACCCGGAAGCAGCAAAATATATATGGGGTATTGGCTTTCACTGGTATGAAGACTGGAGTGGAGGAACACCTATGTATGATAATGTGCGAAGAGTACATGAAGCTTTCCCGGATAAAAATATTTTTTTTACTGAAGGATGTGCAGAAAGCTTTGATGCTGCAAGATATAATGCCTGGGCATTAGGTGAAGAGTATGGCCGGAGTATGATCACTGATTTTAATAACGGAATGGTAGGCTTCACTGATTGGAATATTTTATTGGATGAAACCGGTGGACCGAATCATGTACAAAATTTTTGTTTTGCTCCTGTGCATGGAGATACAAAAACCGGGCATCTTATTTATACCAACGCCTATTATTATATTGGGCATTTTTCAAAATTCATAAAACCCGGGGCAAAAAGAATTATCAGCAGCTCCAGCCGCAGCCAGTTACTTACCACTGCATTTAAAAATGAAGATGGGAAACTGGTAGTGATCGTAATGAATCAAAGCAATATAAAAACACCCTATAATTTGTGGCTAAATGGCAACGCTGCAGAACTGACTGCATTGCCACATTCTATTGCCACATTAATTTTTTAATTATGAAAAATCAAAAAATCAAACATAGTTTTTTACTGATATTATTGTCCCCGGTATTTTTTGCGGCACAATGCAGTAAGAAAGAAACTACACCACAACCGACACCACCTCCGCCGCCATCAGCATTGTATAATACCGGTGCTAAGTTTGATAATACCGCAGCATTAACAGGCGGGATCAATTATAATATCCGTTCAGGAGTAATCATCCGGCTTTCATTTAATAATGCATTGGATAGAACAACTGTTTCCTCTTCGGTATCTGTTTTAGAAAACGGAACTACAGCAGTAGGGGTGAACTATGCGTATGAAAATAATGACAGTACATTGGTAGTTTCTCCGGCATCAGTATTAAAATATCTCGCCACTTACAAACTTACTGCCAATACAAATCTTCAATCGGTTAAAAAAGGAAAGCTTAATGCAGATCTGAATATTCTGTTTAATACACAGATTGATTCAACGGATAAATTTCCTGTTATCAGCGATAATGCCCTGCTTGACCTGGTGCAGCAACAAACATTTAAATACTTCTGGGATTTTGGCCACCCGGTTAGCGGACTGGCGAGAGAAAGAAGTAATGCAACACCGGAAACTGTTACCACAGGTGGTTCGGGATTTGGAATAATGGCAATACCTGTTGGCATCAACAGAAATTTTATTACCAGGGCACAGGGATTAACGAGAATGCAGACCATCGTTTCATTCTTAAAAAATACTGCACAAAAATTTCATGGAGCATTTCCACATTGGATGAATGGAACAACCGGTGTTGTTATTCCTTTCAGTACAAAAGATAATGGCGCCGACCTGGTAGAAACATCTTACCTGATGGCAGGGTTGCTTACGGCAAGACAATACTTCAACGGAGTTGATGCTGCAGAAACAGCATTACGAACCGATATTAATTTATTATGGAATGCGGTAGAATGGAATTGGTTCAGGCAGGGAGCACAAAATGTTTTGTACTGGCATTGGAGTCCGAATTATAATTGGGATATGAATATCAAGATACAGGGATGGAACGAATGCCTGATAACTTATATCATGGCATCATCTTCCAATACAGATTCTATTCCTCCTGTTGTTTATCACAATGGGTTTGCACGTAACGGGGCAATGATAAACAACAATACTTATTATGGATACCAGTTACCCCTTGGGCCTGCTAATGGCGGACCGTTATTCTGGGCGCATTATTCATTCCTTGGAGTTAATCCTTATGGCTTGAATGATGTGTATGCAAATTACCAGACACAGGTAACCAATCATACAAAAATAAATTACGAATACTGTAAAGCCAACCCAAATGGGTTCTTTGGTTATAGTAATTTATGCTGGGGCTTAACAGCAAGTGATATTCCGAATGGCTATTCGGCCAACGAACCCAATAATGATATAGGTGTAATATCTCCAACAGCTGCTTTGTCTTCACTTCCGTTTACACCAACAGAAAGTATGAATGCACTTAAGTTTTTCTATTATAAACTTGGCGATAAAATATTTAAGGAATATGGTTTTGTGGATGCTTTCAGTTTAAAAGAATTATGGTACGCCAATTCATTTTTATCTATTGACCAGGGGCCAACAATTATAATGATTGAAAATTACAGAAGCCAGCTGATATGGAATTTATTTACCGGCTGTCCCGAAATAAAAAGAGGGATGAGGCGCTTAGGATTTACTGCACCATACCTGTAATTCTTTGGCGATAAAAAATACCCTTCAGATCATTTACCTAAACCCGAAACGATAAAATGAAACTGATGTACATGAAGATAAAATACATTTTATTACTCTGTATGCTTTGCAACATCAATACCAAAGCCCAGCAAAAAACATATTGCAATCCCATCAACATTGATTATGGTTATACTCCCATTCCAAATTTTGCAGAATGGGGCAGGCACAGGGCTACAGCCGATCCTGTTATCGTAAACTATAAAGGCGATTATTATTTGTTCAGCACCAATCAATGGGGGTATTGGTGGAGCCACGATATGCTCAACTGGAATTTTATTTCTAAAAAATTTTTACGCCCATGGAATGAAGGTTATGATGAACTTTGTGCGCCTGCTGTTGGTATTATTGGAGATACGATGATCGTTTTTGGATCAACTTACACCAGCAACTTCACTATTTGGATGAGCACTGATCCAAAAGCCAATGTATGGAAACCATTGGTAGATTCTTTTGCAATTGGCGGATGGGATCCTGCTTTCTTTACAGATGATGACGGAAGATTGTATATGTATAATGGCAGCAGTAATGTGTATCCATTATACGGGGTAGAGTTAAACCGTAAAACATTTCAACCCATTGGTACACGCAGGGAAATGCATTTCCTGAAACCCTGGCGCTTTGGCTGGCAACGTTTTGGCGAGCATATGGATAATACATTCCTTGATCCTTTTATGGAAGGAGCCTGGATGACAAAGCATCATGGCAAATATTATTTGCAATATGGTGCACCGGGCACAGAGTTTAGTGGCTATGCCGATGGTGTTGCGGTAAGTGATAAACCATTAGGTAACCCGTTGGGAAATTTTACTGAACAGTCAGATCCATTAAGTATGAAGCTGGGCGGCTTTGCAAGAGGCGCAGGGCATGGCAGTACTTTTACCGATAACAATAATAATTACTGGCATATCAGTACCATCATGCTTTCGGTAAAAAATAATTTTGAAAGAAGGCTGGGCATCTGGCCTGCAGGATTTGATAGGGATGATGTGATGTGGTGCAATACTGCTTTTGGTGATTATCCTCATTATTTACCTTCTGCTGCAAAAAATGAATATGGCGGTGGTTTTACAAACTGGTTCCTTTTGAATTACAAAAAAATGATTATGGTTTCATCATCACTGGGAGGCTATCATGCCAATAATGCCAATGATGAGGATATGAAAACATACTGGAGTGCAGCATCGGGAAATAAAGGGGAGTGGATACAAACAGACCTGGGTAATGTATCAACAGTTAATGCGGTACAAATTAATTATGCCGACCAGGATGTGGATAGTAACCGGCTGGGAAAAATAAATGATCAGTATCATCAATATAAAATGTATTACTCAGCTGATGGAAAGAAATGGAATATACTGGTAGATAAAAGCAATAACAAAACAGATGTGCCTCACGATTATGTGGAGCTGGCACAACCGGTACAGGCAAGGTTCATTAAACTGGAAAACATTCATATGCCCACCGGCAAATTTGCTATCAGCGGTTTACGTGTATTTGGTAATGGCAATGGTACAAAACCGGATGCTGTAAAAACATTTTTTGTGTTGCGTACCGAAAAAGATAAACGAAGCGGCTGGATAAAATGGAACCCGGTAAACAATGCATTTGCTTATAATATTTATTACGGTATTGCCCCGGATAAATTATATAACTGTGTGATGTTGCATAATGTAAATGAGTATTGGTTCAAGGCGATGGATAGCCAGAAAACCTATTATTTCACTATTGAGGCTGTAAATGAAAACGGGGTATCTGAAAGAACGAAAGTTATAAAAGTTGATTGATGAACAGAATAATTAAAAGTATTTTTCTTTTCTTCCTGTTGCTGAATACTGCACAGGCGCAGAACATGAAACCACCTTTTTGGGATGACATACAGTCTTTCAAAAGACAGGATAGTATTAGCTTTCCCGGAACAGGTAAAATTCTTTTTGTTGGCAGTTCTTCTTTTACAAAATGGACAGATGTACAAAATTATTTTCCCGGTTTCCCTATCATTAATCGTGGCTTTGGTGGTTCTTCATTAACGGATGTCATCCGGTACAGTGATGATGTCATCTTTAAATATCATCCCAAACAGATTATTATTTACTGCGGCGAAAATGATATCGCTGCATCCGATACAGTAACCGGAAAAATTGTATTTGAAAGATTTAAACAGTTATTTAACGAGATAAGAAATCAACTGCCTGGAATTTCAATTGTATATATTTCCATAAAACCAAGCCCGTCAAGATGGCTTATGAAAGACAGGATGATAGACGGGAATAACCGGATAAAAAAATATTTAAAGAAACAGCGGCATACGAAATTTATCAATGTTTGGGAAAATATGCTTGGGGCAGATGGTAAGCCGATACCCGGTATTTTTATCGAAGATAAATTACACATGAATGCAAAAGGCTATGCCATCTGGAAAAAATTAATTGAACCTTATTTGAAGAAATAACAAAAAATACAGCACATGAAATTTTTACAAAAATTGATTATTGTTTTACTGGTTGCCTCATCATACCAGGCAACAGCACAGGATTTAAAGATGAAAATCTTCATTGATGCATTGATGAAGAGAATGACATTGGAAGAAAAACTGGGACAAATGAATTTACCGGGTGCAGGCGATATTACAACCGGCCAGGCGGGTAATTCTGATATTGCCAAAAAGATAAAGGAAGGAAAAGTAGGGGGACTCTTCAATATAAAATCAGTTGTAAAGATCCGTGATGTACAAAAAGTAGCTGTAGAACAAAGCCGGTTAAAAATTCCGTTGATCTTTGGTATGGATGTGATACATGGTTATGAAACAGTTTTTCCTATTCCGCTTGGATTAAGTTGTACCTGGGATATGAGTTTAGTAAAGCGCAGTGCAAGAATTGCTGCTACCGAAGCCAGTGCAGATGGTATTAACTGGACCTTTTCACCAATGGTTGATATTGCCCGTGATCCACGCTGGGGGAGGATTGCAGAAGGCAGTGGAGAAGATCCTTATCTGGGTTCGCAAATAGCTAAAGCAATGGTTACCGGTTACCAGGGCACTGATCTTACAAAAAATAATACCATCATGGCCTGTGTAAAACATTATGCTTTATATGGTGCTGCAGAAGCCGGACGGGATTACAATACAACAGACATGAGTCATCAGCGGATGTATAATGAATATTTACCCCCTTATAAAGCGGCGGTAGATGCCGGCGTTGGAACGGTAATGGCATCTTTTAATGAAGTAGATGGTGTACCTGCTACAGCTAATAAATGGTTGATGACTGATGTGCTTCGCAAACAATGGGGGTTTAAAGGTTTTGTAGTAACAGATTATACAGGCATCAATGAAATGGTGATTCATGGCGTAGGTGATACCCAGACAGTTTCTGCAAGAGCATTGATGGCAGGTATTGACATGGACATGGTTGGTGAAAGTTTTTTAACAACAGCTCAAAAATCACTGAAAGAAGGGAAAGTAACAATGGCGCAGATTAATGCAGCCTGCAGAAGAATACTGGAAGCAAAATATAAATTAGGATTGTTTGATGATCCATATAAATATTGTGATGGTAACAGGGCAAAAACAGAAATCTTTACAAAAGCAAACAGGACTGAAGCAAGATCAATTGCAGCACAAAGTTTTGTCTTATTGAAAAATCAAAATAATATTTTGCCTTTAAAGAAAAGTGGTACTATCTCATTGATAGGGCCACTGGCAGATAATAAAGAAAACATGCCCGGAACCTGGAGTGTTGCGGCAGATTTTTCAAAAGCAACTTCTCTGTTAACAGGGTTACAGGAAGTAGTTGGCAGTCAGGTAAAAATTTTACATGCACGGGGCGCTAACCTTGATGAAGACAGTTTGTTTGAAGACAGGGCTGGGATGTTTGGCAAATCATTACGGAGAGACAGCCGTCCGGCATCAGTTATTTTACAGGAAGCGCTGGATATCGCAAACCGCTCAGATGTAATAATTGCAGCATTGGGTGAGTCTGCAGAGATGAGTGGAGAATCATCAAGCCGCAGTAATATTAATATACCGGGCATACAAATAGAATTATTGAAGGCTTTACTTAAAACCGGCAAACCCGTTGTATTGGTTTTATTTACCGGAAGACCACTTGTATTAAAATGGGAAAATGAAAATGTACCTGCAATATTAAATGTATGGTTTGGTGGCAGCGAAGCCGGTTATGCCATAGCCGATGTGTTATTCGGCGATGTAAATCCTTCCGGAAAACTAACAACCACTTTTCCGCAGAATGTAGGCCAGTTGCCACTTTACTATGCCCATAAAAATACGGGGCGTATTTTAGGAGAAGGAAAATGGTTTGAAAAATTCCGGTCCAATTATTTAGATGTATCGAATGAACCTGTTTATCCTTTTGGGTATGGGTTGAGTTACACTACATTTAATTATAGCGATATAAAACTCAGCAATTCTTCTTTAAAAGGGAATCAAAAATTAACCGCAACTGTAACAATAACCAATACCGGTAAATACGATGGAAAAGAAGTGGTTCAGTTATATATCCATGATGTGGTAGGTAGTGTTACAAGACCGGTGAAAGAATTAAAAGGTTTCCAGAAGATCGAATTAAAAGCAGGCGAATCAAAAACAGTTTCTTTCAATATAACTCCTGACGATCTTAAGTTTTATAATTATGATCTGAAATATGATTGGGAAGCCGGTGAATTTGAGATCATGATCGGCACCAATTCAAATGATGTTAAAAAAGCAACAGTAAACTGGGTTAAATAAATGCGATGAAGAGATTTTTTTTTCAATACCTATGCCTGTTATTTAGTGCATTATTACAGAGCCTGTTTTGCGATGCACAAAAAAAAACTATTGATCTGCAAGTTGATTCCGTATTAAAACTAATGACGCTGGATGAAAAGATAGGTCAGATGAACCAATACAATGGTGATTGGAATGCGACAGGTCCTATTACAAAGGATGGTGATAAACAAGATCAGATCAGGAAAGGTATGGTAGGTTCAATGCTTAATGTTACCGGTGTTGATCACACAAGAACGCTGCAGCAGATCGCCATGCAATCAAGATTAAGAATACCATTGTTATTCGGGCAGGATGTGATACATGGTTACCGTACAATATTCCCGATACCTTTAGGTGAAGCAGCAAGTTGGGATATAGAAGCAATACAACAATCTGCAAGGATTGCAGCAACTGAAGCTTCAGCAGCCGGTATTCACTGGACATTTGCCCCAATGGTTGATATTGCACGTGATTCCCGCTGGGGGCGGGTGATGGAAGGTGCAGGAGAAGATCCATACCTCGGTTCATTGATAGCAAGCGCAAGAGTAAAAGGTTTTCAGGGAAATGGATTGGGAAACACTGATGCTGTGATGGCATGTGCAAAACACTTTGCAGCTTATGGCGCAGCCGTTGGCGGAAGGGATTATAACAGTGCCGACATGAGTTTACGTCAATTGTATGATGTTTATTTACCACCATTTAAAGCAGCAGCTGAGGCAGGTGCCGCTACTTTTATGAATTCATTCAATGACCTGAATGGGATACCGGCAACAGGAAATAAATTATTACAACGGGATATTTTAAAAGGGCAATGGAAATTTAAAGGCTTTGTAGTGAGCGATTGGGGCAGTGTTGGTGAAATGATCAACCATGGTTTTGTAAAAGATAATTATGAAGCAGCAATGGCAGCTGCCAATGCCGGCAGTGATATGGACATGGAGAGCCGCAGTTATATTCAAAACCTCTCAAAATTGGTAAAGGGGGGAAAAGTAAAAATAACCGTGATAGATGATGCTGTAAGAAGAATATTGCGGAAGAAATTTGAAATGGGCCTTTTTGATGATCCATTCAGGTTTTGTAATGCAGAAAGAGAGAAACAGCAATGGGGCAATAACGATAACCTGGTTGCTGCCAGGAAGATTGCAGGAAAAAGTATTGTATTACTGAAAAATGAGAACAGGCTGTTACCACTCAGCAAACAAACAAAGACCATTGCAGTGATTGGTCCTTTTGCAAAAGCAAAATCAGATAATCTTGGTTTTTGGAGTTATGACTGGCCTGATGATTCTATAAGGATAGTTTCACTTTGGGATGGCATTAAAAAGAAGTTGTCTCCTGCTTCAAAAATGATCTATGCAAAAGGTTGTGACGTTATAGATACAAGCCGTGCAGGATTTTCAAAAGCGATTGCTGCGGCAATGAATGCCGACATCGTCATCATGAGTGTAGGAGAAGCGAGAGACATGACCGGCGAGGCAAAAAGCAGAAGTAATATTCAATTACCTGGTGTGCAGGAAGAATTAATAAAATCAATAGTTGCTACAGGTAAACCTGTTGTAGTATTGATAAATGCAGGCCGTCCGTTGGTCTTCAACTGGACTGCCGATCATGTTCCTGCTATTTTGTATACTTGGTGGTTGGGAACAGAAGCAGGTGATGCCATGGCGGATGTATTATTCGGTGATCATAATCCTTCCGGAAAGTTACCCATAAGCTTTCCTGTCACAGAAGGGCAGATCCCCATTTATTATAATCATTATAACACAGGCCGGCCGGCATTGAATGACAGCGACAGGTATTACAGGTCTGCTTATACAGATCTATCTATCTATCCAAAATTTCCCTTTGGTTATGGCTTGAGCTACACTTCATTTAATTATAGTGAGTTAACATTAAGTGCAGGATCATTAAAAACCGGGCAAAAACTTACAGCCTCTGTGAGGGTAACCAATAGTGGCGATTATGCCGGTATAGAAACAGTACAATTATATATCCGGGATTTGGTAGGAACTGTAGTAAGGCCCGTAAAAGAATTAAAAGGATTTCGGCAAATTGTTCTTAAAGCAGGTGAAACGAAAATGGTAACATTTAATATTACTACTGAAGATTTGAAATTTTACAATGACAGCCTGAAGTATGATTGGGAAGCCGGTGAATTTGAGATCATGATCGGCACGAATTCAGTTGATGTGAAAAAAGCAACAATAAATTGGGTGAAATAAAAAATGAATTGATGTATCCGGTTAGGTTTGAGGAGCATTTCATTTTTAAATAATTAATACCTCAAACGGAATTATTACTGCAGCTTAGCCAGCCACAACGATGCATTCATAAATAAATTCTTATGACTGTAATTTGGCCAGCCAACATATAAATTATTTCCGGGGGCACCCGTGCCGTCATCTATTGGAGAACTGTCTCCTACAAAAAATATCCGGCCTGTTCCATAAGCAGATGAAAGGCTCATGATATTACTATTGTTTTGTGTTGCTGAAGTTTTCCAGATCAAACCTTTTACATTTGGATTTACTGCAGGATTAATTGTAGTGGTTGTTCCATTATTGAATTCCATCTGTGTAACATTTCCCTGCGATCCGGTAAGTATTACGCTGCTGCCACTGTTGGTTAAAATATTAGAAGTGATATCGGAAAAATTTGCAAGGTCTATACTGAAACCAAAGGGGTTATTTAATACGGTATTGTTTGTCATCAGGTCATTCCATATAGCGGGAGAGTCCCATCCATCGCCATCCCTGTCGGATCCCGTATGATCTGAAACCATAAATAATCCACCTCCGTTATTTACAAAATTCAGCATGGCTACTTTTTGTGCAGCGGTAAAAACATTATTTGGTTCATCAACCACAAACACATCATAATTCGAAAGGTCCTGCGGATTGGATGTATTACCATAGGTAATGTTTGTTCCTGCCGGTAACGTTTCAACGGTATGCCCCTGTTTTGCCAATGCTATTCCCCAGCTTGAAATGGCACCCGTCCAATAGGTTTCGGGTGTTGAAGCAGTAACTGTAGATTGTGCCGGCGTAGGAATCCTTTGAGGCACACTGCCATCTTCATCAATTACCCAGTCGGCATTGCCGGCGGTTTCACCATGAGAAGCATCAAATAAAAATCTCTTTACGGTTGAAACCGGATTAATGGTAAAGTTGAGTGCATTACTGGTACCGCCCCCCGGTAATGGAGAAAATACAGTTACTGATGCAGTACCTGCCGCAGCAATATTTGCTGCCGGTACCAGCGTTGATAATTGAGTTGAGCTTATAAATGTTGTTGTTAAAGCAGCACCATTCCAGTTAATGGTTGAACTGTTAATAAAATTTGTTCCGTTGGCAGTTAAAGTAAATGCACCGGCACCTGCTGTTGTATTATTTGGAGATAACCCTGATAAAGTTGGTGATGGGTTATTGCCGGTAATTGTAAACATTGCTGACGCACTTGTACCTCCACCGGGTAAAGGAGAAAAAACAGCTACCGTTGCTGAACCTGCTGCTGCAATATTTACTGCAGGAACTACCGCTGATAACTGTGTAGCATTGATATATGTAGTTGATAAAGCAGCTCCATTCCAGTTAATGGTTGACCCGTTAATAAAATTTGTTCCGTTGGCGGTAAGTGCAAATGCTGAACCACCAGCTGTTGCATTATTTGGAGCGATGGTACTTAAAACAGGAACAGGATTATTTACTATAACATTACTTATTGTAAAATTAAGGGCACCACTTAAACCCCCACCTGGTGTTGCTGTAAATACAGTTATAGTTGCGTTGCCGGCTGTTGTAATATTTGCTGCCGGAACTGCAGCTGTTAGCTGTGTGGCATTTATATATGTTGTAACTAAAGCAGTTCCATTCCATTTAATAACGGATCCAGTAATAAAGTTTGAACCTGTAACTGTTAAAGTAAAAGCTGTACTACCTGCCAATGCTGCATTTGGCGATATGGATAATAATGTTGGTGATGGATTATTACCATTATTGTTACCAGTAGTTGTTGATGATTTCTGGCAGGAAAAAAATAAAAAAAATACTGCAGCAATTAATAACAGGGTTACTATTCTCATTTAATTGAATATTTATTAAACCGGGTTTGGTTTTAAATCGACAAACATAGATAATAATAGTTGCCTGCACCAAAAATTATTGTTGTTGACATGTTAATGGTAGATATTTGGCCAAAAAATACCCGGATATATTATTAAATCTTTTTATGAACATTGGCTATTAAAAAATTGAATATTCATTTTAGTAATAAAGATCAATTAAATAATACCCTCAATTCACAACCTCTTCCCGGCGAAGAAATAATGGTTAGTTCACCATTGAACAGGGAAGCCCTGGTCTTCATATTCATCAATCCAACACCATTGACTTTTTTTGTTGTATCAAACCCTGCTCCGTCATCTTTAATACTAAGTAATATTTTTTCATTATCCTGCACCAAGCGGACAATAACTTTTTGGGCTCCGGCATGTTTCAGAATATTGTTTAACTGCTCCTGAACAATCCTGTATATATTTAGTTTGAGTTTATCCACTATGCAGCTTTCGTCAAAGCTGAATGCCTGCATGCTTATTATAATACCACTGGTTTTCTGTGTTACTTCTATAATGTTTTCGAGTGCTTCCAAAAACTCTGATTCTTTCAAAGACGGAGGTATCAATGAATGAGACAGGTTTCTTATTTCATCAATGGCTGAAGTGATGAGGTTACCTGCCTCACTTAAATAAGGATGTTCAATATTTAATTCTTTTTTTGCCAGGCCAAGATAAAGCCGTGAGCCGGCCAGTATCTGGTTAATATTATCATGAAGTTCACCGCCAAGTTCCTGCCGCTCCTGTTCCTGGGCCGAGATAACCGCTACAGTAATTTCCTGTTGCTTTAAAAGTCGCTCCTTTTCCAGTTCTCTCTCCAGAAATATTTTATCAGTAATATTAGTAGCCAAAGCTAAAATAGCAGGGCGACCTTTAAACTGGATCAGGTGAGAGCTGATATTCATATGTATTTCTTCACCCGATTTATTGATGTGCTTACAATTGATCTCCGACCTGAATTCTTTTTTTTGACGGGCTATTGCGGCAAAATGTTCTATTTTAGTATGATCTTCCGGGGGGTTCAGATCCAGTACATTTTTGTCAATAAACTCTTCTCTGTAATACCTGTATTGCTCAATAGCTGCATCATTTACTTCCAGAATTTTAAAAGTTTCAATATCCCAGATAAAGATACTGACCGGGTTGTTGTTGAATAAATAACGGTATCGTTCTTCAGATGTCTTTAAAATTTCTTCAGCTTCTTTTTCTTTGGTGATATCGGTTTCAATAGCAAAAAAATACTTGAGTTTGCCGGTCTCATCAAACTGTGGCTGGCATTGTATGCGAAGCCAATATTTTTTGCCCGATTTTGTATAATTAAGTATGTCACATTCGAATGGTTGTATATTCTTTATTTTACGGCGCATAAAGCGAACAACAGCCATGTTGGTTTCTTCGCCCTGCAAAAAGTCACCCGGCCTTTTGCCAATCACTTCTTCAAATTCAAATTCGGTGATGCTTGTAAAGGCTTCATTTACCCAAAGAATTTTTTCTTCCGGATCGGTAATGATCACTGCATTCACAGTTTCCCGGGCAATGATGGATAGTTTTTTTATCTCATCTTCTGCAATTTTTCTTTCGGTTACATCTCTTGAGTTGAAAATAAAACCTTGTATTTCGGGGTCTTTACTCATATCTGTAACCTTACTTTCCAGCCATCTCCATTCTCCCTTTGCATTTTTAAAACGGAAAGGGGGCATTTCAAAGTTATATTCGTTCTTCATTTTTCCTAAATATGCCTTTGATGAGATTATATCCCCGGTATGCATGAAAGAAAAAGCGTTTTTTCCAATTATAAATTCAGGCTCATATCCAAACATTCTTTTAACAGCAGGGCTGATGTATAAATAATAACCCTTTTCATCCAGTATGCTGATAAGATCAGAACCATTTTGTACCAGGGACCTGAAACGTAATTCGCTTTTGGCAACCTGCATCTCAGCTTCTTTTCTTGCTGTAATATCCTGTGTGGCACCAATCAACCTTATAGGTCTGCCATGTTCATTACGTAAAATATTACCCCTGTCATGTATATGGACATAAGTACCGTCATCTCTGAGCACCCGGCATTCAACCTCAAAAAAATCGTTTTTAGAATTTTTTATCTGGTCATTTACCTGTTTCACTTTTTCCCTGTCTTCGGGATGAATCCGCTCATCCCACTCATTCGTTGTTCCGGTTTCAATTTCTTTATCCCCTGTCCTGAATATTTTTCTCCAGCCTTCTTTGTTTCTATAAACTTTACCTGTTACCAGGTCCCAATCCCACACCATATCATTGGTGGCCTTACTTACCAGGTTAAAGCGTTCATTACTTTCTTTTAACCTGACCTCAGTTTTTTTTCTTTCAGTAATGTCATGTGCAAACAAAACAAATCTTCCATCTTCCAGTATTTTTGCATTTATTCCCAACGCTATCAGTGTTCCATCTTTTCTTTTAAATCTTCTTTCGCTTCGTATTACTTTCCCGGATTTTAATTCCTCTATTTTAATTGGGTTTGTTATAAGATCTTCCGTAACAAAAAGATCGGTAATCGTAAGTTGTAAAAATTCTTCTTTTGAATATCGCAGCATCCGGCAACCGGCGGGATTTATCTCAATAATTTTCATAGATGCATCTGCAATACAAATAGCATCGGTTGCCTGCTCAATAAGTGAGCGATAGCGAAATTCACTTTCTTTTATTTTTTCTTCATTTTCTTTACGTTCTGTTATATCCTTAAAATGAACCGATAAGCCTTTTTCAGAACCAAAAGCACTTATGGCAAACCATTTATTGCTTCGCTTTGAAAATTCTTCAAAATGGATCGTAATCTTTTCCCTGATTGCTTTCTGATAATTATCATAAAATACCACAGAGCCGGTGGGAGCAAAAACTTCATGTAAATTTTTACCAATTATATCTTCTCTTTTTTCACCAAGCAGTATCTCTGCCTTTCCATTCCAATAGGTTACTATCGAATTTTTATCTACAGCAAAAAATCCATCATCAATACTTTCTAATACGGCATTTTTTTCTTCATAGGCCTTCTTTACTGCAGCTTCAGATTTTTTACGTTCTGTTACATCCTTAAAATAAACAGACAATCCGGCATTTGATGGATAAGCAGTTATTTCATAGTATTTATCTAGTGTCAAATAATAATCTTCAAAACTAACAACCTGGCTGGTTTCAATGGCCTCGTGATATTTTTTGTAGGATTGCGAATCAATGCTGTCGGAAAATACTTCCCATAAATGGCGGCCCACTATTTTATTTTTGGGTGTATGTAAAATTTCTTCTGCCCGCCTATTCCAGTAAGTAACTATCCAGTTTTTATCTAAGGCAAAGAAGGCATCGGCAATACTTTCGAGTATGGTATTTTTCTCTTCATAAACCTTCTTTAAAGCAGCTTCAGATTTTTTACGTTCAGTTATATCCTGGCAGGTGCCTGCAGCTCTTACTGGTTGCCCCTCATTGTTGCAAAAAATCTGCCAACGCTCTTCTACAATTTTTGTATCGCCATCTGCTGTGAGAATGCGATGTTCGATTGTATTGATTGAATGATCAGTAAGCGAACTTACAAATGCAGCATCTACTTTAGCCCGGTCATCAGGATGAACATATTCTAAAAAGGCCGGATGTGATACTTGGAACTTCGCAGGGTCAATTTCAAAGATCCGGAAAGTCTCTTCAGACCATATTACTTTGAAAGTTGATAAATCGGTTTCCCAACTGCCAACTTTTGCTACTTCCTGTGCTTCAATCAACCGGGCTTCACTTTGCCTCATTTTTTCTTCTGTTAATTTTCTTTCGGTTATATCTCTTACAAAAGCACAAAAAAATTCTTCGCCCCCCTCTTTGATCGGCATTATGGTTAATTCAATCGGGAATTCTTCTGCTTTGTGGTTAATTGCTGAAAGTTCCATTAGCTTATTCAACGCCGGGCCCTTACCTGTTTTTAAGTAATGTGCCATGCCCTCAATATGCCGCTGGCGGTATGCTTCGGGTATAATAAGCTCCGAAAGCGCTTTCCCAACCACTTCGGTTTCGGTCCATCCAAATATTAGCTCTGCCTGTGGATTCCAGAAAATGACCTCTCCTTTTGTATCTATACAGATTATTGCATCCAGTGCCCCATTCATGATCAGCCTTAGCTTTTCTGCGCTATTACTGATTCTTTCGCCGGCTTTTCTTCTCCTGGTTCCTATATTGTTGGTAACAGGTATGGCAGGAAAGTGAGGCTCTAAAACTATTGCCACCACCGGGATTTCCGCAGAGTCCATGGCCATACAGGTATCCTTTTTTTCCGGAGCAGGATAATTAAGAGTATGCACGGGCTTTTTATTTTTTGGATCTGCCATTTTCTTATTGCGATAAAGATGTATAGTTACAAAAACAATTTAACAGAAGCAATTTTGTATCCGAAATTTTATCTTTAAATTTATTGGTAAAAAAATGCCGCAATAGCTGCACTTTAGTTAATAAATAGATTAAAATTTTGGATTATACCACGGATAATAACCAACTCCCAACTGGTACATCCATAATCGGTGAAATTATGCTTTAGTAAATTGCCGGTGCATAGTTTAAGTGCAGTTATTACTGTAGCCATTATTCTACAGAACCGAGCGAAGACCTGTTTATTATGTTCTATCTAAAACTTATCAGGGCTGCCTCTCCGATACAAAGTCCAGATGCATATACTTTTGTAAAAAAATTATTATGAATTTCAAATTCTAAAATATATCTTTAACCCGGCTGCGAGATTTCTATTATCCTTTTCAAGAACTGTAAGGAAAAACCAAACACTGTACAACTAGCATCGCATTCTGTTTCCTTGTCCATTTAACATAGTTATCGTTCATTAATTTTATAAAAAATGAATACTTCTTCTTTAGTAAAAGCAGGAATACTAACCGCTGTGTTGGTTATAATTTCTGTAGCAAGCTGGGAGCTTTACTTACGAAACAAAGGTTTTGAAACTACTTATTATGATGACCCTGCTTTATGGGCGCATAACAGGGACATGGTTTACGAACCTGCCGATAAAGCAACTGTTTTCATCGGCTCATCACGTATCAAATTCGACCTGGATATTGATACCTGGGAAAATATTACCGGCAACCATGCCATTCAATTAGCCTGTGTAGGCAGCACACCAATCCCGGTAATGGAAAACCTGGCCAACGATAAGAATTTTAAAGGAAGATTGGTTGTAGATGTAACTGAAGGACTGTTTTTTTCCACGGCTCCAGGCAATGCCAGAAGGCCGGTTGAGGGTATGAAATATTATAAAGACCGCACTCCGGCTCAGCGGGTAAGTTTTCATATCAATCATTTGCTGGAATCGCAATTTGTTTTTTTAGATAAAGAATGGCTTTCATTAGGAGCTGAGTTAGAAAATCTGCATATTCCCGACCGACCCGGTGTATTTAATTTTCACGGATTTCCATCAGATTTTGGCCGGGTAAAATTTAACCGGCAGGAATATATGACCGATAAATTTTCATCAGATAGTGCACTGCAAAACATTGTGAAAAATATCTGGGATTCTTTCAGAAAAGCCAGCAAAGATCCCCCGGCAAGCGGGCCAAAACTAGATTCTATACTGGATAGGGTAAAAATAGCTGTTGATAAAATTAAAGCAAGAGGCGGAGAGGTATTGTTTGTAAGAACGCCGTCCAGTGGTGCTTACCTAATGGGAGAAAAAATGGGATTCCCGAGGGAAAAATATTGGGATAGGATTTTAGCGGTAACCGGTTGCCCGGGCCTTCATTTTGCCGATTACCCGGCCATAGACCATTTTGTATGTCCCGAATTTTCACATCTGAGCCAGTCTGATGCTATTGTGTTCACGAAGAACTTTATAAAAATATTAAGTGAAGAAAAAGGGTGGAAGTTTCCAAAACCAATACAAACAGCAAACTAATTTTAAACTATTAATCTTTCTGCTTTATGGTATTTAACTCATACACTTTCATTGCTTTTTTTATTGTTATTCTTATCCTGCATAACCTGCCTTTTTCCTGGAAAGTAAAAAAAATAAACCTCTTATTAGCCAGCTATGTTTTTTATGCAGCATGGAATCCGCCTTTCATTCTTTTGTTATGGCTGTCAACTGTTGTTGATTTTTTTGTGGGAAGAGCGCTGTATAACCAGGAAAATAAACACAAGCGGAAATTATTACTTGTGATCAGTTTGATTGGTAACCTTGGCATGCTTTGTTTTTTTAAGTATGGAGGTTTCCTGCTGGAAAACTTTACGCACCTTGTAAATACGCTGGGCGTTAATTTTCATCCTGCAAAACCCAATATTATTTTGCCTGCCGGTATTTCTTTTTATACGTTCACTACATTGTGCTATACTATCGACATGTATAAAAGAAAAAGTGCGCCGGTTAAATCCATGCTTGATTTTTCTTTGTTTGTTACCTTTTTCCCTCACCTGGTTGCTGGCCCTATTGTACGGCCACCGCAGTTGGTGCCTCAATTTGAAACGCCACGTAAGGCAACCAGTCAGCAATTAATGGAAGGATTATTCATGTTATCTTTAGGCCTTTTCATGAAAGTAGTTTTGGCCGACAGTATGTTGTCTGGTTCCGCAGATACGGTTTTCAATTCATCAGATAAATTGGCACCGCTTGATGCCTGGATGGGCGTGCTTGCATTTTCAGGGCAGATCTTTTTTGATTTTGCCGGGTACTCCACCTGTGCAGTTGCAGTTGCGGCCTGTCTTGGATTTATTTTACCACAAAATTTTTTATATCCCTATGGTGCCATGGGATTTTCAGATTTTTGGCGAAGATGGCATATCACTTTATCTGCCTGGCTTCGTGATTACCTGTACATACCGTTGGGTGGAAACCGAAAAGGGAAATTCAGAACTTACCTGAACCTGATGATCACCATGTTGCTTGGTGGTCTCTGGCATGGCGCCAACTGGACATTTGTAGTTTGGGGCGGCCTGCACGGATTTTATTTATGGGTCGAGAAAGCCATCGCTGATTTCCGAAAAGACAAAGTGCTGTCAATGGCTGTTACTCCAGCAGCTGAAGTAGGTGTGCTTGGACCTGTTCCTGAAATTTTAAAGCCAAAAACAATTTGGAACTTTGGAATTGCATTATTCACTTTCTTTCTAATTAATGTAACCTGGGTCTTTTTCCGTTCACCTACATTCTCAAAATCATGGCAATTACTGAGCTCTATGTTTGGCCAGGTGCACAATGGAACTGTACTTTTAACTACACTAGCAATAATAAAAATTTCGGTTATCATTACTTTAACCGTTATCCTTCACTGGACAATGCGAAACACCAGAGTGCTGGAAGTAGCTAAAAAAACACCCTGGTGGTTGCTGGGAATAATATGGTCGGTATTATTGTTATTACTAATTTGGAGCCAGGAGAGCAGCAGTTCATTTATCTATTTTCAGTTTTAAGACAGAGAGTAATTTTTATATTGCACTAAAAAACAAAGCCTTTTGTTTTTTAGTGCCCTCGTGCTTTATATCTTCCATTTTTCATTCCTTCAGAATTTTGCTGCTGATTTATTGCAGGCAGCTTTTTAAATTCCAATAAAATATATCATTAATCAGGCTTATGGTATTAAACACAAATATGTGAATGATGTAACCAAAATAAAGAGTTATGTAACAAGCATAAGCTATAATGAACTGACCTTTGTTTTCTGGAAAAGATCAAAAACAAGAAATAATGTTTACTGGAAAAAAGGTAAAAAATTGTAAATGATCAAAACCGGATGATAAGATAAATAAACAGCTACTTGGCTGTAATGATGCCCAGACATTATTACTACATACTCAATAAGTAGAAAAATTTCTCCAATCCCCTGTATAAAAAACTTCTGTTGATTTCAGATTAACAATTTTTAATCTTATTCTCTTACAAATTTAAAAAAACAAATTATGAAGAAGTTTTTACTCTTTGCGATCATGATCGTTTTGGGAATTGCTGCTGTTGCGCAATCTCCAACAATTGTTACAACAGCTACCAATTGCACAGTTTTCCGCAATTTCAACACTTCAGATGAAGGATTCAGTTCACCAAGTATTTACTCAAGTGCGGAAGATGTATCATTTTTCTGGAATGCAGGAGCTGGTGCTGAAATTGAAAGCAGCGGATTAAATTCAAGAAGCGGCAGCCTTATTTCCCCTACCTACTTTCTTAACACTGAGGGACAGGTAACCGTTGGTTTCAGCTATTCAGCTCCCAACAATACTGAGTTCAGAATCAGGGTTATAACCTCAGCTTCCAGTCCTCCACTTGAAGTGCTTGCTACAACTGCTAATGGACCTGTTTACACCGCATTACCGGCAAATTCAGGCAATTTATGTTTGTTATTAACAGATGCTGACCTGACAATTGGCAGGGCTGTTCGGTTTGAATTTACTTTTAGGTCTATTCACTTTGGAAATATCCTATTTGATAACCTGGCTCTTTCTGTCGCTGGTGGCCCCTTGCCAGTAACATTCGAAGGGTTTGTTGCCAGGAAAAATACAGACGGTACAATAAAACTTTTATGGGATGTGGGTACAGAAATAAATGTAAAGGGTTATTATGTTGAAAGTAGTACCAATGGAGTTGAATTTGAAAGTTCTGGTTATGTAACCGCTTCAGGAAAAGATATTTACAATTTTGATTACATGGGTAAACCTGTTCAAACAATGTTCTTCAGGATAAAAAGTGTAGACTATGATGGCAGAAATAAATATACACCAATTATTAAAGTTTATGCAAAAGAGCAGGCAAACGCACAGATACAAATTTATCCAGTACCTGCAACAGACCAGGTAACTATTCAACATAGTAAATCATTGGAGAAATCAATGATTACTTTGATAAGCCCGGATGGTAAAATTGTTCAACAGGTAGTTGCTGTAGCTAATACGCTTCAAACACAACTTAATATCAATACGCTTAATAGCGGTTTGTATATTGTAAGATATGATGACGGACATGGGAATGTTCAAATTGCTAAGCTTGTGAAAAACTAGATCAGGCATTTACATATTAAAAAGGTCCGTTGCAAAGCGGGCCTTTTTAATATGTAACATCATCAGCATTTTAATCTTCTTTATGCCCGATATATTTTTTCCATTTTTCAATAACAGCCTGCATATCATCTGGGACATCACTTTCAAAATGTACAGGTTTTAATGTTAGCGGGTGAATGAAGCCCAGCTCTTTTGCATGCAATGCCTGACGCTTGCATAAAGCAAAACAATTATCAACAAATTGTTTGTATTTGGTAAAAACAGTTCCTTTCACAATCCTGTCGCCGCCATAAAAGTCATCATTGAAAAGTGGATGGCCAATAAGCTGCATATGAACCCGTATCTGGTGTGTTCTGCCGGTTTCAAGCCTGCACTCAATCAAGGTTACATAATTATACCGTTCCAATACCTTATAATGGGTAATGGCTTCTTTACCATGATCAGCATCGGGGTAAGCAGTAAAAAGTTTGCGGAAGCGCTGGTGTCTGCCTACATTGGCAATAACTGTTCCTTCATCTTTTTCCACATCGCCCCAAACCAATGCAATATACCTGCGGTGTACGGTGTGGTTAAAAAATTGTTTGGCAAGATCTGCCATTGATCTTTGATCCTTAGCAATTACCAGAAGCCCGCTGGTATTTTTGTCAATCCTGTGCACCAAACCAAAACGGGATAATGAACTTTCATCCAGATCAGGATTTTGTTGTTTTAAATACCAGGCTACACCATTTACTAAAGTACCATTAGGATTTCCGCTGCCGGGATGTACAACCATACCTGCCGGTTTATTAATGATCATCACCGAGTCATCTTCATACATAATATTAAGGGGAATATTTTCGGGGACAATATCCGTGCCTCCCGGCTCATGACTATCAAAGACAACAATTTTGTCAAAGCCCCTTACCTTATAATTACTTTTTACCGGTTTTTCATTTACCAGTACCATTTCATTATCTATGGCCTGCTGAATTTTGTTACGGGTAGCACCTTCAATGCGGCTCATTAAAAATTTATCAATCCGGAGTGGTTCCTGTCCTTTATCAATTGTTAGTGCCAGTTTTTCATACAACTCATCGATTTCCGGTTGGTCCTCTGCTATTTCTTCAATTATTTTCTTCATTATTACTTCATTTGTAACCTGGGTTAAAGGCTTAGCTGTTTCAATTATCTTTGCAAATTAAAACATTGCATTGGATAAACAGACAGTGATATTTAAAGACCTCGGAATAATTGATTATAAAACCGCCTGGGATTACCAGGAAGAGTTGTTACAACAGAATGTAAAGATCAAATCGGCAATACGTAATATGAATCCGATAATGAGTAATGGGCAATCTGCAAATCAACCCCAATCTCACGACTCACTACTTACTACTACAAACTACTTTCTTCTGTGTGAACATCCTCCTGTTTATACATTGGGTAAAAGCGGTAAAAAAGAAAATGTGCTGATGAGTGATGATGAACTGGCTGAAAATGGTATCGCATTTTTTAATACCAACAGGGGTGGCGATATTACTTTTCATGGATTACAGCAGATTGTTGGTTATCCAATCATCGACCTCGAAAAATATTATACCGATATTGGCAAATACTTAAGAAACCTGGAGGAGATGATCATTTTAACCATTGCAGAATATGGCATAAAGGGTGGTAGGAGCAAGGGCGAAACAGGAGTCTGGATTGATACAGATATTGCAGGAAGTGAAAGAAAGATATGTGCCATAGGAGTCAGGTGCAGCAGGTGGATAACCATGCATGGATTTGCCTTGAACGTTAATACTGACCTGGGTTACTTTAAGAATATCATTCCTTGTGGTATTCAAAACAAGCAGGTTACGTCAATTGAAAAAGAACTGGGCCATGCTGTAAATTATGAAGAGGCAAAAGCAAAAGTGAGGAAGAATTTTGAAAAAGTATTTTGTTCTGAATTGCGTTGATGATTTAATGAAATTTGTTTATTGGTTTTTTCCATCTTTTGGTATCATGAATTTATTTTTCTCCAGCAACTTATCGTTTTCATAGATCTCAAATTTGAACCATCCTGAATGCATAAAATTCATTTTTTCAATGATGAGGTAATCTTCTGTTATTTTATTTAATTCAAAAAGTGGGTTATTCTCATCATCAAAAAATTTGATCACATATTTATTGCTTTTTATTTCCGGGAGATTAATAACGATATTGTTGTCTTTGCCGGTATAAATCCGTTTACTGGGATAGATAAAGATTGTTTCTTTTGGTGGTAAAACAGGGTTTTCTTTGCTCTTGAGCTTTTCAAATGGCTTTTTAACCGATTTGGAATCATTCAATACACTTCCTTGTATTTTTTTTTCTGTTACTAAAGCCGGCAATGAATTTTTCCTGGTATATCCGGGTTTTTTAACAGCATTATCTTCAGTCTCGGTTATTCCAGGTAAAGAGTCTGTATAAGGTCTTTGCGATTCACTAAAAACGTATAAACCCGAATCAAAAACTATAAACAGCCGGTAATACATTTTATTATAAGGGGGGTGCTTATCAATAAATCCATTGGCAATAATTTTGGGGTTAGGTACAGTAGCAATGGTTGAAAATCTTTTTATACTGTCATAAGAGCGCTGAATATTGATTCCCTTAACTTCTTTAGGATAATTATTGCGCCAGCTGATGGAAATTTTTCCGTCGAGTTCCTTTATTGTGAACTTGGGAAGTATTTCCTGTGCAAAAGTATTGCCAATAGATAAAATGATCCCAATCAGTAATAAAAAACAAATCTTATACATAAGGTTGAATCAACATCAAAACAATAATGTATTTAAAGGTAAAGATTTATTTCCCTGTAACCCCCCGGTATGTAAACATAAAACTTTACTGTCTTTGTAAAAACGGTCATTTTTAATACAATCAGTTATTCCGTAAAACATTTTAGCCGTATAAACAAAATCAAGTGGCAATTGGTACTGTTGCCAGCTATCATTCATAAATTGAATGAGTTGATTGTTTTTTTTTGCATATCCGTCAAAGTGATAGCCGGAGAGGATTTGCAGATTTTGAGGTGCTGTTTTTAAACCTGCCAGGTACTTTATGCGTTCATTAATATCTGTCATTCCTTTTAAAACCGGGATGCTTATTATGGTTTGCTCAGGTCCGGATGCCATTAATAATCCTGCCAGAGTAGTTGCTGTACCAGTGGCTGTGCAGATGTGGGTATAATTATTTTTATTGATCAGATCCATAATTAAAGCCGCACCCATTGCACCCATGGGGTGGTAACCACCTTCAGGTATTATAATGCAATCTCCAAATTCATTTAATAATGTGCTGATCAGTTCAGGATCTACTTTTGCATTATAATCCTGCCGGCTTATAAATTTTATCTGCATTCCATCATTAATACATTCCAACAAGGTAGGCGAAAGTTTGGCCGGTTGCTCACCTCTTACAATACCAATGCTTTTTAAATGCAAAGCTTTACAGGCAAAAGCTGTTGCGGCAAGGTGATTGGAATAAGCCCCGCCAAAACTAAGAATGGTTTTATGTTTTGATGCTAAAGCATCCTGTAAAAAATAATGAAGCTTAAATAATTTATTACCTGAAACAACCGGATGAATTTTATCTAAACGCAATACAGATACACTGACTTGTTTTTGTGAAAACAACTCACTATTCAATACTTCAATACCGGCTTTGGAAATATCAAAAAGCATTTCGATAAAAACTTAAGGGTTTATAGTATTTTCGCAATGCAAAAATCACGGATTATTTTTTATTTTTTAATTTTATTATAGATGCAACCAACGCTTTTAATTTTAGCTGCAGGAATGGCCAGCCGTTACGGAAGTATGAAACAGATTGAGGGCTTTGGCCCATCCGGCGAAACTATCATGGATTATTCAATATATGATGCTATAAGGGCGGGTTTTGGTAAAGTGGTGTTTATTATTCGTAAAGACTTTGCTGATGATTTTAAAGTCATATTTGAATCTAAATTAAAGGGCAGGATAAAAACAGCATATGTTTTCCAGGAAATAGATTCTTTTACAGGAGATATGGTAGTACCTGCAGAAAGAACTAAGCCATGGGGTACAGGTCATGCCGTACTTTGTGCAAAGGACTTGGTTAATGAGCCTTTTGCAGTTATCAACGCTGATGATTTTTATGGAAAGGATGCATTTGAAAAAGCTGCCATTTTTTTAAAACATAAATGTAGTAAAGAACAATATGCCATTATTGGGTATGAATTGGGAAAGACTTTGAGTGAACACGGTTCTGTAAGTCGCGGTGTTTGTGATGTGGATGTTCATCAGAATCTCATCAGTATTAAAGAACGGATCAAAATATATAAAGAAAATGGAGAAATAATTTATGAGGACGAAGAAGGAAAGCATAAGGTGCCGCTCAATTCCAGTGTATCAATGAATTTCTGGTGCTTTCATCCAAATTTATTTTCTTCAACTCAACAATTGTTTTTACAATTTGTAAAAAATAACAGTGCAGATATCAAATCTGAATTTTTTATCCCGATAATTGCAGAAGATTTTATGAAAAATTTTGGCGGACATATAAGTGTTATCCCAACTTCGGCAAAATGGTTTGGGGTTACCTATAAAGAAGATGCGCCAACGGTAAAAGCCAGTGTTGATAAATTAATTACTGATGGAGAATATCCTTCTTCTCTCTGGCAATAACTTCCTTGTAATAAAAAAGCTGTTGATTTGAGCAACAGCTTTTTTATATATATTCCTGGGTTTATATTAGTTGCCAACAACCATAAATACAAAATCTTCCATTTTTTTAACCTGTTGTTCTCTTTCAAGCCCTCTTAATCCTGCATTATTTGGTAATTTAATATTGACAGTATCACCTGCTTTTTTTAATGCATCCAAAAGGTTGTAAATATTTTTCGATTTAGCAGCAAATACAACACCATCTGCTGTTGAATTTTTAGAAGTGATGATGCCGATGATCTCTCCATTCTTATTAAGTACTGGTCCACCACTGTTTCCGGGGTTTACCGAAACAGAAACCTGGTAAGCAGTGGAATCTCCTTCATTACCCGATTTTGCGCTCACATAACCTTCGCCATAAACAATTTCGTTTCGTGGATAACCCATTGTAAATATCTGTTCGCCTAAATTTGAATTGGATCTATTAATTGAATAAGGCAGGTTGTACATTGTTTTATAGGCAGTATCATTAATTTTTAAAACGGCCAGGTCTGTATTGGGATCTATATACAAAGTAACAGCAGAAAAATATTCCCCTTTATTGTTTTCTACATAAATTGTTTTCATCCGGTTTACAACGTGGGCGTTGGTTACAATAAAACCTTTGCCATCAATTAAAAAACCTGTAGCTCTGTAATCAGGATTAGGGCTCTCATGATTGTTCTGGCTGGCAGCAACTGATCCTTGTAACTGAGCGACTTTCTTTTTTGTATCCTTAATTTCCCTCACTAACTGGGTAATATTATTATTGTCTACTTTATTATTGTATGAAATAATTAACCCAGTGGTAACTAATGAAACCAAAACAGCAATAGAGGCAGCAACAGCAATATTACGTTTGTATTTTTTCCAGAGAAAAACAACTTTTGCCCTGCCTTTCAGTTGTGATTTGCTAATCAGCCCTTCTTCTGTTAATTTACTTTCAACATCGTATAAAGAGTGTTTAAAAGCTTTGATATTTGACTGTTTTTCCAGTTCATGATATAAAAATGTATGCTCAACCACCATTTGGTCAATAGCCGGGTTATTTTTTCGGATCTCTTCAAAAAAGGTTTTTTCCTTTTGATTCATTTCACCTTTCAGGTAACGTTCAACTGCTTCTATCAGTAATAATTCATCCATTTTATTGTCCGTTTTTGTATTGTGCAAAAAATAACTTTTTCAACCTCACCAGGCATTTATATTTCTGGGTTTTTGCATTATCTGCATTAGTATAACCAAAATCAACTGCTATTTCCTGCATATTCTTTTTCTGAATATAATAGGCATCTAATAAACTTTTACAGGGTTCTCCAATTTTGCTCATTGCGTTTTCCATCAAAATGAAATCGGTATTGTGCTTTTCATGAATTTCCAGGTCTTCTTCCACACTTACTGTTTCCTCAATATTTTCAATCAGGCTTCCAAACCGTTGCAATTGTTGTAATCTTTTAAGCCAAAGTCGCCTGCAAACCGAGTATATATATGTTTTTAACTGGCAATTCAGCTCAAAACTGCCCGAAACCGCCTTTTCAAATAACACAATCATTGCTTCCTGAAAAATATCCCTTGCTTCATCGCTATTGCCATTATTATTTAGTATAAAGGCCTGAATCATAGGGTAATTATCACGATAAATGACCTCAACAACTGTTCTGTCATTTAAAGCCAAACCTTCCAATAACTGCCTTTCCTGTTCTAAATTACTCACCGGTTAATAATTAATACGTTTTTTGATAATTTGTAACCCAAAGCAACGAAAATAAACTTTTTTAAAAAAGTTGGGTTACCTTTTCTTATTCCAGGTATAAATATCAAATTATAATTTTAAAATTTAAACAAAACAAAAAATGAAAAAAGTAATCTTAGCATTAGCAATCGTTTCTGTATCTTTTGCAGCTTGTAACAACGGTGAAGAAAAAAAAGTTGAAGAAACTAAGACCAGCGATACTACAGCCGTAGTTACTGCTCCTGATACAACTTTGGTTAAACATGACACCACAGTTAAAATGACTACTACTGTTGATACTCTTAAGAAGAAGTAATTAGTAACCGGGTCATTGCTTGTTTTATACCGGAAATAAAGATTTTTTAAATGACAAGCAATTAAATTTGCCCTGCTTATTAATAAGCGGGGCATTTTTTTGTGGCTATTTGATGGTAGTTCCCTATTTTTGTTCAAGAAATGAAAAATAACAACAATATATACAGCTGGCATTATTATTTTGGCTACTTCCGCACCAAGCCGGCGTATTTTTGTTAAAAAAGTAAATATTAAACACATTAACATAAAATCATCCCGGCTTTAAAGGCCGGGATTTTTAATTGATATGACAGTAACTATTATAGGAACCGGGCTGATCGGATGTTCGTTGGCAAACAGGTTAAAAGAGACGGGCTTTGCCCTGAAAATAATTGGAGTAGATAACAATACTGCCAATTTAAAAACAGCTATTGAACTGGGATGGATTGATGAGGCTTTGCCAATAGATGAAGCAATCGGAAAAAGTAATTTGATAATAGTAGCCATTCCTGTTGATGCTACGCTGGAGATTTTACCTGCAATCTTAAATAAATTGGATAAACAGGTGCTGATGGATGTTGGATCTACTAAAGGAATGATATGTGAATCGATCATGAATAACGTAAACCGGGGAAGATTTGTAGCTACACATCCAATGTGGGGTACAGAAAAAGATGGCCCCGGGGCAGTTGTAAAAGATGCATTTACGGGCAGGGTAGCGGTAATTTGCGAAAAAGACAGATCAGATGCTGATGCCCTGCAGATAGTAGAGAATGTTTATTTGAAAATTGGAATGCAACTGGTTTATATGGATGCTGATGTGCATGATATGCATGCTGCCTACGTAAGCCATATCTCTCATATTGCTTCCTATGCGCTTTCTTTAACCGTTTTGGAAAAAGAAAAAGAAGAAGATGCTATTTTTGAACTGGCCAGTGGCGGTTTTGAAAGTACAGTGCGTTTAGCAAAAAGTAATCCGGCTATGTGGGTACCTATCTTCATGCAGAACAAAGAAAACGTATTGGATGTTTTAAATGAACATATTGCCCAGTTGAAAAAAATAAAAAGCTGCCTGGAAAAAGAAAACTTTAGTTACCTGAAGGAATTGATTGAAAATGCAAATAAGATCAAAAGAATTTTAAAATGATTTTTTATGATTTTCAGGGAGGCGCAAATAAATGATATACCACAAATTCAGTTTGTGCGACATGCGGTAAAGGAAAATATGCTTTCTGATCCTGCGTTGGTACCTGATGAGGATGTTGAGGAGTATATAAAAAAACGTGGTAAAGGATGGGTTTGTGAAATTGATAATATGGTAACCGGGTTTGCTATTGTAGATTTGATTGCTAACAATGTGTGGGCACTTTTTATTCATCCGGATTATGAAGCCAAGGGGATTGGTAAAAAACTGCACCAGATAATGATGGATTGGTATTTTGTACATACTGATGAAAAAATATGGTTAGGTACCGCACCCAACAGCAGGGCTGAAAAATTTTACAGGTTGCAGGGCTGGCATGAAGTGGGCGTACATGGAAACGGCGAAATAAAATTTGAAATGAGTTATAAGGATTGGCATTAAGAAAAAAGTTGAATAAAATGAAAAAAGAACAAAATCATATTGGCCAATGATGTTGAACAAAGATTTAATGTTGGTTAAATAATAAAACTAATTTTACAATGCAAACAGAACAACAAACTATGAAAGATTTAATGCAGGAAAAATGGAATAAGCGACCACTCATTATCAGTGGTCCCTGCAGTGCTGAAACTGAAGAACAAATGATGGAAACAGCAACACGCCTTGCCAAAACGGGCAAAGTTGATATGTTGCGGGCTGGTATCTGGAAACCCCGTACAAAGCCGGGTTTGTTTGAAGGCAATGGCGTAATTGGATTACCCTGGCTTTTGCAGGCAAAAAAAATTACCGGCTTACCAACAACAGTAGAAGTTGCCACAGCTAAACATGTGGAAGATGCCTTGAAGTTTGATGTAGACATGCTTTGGATTGGCGCACGAACAACAGTAAATCCTTTTAGTGTGCAGGAAGTAGCAGAAGCCTTGAGAGGTGTTGATATACCGGTTTTAATAAAAAACCCTATAAACCCTGATCTAGAATTATGGAGTGGTGGAATTGAGCGCTTGCAAAAAATTGGTGTTAAACAGGTAGGCATGATACACCGCGGATTTTCATCGTATGGTAATACGGAATTTAGAAATGCGCCTATGTGGCATTTGCCTATTGAGATGAAAAGAAGGTACCCCGATATGCCTTTGATCTGTGATCCATCGCATATTTGCGGTAACCGAAGTTTGTTGCAATCGGTTGCTCAAAAAAGTATTGACCTGGATTTTGATGGTCTGATGATGGAAAGCCATATTGATCCGGATAAAGCCTGGAGCGATGCCAAGCAACAGGTTACACCCGAAAGATTACTGGAAATACTTAATGCACTGGTATGGCGGCATGAAAGTACAACGGCCCAGGAATTTATTACTGCCTTAACTACTTTAAGAGAACAGATAAACCAGGTTGATGATGAATTACTGACATTGCTTGGTCAAAGAATGAAACTATCTGATAAGATTGGCCAGTACAAAAAGGAAAATGATATAACCATTTTACAAACCAACAGGTGGAATGATATTTTGGAAAGGGCTTTTCAAAAAGGAGAAAAACTTGGGCTGACCAAGGAATTTATAACCAAATATTTTGATGCGGTGCATTTGGAAAGTATCCATCATCAGAATAAAGTGATGAACTCGTAATTTATTGTTGGTCGAAACAATTCCATACAATTGTTCATACCCTGAAAAATTTAGTATGCATAAATCTGAATTTAAATTTTCACAAAAAACAGTAAGCTGTTACTTTGATGCAGCGTTCTCTTTTTTAGCTGAATTGGTTAAGGATAAAGAAATTGTTATCATAACAGATGAAAATATTTATCAGCTTCATACAGATAAATTGGCTGCATACCCGGTTATTAAATTTACAGCAGGTGAAGAACACAAAAACCAGGATACTGTTGATCTTATCATTCAGGAGTTAATTAAACTTGGAGCCAATAAAAATACTTTTTTAATTGGGGTAGGGGGCGGTGTGGTAACGGATTTAACGGGTTATGTTGCATCCGTATATATGCGGGGGATAAAATTCGGCCTGGTACCTACATCTGTTTTAGCTATGGTGGATGCAGCTATTGGTGGGAAGAACGGTATTGATGTGGGGGTATTTAAAAATATGGTAGGCACAATCCGGCAACCTGAATTTATTTTTTATGATTATTCATTTTTGCAAACATTACCTGTTAATGAATGGGTAAATGGTTTTGCCGAAATAATAAAACATGCCTGTATAAAAGATGCCGCTTTATTTGCTGTGTTGGAAAAATATTCTTTACACGATTACCAGGCCGATAAAACTTTAATGGCAGAACTGATAGAAAAAAATGTTGACATAAAAACACAGATCGTTACCCGTGATGAATTTGAAAAAGGGGAGAGAAAATTATTGAATTTCGGACATACCATTGGGCACGCTATTGAAAACCTGCACGAAATACCGCATGGGCATGCGGTTAGCATAGGTATAGTTGCAGCCTGTAATTTATCGGAACAGGTAAATGATTTTCAGTACAGCGAAGCTGCCCGGATAGTGAAGCTGTTGTCCCGTTACCATTTACCTGTTGATGTGGAGACAGACCATGAAAAAGTATTTGAAATTATAAGGATGGATAAAAAACGAAAAGATGATGGCATTCAATTCATTCTTTTAAATAAAATAGGAGATGCAGCTATTGTATATATCACCTTAACTGAGTTTGAAAAACATTTAAAAGAAATTTTATAGTGAATGTAACTGTTCAGCCTTCAATGATTTCCGGAACTGTACATGCACCTGCATCTAAAAGCAGTATGCAGAGAGCCTGTGCGCTGGCACTGTTACATGATGGAATAACAAGCATCAGCAATCCGGGAAAAAGCAATGATGATCTGGCCGCAATGGAAATGATTAAAAAACTGGGTGCTATTGTAGATATTGAAAATGATGAAATTATAATCCATACTGAAGTAGCGGATTTTGTTGCTGATGAAATAAATTGTGGTGAAAGTGGTTTAGGTATGCGCATGTTTGCACCCATTGCTGCATTATCATCAAAAGAAATTACAATTGATGGGGAAGGAAGTTTAATGAAACGCCCCATGCATTTTTTCGACGAAATTTTTCCGCAGTTAGGTATTTCAATCAAATCAAATAATGGCTATTTGCCTATAAAAATCAAAGGGCCGCTGCAACCTGCAGCTATTACCTTTGATGGTTCATTAAGCTCACAGTTTTTAACCGGACTTTTAATGGCTTATGGAAAAGCAGCAAAAAAACCGGTTACCATCAAGGTACAAAATCTACAAAGTAAACCTTATATCGATCTGACTTTACAGATGATGAAGCATTTTGGTTATCATGTTGAAAATGATAATTATCAATCCTTTACTATTAAACCAATTAACGGATTAATTAATAAACGAATTAACTATACCGTAGAAGGTGATTGGAGTGCTGCAGCATTTTTATTGGTAGCAGGCGCCATTGCCGGTGGAATAACAGTAACCGGCTTGGATGTTTTTTCTGCCCAGGCCGATAAGGCAGTATTACAGGCATTGATGAATTGTGGCTGTAATATTTCGATAGAAGAAAAACAAATTGTTGTCAATTCTGCACTAGGTGAGAAGGGGGGAGATCCTTTTCATTTTAATGCAACCGATTGTCCTGATCTGTTTCCACCACTTGTTGCGCTGGCTGCTTATTGCAATGGTACAACAGTAATTGAAGGGGTTAATCGATTACAACATAAAGAAAGTAACCGGGCATTAACTTTACAGGAAGAGTTTAATAAAATGGGTGTAGAGATAAAATTGCAGGATAACCTGATGATGATAAAAGGGGCAGAAGTAATAAAGGGCGCAAAAGTAAATTCACATCACGATCATCGTATTGCAATGGCCTGTGCAGTTGCTGCATTAAAAGCCAGTGAAGAAACCGCTATTGAAAATGCTGAGGCAGTTAATAAATCATATCCCTGTTTTTATGAAGATTTGAAATTGCTGGGCGCTAATGTATCTTTACCAATAAACCAGTAAACATTGAATAGTTTCGGCCACATATTTCGGATACATATTTTTGGTGAATCGCATGGGGAATGTGTGGGTATAACTATTGACGGCTGCCCGGCAGGCCTGTTATTGTCTGTTGATGATTTTGTTGCTGATATTGAAAGAAGAAAACCCGGTGCTAAAGGAACTACTCCACGAAAAGAAGATGATATACCCCAAATAAAAACGGGCCTATTTAATGGCAAAACAACCGGGTCACCACTTACCATTTTATTTGAGAATAATAATACCCGTAGTGCAGATTATGAAAAACTTCGTGCTGTGCCCAGGCCTGGTCATGCTGATTTTGTGGCATCCAAAAAATTTGGTGGTTTTGAAGATTACCGTGGCAGTGGCCATTTCAGCGGCAGGCTTACCGTTTGTCTGGTTGCTGCAGGAGTGATAGCAAAAAAAATATTGAACAATATAAAAGTTAATGCCTCGATATTGGAAATAGGAGGTGAAGCAGATTTAGAAAAAGGTTTGCAAAAAGCCATTAATGCAAAGGATTCAATTGGTGGCATTATTGAATGTAAAGTAAATGGGTTACCAACCGGGTTGGGAGAACCATTTTTTGATTCGGCTGAATCATTAATAAGTCATGCAGTATTTGCTATACCAGCTGTACGGGCTATTGAGTTTGGAACCGGTTTTACTGCTGCAAAAATGTTCGGCAGCCAGCATAATGATTCCATTGAAGACAGTTCGGGCAAAACATTTACCAATCATGCCGGTGGTATTGTTGGCGGGCTAACCAATGGCAACGAACTTGTTTTTCGGATTGCTATAAAGCCCACTTCATCTACACCAAAAGAACAACAAACGTTAAATACAGAGACGGATAGTGTTGAAAATTTTTCTGTTAAGGGCCGCCATGATCTTTGCATTGCTTTACGTGTGCCGGTAGTATTGGAAGCCGTAACAGCCTTTGTATTGGCCGATCTCCTCATGTTGGAGCAAAGGGTACACCGAATAAATGCTTAATCAAGCAACCGCCGGTGATAATTTATCTGTCCCAGGTGGTAAGTTAAGTGGGTAGTCAAATGAAGCAACATAAATTCAGTTTTCACCTTTCTGCCAAAAACTTCAAGCGGAAAATCTTTTTCCATTTCTTCTACCTTTAATTTATTCAAAGTATTTTTTACGATCAGGATGCAATTTTCAATATTAATCAGCAGATCCTGACGGGGAATATTTTTAAGGTTGAATTCATCATCTCTGTGCCGTACATAACCTGTGTTGCCAAGGGTGGCACCAATAAAATGGTTCAAATTGCCAACGAGGTGCAGGCAAAGATTTCCTGCACTGTTGCTGACCCCTTCCTTAATCAGCCACAGGTTATCTTCATCTTTGTATAAATTTATTTCTGTTATGAGTTTTTGAAGATCCCGTTCAAAAATTTCACTTAAAGTTTCTGTCAGCATTTTTTATTTTTTTATTTTTTCTAATTGGTTAAACTTAAGGTCCAGCAGTTCAAAATCTTTTGTGTTTGCCAAATAGTAGTGCCACCATTCGGTATCCAATGCTTTAAAACCATGTGCTTCCATCAGATTTTTTAATAACAACCTGTTTTGCAAAATCTGTTCCGGCAAATTGGTGAACGAGTGATGTGCTGTATCGCTGAAATTGTCAAACCCTGTTCCCATATCTATTTCGGCATTGCCGTTCAGGTTTATGATGGTTAGGTCAACAGCGATTCCCCGGTTATGCCCACTGCCTTTTTTAGGGTCAGCAGCATAACGATCGTCTTTTACGGGCTTCCACAATTTTTCGGTAATAGAATAGGGACGGTAAGCATCAAAAATTTTTAGACCAAGTCCATATTTTTTTAATTCTTTTTGAATAACAGCTAAAGAATCTGCTGCGCCTTTGCGTAAAAAGGTTGTGGTAATAGCAGGGTATAATTTTTTATGCATAAAATTATTGTCACTGGCATATTTTAGATCAAACTGCAGGTCCGGGATCAACTTTTTCAGGTCAACCATTTCTTTTGCCGGGTTATGCTGTACTGTTTTTTGTAATAGGTCAACCCTGTTAATTACCCATAATCCGTATTTATTTAATACAGTATCCTGTGCATTTGAGCAATAAGGGATTAACAAAAAAACTATTCCGTAAACTAGTGCCAATTGAAAACGAAGTATTATCTTGATCATAGTAAGTGCTCCAAAAAAAATCCGTAGTGAAAATATCATTTTCAAGGTACAAATATTTAACCCGAATTATGATTTATTGTAAAACCAGATACCGTTATTTTTTTATGGGAGGTGTTTTATTATTTCTTTTATCCTGCAACGGTCCTGTTTCAAAAAAAGAACAAAAAATTGTTACTGATCCTGCAAAGATGGATAACATTATTGCTGAAAGTTTAGATAATGAATTAAAATTTGCGATTGAAAATGATGGTAAAATTGATGATAGCAGCAAAGTTGACTTGCTGCAAATTCTAAATAAATTTTACAATAAAAAGGATTACGAGCCTGTATGGAGCATTAAAGAAAAATGGCGGCCCCTGGCAGATACATTGTTTCAGTTTATTACCAATGCCGAAACTGAAGGGCTTTTTCCAAACGATTATCATTTTAAAAACCTGAGCTCTTTAAAAAATAAACTGGATACAGATTCCCTGAGCCGGATGAATGCAAATTTATGGACCAAGGCAGACTTGCTGCTGACCGATGGTTTTATGCATATTATAAAAGATTTAAAGCAAGGCAGGTTAAAACCTGACAGTGTTTCATTAAACAAAGATTCGGTGCTGGATGATCAGTTTTTTATTGCATCATTAAATGGATTGTTGGAGAATAAACAATTTGCTTCTTTTATAATGTCAATTCAACCAAGACATATTGGCTATTGGGAACTGAAAAAAGGCATAAAACCATTTCTGGACAGTATGGATCGAAAAAAATACACCTATGTTTCTTTCCCGTTCAAAAAATCCGATATCAGGGATTCATTAAAGTTTATAAAAGAATTGCAACTAAGATTATTTGAAGGTGACTGTATCAATTTTAATGATACGATTCCGGATTCTGTTCAATTGCAGAGGGCCATTAAAAAATACCAGGTAAAAAAGGGGTTACTGGCTGATGGTGCATATGGAAAAACATTAATTGCCAGCCTTAATAATACTGACCTGGAAAAATTTAAAAGAATAGCCATTACTCTTGATAAATACAAACAGCTGCCAGAAAAAATGCCCGAAAAATATATTTGGGTTAATCTGCCCGGTTATTATTTAAATTTAATAGATAAGGATACTGTAGTGTTTGAATCGAAAGTGATATGTGGTAAACCTGAAACAAGGACACCCTTGTTAACCGGTAGAATTTCAGACATGATCACCTATCCAACATGGACCGTACCCAATAGTATTATCGTAAAACAATATCTGCCCAAATTAAAGGATAACCCAAATTACATTTCAAAAATCGGATTAAAATTAATGAATAATAAAGGCGAAGATATAGATCCAAACACAGTTAACTGGAGTAAATATTCTAAAGGAATACCTTATAAAATAATGCAGGCCAGTGGTGATAATAATTCATTGGGGGTCATCAAATTTAATTTCAATAATCCCTACGCTGTTTATTTACATGATACCAACCAACGGTATTTATTTAAACGGGCATCACGTGCTTTAAGTCATGGTTGTGTACGGGTGGAAGAATGGGAAAAGCTGGCAGATTTTATTGCAGGTAATGACAGTGCTCTTAGTTTAAAAAAAGATTCGTTAAGATATACGGCTGATTCGATCAAAACATGGATCGCAAAAAAAGAGCGGCACCGGGTTGATGTTAAAAACCAGATTCCGCTTTTTATCCGTTATTTTTCCTGTGAAGGTAGAAATGGGCGGGTTAAATTTTTTGATGATATATATGGTGAAGATAAAATGCTGATGCAAAAATATTTTGCAAAAAAATGATCTGATCTGCTCCTGCCGGTTTAAAGTAACTTTGTATTATTAAGTTTATAAAATTATACCATATAAAATACATGAATTTTATTAAACCCGGATTAATTGCTGTTATTGTTTTGCTTTTTATTTTACCTGTAACAGTTTTTTCACAAAACCGTTCAATACATAAAATAAAATCAAAAAAAGCTACCCGTGTATTTTACGGGCAGGCGAGTTTTTATGCTAATAAATTTAATGGGAAACATACAGCAAGCGGCGAAATATTCAGCCAGAAAAAATTTACCTGTGCCTGTAATATTTTGCCTTTAGGCACGTGGATTAAAGTAACCAATTTGCGGAATGGGAAATCGGTAGTGGTAAAAACAAATGACAGGTTGCACCCTAAAATGAAAAGAATTGTTGATTTAACAAAGGCTGCAGCTCTAAAGTTAGGTTATGTTTCCACTGGTCTTACAAGAGTAAAGGTTGAGTTGGTAGATAAAAAGGCCATACCTTAGTAATAATTATAGATTATCGGCTTATTACTTTACTTTGCGGGGCTAAAATAATAGTTAGAATTATGTTGGTAAAATATTTTATGTTTTGAAACTAAGCGACTATTTTTGTTGCGATTTAGAAAATTAACACTTATGAAGAAAATCTTATTAGTAATTACCGGCTTAGGCCTGATTGTAACATCTTTTGGACAGAGCGATGCTAAAAAGCGTTCTTCTTTAGGCATTCACTTTTTTTTGAATGATTTCAGAACTGCTTCAAACATCCGGTCTAATGGTTTGTCAAGTGTAATAAAGTCAAAAGAGTGGCATAAAACACAATACATGACTCCCGGTATGGCTGTTAGTTACCTGCAGGGCTTATCCGGCAATCTTGATTTTGTTGGTACATTGTCAGGATCTTTCGTAAAGTATCCCGTTCCGGGAAAAGCAGTTCGTACAAATCCCAGCCTCCTGCTTGAGGGAGTAGCTACAGTTAATTTAAAATTATTATCCGATAAATATTGGATTACTCCATTTGCTACGGCAGGTATTGGCGCTTCAAAATACAGAGGCTATTATGCAGCTATGATGCCATTTGGACTTGGCCTGCAGGTGAATTTATTTGATGAAACGTTTATTTTAATAAATTCTCAATACCGTGTACCGGTTACTGAAAATGCTGCTTATCACTTTTATCATAGCATAGGTGTTGCTGCAAATATTGCCAAAAAGAAAGTTCCTCCACCACCGGTTGAAGTTCCGATGCCGGTTGTTGAGCCTCCAAAAGACAGGGATGGTGATGGTGTTTTAGATGCTGATGACAAATGTCCTGATGTACCGGGTCTTGCTTCTTTACAGGGTTGTCCTGACAGAGATGGAGACGGTATAACAGATGCTGATGATAAATGTCCTGATGTTGCAGGTGTTGCCCGTTAC
>JAYVEQ010000068.1:0-23672 GCA_043748745.1 Chitinophagaceae bacterium | reverse complement strand
ACGCTTCGAGGTAAAACGAGGACTTATCATGCAACTGCTTCCAGTGGAGCCCACCTGAAGACCAACGAACTTTTAAGTGAAAACACTACGGTCAATGTAAGTAGCGGCGCCAGCGCCAATGTATATGCCAGCCTTAGCCTAATTGCAATAGCCAGCAGCGGGGCAGATATCATATACAAAGGAGAGGCAAATGTGCAAAAAACAGTAAGCAGTGGTGGACGTGTTGAAAAAAGAGAATGAACAAAACAGCACTTTTGAATTAAAATATAACGCCGTCAGTCCCGATACGCTCTTTTCTTGCCAAAAGGTATTTTTGCCCTATTCAGTAAGCAAGGCAGCCCGGGTCCTGACTAAAAAAAACTTCCCCCATTCTTTTGCTGTTATGGTATAACCCCTTACCTTTGCACTCCAAATTAAAAAACGGTAATTCTAAAGTTCTTTTTATATGTCACAGAGAATCAGAATAAAATTACAGTCTTACGACCATAACCTGGTTGATAAATCAGCTGAAAAGATTGTAAAAACTGTACGTAGTACGGGAGCTGTAGTAACAGGACCAATTCCTTTACCTACGCACAAGAAAATCTTTACCGTGTTGCGTTCTCCTCACGTTAATAAAAAAGCACGTGAGCAGTTTCAACTGTGTACACATAAGCGTTTATTAGACATTTACACCAGCAGCAGCCGTACGGTAGATGCTTTAAGTAAGTTAGACTTACCTAGTGGTGTTGATGTTGAGATCAAAGCCTGATGAACTTTCCTGATAACATTCAGGAAAAGCAGAAGGTAAGTTCTTAAAAGAAAAAAAATAATGAACATCCATCTCCTTATAAATTAAGGAGCGCTGGGTATAAACAAGATACAATGAAAAGTATTATTGGAAAAAAAATCGGCATGACGAGTATCTTTGATGCAAGTGGCAAGCAAACTGCTGTTACTATAATTGAAGCAGGCCCATGCGTGGTTACACAAAAGAAAACCGTTGAAACAGACGGCTACAATGCTCTCCAGATAGCATTTGGCGATAAAAAAGAAAAGCACTCCTTAAAATCGGAAACCGGGCACTTTGCTAAAGCTCAAACTTCTCCCAAAAAAATCGTTCAGGAAATACGCGATAGCGAAATAGACAAAAATGTTGGTGAAACATTTACTGTAGACATTTTTGCCGAAGGTGATGATGTTGAAGTAGTTGGAACAACCAAGGGTAAAGGTTTTCAGGGTGTTGTAAAACGCCATGGCTTTAAAGGTGTTGGTGGCCAGTCACATGGACAGCATGACAGGTCAAGAGCTCCCGGTTCAATCGGTAATTCATCCGATGCCAGTCGTGTATTTAAAGGCATGCGTATGGGTGGTCGTATGGGACAGGACAGGGTTACGATGAAAGGATTGAAAGTGGTTAAAATTTTCTCAGAAAAAAATTACATATTAGTTAGTGGTTCAGTTCCGGGCCATAACGGTTCTATTGTTTTAATTCAAAAATAAACAACCGGCCGCTGGCCAATAAAAATAAGTACAATGCAAGTAGATGTTTTAAATATAGAAGGAAAGAAGACCGGTAGAACTGTTGAATTGCCGGAAGAGATCTTCGGAATTGAACCCAATGACCATGTAATATACCTGGCTGTAAAACAGTTTCAGGGTGCACAACGCCAGGGTTCGCATAAAGTGAAAACCCGTGCGGAAGTAAAAGGTTCTTCAAAGAAATTACACAAACAAAAAGGAACCGGTGGAGCCCGTAAAGGTAACCTGCGTAACCCTTTGTATAAAGGTGGTGGTACCATTTTTGGACCTAAACCGCACAAATACGATATCAAATTAAACCGTAAGGTTAAAGACCTGGCTAAGATGAGTGCACTGGCTTATAAAGCAAAAGAAAATGCAATCATGGTTTTGGAAGATGTGAATATGGATGCGCCAAAAACTTCAACTTTTACCGGTATTTTAAGTAAGCTGAACATTTCAGGAAAGAAAACATTGATGGTTATTCCGGAATACAATGATAACCTGTATTTAAGCCTGCGTAATGTACCAACAGTAACCGGTACTTTATTAAGCGATTTAAATACCTATGATATTCTGAATGCAAATGTTTTGGTATTAACAGAAAGTGCTGCAAAGATATTTAGTGAAGAAACTGTAGAAGCATAATTAAGTAACAAATAAATAAGAGACGAATGAAACTGTCTGATGTTTTAATAAAGCCGATTTTATCTGAGAAAGCTAACAAGCAAACGGAAAAAATGAACCGTTACTCTTTTGTAGTGGATAAGAAAGCAAATAAGCTGGAGATAAAAAAAGCGATAGAAAGTTTTTATGGTGTAACTGTTGACAATGTAAATACAATTGTTGTGCCTTCAAAAGCTAAAGCAAAATATACCAAAGCCGGGTTTATTGTTGGCCGTAAGCCTTCTAAAAAGAAAGCGATCGTAACCGTAGCAAAAGGCGAAAGCATTGACCTGTACGGCAGCGGAGTCTAATTCCCCCAACCCCTAAAGGGGAGAAAGGCAAAACAAAATATTAATTAAAGAATGGTATTCAATTACCGCAAAAATTGAAAAAATAATAAAAAATGGCACTTAGAAAATACAAACCAACAACAGCAGGAACCAGGTGGAGAATTGGTAATGCTTACGAAGAGATTACTACAAATATTCCTGAAAAGTCTTTGCTTGAAAAGCAAAAGAATACTGCAGGGCGTAATGCCCAGGGTAGAAGATCTATGCGTTATATGGGTGGTGGAAACAAAACTATGTACCGTATCATCGATTTTAAAAGAGATAAGAAGAATGTTCCGGCTACTGTAAAAACAATTGAGTACGATCCAAACCGTACAGCATTTATTGCTTTATTGAATTATGCTGATGGTGAAAAACGTTACATAATTGCACCACAGGGTTTACAGGTTGGTCAAACAGTTTTAAGCGGCGATGATGTTGCACCGGAATTAGGAAATGCATTGATGTTTAAAAACATGCCACTGGGTACAAATGTTCATAACATTGAAATGCAACCTGGCCAGGGTGGAATATTAGTAAGAAGTGCCGGTACATCTGCACAGTTAAGTAATAAAGAAGAAAAGTACGCCATATTAAAAATGCCAAGTGGTGAGTTAAGAAAAGTGTTGATTAAATGTTATGCAACGGTAGGTGTCGTAAGTAACAGCGATCATAGCCTGGAGAGTATGGGTAAAGCTGGCCGCAACAGGTGGAAGGGTATTCGTCCAAGAACAAGAGCTGTAGCGATGAACCCGGTAGATCACCCGATGGGAGGTGGTGAAGGTAGAGCTTCTGGTGGTCATCCCCGTAGCCGTAAAGGTAAATATGCAAAAGGGCAGATCACCCGTACAAAAGGCAAAGGCTCCAGTAAATTGATCATAACCAGGAGAAACGGTAAAAAATTACCTAATTAATAATCATTAATCATTGTTAAAATATTTTTCGCTCCGGCGAAAAAGAATCAACAAAAAAAATAAAACATGGCTCGTTCGTTAAAAAAAGGTCCTTATGTAGAAGCTAAGCTTGATGCAAAAGTTTCTGCAATGATTGAAGGAAAAAGTAAAAAAGGTGTTATTAAGACCTGGAGTCGCAGAAGTACAATTACTCCTGATTTCGTAGGACAAACTTTTGCGGTACATAATGGGAACAAATTTATTCCGGTTTATGTAACAGAATTCATGGTTGGACATAAATTAGGAGAATTTGCACCAACAAGGAATTTCAGAGGTCACTCAAGTAAAAAAATAGTATAAAAAACGTTGCTCGTTGCTGGTTTCTCGTCGAACGAGAAACTGAAGAACAAGAAACAAGAAACTTTATAAAATGGAAGCAGTAGCAAAATTGAACAATTACCCCACATCGCCCCGCAAAATGCGTTTGCTGGTTGATTTGATACGTGGTATGGAGGTTGAAAAGGCTTTAGCCGTTTTAGAACACAATCCTAAACACCCGGCTGTTCCTTTACGTAAACTGGTATTATCTGCCATCAATAACTGGAAACAAAAAAATGAATCCGGTGATGAAAGTACACTGGTTGTTAAAACAATCATGGTTGATGCGGCAAGAGTGATCAAACGTATGCGTCCGGCACCACAGGGTCGTGGATACAGGGTTCGTAAGCGTAGCAATCATGTTACCGTTATTGTAGATACAAAAGCAAGTAAAAATTAATAATCAAAAGAATTAACCAATAATATGGGTCAAAAAACAAATCCGATAGGCGCAAGGTTAGGAATCATCCGTGGATGGGACAGCAACTGGTTTGCAAGCAAAACGGAATATCCTAAAAAATTGATCGAAGATAACAAGATCAGAAATTACCTGAATGCCCGTATCAACAAGGGTGGTATTTCCAAGATCGTTATTGAGCGTACGCTCAATAAATTGATTGTTACCATTCACACTTCAAAACCGGGTATCATCATTGGTAAAGGTGGTGGAGAAGTTGACAGAATTAAAGAAGAGTTGAAGAAATTATGTGGTAAAGATGATGTGCAGATCAACATCCTGGAAATCCGTCGCCCGGAACTGGATGCAAATATTGTAGCCGATACCATTGCCCGTCAATTGGAGAATCGTATCAATTATAAAAGAGCAATCAAAATGTCAATCGCTTCTGCCTTACGTATGGGTGCAGAAGGAATAAAAGTAAAAGTTGGTGGCCGATTAGGTGGTGCTGAGATTGCACGTAGCGAAGAAATTAAGCAAGGCCGTACCCCTTTACATACTTTACGTATGGACATTGATTATGCCAATGTATTTGCCTTAACAGTTTATGGTAAAATCGGTATCAAGGTTTGGATATGTAAAGGCGAAGTATTAGGTAAGAGGGATCTGAATCCAAATGTTGTTGCAGGTGGTGGAAAAGAAATTGGTGAAAGACAAGGTGGATTTGACAGAAGGGATGATAGAAGAGATGACCGCAGAGGTGGTGGCGGAGGTGGAAATCGTGGCGGTGGTGGTGGAAACCGTGGTGGCGGTGGAGGCGGAAGAAGATAATATTATCATTAAGGAAATTAGAATAAGTAACTAGAAATTTTTAATAAATGTTACAACCAAAAAGAAGTAAACACAGAAAGACACAGAAAGGAAGAATGAAGGGTGATACCAAACGTGGTGCAACCCTTGCATTTGGATCCTTTGGTTTAAAAGCACTGGATAGTGTTTGGATGACCAGCCGGCAGATAGAAAGTGCACGTCAGGCTTTGACCCGTCATATGAAACGTGAAGGAAATGTGTGGATCAGAATTTTCCCTGATAAACCAATTACTGCAAAACCTGCAGAGGTAAGGATGGGTAAAGGTAAAGGTAACCCGGAGGGATGGGCAGCCATTGTACAGCCAGGAAGAATTTTGTTTGAGTGTGATGGCGTTAGTGAACAGGTAGCAAAAGAAGCATTTGCACTGGCAGCACAAAAATTGCCCATACTTACAAAATTTGTGGTTCGATACGATTACGAAGCATAAAATTGATTATTGAAATTATCAAATTGAATAAAATGTCTAAGAAAGTTGATTTTGTAAATAGCCTTAAAGGTTTAAATGAGGCAGATCTGAAAGCAAAGATTACAGAAGATGAATTGCGTATGAAAAAGCTTTCATTTGCTCATGCAATCTCTCCATTGGAGAATCCGCAAAGCATTCGCTCTTTACGAAGGGATGTAGCCCGGTTGAAAACGGCATTAAAAAAAATACAGGCAGGGTTTTAATTAATCCATAAAAACAGTAACAAAAGTGGAAAGAAATTTAAGAAAAACAAAATTAGGAGTGGTATCCAGCAATAAAATGGATAAGACTATTACCGTAAGTGTAGAACGTAAAGTAAAGCATCCACTTTATGGTAAGTTCGTAAAAAAATCTACCAAGTTTCATGCCCATGATGAAAAGAATGAGTGCAGTATTGGAGATACGGTAAAGATCATGGAGAGCCGTCCTTTGAGTAAAACAAAGCGTTGGAGACTGGTTGAAGTAGTTGAAAAAGTGAAATAAGAAAACTGATAGCTGTTAGCTATTAGTTAGGAATTATAAAATTTAAGATAATCAGCTAAAAGCTAAAAGCTAATGGCTAAAAGCTAAATAAAATGATACAGCAAGAAAGCAGATTAAATGTAGCGGATAACAGTGGTGCCAAAGAAGTACTGTGTATTCGTGTACTGGGCAATAGCGGTCAGGACTATGCAAGGATCGGTGATAAAATAGTTGTTACCGTAAAAGATGCCATGCCCCAGGGGGGTATTAAAAAAGGAACAGTCAGTAAAGCTGTTATTGTAAGAACAAAAAATAAATTACGTCGTAAAGATGGTTCTTATATCCGTTTCGATGATAATGCAGTTGTATTATTAAATGCTTCTGATGAACCAAGAGGCACACGTATTTTTGGACCAGTTGCCCGTGAGTTAAGGGATAAAGGTTACATGAAGATCATTTCATTGGCACCGGAAGTTCTGTAATAATGTTTCTCGTTGGGTGATTTATAAATATCAGAAAGTTGATAACAAGAAACGGAAAACGAGTAACAAGAGACCAGAAACATATTTAAAGAATAATAAGATTTAAAGAAACATAATAAAATGAGTATAAGATTTAAACCCAAATTCAACATTAAAAAAGGCGACTCGGTAGTAGTAATTACCGGTGAAGATAAGGACCTGAAGAAGCCCCGTAAAGTGTTGGAAATAATTTCGGAAAAAAACCGTGTTTTGGTTGAAGGTGTAAATATCGTAACCAAACATACCAAACCAACTTCACAAAACACCAAGGGTGGAATAGTGAAGATTGAAGCGCCTATCGCAATTAGCAATGTAATGCTTTGGGATGCTAAGGCCGGTACACCAACTAAAATTAAGCGTACCAGGGAAAACGGAAAATTAGTAAGAATTGCAAAAAAATCAGGGGGGGTAATTAAATAATGAGCACAACAACAACAACTCCAAGATTAGCAGATAAGTACAAACAAGATGTTGTACCTGCGCTAATGAAAAAATTCAGTTATAAAACTGTAATGCAGGCACCAAGGCTTACCAAGATTTGTTTGAATCGTGGTGTGAATGGTGCTGTAACAGATAAAAAACTGATTGACATCGCTATTGATGAGTTATCAAACATAACCGGTCAAAAAGCTGTGGCAACCATGTCTAAAAAAGACATTTCAAACTTTAAGTTGCGTAAGGATATGCCCATTGGTGCAAGAGTTACACTTCGTGGAGTAAAGATGTATGAGTTTTTGGACAGATTGGTTTCTGTGTCTTTACCACGTGTACGTGATTTCAAGGGTATCAACGATAAATCGTTTGATGGCCGTGGAAACTACACTTTGGGAGTTACAGAGCAAATCATTTTTCCGGAAATTGATATTGACAAGGTGAATAAAATTACTGGCCTGGATATCACTTTTGTAACAACAGCCGGTACCAACGAAGAAGCATTTGAATTGCTGAAAGAGTTGGGAATGCCATTTAAAAACGTAAAGAAATAATTATAAAAGATTATGGCAAAAAAATCAATTGAAGCCAGGCAGAGAAAGCGTGAAGTAATGGTTGCGAAGTATGCTGAAAAAAGAGCAGCTTTAAAAGCAGCCGGTAATTATGCAGCTTTGGATCTATTACCAAAGAATGCATCTCCGGTTCGTTTAAAAAACCGTTGCCAGTTAACAGGCCGCCCAAGAGGTTATATGAGACATTTTGGTTTGTCCAGAAATATGTTTCGTGATATGGCATTGCAGGGTAAAATACCAGGCATAACAAAAGCAAGCTGGTAAAAACCCCTAACCCCCTGAAAGGGAATAAGGATATCGCATTGTAAAAAAATTATTTAATCAATTAACTGAAATAACAATGGTTACTGATCCAATCGCAGATTATTTAACTAGAATTCGTAACGCACAGATGGCTAACCATCGTATTGTAGAAATACCTGCAAGCAATCTGAAAAAACGTATTACCGAAATCTTGTACGATAAAGGATACATCTTAAAATACAAATTTGAAGATGACAACAAGCAGGGTTTAATTAAAATTGCCCTTAAGTACGATACTACAACTAAATTACCTGTGATACAGAGTTTGGAAAGAGTTAGCCGTCCGGGATTACGTACATATGCAAAACCAGATGAGTTTAAGCGTGTAAAGAACGGATTAGGTGTTGCTATTGTTTCTACATCAAAAGGTGTAATGACCGATAAAGAAGCAAAAGCACAGAATGTAGGAGGAGAAGTATTGTGTAATATTTATTAATAATTAAGATCAGGTTTTCTGATACATTAAGCCGAACCTATAGCAGGCTGACCGGTCAGGAGCAGAAAATAACTAAAATAATAATTTATGTCTCGTATAGGTAAAAAACCGGTAGAAATTCCAAGTGGTGTTACAGTTACTGTTAATGCAGATAATGTAGTTACTGTTAAAGGTCCAAAAGGTGAATTAACGGAAACAGTTGACAGGGACATCACTGTAGAAATAAAAGATGGTGTTGTAAATATTTCCCGTCCTACAGACCAGATCCGTCATCGTGCCATGCATGGATTATACCGTTCACTGGTTGGTAATATGGTAAAAGGTGTAACTGAAGGGTATGCTAAAAAATTAGAATTGGTGGGTGTAGGTTTTAAAGCATCAAACCAGGGAAACCTGTTAGATCTTGCTTTAGGATATTCACACAATATCGTTTTTGAAATACCTAAAGAGCTAAAGGTTACAACGTCTCAAGAAAAAGGACAAAACCCCATGATCAGTTTTGAAAGTATTGACAAACAATTGATCGGCCAGGTTTGTGCTAAGATTAGAAGCTTACGCAAGCCGGAACCATATAAGGGTAAGGGTGTTAAATTTGCCGGCGAAGTGTTGAGAAGAAAAGCTGGTAAAGCTGCTGGTAAATAAAAATTAATGTAAACATCTCCGGCAGTATCGGAGAAAAAAATAAAGATCATGAATTCAAAAGGTAGTGCAAGAATAAAAATCAAATACCGCATCCGTAAAAAGATAAGCGGTGCTGCAGCAAAACCAAGATTAAGTGTTTTCAGAAGCAACAGTGATATCTATGCTCAATTAATTGATGACGATAACGGCGTAACATTAGCTGCTGCATCATCCAGACAAAAAGATATTCAGGCTCAAAAAGCACCAAAAATTGATAAAAGTAAATTGGTTGGAGCAGCAATAGCAACAAAGGCAAAAGAATTGGGCATTACTACAGTTGTATTTGATCGTGGCGGATATATTTATCACGGCCGTGTGAAAGCAGTTGCTGAAGGTGCAAGAGAGGGCGGTTTGGTTTTTTAATTATAAAATTTCTAATCAGAAAAATAGATGTCAAATTTAATTTTAAACAAAGTAAAAGCCGGTGACCTGGAATTGAAAGACAAGGTGGTTGCCATTAACCGTGTAGTTAAAACAACCAAGGGTGGTCGTGCCTTTAGTTTTTCTGCATTAGTTGTAGTTGGAAACGAAGCCGGTGTTGTAGGACATGGTTTAGGTAAAGCTAAAGAAGTTCAGGAAGCTATCACTAAAGGTATTGAAGATGCAAAAAAGAATTTGATAAGAATTCCATTAATGCATGGTACCATACCCCATGATCAGTTATCTAAAGAAGGCGCTGCAAAAGTATATATTAAACCTGCTGCCCATGGTACAGGTGTAATTGCAGGAGGTAGTATGAGAGCGGTTTTAGAAGCGGCAGGAATCACTGACGTATTGGCCAAGAACTTAGGTTCTGCTAATCCACACAACGTGGTAAAAGCAACTTTTAAAGCATTAGCTACTTTACGTGAACCAATTGCTGTTGCAAAAACACGTGGTATTTCTTTAAAGAAAGTATTTAACGGATAAAAAAAGTTATAAATAATAAGTGGTAAGTTGTAAAACTTACCACTTAGAACTTACCACTTACAACTTAATAACATGAAAAAGATAAAAGTAACACAGGTTAAAAGTGTAATAGACCGTTCGGAGCGCCAGAAAAGAACGATGGTGGCTTTAGGTTTAAAAAAAATGAATGCTTCTGTTGAAGTAGAAGCCACTCCGCAAATATTAGGTATGGTTAATAAAGTAAACCACCTGGTAAAAGTTGAGCAACTCTAAAATTAAATATTAATAAAAGCGAGGGGTGATTCCCCGTAAGTACAAAATCGATTAAAAATGAAATTACATACGCTCAAGCCTGCGAAAGGCGCAACACACAAAGAAAAGAGAATTGGCCGTGGTGAGGCAAGTGGTAAAGGTGGTACATCTACCAAAGGTAATAAAGGTGGACAAAGCCGTGCCGGTTACAAAAGCAAAAAAGCACATGAAGGTGGGCAGATGCCAATTCAGCGCCGTCTTCCAAAGCGTGGTTTTAAAAACAACAATCGTGTTGAGTTTAAAGTTTTAAACATCGGTCAGATTGATCATATTGCAGAAAAATACAGCATCACAGAATTCAATCTGCAGAATTTATATATCAATGGCATCATCAGTCAGTTTGATAGTGTAAAGGTTTTGGGTAACGGCGAATTGAAAGGTAAATTCACTTTTAAGGTGAATGCTGCCAGTGAAAAAGCAAAGGCTGCTATAGAAGCTGCCGGAGGTTCTGTTGAGATAATAAAATAAATTCACGATATTTGACAGACGCAGTAAACTGCGTCATTTTTAATTTAGCGCAAAACATTTAAATCGTTTAAATTCTGTGAAGAAATTCATTCAAACACTAAAGAATATCTGGAGCATAGAGGAACTACGCAATAAGATAACGTTCACTTTACTTTTGATCTTTATCTATCGTGTAGGTTCTTACATTGTCTTACCCGGTATTGATCCTAATAAATTAGCAAACCTTACTTCAAGTACTCAATCGGGCATGCTCGGTTTATTGGATGCATTTGTTGGCGGTGCTTTTCATAAAGCTTCTATTTTTGCATTGGGTATCATGCCCTATATTTCTGCTTCTATCTTTATGCAGTTGATGACCATCCTGGTTCCTCAAATGGCTAAAATTCAAAAAGAAGGTGAAAGTGGCAGAAAGAAAATTAATCAATGGACCCGTTACCTGACAGTTATTGTTACTGCATTCCAGGCAGCAGCTTATATTGGTTATTTAAAAAGCCCGGGTAATGCCGAAGCTATCATTCCTGCATTCAGCAGTTATTTTTGGGTATCAACCGTTGTAATACTTACTGTAGGTACTTTGTTTGTAATGTGGCTGGGTGAAAAGATTACCGACAAAGGTTTGGGTAATGGTACATCTATAATCATTATGGTTGGTATATTAGCCCGTTTACCACAGGCTTTTGGACAGGAGTGGGAAGCAAGAATAACAAGAGGTGCAGGTGGTATATTAATGATGTTGATCGAGATCGTATTTCTTATTGCCGTTATACTGGGTGTAATTTTATTGGTGCAGGGTACCAGGAAAGTTCCGGTTAATTATGCCAAGCAGATTGTTGGCAATCGTCAATTTGGTGGAGCAAGAAATTTCTTACCCTTAAAAGTTAATGCTTCAGGTGTAATGCCAATCATCTTTGCCCAGGCAATTTTATTCCTGCCTACATTATTTTCATTTGGCGGTGCAGCAAGCTGGACTAAATATTTTACCGATCATACCAATATTGGTTATATGATTGTTTATTCAATTGCGGTTATTGCCTTTACATTTCTTTACACAGCGCTTATATTTAATCCTAAGCAAATGGCTGATGAATTAAAGCGTAATAATGGATTTATTCCGGGTGTTAAACCGGGACAACCTACTGCAGATTATATTGGTACCATCATGGATAGAATTACATTACCAGGTGCTGTTTTACTGGCATTTGTTGGAATTCTTCCGGGTATTATTCAATTACTTTTTGGTATGCAGCAAGGTTTTGCAACTTTCTTTGGTGGAACTTCATTGTTAATTATGGTTGCTGTAATTTTAGATACATTACAGCAAATAGAAACGCAGTTATTAATGCGGCAGTATGATGGATTGATGAGCAGCGGAAGAATTCAGGGAAGACAACAACAGGGTGTTTCTGCAGGTATGTAAATTGAACAGCAAACCCCTTAAACCGGGGACTTAAAAGATAAATAATTAAGCCCCGACTATTTAGTCGGGGTTTGTTTTAAAATAAAGTTTAAAATGATTAATTATAAAAGCAAGGCTGAGATTGAGTTGATGAGGGAAAGCAGTTTACTGGTTAGTGATGCGCTTGCTTTAGTGGCATCTGTAATAAAACCCGGAATTACTACTTTACAACTGGATAAAATTGCCGAAGAGTTTATCAAGGATAATAAAGCATCTGCTTCATTTAAAGGATATCATGGTTTCCCTTTTGCCTGCTGCATTTCAGTTAATGATGCGGTAGTACATGGGTTTCCTACAAAAAAGGAATTAAAGGGTGGAGATATTGTTTCGGTAGATGTTGGCGTTTTTAAAAATGGATTTCATGGCGACAGTGCTTACACTTTTGGTATTGGTGAAATTGCTGATGAGGTTAAACAATTGATGAGAGTAACCAAAGCATCACTATATAAAGGAATTGAAAAAGCAATACATGGCAACCGGGTTGGTGATATCGCTTTCGCCATTCAGGATTATACCGAAAAAGAGCATGGCTATGGTGTAGTCAGAGACCTTGTTGGGCATGGCCTTGGCCGCAGCCTGCATGAAGATCCCCAGGTTCCAAATTTTGGTAAAAGAGGAACCGGTGCCAAATTAAAAGAAGGAATGGTGATTGCTATTGAGCCAATGATAAACCTGGGTACCAAAGATGTTTTTCATGATAAAGACGGATGGACCATTCTAACAGCTGATAAAAAACCATCTGCACATTACGAACATGATGTTTGTATACAAAGAGGCAAAGCAGATATCTTGTCTTCATTCACAGCAATAGAAGCTGCTGAAAAAGCAAATACAGAACTTTTTTCAGATTATTAATTTAAGATAACAAAAAGCAGATACTGGATACCTGATGAGCCCTGAACAATGAAAAGCTTTTCAATAATTGAATACTTATCCGGTATCAGGTATCCAGTATGTAATTATCATTTGAAATGAATAAAAAACGCCTCATTGTTATTGGTGGTGGTGCTGCCGGTTTTTTTTGTGCTGTTAATGCAGCCAGATTAAGCCCTGCACTGGAAGTCATCATCCTGGAAAAGTCTAATAAATTGTTAAGCAAAGTAAAAGTGAGTGGCGGTGGCCGGTGCAATGTAACCCATGCCTGCTATAGCATTGCTGAGATGATTAAAAAATATCCAAGGGGATCTGCATTTTTGAAAAAAGCATTTCATCATTTTTTTACTACCGATACCATTGCCTGGTTTGCAGAAAGGGGAGTGGTATTAAAAACGGAATCAGATGGAAGAATGTTTCCGGTTACAGACAGCTCACAAACTATTATTGATTGTTTGCTGAAAGAAGCAAATAAATTCGGTGTGCAGATAATGATGAATGCAGATGTAAAAGATTTGGCAAATGAAAGCCACCTGTTCATTGTTCATCTCGGCAATAAAAATTTTTTGAAAGCCGACTTTGTTTGCATAGCAAGCGGGGGTTATCCAAAAATAATACAATACGATTGGCTGAAAAAAACTGAGCATAATATTGAAGAACCGGCTCCATCTCTTTTTACTTTTAATATGCCGGGTAATCCCATAACTGAATTAATGGGTATTTCAGTAGAAAACGTACATGCAAAAATTGTTGGTACAAAACTGGCAGAGGAAGGCCCATTATTAATTACACATTGGGGAATGAGTGGCCCGGCGATATTAAAACTTTCTGCATGGGGTGCCAGGGAATTGGCAGTTTGCAATTACCAATTTACCATAATAATAAACTGGATTCGTGCTTTTAATGAAAACACTTTACGGGAAAAAATGCAGCAATTGCGATTTGATATTGCATCCCAAAAAATAATTAACCGCAATCCTTTTGCATTACCAAACCGTTTATGGGAATATCTTTTAAAGCAGGCAGGTATTAAAGATGAAATGCGGTGGGCAGACCTTCCGGCAAAGGAGCAAAACAAACTGATAAAAATATTATGTGCAAATGAATACCGGGTATCAGGAAAAACAACGTTTAAAGAAGAATTTGTTACATCGGGGGGTATTCAGCTGAACGAAATTGATTTTAATACCATGCAAAGTAAAAAACACCCGGGTTTATTTTTTGCAGGCGAAATTATTAACGTAGACGGAGTAACCGGTGGTTTTAATTTTCAGAATGCATGGACAACAGGATGGATTGCGGCTAAAGGAATAGGTTTAATAGTTTAAGAGTTTAAAACCGTTTAATGTTCGTTAAACCCTGAAACCCTGAAACCCTTAAACGTTTTAAAGATGTTTTTCAGTTACTTTTGTCTCTACTTAAGAGTATGAAAAAAATAGACCGCTACATACTAATAAAATATCTGACCACTTTTTTCTTTTGTTTGATATTATTTACTGCTATTGTGGTGGTGGTTGACATCAGTGAAAAAACCGACAATTTTGTTAAATCAAAATTGCCTGTAGCCAAGATTATTACCGATTATTATTTTGGTTTTATTCCACGTATTGATGCCATGCTTTTTCCGCTGTTTGTTTTTATTTCCGTTATATTTTTTACTTCAAAAATGGCAGGCAGATCTGAAATAATTGCCATCCTGAGCAGTGGTGTCAGTTACCGCAGATTTTTACTTCCTTATATTGTTGGCGGTCTTTTTTTATCAACTGTTTTATGGATGGGCTATCAATATGTAGTACCTAAGGCCAACCAGATTTGGGGTAATTTTGAAGCCAGGTATGTGGATGGGCCGGCCACCTTTCAAACAAATAATTCAAATTTTAAACAAAGGCTTTATTTTAAAATGGATTCCAATACCTATGTGGGCATAAGAGGGTATGACACCATTTTAAAAGCGGGTAATGGATTCTTTGTTCAACGCTTTGTTAATAATAAGCTGGTTTATAATTTACGTGCTGAGCAGTTTAACTGGGATTCTGCCAGCAGAAAATGGAAATTAACAGATCCGGTGGAACGAAGACTGGACAGCATTTCAGAGCGTATCAGCAAATCAAGGGAATTATTAATGAATTATAATTTTAAACCCCGGGACCTGCGAAAGGATGATTATTTTAAAGACCAATTACCAACCCCGGAGCTCAATGAATTTATAAAACTGGAAAGATTGAGGGGCTCTGAAATGCTAAATACATTATTGGTTGAACGATACAACAGGGATGCTATTCCGGTCTCTGTATTGATTCTAACCATCATTGGTGCAGTATTAGCATCACGCAGAATCAGGGGCGGAAGCGGCTTACACCTGGCAATTGGTGTTGTAATCAGTGTACTCTATATCCTGTTTAGCCGCTTTTCAATCGTGTTTGCTACTAAAAGTAATTTTACTCCTTTCCTTGCCGCCTGGACTCCAAATATCATCTTCGGCCTGCTGGCATTATACCTCTATAAAAAAGCACCTAAGTAAAAATATAAAATAGCCTTTTTATTTAAAGTTTCCTTTAAATCTTTTGTTTTAGCGGCTCTTCCATCGTAATTTTAAGTGTCCTTAAAGTTTACTTCCAAAACAGGATTAATCAAGGCTGAAATGCAATCCTGCTAAAGGCCATGAGACTGTAAGCAAAATAATTTTTAATTAGTTTTTAATAAATAATTTTATGGGAATCATTAAAGACAGGTTTAAAGAAAAAGCAGAAGTTGTTGCATCAGAAATTAAAGATTTACTGAAAGAACATGGCGATAAAGTAATTGGCGAAGTAACCTTAAGCCAGATATACCAGGGTATGCGTGGCATTACTGGTTTAGTTTCCGAAACATCATTACTGGATGCACAGGATGGAATACGTTTTAGGGGTTACTCGATTCCGGAATTACGGGTGAAACTGCCAAAAGCTGCTGGTGGAACCGAACCATTACCAGAAGGTTTATTTTATTTGATGTTAGTAGGATCATTGCCATCTGAAGATGATGCTCACCATTTGAGCAGTGTATGGCAACGCCGCAGCCACGTACCTAATCATGTATTTGCAACCATTGAAGCATTACCGGTAAGTACACACCCCATGACGCAGTTTGTAGTTGCCATAATGAGTTTACAAACAGAAAGCCAGTTTGCAAAACGCTATGCAAAGGGATTAAATAAAAAGGATTATTGGGATGCTGTGTTTGATGATACGATGGATCTGATTGCACGGTTACCACGTATTGCAGCATATATCTATCGCCGTAAATATAAAAATGGTGAACATATTCAGCCAAATGGTTTGCTGGATTGGTCAGGTAATTTTGCCCATATGATGGGTTACGAAGATGAAGGGTTTCATGAACTGATGCGTTTGTATATGACTATTCATGCTGATCATGAAGGTGGTAATGTATCAGCACATACCACACACCTGGTAGGTTCTGCTTTAAGTGACCCTTATTTAAGTTTTGCAGCGGGTATGAATGGTCTTGCAGGTCCTCTACATGGTCTTGCCAACCAGGAAGTGATAAAATGGATTTATGAATTAAGAGAAGAAATAGGAACTGATACTCCATCAAAAGATCAGATTGAAGAATACGTTAAAAAAACCTTGAGCGAAGGAAAAGTAGTGCCGGGTTATGGCCATGCTGTTTTACGGCAGACAGATCCCCGTTTTATTGCACAAATGGAATTCGGTAAAAAACATATGCCGGATGACTCATTGGTTCAAACTGTCTGGAATATTTATGAAGCTGTTCCCCCTATTTTAAAATCCATAGCAAAAATAAAAAATCCATGGCCTAATGTAGATGCACATAGTGGTGCTTTATTGGTTCATTATGGAATGGTAGAGTATGAATTTTATACCGTGTTATTTGGTGTGTCAAGGGCACTGGGTGTGTTAGCAAGCCTTTGCTGGGACAGAGCCTTAGGTTTTCCGCTGGAAAGACCAAAATCTGTTACTACAAAGTTGGTAAAAGAATGGCTGGATGGTAAGGAAGAAATTTGGGGAGATTAAGTATGTTTTTAGCGATATTTAAGCCGGAATTTAATCCCGGTTTTTTTTATTAATTTGAGTGCTCAAAAAAAACAACAATGAAAAAAATAATCTTTGTAACCCTAAGCTTTTTCTTATTTTATATGGGTAATGCCCAGGTTAAAAAAACCACTGCTCCAAAAGCCAATCCGCATCTAAAAGTATTTATGCAGGCCATAAATACCGGTGATATTAATACCGGCATTACTGCATTGAGTTATTATGTAAACGAACAGGGTGCCAATACGGTTTATGAGGATACATTGGCTATGTTATATATGCAAAATGGTTCGTACGTACAATGTTATTATTGGGCCGATAAAAGATTGCAAACAAAACCCGATGATCTGTCATTAATGGAAATGAAAGGAATTTGCCTGGATAAATTAGAAAAACCAAAAGAAGCAATTGCCATTTTTGAAAAAATATATGTAAAAACACAGAGCCCATATCATGCTTATAAATTAATGGAATTGCAATATAGCATCAAACGTCTGGCAGAATGTTTAGCAACGGCCAATAGTACAGAAAAGCTGCAATTTAAACCGGAGTATACCATGTCTTATAATGTAGGAGAACAAACAGGCAGGACTTATTTAAAGGCGGGAATTTATAATATACAGGGATTAACATTATACGACCTGGATAGAAAAGCTGAAGCAAGAATATACTTTGAAAAAGCACTTGCACTCGACAGCAATTTTGTGTTAGCCCGTCAAAACCTGGATGCATTAAAATCAATTGAAGCTGGTGTTAATAAAACAAAAGCAGGTAATATTACCAATCCTCCATCGCCGGCAAATAAACAGGATTAAAAATTCATTTTGAAGCAAGGGCTGCTGCCAGTATATTTGCAAACCTTTTAAGGGTTAGCTCAGTTGGTTATAGCTTCCTGAAAGTACTTTGGAAGGTTAGCTGTAAAAGGTCTGGGGGGTTAGCTCAGTTGGCTAGAGCGCTTGCATGGCATGCAAGAGGTCGTCGGTTCGACCCCGATACTCTCCACAAGGCTCACTTTTGTGAGCCTTTTCTTTTTTATGTATTTTTCAGTTTATATAATTTATTCTTCGAAAACAGCATTATTGTTTCTTAAAAGCATCATGATGAATGGCTATTGATCATTTAAGCCCTTTCCATTTAGAATTTGCTGTATACATTTTTCAACCCTTGCCTCCCGTGTTTTGGATTGTTTGGGAGCAGAAAAATGAAGCAGGTACCCTCTTTGTCTTCCCGGGGTTAAATTTAAAAATGCAGTTTTCAATTCAGGCATATCCTCTAATAAATTTTTAAATTCTTCAGGCATTTTGTATGCTGATGTTTTTTTTAATGCTATTTTCAAACCGGCTTTTTCTGCTTCAATAGCTTCTTTAATATAGGCTTTGATGATGGTTTTCATCTTCACTAATTCCTTAACATTGGTAAACCTTATTTGCCGTGCCGCCTGCACATTCTCTGTTTGTTGTACCAGAATACCTTTGGTATCCTTTAATAATGCACCCTTCATGAACAGCAATGCACAGTATTCTTTAAACCCATGTATCAGAACTATATTAGTTTTCTGAAAAGTGTAACAGGGACAGCCCCACTTCAATTCTTCGGTAAGCCCGCAATCAAGCGTAATTCTTCTCAATTGCTCATACTCTTCACGCCATTTTTTTGCTTTATCAAAAAAGAAATCAACCTTAGGGTTCTTGCTGCTCTTTGTCATAGTATGTTATTTTAAAGTTTCAGGGGGGGCATTCCAGATATGTGTTTGGATTTTTTACAAAGTTCATGTTGGCTGCCGTTTATCTCGCTGAAAATTCGACATTGACAGACTTCATTCCTTGTGTGCTAATTGCTTCGCTTGATCTCTAAGATTTCATGCTTTTTTCTCTCCGTTAAAAAACCAATGAACCCCGAATTTGTCAGCAAGATGTCCATAGCAACCGAAAGGCATATCTCTTAGATCATCGAGTAGGTCTTTATCAGCCCCTTCAGAAAGTTTGTCGAAAATTTGTTTCAGTTCATCATAGTTTCCGCCATTGATATACATACAGATCGTATTTCCCTGCTTTGGTTTTCTCACAGGATGCATCCAGTCTGTTGCAGTGAATTCTATATTGCCATTTTTCAGACTAGCATGAGCAATCTTTTGATGAAGTTCTGGTGGCATTTGATCTTTCATTGGAGTGTCACACATCTTTGTGAGGGTTAATTCACCACCAAGACAAGATTGATAAAACATCATTGCTTCAGCACAATTACCGTCGAATAAAAGGAAAGGTGTAAGATTTATCATTTAAGAACAAATTTTAGCAATTGCAGAATCCTAATTTATACAGCTGCTTTAAATGGCAGCTAACGGTTTGGGTATTTGCGAAGGCACGGCATTTGAAAATCGTCAGCCGAGTATATGCACAAAAATTGATAGTAGCACAAATGCTCAATTACTTCCGTCAGCCGTGCTTTTGCAAATACCTTTGTTAGCGGTTCGTTGTTTTTACTTCGGTTAATTGCTTCCTTTCTATCCACCACGCCCACAACACGAATAACCAACTTAAATTTGCTGCCCAAGCTACTGCATTTACTGTTGGTGGCGGTGGACCCAAAATATTCATTAAATGAATTGTCAGGAAGAAAATTATCAAACACCAAAATGCAATTTTACGTTTCGGCCTTGCAGTTTTGAAATACAAAATTGTTCCTGTAATAAAAAGCCCTAGCTCTAAAATGATTTCAATTACAGGATAATTCCACAAACCTAATCCCACTTTCAGGTCACTGAAAGGTGTTATGGGTAAGTCCGGTCGGTGTGTGATAAAGTCTAAAATCCAATGACTGAATACAAGCCCGAAAAGTAAAACTGAGCCCTGCCTGTTTTTTGTTATGAAAAAATAAGTGAGTCCGAACACAAGGCTCCAGGCTATTGTCATCAGCAAACTGTGGGAATATGGATAGGATTCAAAGTTAAGAGGTGTCAATTTTGTGTTGCCAACATCAATATGGAATGTTTCAAAACCGCATAAGACAAAAATTGGCCATAGTAAATCAAGAAATGAAACAGCCAGAAACATCGTAGCAAGCGAAGGCGCTTTATTGATTTTCTTTGAAGCTAATCCCAATGCGTAGTGTCCGATAAACATATTTTTTATGTTGTTGATGTTGGTAGCCTCGTCTGTTACAATGGCTGCTAACGAACAGGGCTTTGTGCAGGCAGGGCATTGTTGATTGTCCAGCCCGGAACTGAAGCCCAATAAAGAAATAAAAGTACAAGTTAACGACTAAAAGTCCAGCAGCATTCCGTCCAGCCCGAACTAAAGTACAGCGATGCAAACAGCCGAAGTTTCAACGTCCTGCCCCACTTGCAGCAATACCAATGTTGGATGCTGTGTTATTACATGCTAAACAATGTATGGCTATTATACCGTAAGCGTGTTAACACTTGCAATCGCTTCCCTAATAACTTTTAATACTTCTTCAGGTTTTGAAATTATTGGTACATGACCCGTTTCAATCTCTGTTATTTTTGCATCAATATTTTTAGCCATGATGCGTTGAAGAGCAGGGTCGATGGCTTGGTCATTTTTGGCAACAATATACCAACTGGGTTTTCCTTTCCATGCTGGGTTACCCATTTTTTCTCCAAACAATAAAGCAGCAGGGGGGCTTTGTGTATAGTTAATATACTCTTGCTGTTTTTCTGGAAGGTCTGCTGCTAAATATTTTTTTATTCCTTCCTTAGTTATCCATATATATCCATCTAAAACTTCTAGGTGTTTTTGAATACCAGTAGGGTAATGTTGTGTTAGTTCTCCAATTGTTTCATTTTCATCGGGGGCAAAAGCTGCTATATATACCAAAGCTTCTACTTTAGGGTGATTTCCTGCAGCTGTTATAACAACCCCGCCCCATGAATGGCCAACAAGGATTATAGGAGCTTCAAGCTTCGCAAAAGCTCTTTTGGTGGCAGCGACGTCGGCAGCCAATGTTGATAATGGGTTTTGAATTGAAATTATTTCGTGTCCTTCGGCAATAAGAGGAGGAGCTATTTCACTCCAACATGAACCGTTTGACCAAAATCCATGTACAAATACAATGTTTACTTTCTTCATTATTTTTTAAGTTTCATACTGTGTCTTTTGGAACATAGCAGCCAACGGACAGGTATTGCTGCAGGTGTGGAATTCATTGAATGTCCAGCCCGGAACCGCTGCCCAATAAAGATTTAAAAGTACAAGATAAAAACTAAAAGCTCAACAGAATTCCGTCCGCCGAAACCGCTGTTGATAGCGAACTACAGCCGAAGATACCAACGTCCAGCCACACTTGCAGCAATACCCATGTTATGCGTTCGTGCTACTCACGAAACGAAGATGTGTCGCCTGAAGGCAGCACAAAAGCATTTAGATAAGTTATTTTATTTGAAGCATTTCGTGAACTTTTCGTCCTTCACGAACGATTATGTCAACAATTTCTAAAATATCTTTTCTTGAAGTTCTAAAATTTACGATGCAACATCTTAAACAATATTTGTCTGCAACAACCGCATTTGATAAAAATACTTCGCCTCCTTGTTGCAACTCATTCAATAATTTTTCATTCAATATGTTCAAATAAGTTTCGTTCTTTTTTTCGTCTTGCGTGAAGCCAATAGGAACATATCTAAAAGTAGTAATGCTCAGGTTTTGTGTTACTGCTTCAAGTTCTAGATGCTTTTTTGTTACTTCAAATAATAGTTGTGATAATTCAATGTCTTCATTTATCATTTCTATGTAACCGTTCCTTCCTACCTGCTGCAAAGCCATCCACACTTTTAATGCTCTGAATCCTCTTGAATTTTGAAAACCATATTCATAATAATTCGCTATGGGTTCGTCATCCTGATTACTGAAGTTATAATAAACAGGGTGCGAACTGTAAGTGTCAATGAGGTGTTGAGGGTTTTTTACTAAGGTGCAACCTGCTTCAAGCGGTGCGTAAAGCCATTTGTGTGGGTCAAGAGCAATGGAATCAGCTTCCTGAATTCCATGAAACAAATTTTTGTATTTTGGAATTACTGCGGCAGGAATTCCATAAGCACCGTCGATATGAAACCATAAATCTTGCACTTTGCAAATAGCAGCTATTTCAGAAAGATCATCTACTACTCCTGTGCTAACATCTCCTGCATTACCGATTACGAGAAATGGTTTTTTACCAATCTTTAAATCGTCATGAATTGTTTGGCGCAAAATATCTGTATTCATTTTATTGTCAGCATCAGTTGCTATCCATCGAATAGCTTTTGTGCCGTGCCCGAATAAAACAGCTGCCTTTTCAATCCAAGTGTGTGTTGCTTTGGAACAATAGAAAACCATTTCGCCATCAGTGATTGTCAAACCGTCTTCCTTCAAACTCTTTGGTGCTTTGGCGGTTCGTGCGGCTAAGAATGCAGTGAAGTTTGCCATGTTACCACCACTAACTAATATTCCTCCGCTCGCAGGAGAGGCGCCAATAAATTCAGCCAGCCATTTCACAGTTTGTTTTTCAATGGCTGTTGCCATAGGGCTTAAAATATTAGCACCTACATTGGGGTTAACAGCAGCTGCTAAAAAATCTGCTAATGCACCAATAGGTGTAGGAGATGAAGTGATGTATCCAAAAAATTTCGGATGTCCATTCAGCAAAGAATGTTGGAGAAGCAAATCAGAAGACTTAGAAATTATTTCTGAAACGGATGTTCCATTTTCGGGCAATGAAGCGTTGCCTAATAGCTGTTGAATTTGTTTTGGTGTTTCTCCGGTTGTAACTGGTTTCTCAATAATAGTTTCAATGAAATTAGAAATGGTATCTACTAATTGATACCCGATTTTTCGGAAGTCATCTTTAGTAATTTCAATTGGTGATTCTCTGCCTTCTGTCATTTGAATACTTTTTATTTTTTTGTCGCCAGCGGGTCTTCCTGCAAGAACAACCTGCGTAATGCGGAGTTTGAAATCTGGATATTGTCAAACAACTGAGTTTCTGTTGGGAAACCCCGTTGCTGAAGAAAGTTTGTTGAAGCGATAAGCCATTTCGTTTCAGTTATCAGTTTATGATTTCAATTACAATATGCACTGATGCGGAAAAATCAAATGGCAAACTTGCAACTCCTACTGCCGTTCTTGTATGCCTTCCATGTTCACCAAAAACCTGTACCATAAAATCTGAAGCGCCATTCATTACTTCCGCTTGTCCTGTGAACTCTGGAACACTGTTAATGAGTCCATGAACCGCAATAACTTCTTTCACATTATCCAAAGAACCTAAAAGTTGTTTGATTGCTGCTAAACAATTAATTACGCAAATGCGTGTCGCCTCTTTACCAGTTGCAATGTCAATCTCTCTACCAAGTTTTCCTTTTATGACTTTGTTGCCAAGTGAACATACTTGTCCAGCAGTAAAAACTAAATTTCCACTTCTCTTTGCAGGAACATAATTCGCAAGTGGTGGTTGTATGTCTGGAATTGTAATTCCCAGTTCAGCTAATCTTCCTTCAATATTTTTCATGCAGTCATTTTTATTGTCGTATTACTTTATTGTTGTTTGTCAAAGTTAATTTCTTGCAGTCAGTTTCAAGTTAGCAGTGTCCCCAAGCATGACGCATAACGTATCAAGTATTGACGAAGTTGCGGTTAAATTTAATGAATCTTTTTGTTATCAGAGAATAGCAATTTTGTCAATACCATGTTATGCGAAGTTGGGGCTATTCGGGC
>JAYVEQ010000067.1:0-63457 GCA_043748745.1 Chitinophagaceae bacterium | reverse complement strand
GTAAATGACCAGGAATATACTTTACAACAGGCTGCCAAGTTTTTAGAAAATCCCGACAGGAAATTAAGGGAAGATGTTTACCGCAAAATAAATGAAAGAAGATTGGTTGATAAAGAAGCGATGAATAAGCTTTTTGATAATCTTATAGAAAAAAGAAACCAGGAAGCAATCAATGCAGATTTTAGCAATTACCGTGATTATCGTTTTAAAGAACTGGGCCGTTTTGATTATACTAAAGAAGATTGTTTTCAATTTCATGATGCAGTAAAGCAACATGTGTTGCCGCTGGTGAATATCATCTACCAAAATAAAAAAGAAAAACTTGGGCTTGACACTTTGCGCCCCTGGGATATTGAAGCTGAGCCCGCAGGTATAAAACCTTTAATCCCTTTTAAAACCAGTGAAGAGCTTATTGAAAAATCAATTGCCTGTTTCAGTAAGTTACGGCCATTTTTTGGCGAGTGCCTTAAAAAAATGCAGGAGCTTAAACACCTGGATCTGGAAAGCCGCAAGGGCAAGGCTCCGGGCGGATATAATTGTCCGCTGGCAGAAAGTGGTGCCCCATTTATTTTTATGAATGCCGCCGGGCAAATGCATGATGTAACTACCATGTTGCATGAGGGTGGACATGCTATACATTCATTTCTGGCACATCCTTTAGAGCTAAGCGGTTTTAAAGAATATCCTATGGAGATTGCAGAAGTTGCCAGCATGGCGATGGAACTGATGAGCATGGATGAATGGGAAACTTTTTTTTCAAACAAAGAAGATCTGCAAAGAGCTAAAGAGCACCAGTTGGAAAGAGTGATCACAATATTTCCCTGGATTGCCATTATTGATAAATTTCAGCACTGGATCTATGAACATCCTGTTCATACGCATGAGGAACGTACAGCCACATGGAACGAGATATTGAAAGAATTCCAGGATGATATGATTGATTACAGTGGACTGGAGAGATACCGCAGCAATGGATGGCAACGCCAATTACATTTATTTGAAGTGCCTTTTTATTATATTGAATATGGTATTGCTCAATTGGGTGCCATTGGTATGTGGATGCAGTATAAAGAAAATAAACAGCAGGCAATAGACAATTATTGCAAGGCTCTTGCACTCGGTGGCACAAAAACATTACCACAACTGTTTGAAACCGCAGGATTAAAATTTGATTTTAGCCCCGATAAAATAAAAGTATTGATGAAGTTTGTGAAAGGTGAGATGAATTAATGTTATTTACACTCATTACAAATACCACTGATCACTACATCGGTTTGTTTTTGCCTAAATCCTTTCGGTAGTTTTACTTCCGGAATAGAAACATTATCCAAACAGATCGTTTTATCACATACATCACAAATAAAATGAACATGGTTATCGTGGTGATGGCCAGCTTCGCAATTATCTTTACACAATGCATATAATATTGAATTGTCGGCAGTTGGAATATTATGAATGATCCCTTTCTCAACAAAAGTCTGCAGGGTTCTGTAAACGGTAACCCTGTCAAAAACAATGTCAGTGCTTTTTTCAATATCAGCATGTGCCAGTGCACCCGGGCTTTTTAAAAACAGTTTTAATATTTTTTTTCGGCCATCAGTTACACTAAGCTGGTTCTTCTTTAATATGTCTAAAAGCTGATCCATATAAATTTTAATTTGGGTTATTGCTGAACCCGTTCATAAATCTTTTGGGAACTATTTTTTCCTTCAGCAATCCTTTAATGTCTTTAAAAAGTTTCTGCATTTCTTCGTCTTTCAACCCGTCATAAATTCCCCTTACCCTGCGCTGGTTATCTACCAGGGCAAAAAACTGAGTATGAATGAACTGATCGGCCATGGTTTGCATTGAATCGGGTTTATTATTATCAATACGGTAACTCTGCCTGGCCATTTTATAAAGTAACGCTTTATCACCGGTAACAAAATTCCAATTTGGGTTTTGGGTTTTAGGTTTTGGATTTTGAGTTGTTGTATCGTATGCTATTTTGTATGATCCATCTTCATTCTTTATCAGTTTCCCATTGATCATTCTTTCTTCATAAGCTTTCAATAACGGTATCGAATCTGTTTCCGGCATGCAGGTATGAGATATGATCAAAAAGTTGGGGTCGTCTTTATATTTATCAAACACCCTCCGCATATTGGCATTCATTTTCGGGCAAATGCCTTTGCAGGTGGTAAAAAAATATTCAGCAACATATACTTTCCCATCTACTGTTTTTTCGGTAACCGGGTTTCCATCCTGGTTGGTAAATGAAAAATTTTCTACATCTGCATTAATAACCGGTAAAAGTGATCTGGACAGATCTTCATCTTTAAAAACAAGAAATAAAAAAGCTGCAATTAACACAACAAAGAAACCTCCATACAACAATATCTTCCTGCTCATATCAAATCATTTGTACAAATTTACAACCCTTTCAAATAGTAATTCATTTTGTGGTGTAATATTTGCAACATTATTGCAAATTTACTACCTTTGTCAATTATCAGATCATGAATATTAAATTAAACTGGGATGCAATGGGGATAGCAACATCTGTTGCCTGTGCCATTCACTGTGCTGTTTTACCGGTAATACTGACAACCCTGCCCATTTTCGGCATCAATATCATTCATAATTTATTTTTTGAATGGGGTATGATTGCATTGGCATTTGCCGTTGGGTCGTATTCTTTGTTTCATGGTTTTGTAAAGCACCACCGGTCTTATACGCCTATAATTCTTTTCAGTGTGGGTTTCATTTTCCTGGTTTTAAAACAATTTTTTCCGGCTGCAGAATATGCCCTGTTAACAATTGCTGTTATTTTAATAATTACTGCTCATTATAATAATTACCGGATATGTCATCGCAGTAAATGTTCTTCCCAACATCATCAGCACTAGCCCCTTCCCTTAAGAAAGAGTTCTACATAATTCATTAACTTAGACTAAAATCTTAACTGATGAAAAAGATAATTTATTTCCTGGCACTCTCGTATACGTTTATAAGTGCTGTGCCTGCTCAATCAAAAGATGAATTGATCATACGGGTTGCACTTGAAGAACAGCGACAGGACTGGAATACAGGGGATATAAACCGATTTATGGGGGCTTACTGGCAAAGTGATTCTTTAATGTTTATTGGCAAAAGCGGTGTTACCTACGGCTGGCAAAATACGCTCAATAATTATAAAAAAGGTTATCCCGATACGGCAGCAATGGGCAAACTGCGATTTGATATTCTGGAAGTAAAAAAATTATCGGTTATGTATTTTTTTGTGGTAGGTAAATGGCATTTAACCCGTAGTATTGGTGATATTGGCGGGCATTTTACATTGTTGTTTAAAAAAATAAAAAACAAATGGGTTATTGTTGCAGACCACAGCAGTTAATTATAATTTCCATTTTCTTTTCAGATGAATGATGAGCAATATAAAACTGATCAATAAGAAAACATAATAAACATAATTTGTCCAGTCCGGTTGATCTTCAAAAAATGCATAGTTTTTATAAATGCCGATGAAAACATTTATCATCATCCATAACAATACAATAGAGACAGTTTGCATGATCCTTATCAGGAAATCCCTTGTTTCATCTTCCATTCCCATAATTCCCCCATCCCCTAAAGGGGGGTTATGAGGTTTTATAAAATTAATAAAAACAAATGGTGGATCATTATTTTATCTGGAGCTTTTTAAAAGCTGTACTATCGCCGTTAAATACATTAAAATCAACAAAGGTATCTATGCCATTTACATGACCCTTTTCATTATGTTGCCAAAAGGCCCAGTTGCGGTTTATTCTTGGTTTATCTTTTACCAGGTAATGTGCAACCCACAAGGGATATTCATCAAATGCTCCATCTAAAAAAATTTCGTAAAAACCTATATTGGTGTAGATGATCGGTTTTATTTTATAATGCTTTTCAATCATCATCAACCAGTCTTTTACCCTTTGTTGTATGTCGGTTACAGAAGCTCCGTTTGCTGATTCAATATCCAGCACCGGTGGTAGATCCCCTTTCGTTAATGATACCGTTTCAATAAAATTTTCTGCCTGTGCTTTCCCGCTTTTACTTGATATAAAAAAATGATAAGCACCCCTGGGCACCAATGATTGTTTTGCATTAAACCAGTTTTGCCTAAAGCTATTATCAACCCGGCCAAGGCCTTCGGTTGCTTTAATAAAGGCGAAACCGATCTTTACCTGTTTATCCTGCATAGCTTTGACTGCTTTCCAGTCAATATTATCCTGGTAGCGACTCACATCAATACCATGTATAGCATAGTTGACCGGTAAATCAATCCCAAATGCAGGGTAACGTACAAATTTGGGGCGGCTTAAGTATCCCGTTATATAATAAACAGCCGACGCAATAATGCCCAGCAATATAACCGGAATTAAAATTGATCTGAAAATACTTTTTCTTCTTTTTGCCAATGGTTGGGTGCCGCAGTTTTAGATTTGCCGGTAATTCACAAATTTGCCATAATTGCTTTTATGATTTTGATAAAGTTTTCATAAATGATCTTTACCTGATCAGTTTTTTTACAAACTTAAAACCATCAGCTGCATTGATGCGTATAAAATATGCTCCAGCAGGCAGTTGCTGTGAAGGCATTTCAATATATTCGGACCCGTTTAACAGGGTAATGTTTTTTGAATAGACCAGTTGCCCTGCAGCATTATACAAATTGATATTTGCAGTTGTTGATTGCATATTGCGGATGTAGATATAAAACCTGTCTTGTATTGGATTAGGGAAAACCTGAACTATATTTTGTCCCGCTGCAACATCGGGCACTTTGGCTGTTGTATTATTCTTTGTAACCAGCCAATACTCCGGATCTATCAAAACAGTATCAGCAATAAAACCAATATTGTGGATGAATATTTCGCCGTTGGTTTTATTATCAACAATAATAGTTTTTTCCTGTGTTGCATTTTTAAATTTAAGGGCAACGGGCAGTTCAAAAAAATTAACCGAACTATGTGATGTGGTTTGGTTCATTTTTATTTTTACATAATTACTTCCTATCTGGCTCCATTGCACATTATATGTTGGATAACCCTGCCCTTTAAACCAGTCTTTAAAAAATTCCGTAAGATCTTGTCCGCTCACCTGTTCCAGGTTTCGTTTTAAATCATCTGTGTTGGCAAAACCATAAGCTAGTTTAGTATCTTTCTGGTATTGGCGGAGAGCATTTAAAAAAACAGCGTCGCCCAATTTCCATCGCAACATATACAATAGGTAAGATCCTTTATTATAACTCAGCCTGCCATTAAAAATTCTTCCAACACTGGTTGTATCATCAACCCAAACCGAACCGCCTGGTGCGGAAGTAATGTTATTGATAATATTTTTTCTATTGTTGATAGTATTGGCCGGATATTTATTCTCCATATAAATGGCGGCAAGGTATGTAGCGAAGCCTTCGTTAAGCCAGATGTCTTCCCAGCTTGCGCAGGTTATCTTATCGCCAAACCACTGGTGCGCCAGCTCATGTGCTATCAGCCCTTCATTTATCGAAACTACAAAAGTTGCAGTCTGGTGTTCCATTCCGCCGCCCCATCCAAACTGAACGTGTCCGTATTTTTCTTTTATAAATGGATAATCACCAAAATTGTTATGGTACAACTGAAGAGCATCCAGAACATTTTGTGTACCGTTTTGAAAAGCTGCAAGGCTTTCGGGATAGCAATATGTTTGCATGGGCAAAGATGTGGTTCCCAATAAAACGCTGTTATTAAAAACCGAATAATTGGTAACTGCAAAACACATTAAATAGGAAGCGATGGGATAACGGTGTTTCCACCAGGTAATTTTTTTTGTATTGCCGGCAATAAGTGTTTCGCTTTGCAATAAACCATTTGCAGCAGCTTTGTATTGTGCCGGTGCTGTAACAAAAATATCAATCGAATCTGCTTTATCATCCAACCCGTTTTTGCATGGCCACCAATCCCGGCTGCCATAAGGTTCACTAAGGCTCCACATTACTGGTGTACCCGCATGCTGATCTTGTACAAACGAACCAAAGCCTGTATTGGGTGGTACTCCCTGGTAAAAAACAGTTATTGAATCCAATACGCCGGCATTAATTGTTGTTAGAAAATTAACTGTAAGCACATTATTGATATGCTGTTTTACAAGAATATTATTTCGTTGTTTAACACTGTCTACTATCAATGGATTCATTAGGTCAAGCTGAATATTATTACTGGCCGTTGTAATAATAAAATAAACAGTAACCTTACCGGAAATATATCTTATTGCCGGATTTACCTCCCATTCGCAACGGTAATATTTAACATCAATATTATTTCCGGCTGCCGTTGTACCTGTAATATTATTGCCCCCGGCCATTATTCTTTGATGTGCCAACTGTTCTGCTAAAGCAATTTCATTTACCTGCTTACAATAGTCAGCAGGTACTTGTGCCGAAAGCTTTACACAATTCAGCATTAAAAAAACAAATAAAGCACGCATATATAATAATTTAAATTGCCGGCAGAAGTGATAATTATTAGTGCTAAAGTTCATAAATTTTTGTGAAAGGGGCAATAATAACATTATGGTGCCGTTTATAAAACTGCCCGTATTTTATTCTGTACCCCCCAATGAAAATCAATTAAGCATGAGCAAAAAAAGTTATTGGCATTTTAAGGTATCCAAATCAGTTTGGATACTTTTTTTTTCTTTTGCAGTTGGTAATTTTGCTAAGGGAAACCCCCATGTTGATACTACTGGTAAATTAATTTTAGCCGCATTATATAAAAAAGAGAAATCGGATTTCATTACGCTGAAAGCCAATGTTGTCTTCCCGGCAGTTTTGTCAGGTAATGAAGAAGAATCCCTGGAATATATTAAAAAATTTTCTGCAAACAGAAGAGCTTATGTTATTCGGACCTATAACAGGAGTAAAAAATATTTTCCGAAAGTAAGTGTGGTTTTAAAAAAATATAATTTACCCCACGAATTAAAAGTTTTACTTGCACTTGAAAGTGCATTTAATGGCAATGCTGTATCCAATGCTGGAGCAGTTGGTTATTGGCAGATAATGGATGATGTAGCCAGGGAGTATGGTTTAAGGTATGTTCCGCAACAAAGCGCTGCAGAAAAAAAGAAACAACAAAAAAAATTAATTGCAAAAAAAGGAAAGGTTAAAACCATAATGGCTAAAGATGACAGAAAGAATTTTAATAAATCAACTTATGCCGCTGCCCGTTATTTAAAAGACCGAAGCAGGAATTTAAATAATAACCTGTTGCTGATAGTTGCCAGTTACAACTGTGGTGTGGGTAATGTTTGGGAAGCGATGAAAAGAACCGGTAAAGCCAATCCCAATTTCTGGGATATAAAAAAATATTTGCCTGCCGAAACAAGGTCTTATGTAATGAACTTTATTACACTGAATGTCCTCTTTCACAATTACGACAAGTTTGCCAAAAATACACTCAGCTTTACAAAAACAAAAATTAAACCGGAGGATATTGAAAATAATAAAGATGAAGGATCAACAACGCAGACTTCTTACAATAACTGATAATCATATTATTGATACTTTTCCCTTTTAACCGGTAGATTGGTACAGTTTTTTTATAGCAACCATTTTATGGCAAAAAAGTAAACAATAAAGACAAAGCACTCAGCAAATAACTCCCAATCGGCTTACCTTTGCCTATGCCTCAATTCAATTGGAACGATAGCAAAAACTTATTAAGCAAACTTACTTTTCGGCGGTTCGTTAATGGTGCCAAAGTACTGAGCAGCTTTTATATCAGCCGTCTGTTAAACAAACCTGTACAATGGGGTTACCCGGTTTCTGTTTCATTTGAACCAACTACCAGCTGCAACCTGCGTTGCCCTGAATGCCCAAGTGGTTTAAGACAATTTACCCGTTCTACCGGTATGCTGCAAAATGATTTTTTTAAAAGAACTATTGATGATATTCATAAAGAATTACTGTATCTCATTTTTTATTTTCAGGGGGAGCCTTACCTGAACCCGGATTTTTTGGAAATGGTAAAATATGCCTGCGATAAAAAAATATATACTGCCACATCAACCAATGCCCATTATTTAACTGATGAAGTGGCCAGGCAAACAGTTCAAAGCGGATTGGACCGTTTAATTATTTCAATTGACGGAACTACACAGGATGTTTACCAGCAATACCGTGTTGGTGGTAATATTGATAAAGTACTGGAAGGAGCAAAGAACATTATGAAATGGAAAAAAGAATTAAAAAGTAAAACGCCTTTTGTGTTCTTTCAGTTTTTAGTGGTTAAACCAAATGAACATCAGATTGAAGATATTAAACGCCTCGCCAAAGAAGTTGGCGTTGATGAAGTTCGTTTTAAAACAGCCCAGGTTTACCAATTTGAAACAGACCCCAACAACCTGATACCAACTATTGATAAATACAGCCGGTATAAAAAAAACGAAGATGGCTCTTATACGGCTAAAAATAAATTAGCCAACCATTGTTGGAAACTTCAGCATGCGAATGTTATTACCTGGGATGGCCTGGTAGTGCCCTGTTGCTTTGACAAAGACGCTACCCATCAACTTGGTAATTTAAAAAACCAGTCGTTTAAGGAAATATGGCATAATGAAAATTATAAACAGTTCCGCAACGAACTTTTTAAAAGCAGGAAAAATATTGATATATGTGCCAATTGCAGTGAAGGCACTTCAGTCTGGAAAGATTAAAGCCCCTGATTAAAAATCTCTACCTGTTGGCAGGGGCCTTCCAAAAGCAATAAATTTGTACTTTCGCATTATGCCTTTAACATTTAACCACCGGCTTATACAAATAATACTGCTGTTACTGATAATCCTGCTTGCCGCTTCATTATTAAAGCAGTTATATGTTTTTTTACCGGGCCTGTTAGGCGCAATAGCTATTTATATACTTACCCGTAAATGGTATAAAAGTTTAACCCAGCAAAAAAAACCGGAATAAAGGATTTACTGCTTTACTATTTATTTTAGGTTCGGTTATAATCATTGTTGTTCCGGTTTATCTTTCTATCATCCTGGTATCACCAAAAATCAATTCTTTATTAAATAATCGGCGGCAGGCTGTACAGGGTTTACAGATATTTACAGACGAAAGCACTAAAACAGTAACAGCAAAAATTTCATCTTATATTCCGGGATTGTTCAACAGTACAGCTAATTTATTAGCTAATCTCCGCATGTTGTTTTTTCTGCTGTATTATTTACTGATCAACGGTACAGCCATTGAAAAATATTTAAACAAGATCATTCCTTTAAGATCTGAAAATGTTAAAGCCAACGCTTTAGGTTTTCCTATTATTTGCCTGGTATAGGGTATATTTGCGGCAATTGGATATTTGATTTTATCATTAAGGATTGGGGTATGTGGGGATTTGTAACAGGCGTTTTAGCTTTTTTTCCGCTGGTTGGCACAATGATTTTTTGGGCGCCACTGGGTTATTTACCTTTATTCCCCCGGTAATGTAGATTGTATAACCCGGTTGGGTTTATTAAAAAAGATTGGCAATGTTCATCCTATGGTAACAGTCTGCGGTGTAATAGTTGGATTACAGTTTTTTGGTTTTATGGGATTGATATTTAGCCCTTTACTGGTAAGTTATTTTATTATTTTAGTAAAAATATATATGAACGAGTTTGGCAAACCTGGAGAGATGAAAAATAGAATACTGCCAGGTTAATCATTTGTTCTTTACTAATGAATTTATGAGTTTAGAAAAAGATATCAGGCAGCAATCCTTTCGTAATGATCATCAAAAAGGTATCATCAATCTTATTTATACCTATAACTGGTTGAATGAAAAAATGAAAAAATTTTTTGATAATGAAGATATTACCGGGCAACAATATAATATACTCCGCATTTTAAGGGGAGCAGCAAAACCTATCTCCACTTTGCAGATCAGGGAACGTATGCTGGATAAAATGAGCGATACCAGCCGCATTGTAGACCGGCTGGTTTTAAAAGGTCTTGCAAAAAAAAATGTTTGTAAAAATGATAAGCGTCTGGTTGATGTAAGCATAAGTACAAAAGGAATGAAATTGCTGGAGAAAATAGACAAACATGAAAATGAAATGGATGCTATTTTTGGTAACCTTACTCAGGCAGACGCAAAAAACTTAAATGCATTGTTAGATAAAATCCGTGAATCCACTAATTAAATATTATCCATGAAATTTTCCTTTCTTTCTTTTTCTTTTTTTGTCAGTTGCCTGTTATCTGTTCATTCATTTGCACAAACAAGGCCTGAGTTTCGTGGAGTATGGGTTGCAACAGTTGATAATATTGACTGGCCATCAAAAGGAAATTTTAATTCCGATTCTCAAAAGGTTGAATTTATTAAGCTGCTTGATATACACCAGCGTAATGGCATGAATGCTATGATTGTGCAGGTTCGTCCGGCAACTGATGCTTTTTATCCTTCGCAATACGAACCTTGGAGTGAGTTTTTGACCGGAAAGCAGGGACAACCACCATTACCTTATTATGATCCGCTGGAATTTATGATTGCTGAAACACACAAACATGGAATGGAGTTTCATGCCTGGATGAATCCTTATCGTGCTGTTTTTAATATTGCAAAATCTTCCATTGCCGAAAATCATATCACAAAAATTCATCCCGAATGGTTTTTAACTTACGGCGATAAAAGATATTTTGATCCGGGCAATAAAGAAGTGCAGCAATATTTAACCAACGTGGTAAAAGATATAGTGAGCAGATATCCTGTTGATGCCATACATTTTGATGATTATTTTTATCCATACCGTATTCCCGGAAAAGAATTTCCGGACTATGCCAATTACCAGCTATACGGCAATGGTATGAGCAAAGATGACTGGCGCAGAAGTAATGTGGATTCTGTAATCAGCATGTTAAGTGTTGCCATAAAAAAAGAAAATCCAAAATGCCAGTTTGGGATAAGCCCTTTTGGTGTTTGGCGTAACGAAAGCAAAGACCCCGTTAATGGCAGTAAAACAAATGGGGCACAAACTAATTATGATGACCTGTATGCAAATATTTTATTGTGGCTAAGAAAAGGCTGGATAGATTATGTTGCCCCGCAATTGTATTGGGAATTTGGACACAAAATTGCCCCTTACGAAATTTTACTGGACTGGTGGAGCAAACATACATATGGCAGAAACTGTTATATCGGCCTGGGCATTTACCGGGCAAACAGCAATATTGCCTGGAAAGATATTACCCAGTTACCCCGGCAAATAGAAGCTTTGCGAAATACACCGAATATTCAGGGTATGATCTTTTTCAGCAGTAAAACTTTTGAAAAGAATCCCAATGGCTGGAGTGACAGTTTGCGATTGAATTATTTTAAGGAGCTAGCCAAGACCCCTGAAATGGGTTGGCTAAAATGATTTTAGAGTTGATTTCAGTTACAAAACCATCACCATTTTCTCTACCTTTGTAAATCAAAAATTATCATTTTTTAATTCTTAATTATATTTTATGCCTGGTTTTGAATTTTTTGGAAAAGAGGAAATAAAAGAAGTTAACGACGTTATGGGAACAGGAATTTTAATGCGTTATGGATTTGATGGACCCCGTAAAGGAATTTGGAAAGCTAAAGAACTGGAAGAAGCCATTTGTAAAACTTTTGGCAGCAAACATGCTCAATTGGTAAGCAGTGGCACTGCTGCTTTAACAACAGCCATATGTGCTTTAGGCATTGGTTACGGTGATGAAGTGATATTACCCTCTTTTACTTTTGTTGCCAGTTTTGAGGCTGTTTTAAGCGTTGGTGCAGTACCGGTTTTTGTTGATGTGGATGATACCTTAACATTAGATCCCGATGCAGTACGCAATGCCATCACTTCAAAAACAAAATGCATAATGCCTGTGCATATGTGTGGCAGCATGGCTGATATGGATGCCTTACAGGCTATTTGCAGGGAGCATAATTTAGTTTTACTGGAAGATGCCTGCCAGAGTATAGGCGGAACTTACAAAGGAAAAAAATTAGGTACTATTGGTGATGCAGGAACATTCAGTTTTGATTTTGTAAAAACAATTACCTGTGCCGAAGGCGGTGTAGTTATGACAAACCGGGAAGATGTTTATATATCAAGTGATGGATACACAGATCACGGGCACGACCATAAAGGAGTTGACAGGGGTGCCGATCTTCATCCTTTTATCGGATATAATTTCAGGATTAGTGAATTGCATGCTGCAGTTGGTTTGGCACAAATAAAAAAACTGGATACCTTTTTATCTATTCAGAAAAAAAATCATGCTGCATTAAAAAGCATGCTTTCAACAATACCGGAAATCTCTTTCAGGAGAATTCCAGATGAAGCGGGGGACAGCTGTACATTTTTAAGCTGGTTTTTACCTACCGAAGAAGCAACAAGGGCTGTTATTGCTGAAATGAAAGCACAGAATACATTAGCCGGTAATTTTTACTGGTTCGTTAATAACTGGCATTATATAAGTAAATGGGATCATCTTAAAAATTCAAAAACACTAAATGCCCTGCACCCTGATTTAAAAGCTTCAGTAATACATCATGCTACTAAGGATTTTACTGCAAGTGATGCCGTTATGAGCCGTTGTGTTTCTACTGCTATTGGTTTATTGTGGAGTGATGAGCAATTAAAAACTAAAGGAGAGCAAATGGTTAGTGTGATTAAGAAAGTGTTGAGTGAGCAAAAAGTAAGTATTTAATTAAGCCTTATAAGAAGTTAAGTAAGCAGCAATAATGAATTGTTGCTTTTTTTAATTCCCGGGCAATATCCCTGCATTTCTTTTTCCTTCCATCCAGTCACAATACTGTACACTGCCTAACCTGAATTTAAAAGGAATTTTAGTTGCTTTTTCAAACTGTAATTCTTTCTTACAAAAAAATCCAAAATTCCGGGTATAATGATCAGCACTTATTAATGTTATTACAGGATGGTTAAAAGAGATGCCATAGTTATTATTTACCCCCTGTGCAGGTATTTTATTATTTATTTGATGAAAGTATTTATAAATATTAAGATTCTTTTGACTGCTTGAGGTGGGTTTTACAGTATAAAAATATTTAATAGGGGCTGATTTTTCAGTAATATTCTGACAAAAAACTCCCTTTGCCACAAAAATCATGCAAAAAAAAATATTTTTACCCTTTATTATCATTTTACAATGCTGTATGTGTGTAAATTTACGTTGTTATACAAAACAAGGATTAAATAAATTCTAACCGCCCTAATAATTATCGATATCAGCATATGGCTATAAGTCAGGGATTATATCAAAAGCAATTACAAAAATTATCGCCCCAGCAAATTCAGTTAATGAAACTGCTGCAGGTGCCTACTGCTCTTTTGGAAGAACGTATTAAAGAAGAAATAGAAGAAAACCCGGCTCTGGAAGAGGCAGAAGATGGGCATGAAACGGAGTACGATGAGGTAAAGGACGAATTTGCCGACTCGGAAACCGACGAAAAAGAAATGGATGGCGGTATTGATGAATATGATAATATTGATATTAGTGAGTATGTAAAAGATGGCGACGATGAAGTAGGCGACTATAAACTGAAAGACAATAACTATCCTGAAATTGATGAAAACAGGGTGATTCCTATTAAGGTTGAAAGGGGTTTTAATGAACTGATGCTGGAACAACTGGGCATGCTAACCTTAAGCGATCATCAGAAAAGAGTTGCCGAACAAATATTGGGAAACCTGGATGATGACGGTTATTTAAGAAGAGAGTTTTCGGCCATTGTTGATGACCTGGCTTTCAGGCAAAATATTGAAACAACGGAAGAAGAAATTGCTGAGCTGGTTTTACAGATACAGCAGTTTGATCCGCCTGGTATTGCTGCAAGGGACTTACAGGAATGTTTATTATTACAGCTGGAGAGAAAATCTCCTGAAGGCAACCAGGTACAAATGGCCATTAAAGTGCTGGAAAAATATTTTGATGAGTTTACAAAAAAACATTATGAAAAAATTCAACGGGGATTGGACCTTTCAGATGATCAATTACGAGAAGTAATTAACCAGATCATTAAGTTAAACCCTAAACCAGCCGGATCTGTTAGCGAATCCAATAAAGGAGAGACCTATGTGGTTCCCGACTTTTTTATTTACAACAATGCCGGAAAACTGGAATTAACTTTAAATAATAAAAATGCACCCGACCTCAGGATCAGTGAGGGATACAGGGATATGCTGAAGGAATATGACCGGGGCAGTAAAAAAGATAAGCGTCAAAAAGAAGCTGTTATTTTTATCAAGCAAAAAATTGATTCAGCTAAATGGTTTATTGATGCGATTAAGCAGCGGCAAAACACACTGCTTAATACTATGGAAGCTATCATGAATTACCAACATGAATTTTTTATCTCGGGTGATGAAACAGATCTGCGACCTATGATCTTAAAATATATCGCTGAGGCCACCAACCTGGATATATCGACAGTAAGCCGTGTAGCCAACAGTAAATTTGTACAAACAGAATTTGGCACATACCGGCTTAAATTTTTCTTCAGCGAAAGTTTGCAAACAGACAGTGGTGAAGAAGTAAGTACACGGGAAGTTAAAAAGATTTTAAGTAATATTATTGAAGCCGAAAATAAAAAACACCCTTACAGCGATGAAAAACTAACAGAGATGCTGCAGGAAAAGGGATATAATATTGCACGGCGCACTGTTGCCAAATATAGGGAGCAATTGAATATTTCAGTTGCCCGCTTAAGGAAAGTATTATGACAGAAACAATAAATACCAATCAACAAACAGATCATAAAAAAGAGCAAAATATTTTTATACGGGTATTAGCACATTTGTTTTCCATTGTCTTTCATCCTTTATTTATTCCATTTTATGTGGTCGCCTTTTTAGTATATTACCACCCTTCTTATTTTTCGGGCTTTAGTAATTACACAAAATCTATATTGCTCAGAACAACTGTATTAAACACCATCTTTTTTCCGGTAATATCTATTTTATTGATGAAGGGACTGGGTTTTATTAAATCAGTTTTTTTATATACTCAGCAAGACAGGATCGGGCCTTATCTCTCAAGCATGATCTTTTATTTTTGGGCAGCCAGAATATTTTTTAAGTTTGAGCCGCAACTTGCTCCTGAATTAGCTTCATTCATGACCGGTGTTTTTCTTACTACAGCAGTTGCCATGATTGCTAATATCTATTATAAAATAAGTATGCACGCCATTGGCTGTGGTGGTATGCTTGGCATCTTTTTAATAATTATGAACAGTAACAGCATGTTAATGACATGGCCTTTATGTATTGCTTTACTTATAACGGGGTTGGTCTGCAGTTCCCGGTTAATGATCAGCGATCATACACAAAAAGAAATTTACATGGGGCTACTGGTTGGTCTGCTTTGTCAGTTTGCTGCAGCAATAGTGCTTCTATAAAACAGAAAAAGATCCTGCTAAAAGCAGGACCCTTTATCTCATTCGTGCCTAACAATAAAAACTTTAAAACTGTAGATGAAATATAGTTTTTCCTGTCAAGTATTTTTATTTAGTTTAATATTCATCAATTATAGCACTTGATTTATTCGTTTGTATAAATCGTTTTAATATAGTTTTTTATTGTTCAATAAATCGAAACTTAATAGATATATTTTATTTGTATATCCAAAAAGGTAAAACTACTTCGGAACTATACTTTTTTGAAATATCCCGAAAGTAGACCATAAGACCAATCCTGTAATTTTAAAACAGAAGTTTCGCTTCATTTCCTTTACCGAAAGCATGCATAAATCTTTATCTTTGTCTTTTTACAGAGGTATGAAGAATATTAAGATGTTTATTAACCTGTTATTTTTATTTTGTGCAATAACAGTTCATGGCAATTCTCAAAAAACAGGATTTGATAAATCGGCTTTTTATTATGCCATGGAATCAAATAATATTGAAGTAATTAATACACAGTTAAATATTTTAAAAGCAACCACAATTACTGAAAAAGAAGCATATGAGGGAGCTTTGCTGATGAAAAAAGCTGGATTAGTTACAAAAGCCAAGGAAAAATTGAACCTTTTTAAAGCCGGGCGTTTAAAATTGGAAGCTTCGATTAAAAAAGATAATGGCAATACCGAGTTCTATTTTCTCAGACTGATCATTCAGGAACATACCCCTAAAATGGTTAACTACCGTAATGAACTTGAGAAAGACTGTTTACTCATTCGTGCTAATTATAAAACGCTGCCACAGGCTGTACAACAAGCCATTATTCAATACAGTAAAAAATCAAAGGTTTTAAAACCGCTCTAGCCTTAACTTTACATTGATGGGTAAAAAAATTCTGGTCATTTATTATACACAATCAGGACAGTTGGAAGATATTCTTAATTCTTTTGCTGCACCGTTGATAGCTGCAGGTAATGCAGTTGAAAAAGTTCGGGTAAAAGTTGCAACTGATTATCCTTTCCCATGGACCGGTAAAAGTTTTTTTGCTGTAATGCCCGATTGCGTCTTAGGTCTACCTACGGCATTGCAGAACTTTCAATTAAAAGAAAGCAAGTACGATCTGATTGTTTTTGGTTACCAGGCCTGGTTTCTTTCTCCCAGCATTCCTTCCAATTCTATATTACTTCACCCTTCTGTAAAAGAAGTATTAAAAGATACACCGGTTATTACCATTACGGGTGCAAGGAATATGTGGATCAGCGCTATGGAACGCATTAAAAAAACGCTGAAAGAATCAGGTGCCAGGCTGGTTGGCAGTATAGCACTGGTAGATAAACATCATAACTTCATCAGCTTTGTAACAATTTTTTACTGGATGTTCAAGGGTAAAAAAGATCGTTGGCTGAATATCTTTCCAAAACCCGGCGTGGCAGATGCTGATATTAAAAACACCTCCATTTATGGAGTAACTGTTCAAAAATATCTTGCCTCAGGAAAATGGGAGGGGTTGCAGGATGAACTGATTCAGCAAAAAGCAATTGAAGTAAAATATAATTTAATGTTTATCGAATCAAAGGCAAGAAAGTTGTTTGCGATATGGGCAACCATTATCGTAAAAAAGAAAAAAAGAACAGCGTGGCTTGTTGCATTCAAATATTATCTTTTAATTGCACTGTTTATAGCCGCCCCGATAATACTGACAGTTGATGCTATTTTCTTCAAACCATTTTTATCAGGCCGTATTAAAAAACAGAAAAAACAATATTCAGGTATTAATTAATCAAAAATACAGATGTCATTAAACGAGGTTTATATAACAAATACTTCTTCCTTTTTTCCCAACGATCCGGTTTCTAATGATGAAATGGAAGACTACCTGGGAATTATTAATAATTCCCCTTCCAGGTCAAAAGCAATTGTGCTGAGGAATAATGGTATAAAGCGCAGGTTTTATGCACTTACAAAAAATGGAGTTTCTACACATACCAATGCCCAGATGACGGCATTGGCAGTAAATGCCCTTTTTAAAAATGATCCTGCTGCCATTAAATCAATAAAACTGTTAAGCTGCGGAACTTCTACCCCCGATCAATTAATGCCTTCACATGGTGTTATGGTTCATGGTTGTTTACCCGAAACAAATTCTATTGAAGTAGTTTCTCCTTCGGGTGTATGTTGTGCCGGCATGCATGCATTTAAATATGCTTATCTGGCCACTAAAACAGGAGATGTGCAGCAAGCTGTGGCTACCGGCTCCGAGCGTTTTTCTGTTTCATTGCTTTCAGCCAATTTTGAAGATGAAGCCAAAAGATTAAAAGAACTGGTTGACGATCCATATATCGGTTTTGAAAAAGAGTTTTTAAGATGGATGTTATCTGATGGGGCTGCTGCATTTTTGCTATCAAATAAAAAAAATGAAAATAGCCTGAGCCTTCGAGTAGAATGGATGGAAGGTTTTTCTTACGCCAATAAACTGGAACCCTGTATGTACCAGGGAAGCGAAAAACTAAAAGATGGTACATTAAAAAGTTATCTGGATTATTCTAACCAGGAGATGATGTCGCAATCTTTACTCAGCATCAAACAGGACGTAAAATTACTCAGCAAAAATATAGTGCTGTATGGCGGATATGGTGTAAAGGCTTCGTTGGAAAAGCATGGCGTTAAATCAGAAGAGATTGATTATTTTCTGCCACATATGTCCAGTGAATTTTTTAAGGATAAAATTTACCAGCAATTGATCGCAAACGGAAATGGTATCATGTATGATAAATGGTTTGTGAACTTAAGCCAGGTAGGTAATGTAGGAGCCGCTTCTGTTTATTTTATGGTTGATGAATTATTTCACAGCGGAAAACTTAAAGTGGGCGACAAAATATTTCTGCTGGTTCCTGAAAGTGGCCGTTTCTCTTACATGTATAGTTTGCTTACGGTTTGTTGATAAAAAATGCCATTAGCTAACAGTTAATAATTTTCTCAAATGAAAAAAGAAGAAATTCCCCAGGATGATGGCGCACTCAATAAACTAACCAAGGAAGTCGTGTATGTAGTTGACAGTTCAGGTAACTATTCAACCGAGTTGAGTACCGGTTGGGATATAAAGACCAAAGCATTGGATGCTGCCTGGGAAGATATTGAGCAACGTATTAAAAATGCCCGGCAAAAAGTATTGAACAATGAAGCCAGTCCGATCTTATATTTTATTGAACTGAGATTGATGGATATTGGTATTGTTGCCGCTTACACCGGTTTTTGGAAATGGACCATCAGGCAACATTTAAAACCTGCTGTTTTTAAAAAATTAAATGATAAAAAATTACAACAATACGCCGATGTATTTAATGTAAGTGTGGAAGAACTTAAAACCATGAATGTGCATGAAGACTGATTTTAAACATTTGCAGGCGGCTCATTGCGAAAATGGAGTCACTGCAAATTTATTGAGGAGTGTTGGTGTTGATAAAATAACCGAGCCGCTTGCCTTTGGCATCGGCAGTGGCTTATTCTTTGTTTATATCCCGTTATTGAAAATAAATAAAGGCCCGGCCATTGCTTTCCGCACCATGCCCGGCCTTATTTTTAAAAGAACCTGCAAGTCTTTAAATATTCCTGTTGTAAGAAAAAAATTCAGTTCAAAAGAAGCTGCAGCTAAATTTTTAGACGAATGCCTACTGGCTGGTCAGCCGGTTGGTTGCCAGGTTGGCGTTTATTATCTGTCTTATTTTCCAAAAGAATATCGCTTTCATTTTAATGCACATAATATAATTGTTTACGGCAGTGAGGATGATAATTACCTGGTCAGTGATCCGGTAATGGAAAATGTTACCACGTTAACTAAGTATGAACTGGAAAGGGTTCGTTTTGCTAAAGGGGCTTTGGCCCCAAAGGGGCAATTGTATTATCCAAAAGAAAATACCATTGTTACAGACGATCAGTTACGCAGTGCTATTAAAACCGGCATTAAAAGAAATGTAAGAGATATGATTGGTTTACCCGGACCCATTGCCGGCGTAAATGGAATTGGTTATACCGGAAGAAAAATAAAAAAATGGAAAGATAAATTAGGACAGCAAAAAGCCGGTTTATACTTAGCACAGTTGGTTCGTATGCAGGAAGAAATAGGAACAGGTGGTGGTGGCTTTAGGTACATTTATGGTGCTTTTTTACAGGAGGCCCATGCCTTTCTTCCCAAAGATGAATTAATTGAGATATCAAAAACATTCACACAATCAGGTGATCTATGGCGCAGTGCTGCTGTACAGGCTGCTGGTATTTATAAAGGAAGAATTGGCAGTCAGGCCGATTTTGATGTGATGGGTGATTATTTGCTGGAAATAGCAGAAGTGGAAAGAAAAGCTTTCCAGGCATTGTCTAAAATAAATTGGAATTCATGAGCAATGCAGCTGTGCGAATAAATAATTTAAATTTTACCTACCCACGGCAATCAACTCCCTGTTTCAGTGATCTGAATCTGGAAGTGAAGGAAGGAGAAAGGTTTGGCTTATTTGGACCAAATGGCGCCGGCAAAACCACACTGATGAATTGCATGACCGGCTTACTTACTTTTAAAAAAGGAAGTGTACAATTGCTGGGACATGAAATTGCTCATCACAAAAAATCGATCAATAAACTTTTTGGATTTGTTCCGCAGGATCTTTCTTTTTACCAGGAACTGAGCCCGGCAGAAAATCTTGCTTTCTTTGGTGCCTGGTCAGGTTTACAAAAACAGGAGATCAAAAATAAAACAACCGAACTTTTAGAAGTGCTGGGGCTTTCAGATGTTCGCAATAAAAAAGTACAGGAATTTTCGGGTGGTATGAAACGCAGGGTGAACCTGGCTATTGGTGTAATACATAATCCACAAATTTTGTTCCTTGACGAACCAACTGTTGGTGTGGATGTACACACCCGACATGCCATCATCAACTACCTTAAAAAATTAAACGAAAACGGAACAACACTTATTTATACCTCACACCAGTTAAGTGAGGCCGAAGATCTGTGTAATATGGTAGCCCTCATTGATGATGGAAAAATAATTGCACATGGTACTTTAAGCCAGTTACTGATCGATCATAAGGAAGATGGACTGGAAGGACTATTCATTAATTTAACCGGTAAATCATACAGGGATTCATAATGTTCAAACTCCGGAGCACCATATTAAAAGACGTACGCATTTTAACCCGTGACAGGCTGGGACTTGTTTTTATGTTCGTGATGCCGATTGTTTTGGCCATTGTTATTACGGCTGTACAAAACAGTACGTTCGAAATGCTGAATACAAACACCATTCCCATGTTATTGTGCAACAGGGATACAGGCGATGCAGGAAAACAATTCGAAGCGGCCATTACAAAAGTGGGCATGTTTGATCTGAAGCAGGTTACACCTAATGTATCTGATAAAGAGATATCAAACCGCATGCATGCTAAAGATGCCGTTATTGCAATAATTATTCCGGCAGACTTTACCGTAAAAATTAAACAAAAAGCAAGAGAAACTGCAGTTAAGGCTTTGCATAATTTTGGTATGCAGACTGATAGTTTAAAAACCGACAGCAGCAGTATACAACCCATTACATTGCTTTATCATCCTGTTCTGCAGGAATCATTCCGGCATTCTATACAGGGCGCTTTACGCAGTTCATTACAGATGGTGCAAAGCAAGGAAGTTTTAAAAAGCCTGTATTTTTCTTTAAACGAAAAAGAATTACCCGATTCACTGGAGAATGAATTAATGAGTAACCAGGTTGCCATTAATGAGATCCCGGTTTCAAGAGACGGTAGCAGAAATATTCCTAACGCATCGCAACACAATGTGCCGGCATGGACAGTTTTTGCCATGTTCTTTATTGTGATCTCTTTGGGCGGTAGTGTAGTAAGAGAAAAGTTAAACGGAAGTTTTATACGGTTAAAAACTTTACCAACAAATTATTTGCTGGCGCTGATATCAAAACAACTTACCTACCTGTTTGTAACAATTGTTCAGGCTGCTGTTGTTTTTTCTATTGGTATTTGGCTTTTCCCATCAATGGGATTACCAAAGCTGAATTTACCAGCAGATGTTACCGGGGTTATTATTGTTACCCTTATTTGTGGCTGGTGTGCCGTAAGCTATGCCATATTGATTGGTGTATTTTCAAAAACACAGGAACAGTCCAATGGCATTGGTGCCGTATCAATTGTTTTAATGGCAGCAGTTGGCGGTTTGTTGGTGCCGAGTTTTGCCATGCCGGAATCTTTCCAGTTTGTAATGAAGCTTTCTCCGCTGCATTGGTGCCTTGAAGCTTATTATGGTTTATTTTTAGAAGGCGGGAAACTCAAAGATGTAATCTTAAATATTTTACCTTTATTGGGTATTACCTTTTTTTTCAACTTAATTTCATTGTACGGATTAAAAAGAAAAAATTTGATTTGAATCATTTATTATGGATACAGCAGAACTAAAACAGCAGTTAAAAAAGCAAATAGTAGAATTCTTAAACCTCACATCTGTTAAACCCGAAGATATTAAGGATGATGACCCATTGTTTGGTGAAGGATTAGGCCTCGATTCTATTGATTCCATAGAACTGATCGTTTTATTAGGCAGAGAATATGGCATTAATATTCAGGATCCTAAAGAAGGACGCAAAATATTGGTTGATATTAATACCATTGCTGCCTATGTTGAAAAAAAACGTACAAAATAAAATTCTTTTTTATTGAGCAGGATCTTTGTTACAGGCATGGGCGCAATGAGTGCTATAGGAAATTCTGTAGCTGAAAATCATATTGCGCTAATCAGGGGTGTTTGCGGTATAAAAAAAGAGCTTGACCTTTTTCCAACAAAATATGCAGGGGTATTACCTTTTGGCCAGGTAATGATCAGTACCGAAACTTTATTACAAAAGTTAAATATAACAGACCCCGGTGTTACCCGTACTACCATGCTGGCCTTACATGCATTTAACGAAGCCATTGCAGATAGCCAGCTTTCCCCTTCACATATAAGTGCTGTTGATACCGCTTTAATTGGAGCCAGTACTGTGGGTGGTATGTGCTTGACCGACGAACTCTTTGATGATGCAAATAAAAACAGAAATGGCTCTGTTTATACTTCATCTTATGATTGTGCATCGGTTTGCCTGTATTTACAAAAGCGATATAAAATGAATGGTATCATCAATACCATCAATACAGCCTGCTCATCATCTGCAAATGCAATCATGTATGGTGCCTTGCTTATAAAACATGGCCTGGCAAAAAGAGCCATTGTTGGCGGCACCGATAGCCTGGCAAAATTTACCATTAATGGTTTTAATGCGCTTCATATTCTTTCATCAGAAAACTGTACTCCTTTTGATGAGCAAAGAAAAGGCCTGAATTTAGGAGAAGGCGCAGCCTTTTTGGTTTTGGAAAAGGAAGAAGACATTGCCGGTAAAAAAATCTATGCTGAGCTAACCGGCTATTGCAATGCCAACGATGCTTTTCATCCTTCGTCTTTATCTGACGAAGGCGATGGACCGTTTTTTTCTATGCAGGGTGCATTGCAATTGGCCAATCTTGCTGCTGATAAAATTGATTTTATAAATGCACATGGCACCGGTACCGAAAATAATGATGAAGTTGAAAGCAAGGCCATGATCCGTTTATTTGATACAGCTCCTGCATTTGCATCTACCAAAGGAAATATCGGCCATACCCTTGGGGCTTCTGGAGCTATTGAAGCGGTATACAGTATTTTAAGTTTAATAAACCAGGAGATCTATCCAAATCTAAATTTCAAAGACCCGATTATATCAACAGGATTAAAACCTGTTTCATCTTATCAAAAAAAACCGGTACAGCATATCATGTCAAATTCTTTTGGTTTTGGTGGCAATTGTTCATCACTTATATTTTCAAAAGTCTGAGCACCATGTTTTATATCCATCAAACATATTGTATATCGCCGCAACAATACTTTCTGCAGCCAGGCATTGAAATGCTTAATGAAACTGTTGAAAATAAACTGCTGGCTATAGAACCGGCTTATGAAGATATACCTGCAGGTATATTGCGCAGGATGGGGAAAGCAATAAGGATGGGTGTTGGTGCTGCAATACCAATATTAAAAAAAACCGGATCGTTAAACGGAATTATAATTGGTACTGCCAATGGCGGAATGGGAGATTGTATAAAGTTTTTAAACCAGATCGTGCAATATGAAGAAAGCATGCTTGCCCCCGGAAATTTTGTACAAAGTACCAGTAATGTTATTGCCGGTCAGCTGGGGTTAATAACCAAAAACAAAGGATATAACATAACACATGTACATCTGGGCCTTGCTTTTGAAAATGCTGCTATTGATGCCATGCTGCAGATAAAAGAATTCCCGGAGCGGAGTTTTTTATTGGGCGGTGTTGATGAGGTTTCATCTTATAACTACAATATTGAAACATTAGCAGGAGCTTATAAAAAAGAAACCGTTTCAGCAAAACAATTATATGAAATCAATAGCCCCGGCAGTATTGCCGGCGAAGGAGCGGCAATGTTTGTTGTTAATAATAAAGAAGAATCTGCAATTGTCAAAGTTGTTGCAATCGCTACTATACACAGCAAAGATGTTGATACGGTAAAACAACAATTAAAAATATTTCTGCAAAAAAATGTAGAAGCAGAAACAACCATTGACCTTTTCCTTTCCGGCGAAAATGGCGACAACCGTACATTAACATTTTATACCGCCTGCGAAACCCTGCTTGATAAAGAAACACCTATTGCCCGTTTTAAGCACCTGAGTGGAGAATACCCAACGGCTTCTTCCATGGGTTTGTGGTATGCCTGCCAGATCTTACTTTCGCAACAGTTACCTCAACATATGTTTAAAAAGATTTCGCCTAAAACCGGGTACAGGAATATTCTGATGTATAATAACTTTAAAGGATTGCAACATAGTTTTATTTTAGTTTCAAATCTTTAACTTTTCCTGTACTATAAATTGTTTAAAATTCTTTTATCAATTTCAAATAACTTTAACCCGGTTTATAACTATAGCTTATGAAGAAAAGGTGGAGCACTCTTTTTTATATCGTAATGGTATCCGGCTTAGGCTCTGTTATTTATTGGATAGTAAAACAAGGCAATGGTTTACAAAATCCATCATTAACAGCAAGGCAACTACAAGAAGAAAAAATTTCAACAAATGTTGACAGCTTCCGGATTTTTAATGATTCCTTCAGTCATCATCTTTCAGATCCTATGGCGGTTTTGCTTTTGCAGATCATTGTTATTATTGCCTTTGCACGCCTGTTTGGTTTTTTATTTAAAAAGATTGGGCAGCCTGCCGTTATCGGCGAAATTGTTGCAGGCATCATTTTAGGGCCTTCCTTACTGGGTTTTGTTTTTCCCCAAATAAACCATTTTTTATTCCCCGAAAATTCATTGGTAACACTTCAGTTTCTAAGCCAGATCGGTTTAATTCTGTTTATGTTTATCATCGGTATGGAACTGGACCTGAAAGCCATCAGCAAACAGGCTTATGGAGCGGTCATTATCAGCCATGCCAGTATCATCATTCCGTATACTTTGGGTATGGGCCTGGCATATTTTATTTATCGGGATTATGCCCCCGCAGGAACAAGTTTTTTATCTTTTGCTTTATTTATGGGAATCGCCATGAGTATAACTGCATTTCCCGTACTTGCCCGGATACTAAAAGAAAAAGGACTCACCAGGTCAAAGCTTGGGGCCATGGCACTGACCTGTGCTGCAGCCGATGATATTACTGCATGGTGCATTTTAGCAGCTGTAATTGCACTGGTAAAATCTGGTTCTTCCATCAGTGCTTTATATACCATTGGTTTTGCCATTGCATTTGTACTGGGCATGCTTAAAATAGTTAGACCACTACTGGAAAAATTAAGTGCAGTTTATGACAGTAAAGAAAAAATGAGAACCCCAATCATTGCTTTTCTCTTTGTTGTGCTTATTGTATCTGCTTATATCACATCTATCATCGGCATACATGCCCTGTTTGGTGCATTCATTGCCGGTGTTATCATGCCTTCTAATTTCAGCTTTCGTAAAATTGTGATTGATAAAATTGAAGACGTAAGCATCATCCTGTTATTGCCTTTGTTTTTTGTAATAACCGGTTTAAGAACACAAATCGATTTATTAAATGAAGGTTATTTGTGGATCACGTTTGGATGGATATTACTGGTTGCTGTTGCCGGGAAATTTGGTGGCAGTGCTCTTGCTGCACGTATGGTAGGGCAGCGCTGGAAAGACAGTTTATCTATTGGCGTGTTGATGAACACACGTGGATTGATGCAACTCATCGTTTTAAATATTGGTTACGACCTGGGGATTCTTTCACCGGAAATATTTGCCATGATGGTATTGATGGCACTTGTAACTACTTTTATGACCGGGCCGGCACTTGATTTGATAAATTGGTTGATGCCGGAGAAAATTTTAAAGCATGATGTAACAACCGTTACGAATTCGCCTGCTGAAAATCAAACTGCCCCTTAAATTTAAAATGCACAAGCTCATCTTTAAAAAGTGAAGCGGTAATATTTATAGCGCCGGTTTCATCTAAAGTATATTTTATGGATGCATTAATCAGATTATTTTCTAAAGGATTGATCACGGCTAAAAATTTCATTTCAGCAGCTTTAACCAGATTTGTTTTTTTTCCAATAACCTGCTCCAGAATTTCCTTTACCATCTGCATCATACAAACCCCCGGCACAATGGGTTGGTCAGGAAAATGCCCTTCAAATATTTTATGATCGGCATTTATAAAAAGCTCAGCCCATATCTCAGTGGCTGATGATACTGTATCAGTAATAGTAAAAAAATTATTCAGCAACATTATCTCTCTATTCTTTTTAAGCCGATGTTAAATTCAAATGTTTTATGTGATATGCCGATTGTATCCGGAATGCCGTTGATATAATTTTTCATTACAGCTTCTACTACTGTCTTTTTGTTTGATGCCCTTTCCATACGCACCAGTTCACTGCCTGTATTGCTGGTAATATAGTTATTAAAACCCTTTGCCTGCGGAAATATAAAATAAGTAAGTCCTTCATTGGTTTTTACAACAGCTTTCGAATTATCGAGGTTGTTCATCAGTACCAGTTCAAAATCATGTTGCAAAGTTTTGATGACCGATCTTTTATTCAGTTTTTTAATGATGGAGTATACTTTGAATTTTCCATCGGCTGCAAATTCAAAATCAAAAAAGGTAAAGCCCATCTCATTTGAAAAAACCATACGTGTACTGCTGTCGGGCATTTTTTTGATCAGTAATAAACCGCTTAAATGATTGCCAACCACATCAACAGTAGTGTTATACAACGTAACGGTAAATGCTGGTTTAAATTTTTGTAACAGGCGCACATCGGCTGTTGCAGCCTGCATTTGCTTATGCACAGGTGAGCAGCTCAGCAAAAAAAACAATCCGCTAATTGATAGTAAATAACGCATCGGCAATGGAAGCATTCAGTTCTTTATTGGTGAAACGTATGATGGTATTGTCGCCGGAAAGTTCCTGCATTTCTATACTGCTCACAGAAAAATTTAAGCGGTCAACAACAACTTTTATTGTTTTAAATAATTCCTTCAACCCTTTTGTTACCGGCGTTAATTCAACCAGTGCCGAATTTTTATTTTCAAATACCCTGGTTTTAAAATCTGAATTATTAAGTGTGGTGCCCTGCATGCAATCGATCATGATCTTATTGATCTGCTGAAACAGTTTATTTGATTTGGTAGATACTTTGTTTTCCTTTTGCCCGTCTTTTACAAACACCTTGTCTTTATTCAGTATCATCAGGTATTGAAAAGGCTGCATGTATTCCATCCGCACCCTGCTTTCTTTTTTAAACCAGAATTTTCCCTTGGATACAATTTTTTCCGAAAGCATACTCAGATTTTTTTCCTGTACAAAATCGCTTCTAATGGTTGTTGTTTTTTGTGTAGCTGCAGAAAAATCTGTTTTGAATTTTACCAGATCGGCCACAGGAGTATAGCCGGGATATTGTGCCGGTGAAGAAAACCCGGTAAACAGTATTGCAGCTATTAAAATTATTTTATGCATAAGCTTTCAAAGCTAACAATTTATCCAACGGGATGATGTTGTAACCTTTATTTTTAACTTCTTTAATAAATTCCGGCAGCACCTGTAAAGTTGTTTTACTGGTATCATGAAAAAGAAAAATAGCGCCCGGTTGTATAGCTTCATTGATCTTGTTAAGCAATTTTTTGTCTTCCTTAATTACCGTATCCATCGATCTTACGCTCCAGCCAACAGGAGTGTAACCACCATTTATGATTGCTTTTTTTAAATTAGGGTTGGTTACCCCATACGGTGGCCTGAATAATTTGGGGCGCATGCCGGTAATTTTTTCCATTTCATTGTCCATCTGTTTCATATCAGCCAACATTTTTTTGGAAGAGAACATATCAAACCAGAAATGATGGGAATAGCTGTGGTTGGCGATGATATGCCCTTCTTCCTGAATCTGCTTTAAAATTTTTTCATTGCCTGCGATGCGGTTACCAATACAAAAGAATATTGCTTTTACCTGTGCTTTGTTTAATATCTGTAAAATTTCAGGTGTGTAATTAGTTGCAGGACCATCATCAAAACTGATGGCGATCTCTTTTTTATCTGTTTCGGCCTTGCAAAGAATTTTTATAAAAAAATTTGAACCCACATTATAACATCCATAAAAAATGATGAGAGAATACGCAACAACTAACAATAGATAAAAATAAAGCGGCAACCCATAGTTTACATGCACAGCAATTAAAATAATGAGCAGCCCTGTAAAAAAGATATTTGTATTTCTGAAGTTTAACATGCCGATAGTAAAAATAAAGAATGATGTATGCCCAGGTAATGGTTATAAATTAAAATACGTTTGATCTTCTTTCCTGTTGTTGACCCCGATTGAGCCAATGCCGCCGGCACAGTGCCTGATTTTATGATATTAGCAGCCATCCACAATGCAAAAGCAGATGCCGTAGGATATTCTCCACATAAATATTTATAGTTGATCATTTTATTATTACCGAAAATGTTTTGTGTTAATTGATCATAAATTTTATCGGAACGGGCATCACCATTTTTACCGGTTATTACCAGGTCAATATCATTAAAGTTTATTGAATGATCAGCCAGAAAGGATAAAATATTGTTTTCAATTTTTTTTTGACCGTCCGGTTTATAAAAGGTTTTTAATCCATCCAGTTTTGCATAATCAGTTGCTGAAGTATTGTTAGCCAATAAAAAAAATGCTGAGCCTTCGCCTGCAATGGTTCCTTTTGATCTTGTTTGATACAGATCAAGGTTTGAAACCGGACCCTGTTTATACAACCCAAATCGGTTTAAAATAGTATGGCTGGTGTTGATGATCTCATCTATAGCGCCAACCAAAATATTATCAGCTCCTTCTTCTTTCAATAAAAGCATACTATCAAGCAGGGCACTTTCAAATGAAAAACCACGATGTACAAATGCATTATTGTAATTATTGCATTGCAGCATCAAACTTATTTGTGCACCAATGGTGTTATGTGTTGATTGTATAAATGATGTTGGTGTTAGTAATTCTTCATTAAACTCAACCATCTTGGTCAGGAACGTGTTGGTATCTTCCAGGCAGCCATAAGCTGTACCGGTAATAATAGCATCGGGTATTTTAATTCCGGCTTCCTGCAAACATTCCATAGCTGCGGCCACCCCCATACGAATGATGCGGCTCATCCTCCTGATCTGCTTTACATCAATAAATTCTTTGTAATCAGGTTCTATACAGGTAAGCTGGTTGCCGGTATATGCAACAGGGGCATCAACCAATGGCTGGTGGCCAAAAGTTTTTTGCGGTGAGATATTGCCTGTTGCCCTGATAAACATCTTATACTTTTGAAAAAATTAATGAAGAACAATTGCCACCAAAACCAAAAGAATTAGACAGTACATGTTTTACTTTTACATTTTTTATAAAATCCGTTAGCGGAACAAACGGCAGATCTTTCATAGGTGTTTGTAAACGGAGGTTGGGATAAATAATACCATGTTGTAATGCTAAAACAGAAAACACTGCTTCAATTCCTCCGCTTGCTCCCAATGTGTGCCCGGTAAATGCTTTGGTTGAACTCATTTTTGGATACTGCTCTTCAAACAAACGTTTGATGGCTGTTCCTTCAGCTATATCATTATTCTGTGTGCCTGTTCCGTGTAAATTTATATAATCAATATCCGATGGTTGTAACCCGCTTTTTTTTAATGCCCCACTCATGGCCAAAAAAGATCCTGTACCATCAGGCGAAGATGCTGTTTGGTGATAGGCATCATTGGCGTTGCAATATCCACACAGTGCTATTGATGGTTTGTTATTTAGTGCAGCGGCAACCTTTTCAGATACCAGAACAATATAACCAGCACCCTCACCAAGGTTAAGCCCACGACGGTTTTCATCAAATGGCTGACAGAATTGTTCATCCAATATCATCAATGTATTAAAACCGTTGAGTGTAAATTTTGTAAGCGAATCGGTGCCGCCGGCAACAACCACATCCAGTATATTATTTTTTATCAGCCTTGCGCCAAAAAAAATGGCATTGGCTGATGAGGAGCATGCCGTACTTATAGTGGTGATATAATCTTTTATGCCCAATGCATCGGCAACCAGTTCGCTCACGCTGCCACACTCATGATTGATCACATCACGAAGTTTGCCTTTATTATTATCAACAATAAATTCGGTGAAAAAATTTTCTGTCTTATCCATTCCGCCAACAGAATTGGCAGAAATAAAACCGGTACGCAGGTCAGTAATATTTTCTATACCGGAACTTTCAAGTGCTTCTCTTGCAGCGATCAAACTCAATAAAGCTGTACGGCTTTTTGTTTTTGGTAATCCGGAAAGTATTGAAAGTTCATCATTACTCAGTTTTACTTCGGCTACCGGAAGCCGACCTCGGTGTACAGAATCGAGGTAATGCATATGATCTATTCCTGCCCGGCCATTCTCCAGCGCATCAAGACATTCGGCGACGTTATTGCCTATCGCCGAAATAATACCTGTGCCGGCAACAAAAACGGGTGCATTCATTTTTTTATGAATTCTGGGCTTGGTGAGCAGTGATATATTCAGCCATAGTTCTTACAGAATGAAAGACCTTTGGGCCATCATCTGCTTTGGAAAGTTTGATCTTATAATTTTGTTGCAATAAAACAATAAGTTCAAGCGCATCAATGGAGTCTAACCCGAGCCCTTCAACAAACAATGGCTGGTCATCTGTGATATCTTCCGGTTTCACATCCTGTAAATTCAATTGGGTGATGATCTGTGTTTTCAGATCCGACATTAATTTATCCATTTTGTAACTGATATATTTTATTAATATTTTCTTTTGTAAACAGTATTGAATCGAGGCCCTTCATTTTTTCAACCAAATACAGAACAGCTTTGTATTGTTCATTTATTACTTCAACCCATCCGCAAATACAGGACTGCAAGATATTATTATTAATCAGGTTACTCACATATTGTTCAATAAATCCGGCATCAAATTCATCAAATATAAAAAAAGCATTTTCGCCCTTTAAATTATGCCTGATGCATATTTCTCCAATTACAATATTAGGCAATGTATAAACAAACAGTGACGGGCTGGCAATATCTTTTGCTGTTTCATAATACCTGATGTCCGTATCCAGGCTGGAACTGGCATTTGACAGAACCACCCCAACATCTTCAGGTTGGTATTTTTCTTTTTCGAAACTGTTTTGTAATAATACTTCGTTAGCCAGCCATCCCAATTTACTGAGATTATCCATTTTGTAAAACTTGGGGTATTGTAAAGCAAAATGATGATAAGCTGATACCAGGAACCCGGACAGACCTTTTTCCTTGTTTTCAAATACCTGTTGCGTATTTTTATAAACAATATGATTGCTGATAATAGAACTTGCGGTAATATAATTCGTTGCTGACAATACTTTAATAATAATTTTTCTGCTTATTATGTTTTTAATAAATCTCTTACCCTGATCATTTTGGCCAGTTTTTGCAAAGCTGTGTTGTGGTCTCTTACATAAGGATTATTGGTATCCCAAACATAGCCTGCCAAAACAGAACATATCATGCTTTTAATATCAGCATCCGGATCATCAGCAAAGAAGATAGTATCCAGCGTGCCTTCATACCAGGCCATTACGTACGAACGGAAAGTGTTTACGCCCTGCATCATTGGTTGTGTATATTCAGCATCCCAATCTACATTTTCGCCATTCAGTTTTTTGATAACCAAATGTGCTGCCAGCTGGCTGGATACTGTTGCCAAAGTAACCCCCGATGAAAAAACAGGATCAAGAAACTCGGTAACATTACCAGTAAGCACAAAACCATCACCATAAAATGTTGATGTAGTTGTTGACCATGACTCCAGTATTTTTGGTTCAAAAACAAACTCTACATCTTTCAGCCGCTCACTTAAATAAGGTTCAGATGCCATTAAAGCCCGGAGTTGCTCTTCGTTAGTGCCTTCGTGCTTTTTAAAAAATTCTGGCTCGCCAACAAAACCAACAGAAGTTTTTCCATTTGAAAAAGGGATTACCCAGATCCAGATCCCTTTTTGATGAACGATAATGGTGATGCGGTTTGGCTCATCATCCATGGTTCGTTTTGTATCAACCACATGGGTGAACAATGTTTTGCGTGGCGGCAGGTTTGATGGCTTATCCAGGTTGAATAATTTTGGTATAACTCTGCCATAACCACTCCCATCTACAATAAACCGGGCCTCAATCTGCGATTTATTTCCATCAATATCCTCAACTGTGGTTACCGAATCTGAACCGGTAAATTCAATACCGGTCACCGTAGTTTCGTAACTTACGGGCACTCCCATTTTTTCTACTGTATCAGCAAGTGTTTTATCAAATTCGCCCCTTGGCACCTGCCATGTCCAGCTCCAGCCGGGTGTAAACTGATCTGCAAAAAAATAATCGCAAACCTTTTCGTTCTTTACAAACTTGGCTCCGAATTTTTCCTGGAAACCTTTTTCCTTTACCGCATCTACAAAACCAGCTTCTGTTAATGCTTCCATGCAACGGGGTAATAAACTTTCACCAATTACAAACCGTGGAAATTTCATTTTCTCAACGATCTTAACTTTAAAGCCTGCTTTATTAATAATAGAAGCAGCTACTGTACCGGAAGGACCTGCGCCAATTACAAGCACATCTACTTTTTCTGTTTTCATTTTTCTAGAATTTATGATTTTCTTTTCTTACACTTTAATAAGGTTTGGCTTAAGCCAATCTGGTCAGTTTGTTCAACAACTTCAAATCCAGCTTGTTCAATACATTTTAAAAATGTTTCGGAACTGTACATCTGGCTGTTGCCGTTGGCCAGGGTTGTAAAATAGATTGAGGTTTGTTGCAGACAGAATGCAGCAATTTCAAATCTTTGCCTGTCCCAGAATGGTTCCAGAATAATGATCTGTCCGTTTTCATCCAATGCTTCATAGCATCTTTTCAAGATAGAGACAATTTCCTTTTCAGAAAAGCAATCCAGGAACTGGCTCATCCAGATGGCATCGAAGCCTTTTGGAAGTTTCACCGTTTCATCCAGTATATTAACAGGCAAAAAAGAAACCCTTTCATTTAAACCAAGATCATCAATTCTTTTTCTTGCTACATTTAACTGCCCTGGCAGATCCATAATTGTAATATGGATATCGGGCGCATGATTTGAGGATGCAATTGCCCATTTACCGGTATTCCCCCCGATATCCAGAATATTTTTTACATCATGCCTATATATCTGATTTAAAACAAGTGGAAATGCATCATCCGAAAAATAATGATCAAAATTAAACCAGCTTTTTTGTACATGCGGTGGCAATTGCGATAAGCCTTCGTAAATAGTATCCCACTCACCAAATGCTTTTAACCCGGCAGGCTTACCTGTTTCAATACTTTCATCCAGGTAAAAAAGTCCTTTATAATTTACGTCATGCACAAAATCCATATTGGCTTTTGTTAATGAATCATGTAAAATAAAGTACCCCGTTTTTCCTAATGAATATTTTTTTTCGTTCAACAGCACCAGGCCAATACTCAGGCCCGATTCCAGTAAAACCCTTACACCGTAAACAGAGAGATTTACTTTTTCTGCAATTCCTTCAATAGTTATTCCTTCCGATCCGCTTTCTTCAATCTCTTTTAAAATGCCTTTGCTTTTAAGCACCCTTGCTACCTGGAAAATAACAGGCCCAAATGCGATCCATTGCGCAGTTTCTTTTGCCTCAAAAGCTGTTTTTTTATCCCTGGTAAAAAATTTCATAAAATATTTAAGGGTTTATTAAATTGATTATTGTTTGCTGAATATCATAGCAGCATTACAACCCCCAAAACCCGATGCTGTTTTTAAACAATTGTGTAAATTTTTTTTAGTTAAAGAATTGCAGATGTTCACCGGTTGTGTTACGCCAATATGCTGAAAACCCAAAGTTGGTATAATTATATTTTCTTTCAGAGAATTAAAGCAAATGATGGATTCTATAAGCCCTGCGGCTCCCAATGTATGACCGTAAAACCCTTTTAAACTATTTACAGGAACTGCTTGCATATTTGCTAATGTTATTGCATTAGCTTCCATTTCATCATTATATACAGTTGCTGTACCATGTGCCGAAATAAAATCGATGTCGATTGAAGAAAGGCCTGCAATATTTAAAGCTTTTGTAATAGCAAGATTTAATTCTTCGCCGGTACGGGAAGGCCCTGAAATATGGTTGGCATCATTACTCACAGATCCTCCGATTACTTTTATTCCTGCAGATTTTGTTTTATCCGCTGTTAAAATTACTGTAGCTGCGCCTTCACCTAAATTTATTCCGTCACGTGCTGCATCAAAAGGTTTACAAGGTGTTGTGCTGATGGCCTGGAAAGATTGAAAGCCTGATAAAACAAATTTGCTGACAACATCTGCCCCTGCAATTACAGCATTTTCATATTGGCCAGATTGTATCAGCCGCATGCCCGTTAAAATTGCCAACATGCCGGAAATGCAGGCATTTGAAATTACAACGGGTTTATTTGAAAATTGAAAATGATCAGCCACCAGTTTTGCAGAACTTTGCAATGAAATTCTGGTTTGTAAATCTTTGTTGAACGTTTCCGTTTCAAGCAGGCTGATATTTCCTTTTGTAGAAGAAATAATGAGAATCGTTTTTTTATCTGTAGCACTGATCGAACTGTTTTTTAATGCGTCGCTAATGGAAGTAATCAGCAGCTTTTCGAATTTTGTGTATTGTTCCAGTTTTTCATCCTTTAAAAAAAAATCCTCCCTATCAAATAATGCAGCATAAAATGGCTGTTCAGATATGGTTACATCATCCTGCTTTTTTATACCCGTAACATTTTTTTTAAGCTGTAAAAAATTTTCAGCCGTTGTTAAACCTATCGGTGATAAAATATTATCTGAACTTAAAAAAATATCTGTCATAGTTTTTTTATCATTAAATCAGATCTTGTTTCTTTTTCCAGTCTTCAAAAAAAGGCGGATTAGCCAATTGAAGTTCTGAATTTTCTTTATCTAAAAAAACCTGAACAGAGGAACCCGTTGCTACCAGTTCACCAGTTACTGCATTAAACAGCCGGTAAGTAAATTTCATTTTTGCCGCTTCGCATGGCAAATATTTTGTTTCAACAATTACTTTGTCGCCGTAGCGGAGTGATCGTTTAAAATCACATTGTACGCTAACCACCGGAATTACAAAACCCTGTTTATAAACATCCAGGTATCCCAGCCCATGTGTAATTCCAAACGCCTCCCTTCCATCTTCAAAATAACGGATATAATGCCCGTGCCAAACAATCCCCAGCGGATCAGCTTCATTAAAGCGTACCATTACTTCCGTCTTACTGCTCAATTCTTTTTTCATAAGTGTTTATAATCAGCTGCCATATTTACCCTTCCAGTATTTATATTTTTTCTTATCAATTTCAACGATTGTTTTTTTAATTATAGATACCCAGAAATTACGGAATCCAAAACCTGCTGCTTCCTGTTCCATGCGCTCTGCCATCAACACTTTTTTAGTTTTCATATCAATAAGCACAACCCAAACTGAGCCATAACTTTTTTTCTCTTCTTTTTTCATACCCTCCATTATAAAAACAAGGCCTACCCCGTCTTTATCTTTTAAAGCCAGGGTCTTAACTTCAGTAGCTATATCTGCTTCGGTTAGCCGGTTAAAATCAGCAGCATTTGATGAGCTGACATCATTGGCATTTACTTTTTCATTTCTTGTTGTTACCGCGGTAATATCTGTGATCACAGCGCTGCTTCTGCTGAAAGCGCCGGCAATATTATAATTCTTAGGCATTTCATTTATTACCACTTCGTTCATGCTGCTGAACAAACGGTTCTTAATGTCGGAAGGATTTGCCCCTGGATCATTAATAAGCCGGGCTTTATAATAATCAATACCCAGGTAAGTAATTGCAGTTCCATTGTTGTTAAAAAAATCTTTTACTGTTTGTGCAAAAGATGTATTGCTGCCCAATAAAAATAACAAAACAGCAATAAGCCAGTTTAATTTTTGTATACGTTTCATGATCAGGAAGTTTTAATTTGATTGATAAATATTTTCATATTGCATTGTGCAATAGTTTTTTCATTACAAATGATTTTTCCGGATATTAATGTTACATCAAAAATCTGATTTTCTATAGTAATTTCTGTAATTAATTCGTCCCCCGTTTTGGGTAAGGAAAATATCTGCAGATTATTTACCGCCCCGATATAGCCAACCAAAACAGGTTTGTTTTCTGTTTTTGAAATATAGCCAGCCCTTGCTGCTGCAGTTTGTGCTATATTTTCCACGAGGCCAGGTTCTTTAAAATAGTCATGCGCCACAAAAATATTATCGGCTTTGATACAAAAAGATGTGCTGGTGGTTGTTTCGCTGAAGTTTATTAATTTATCGATCATTACAAAAGGAGGCTTTTGCGGAATGAGGGCTTGAATATTTTCTTCGGTCACTTTCATTTTATTGCCAGAAATTATAATAATTAAACCATTGTTCGGGATATTGTTTAAGCTTTTTTTCCATTTCTTTAGCATAATCATTCAGCATTTCCTGCATGATGAACTCTTTTGCCGACTTTGAATAATCTTTTATTTCACTTGCAAAAAAATGATAGCGCAATTTGCTTTCTTTTACAGCAAAAACAAACGAAACCGGTACCTTAAATTTAGCTGCCAGTAAAAATGGTCCCATTGGAAACTTTGCCGGCTTGCCCAAAAAATCGGCCGTTAGTGTTTTGTTACCTTCTAAAAAACGATCCGCATGCATACAAACCAATTCATTATTAGCAAAGGCATCATTTATGGCATAGATATGGGAAAGATCATTTTTTATGACAATGATATTTACACTTGGTTTACCGGTTACCCCGTCAAGATATTCCTTTATTTGTTCATGTTCCCCATCGTATAAAACAATATTTATCCTGGTTTCCAGTCGTTTAAATAAATGGCCGGCAACATCCCAATTACCAATATGAGCACTGAGCAGAATACCTCCTTTTTGCATAGCAGTAATTTTCCGCAGGTTTTCTTCCCCGTCAAAATCAAAACTGAATTTATTTTTTATCCCGGACATGACCACTACCTTATCAATAATACTCTGCCCTAAGAGGAAATAATTTTTATATAATTTAATGATTGATGTAAATAAGTTGTAGCCCAGTTTACGGCGATACAGTAAATATATTTGCCGGGATGCTTTAACTGAAAAAAAGAAATAATACAATACCACAAACCTGAGCAGGAAGTAAGCGGGCAAAACACCAAATGTTTTTAATACCCATACAAATATACGATACCCAAGCGGGGTACCTTTAGATTTTCCGTGCCATAAAGACATTATGCCATTTCTTTTGAATTAACCCTGGAAATAACGTAGTCGCAAAAATCCTGGTAAGTAGCAATATTAGTGAAGTCTTCGGGTTTTACCTTGAATGCAAAGTTGCTTTCAATAACAACTACAAGATCGATATAATCCAGGCTGTCTAACCCAAGCGTTTCTTTTAAATTCGCTTCCGGTATTAATTTTTCTTCTGCTACTTCAAATTCCTCAGTAAGAAATTCGCGTATTTTCTCAATAATTTCATTATTCGTCATAAGCAGTTTATTAAATCAGTTTTCGCACAATCAGGGATGAGTTTGTTCCGCCAAACCCAAACGAGTTGGACAAAAATACAACTATATCTTTTTCAATTGCACTTTTTGCAATATTCAATTTAGCCGAGTCTTCATCGGGGTTTTCGAAATTTATGTTTGGTGCTACAAAAGAATTCTGCATCATTAATACGGAATAAACAATTTCACTGGCTCCGGCCATCCAGCATTCATGTCCTGTCATAGATTTTGTTGAACTTACCAATGGTTTACATTCACCAAAAACCTCATTAATTGCTTTTGCTTCGCTGGCATCACCGGCAGGTGTTGATGTTGCATGAGCATTTATATAATCCACATCTTTTGCCAATATGCCTGCATCTTTCATGGCCATATGCAGTGATCTTACAGGACCATCAACCGTAGGGTTTGATATATGTCCGCCGTTTGATGAAAAACCATAACCTATAACTTCGCCTAAAATATTTGCGCCTCTTTTTTGTGCCGATTCCAAACTTTCTAAAATAACCGTAGCAGCACCTCCGCTGGGGATAAGCCCATCCCTATCACGATCAAAAGGCCTTGATGCTCTCATGGGATCAGATTCTCTTATAGAAAAAGCAGATAAGGCATCAAAAGTACCCATAGATAATTGGTTGATCTCCTGTGCGCCGCCACATATAATACAATCCTGTAAGCCAGTTTTAATAAAATGATAACCCAAACCAATGGAGTGAGAACCACTTGCACAGGCTGCACTGATGGTAAAATTTACGCCTCGTAATTTAAAGATGGTAGCCAGGTTCATGGTTACTGTTGAGTTCATGGTTTGAAAAACCGCACCCGAACCAACAAGCGTTGTGTCTTTTTTTTCCCTGATAATATCATTGGCTTCAATAACTGCTTTACCAGAACTATCATTACCATAAACAATTCCTATTTCGTTTGCCTGGATATAATCTGCATCAATGCCTGCATTTTCCAAGGCTTCTATTGTAGCCAGGTAAGCATATTCTCCCTGCTCAGGTAACATGATACGGGCCCTTCTGTCTAATTTTCCTTTCAGGTCTGGTTTATCTACAAAGCCTGTTAAGCCCGACCGGTAACCATATTCTTTTCGCATTGGATCCAGTATAATGCCCGACCTTCCTTTATATAAAGAGTCCCTTACCGCATCAAGGTTTTTTCCTATGCAGGAATAAATGCCCATACCTGTAATAACGACTCTGTTCATATTTTTTTAATACATTAATGATACGAATTGGCTAACAGCAAATTGCTTTAGGTTTTTAGCTATATAGACCTCCATTAACAGAAATTACTTCTGCAGTAATATAAGCCGCTTCGGCAGATGCTAAAAATGCTACTGTATGTGCTACTTCTTCGGGTAAACCAAAACGCTTTAATGGAATAAGATTTTTTAATTCATTTTCATTCAGGCCTTCTGTCATATCAGTTTTAATAAAGCCCGGAGCTACTGCATTCACTGTAATTCCTTTTCGGCCTATTTCCTGTGCCAGTGCTTTTGTTGCACCAATAACTCCAGCTTTTGCAGCCGAATAATTTGTTTGTCCCGGTAACCCTTTTAAGCCCGAAAGTGAAACAATATTGATGATCCTGCCGTATTTTTTTTGCAACATACTGTTTACCACCAACCGGGTAACATAAAAAAATCCATCCAGGTTTGTTTTAATTACATTATCCCATTGTTCATCTTTCATCCACATCATCAATGTATCTTCCCGTATACCGGCATTATTAACCAGCACTTCAATGATCTTGTCTTCATTGGCTTCTATCCAGCCTCCCAGTTTATTTTTTACCTGCTCTTTATCCGATACATCAAATTGAATTATCTCGCCATCTACTCCCTTTTCCTTTATTAAAGCAAGTGTTTGCCGGGCCTCTTCTTCATTCGATTTATAATTGATCAGTACATGATATCCCATACCAGCCATTTTAATACAAATGGCTCTTCCAATTCCTCTAGATCCGCCTGTAACTAATGCAAATTTCATCTATTCTTATTTTCAGGTATTTTTTTAATTACTGTATATGGTGATTAGTTAATGCTATACCATATGCAATTGTAAATGAACTTTATTGGTCTTTTATAATTTCGGGTCAGGTAGTAATCTGTTCAGGGATCTTACCCAGTTTGAAAGAAATAACAGGATCAGATTTTTCGAAATATTTTTTGATCTTTTCCAGGTCTTTATACTTAGGTTTATCTTCAACAAATTTTGGAAATATTTTTCTTACCTCAGTATAAATATGATGGGTTTCAGACGATAACCTGTCGGTACATTTTAAATAATCTATAGCCTGCAAAACCGTCATCATCTGTATAGTCAATACTTCAAATGAATTATCAATAACCCGTTTCGTCATCAATGCCGCATTACAACCCATACTTACAATATCCTGGTTATCGTTATTGTTGGGTATGCTGTGCACATACATGGGGAAAGACATGGTCTGATTTTCTGCCACGGTTGATGTAGCTGTAAACTGCATGCCCTGCATACCAAAATTAAAACCTAAAACGCCCAGATTTACGAATGGCGGGAATTTTTGATTCAGTTTTTCGTTAAGCAGGTAATTCAATTGCCTTTCGGATAACATGGATAATTTGGTGATGGCGATTTTTAATTTATCCATCTCCAGTGAAACATAATCGCCATGGAAATTTCCACCATGAAAAATATTATGATTTTCATGATCAATAACCGGGTTATCATTTACCGAATTCAATTCATCCACCACAACTTTCTCTGCCTGGCAAATGGTATCATATATTGGACCCAAAACCTGCGTAACACAACGTAACGAATAATATTCCTGTACTTTATCCTGGAAGACTTCCTGATCAAGTTTCTCCGGGTTATATAAATGTTCGGAGCGGCTGCGGATCATTTTACTATCTTTTAAAATATCCCTTAGCTGCGCTGCAATTTTATTTTGACCTATATGGTGTTTAACAATATTCAGTTCGTAAGAATAGTGATCATCAAATGCCTCAACTATTTCATTGATCATGGCCGATAACATGACCGACCATTCCAGTAATTTCTGTGCCTGTATGATATTGACCATGCCAATACCAGTCATGGCCGAAGTGCCATTTAATATCGCCAATCCTTCTCTGATATAAATAGCAAGCGGCTTAATTTTTAGTTTTGTAAAGATACCGACTGTTGGATAAACTTCATTTTCATATATAACTTCCCCTTCGCCTATTAAAACAAGAGCCAGGTGAGCTAGTTGAACCAGATCGCCACTGGCACCAACACCACCATGCTCATAAATACAGGGGGTAATATTTTTATTAATGAGTGTTGCAAGCAATTCCACTACCTCGGGATGTACCCCTGAATAAGCTTGCATTAAACTGTTTAACCGGGCAACCATAACAGCCTTAACCAAAATAGGAGACATTAAACTTCCTCCACCGGAACTATGGCTCCGGATCAGGTTATACTGAAGTTGTAACAGGTTTTCCTGGCTGACCTTATACTGTGCCATTGGGCCAAAGCCGGTATTGATACCGTAAATCAGCTTATTAGATGAGAATTTTTGTAAAAACTGAAAATTTACATCCACCTTTTCAACAGTCAGCGTATCTAAAACAACCCCCTTGCCCTTAAATAATATGTTTGAAAAATTATCTAGGGAAAGAGCTCTATCTCCTACATGTACCATGGTCCGAATTTTATCTGCAATAATATTTTTGGTAACTAATCAGGTAAAAATAGAATAAAGATTTCAAATTTTAATTTTTTGCCTGTTGATATACTGAAGTTATTAAAATAACATATAACAAAATTGTTCATTTATGGTATTTTTTTACAACAAATTTTCTATATTTTTATACATTAATCACAATTAAACATCATATCACATGAAATTTATTGCTGTACTATTGGCTTCATCAGCCATTATTTTATTACCTGTCGCCACCAATGCCCAGCGTATTAAAACAACTGACGGAGATCTTTCCGTATTAAAAAATGAAACGTCAATTAATATCGAATTTACCTATGATAATATGTCGGTGGGTAAGTATAACAAAGAATCGGAATACTTAGAAAAGAAAAAATCAGAATATAACAGCAAAGAACCCGGAAGAGGAGATCGTTGGGTAAAGAACTGGGTAGCTGACAGGAAGGCTAATTTTGAGCCGAAATTTATAGAACTATTTGAAAAAACAAGTGGCATGACCGTAAAGTCTGATGCTAAATACACATTGATCTTTCACACTACATCAACCGAGCCTGGTTATTATATTTATGTATCTAAGAAAAATGCAGAAATTGATGCGGAAGTAACCATCGTTGAAACTGTTGACAGATCAAAGAAAGTTGCAGTTATTACTGTAAACAATGCCCCGGGCAGAACATTCAGTGGTGAGGACTGGGCTACAGGAGACCGAATTTCAGAATCTTATGCAGTTGCCGGTAAAAAACTGGGTAAATACATAAAATAAAAAAATAAATACATTTTGTAAAGACTTCCTGTAAAAGGAAGTCTTTATTTTTATAAAAAATTAAACCTTACCAAATGAAATTCATAAAAACAATCACGGCTGCATTTGCTCTCTTATTTTTCAGTATTACAACTTTTGCCCAGGAAGTAGATTTATCCAAAGGAGATCTTGCTGTTTTAAAAGATGAAAAAAAAATTAATATTGAATTTACCTACGAAAAAATGTCTGTTGGTGATTTTAATAAAGAGGCTGATTATATAAAAAAGAAAAGAGACGAATTTAATGAAAAAGAACCTGGAAGCGGTGAGATATGGGCCCGCAAATGGGAAGAAGACAAAACTACCAAGTTTGAACCCAAATTCATTTTAGGATTTACCAACCTGAGTAAAATGACTGTAAGTAAAGATGCCAAATACACCCTGATATTTAATACGAAGGCTATGGAACCGGGGTACAGTATTGGTGTTTCAAAAAGAAATGCCGGCGTTGATGGTACTGTTACGCTTGTTGAAACAGCAAACAGAACTAAAAAACTTGCAGTACTTTCAGTTGAAAGACCTGCTGAAAATAAATGGAGAGGTGCGGCTTTTGATGCAGGGTCAAGAATAGCAGATGCTTATTATCTGGATGGACAAAAAGTAGGTAAGTTTATATTGAAAAATATTAAGTGATCTGCAAAATTAATAAACAGATAATTGTTTATAATTCCAAAAGTTATTAACCGGGCTTACAACGTTATTAATAATAAGTTCATTCTTTTTTTCTCGAAACCGGTTGCTTTTGCAACTTAAACAAATATACCTATGAAGTATTTATTCCTACTTGCAGTTAGCTTAATAACTGTTTGCTCTTATGGCCAAAGCAATAAATTTACTTTCAAACTGGGTTCAGAATATGAATTACCCAGAAAATCGGAAGACCTTTCTTTTTTTGGTAATGATAAAGACGGTATTGTAAATCTTTCCTTAAAAAAAGATCAACTTAATATTTCAAGGTTTGACCCAAAATCATTGAATCAAACCGGAGATAAAACAATTGAATTGCCCGAACTCACAAAAAATTTTAACAGCGAAACTGTTGTTGATTTTGGTGCAAACTATTACTGGATACACAGTGATTGGGACAAGTCGGCTGAAACAGAATCCCTGTACTATGATAAGATAGATGCGGTTTCCGGCAAGATCACTGTTTCAAACAAAAAAATACTAGAGACCACAAAAATGGGTGGGGCGCTGGCTTCAACAGGTTTTTATCAATTTAAAATTACCAATAAATACCAGTTTAACTATGATGTTGACCATAAAATATTATTGGTTAGTTACCGGTTATTCCCGGAAGAGAAAAATGATAAAAAAAATTATGACAAAATAGGTGTCCAGGTTTTTGATGATAAAATGAATAAACTTTGGGGTGGCGAATATACCATGCCTTACACTGAAGCCATTATGGATAATAACGATTTTTCGGTTGATGCAAAAGGCAATGCCTATATGCTTGCCAAAGTTTACGACTCGGAAAAAAGAAAAGAAATAGACAAAGAAACAGGTAAAGCTGCCTATCATTATGAAGTAATGAAATTTACAAAGGACAGCAAAAAAATGATCAACACTATCATTTCAATTGAGGATTATTTTATTAAAGAAGCGTCCTTAGTTGAAAACTCTTTACATGATATGGTTATTTCCTGTACCTACAGTAAAAAATCAAAGGGCACCGGAACTGATGGTATATTTCTTGCCATGATGGACCAAAACGGAAAGATCAATAAATTTAAGAATGGTTACTATGAATTCCCGTTGGCTGAACTTGAAAAATTTGAATCGGCAAGAAGTAAAAGAAAAATGGAAAGGAAAGGTGATTACGAAGCGCCTAATTTAAAAGTAAGAAATATTGTTGTTGAAAGCGATGGCAGTGTTTTTATCGCCTGTGAGGAATATTATATCGTTACTACTACTTATACTGACTCGAGGGGGCAAACAACAACAACTTATACTTATTATTACGAAGACATTATTGGCGCAAAAATAAGTGCATCCGGAAATTTTGACTGGTTGAGAAAAATTCCAAAAAAGCAAAGAGGTACACGTGGCAGGGGTACCATGAGTTTTAAACTGGTTAGTGATGCTACCGGATATTATTTCCTGTTCCTGGACAATAAAAAGAATATGGAACTTGAAGAAGATGAAGTACCTAAATATCATATTGATGGTTATGGCGGACAGGTTGTAGTTGCTAAAATAGACAACAGTGGTGTTGTAACAAAAGAGCTTGTTTTTGATACCAGGGAAGAAGATGTAATGTTATTCCCTTCTCAGTTCAGCAGGATCAACAGAAACCAGTTCATTGGCAGGGCAAGCATTAAGCGAGGAGGATATAAACCTCTGTTGATTACAGTAAATTAAGTTATTTAGATATTCAACGATTAACAAAAAAGGTCGGGATTATGGGATTTTTTTTGTTTTTTATATTCTTTACTGTTAATTCCTCCTGTCAATAAATTTAACTGCTTTTCTTCCTGCTTCCGGAAACTGAATTTTCTGTATGTCCTCAGCTGTCACATATTGTATATGTGGGCTAACCCTTAGTTTAGCCTGCAGGTATGCTCTTATCTTACGGTCAGTTTCTTCGTTATTATTTACGGGTAATAAATGCAGCAATACTTCATCCATACCAACTTCGTTAGTATAAACTTCGGCAACATAATCTTTAATGTTTTCCATCTCATGAAGCATATCAAACAGGGAAGGCGGGTAAAGTGTTGTGCCTTTAAATTTTATCATTTGTTTTTTGCGGCCAACAATCGGTGATAGTCTTAAGCTGTTTCTTCCGCAGGCACAGGGTGTATCATCATATACACAAATATCACCAGTCTTGTAACGCAGCAGGGGCATCCCTTCAACACCTAAAGTAGTAATGGTTACTTCTCCGGAAACACCGACTGCTACCGGTTTATTGGTTTCATCCAGTAATTCCACAATCAGCAATTCGGGCTGAAGATGTCCACCTTTACATTCAATACATTCTGTAAATGCTGTTTGCATTTCAGTTGAAGCATACGTTGAAAATAATTTGATATGCCAGGCATCGGTAATCTTTTTACCCAATGTGCTTAATGTAAAATCTGTATTCCGTATATTCTCTCCAATACAAATAGCTTTTTTAACAGAAGTGCTGTTGATATCAATATGATGTTCTCCCGCATATTGAATAAGTTTTAGAATAAAAGAAGGCACAGCTACGATAGCTGTTGGCTTCAGTCTTAAAATAGTTTCCCATTGCAATGATGGCACACCGGGCCCCAGCCTGATAACCCCTGCACCAAGTTTACGAATACCTGCATAATAAGCCATGCCTGCCATAAATTGCCGGTCAAGTGTAAGCATTAACTGGTACACATCATTTGAAGTGCCCTCGGTACTTACAAATGAAGAATATTCATTGTAGGTAAGGCGGGCCAGGTCATTTTCAGTAAGGGCAATGGTAACGGGGCTTCCAAGAGTTCCGGAAGTTGAACTGTAGTCAATGATCTTATTGCGGGGTACACATAAAAAATCATCATTGCGTTGCTGCAGATCTTCTTTAATGGTAATTGGAATTACTGAAAGGTCCTCAATGGTTTTAATGCCTTTAGGATTAAACCGGGCGTTAGTGAACAATTCTTTATAAAAAGGAGAATGTTCATTAAGATAAGAAACCGTTTCCTGCAGTTTTTTTTCCTGCATTAACTTTATCTGCGCTTTACTTTGAAATGCTGCTTCGGTAGAATAGTTCATATGTTTTCTATTATTACAATAGCACTTGCCATTGTTTTTAAATGAGACATCGATACAAATATATTTCCCAGCTTTAATGCTGCAATGGTTTTTGCGGTGTTACCATAAAATCTTATTTCCGGTTTCCCTTCGGCATCATTATAAATTTCAATCTCATTAAATGCCGTTCCGTTGCGCCACCCGGTTCCTATTGCTTTAAAAAAAGATTCTTTGGCTGCAAAACGGGCTGCATAGTGCTCGTATTTATAAGTCCTGGCTTCGCAGTAAAGAATTTCATCTGCCGAAAAAACAAGTTCTTTAAAGCCAGCTTTTTTCTCCATTTTTTCAGCAACTCTTTTTACTTCTATTAAGTCTGTACCAATTCCAAATATCATGGCAACAGTTTTTTATTTGTTTTTTTTATCTGGTCCTTTATATGTTCTTCTTCTTTTTTTGTTGCAATAACCTTTGTTAATGCAAGTTGGTAATCGGCCAGGGCCCTTTTGTACTTTTTATTTTTAAATAAATAATCTCCGGCCAGTACATAAGCATTATAAAACTGTGGATTGCTTGCTACAAGGCTGTCAGCATTAATTTCTCTGCCGTCTATTACCTGTTGTTTCAATGTTCTGAAAACTTCAAAATTTTTATAGTCTGCTGTTAATAAAAAAGGATCTGCTGCAATAGTAAGATTGCTGTCTGTAATTTCCTTATTTTCTTTCATACCCTCCAAAGCAAATATTTTATTCAGGTCGTAGGCTACATACTCCCCCAACTGCCAGGGCGAAGTGGAAACCCAAACCAATAGTTTTTTTGGTTCAAATACAATTGAGTGATGGGCAATTAACTGGTTAATGGCTTTTTCATTTCCCATACCAATATCTGCATTGTTCAATCCTTTTTGGTCACGTAAAATATTAACTGTTTTTTGTACAGTATTTTTCCCGTTAGCATTCAGTAATTCCATCATTCTTTTATAACGGTATGACGACGCACTTTCATTTTCCTGTTCAATATTCATTTTGGTTTTTTCCAATCCATTACTTTGAAAATGATTAGTGCAAACAATAAAATTTTTCTGCGGATCGTAAACATCCAAATCGTCGGGTGTTTTTTCAATGATCACAGCCTTATTGTCCTCTGCCGATGCAACCAAAAAAGATTCAGACACAAACATTTTTCTTGACCTGGCGATGGCTATAGCTTCTTTGATATTTTTTGCATACTGCAATATTTCACGGGTTACCAATGATACGGGTGTTGCTGAACCTGATGGTAAGGCCGTTTTCGCTGCGTTAATGGTTACTGATAATCCTTTATCATTCATGCCCGAAACTGCACCCACAAAACCACCCCAGGTAACTGTCATAAATTTATGGCCTTGTGTAGGATTAAAAAAAGCAACGATCTTGTCCCGGGCAAAATTATCGCCAACATAAAAATCAAAATTGCGGCCAATGATCATCGTACTGTCAACAGACAATGCTCCCCAGGTGCCAAATGATGTGCAACCAACCAATGCCAGGTTTTGTACCGCATGGCCAATATCATGCGCTGCATGATAATTTAAAATACGCTGGTAATTAGTGCCGAGATATTGATATGTTGGTGATGCAGCTTCTGATACCCCATAAATTTCTTCTTTATATTCTTCTGTTACATTTTTATCCAGGTTACGGTTAAACCATCCAATAAGATATTTAAGAAAATTTCGTTTGAATTTTGAAGGAACCATTTTATTGATCTGTTCAGCAAAATAATCTTCCTGCCTTACCACCAATTCTTTGGTAAGCTTGCCATTAATTACGCCACGTTCAAAAGGATCGCCTTCTACATACAATTCAAATAAACCGCTTTTACTTTTACGAAACCAGTTGTTTTTTATGGTATAAAATCCATCGCCATGATCAGTACGCTGCAATTGCAGGCTGCTCATATCATTTGGCTTTGGCGGACCTACTTTTGAAACCTGTACCAGGTAAACAGCACCAATAAGGAACAGGAGTAAAAATCCTCCAAGCACATAAAGAACCCGTTTCCAGAATTTTTTTCTTTTAAGCATTTCTGATTTTTTTAATGATCCTGTCGTTGCCCAAAAAAGCCGTACAGGTAACAAGCCCGCTCATTGTTGCTCCCAATATACCATGTAAATTGAGATTTTGCCCGGTTAAATACAGGTTGGGTATTTTGGTTCGGGGAGAAATAAAAGTTTTTAAGGGGTTCTGGTAATCTTTTACAATACCATACATTGAGCCGTCATTATTACCAACATAGTCACGGTAAGAAAGCGGTGTTGCTGTGTAATAATTTTTAATCGCACTTCTTAATCCAGTAAATTTTTCTTCCACACAATCCAGTAAAATTTCCGCTTTCCTTTTTTTAAACGCTTCATAATCTGCTCCTCTTTCCACCGAAGCTGAAACGGTATTAACCGTTTTTTCCCATTGTTTCACTTCGTCATACCGCATATAAGCCAGCAGGGTCATAGATTCGGCATATTCGGCAGATCTTGATGACGCTGAAAAAAATATGGCGTAACAAAGCGGCCAGTTTTTTTCGGTATGATCAGTCATGTTCCAGATACGCCCATCTTTATGATAATAAAAATTATTTTTTATATAGGGGTATGCATCTTTTTTGAAAACAATATTCATGATAAAGCCACCAATCGTATTTTCCAGGCCCTTAAGGCGGCTCTTATATGCCTGTTTGATGAGTTTACTGTCTGTCATTTCAAAAGTTCTTACAGGGTGCATATTAGAAATAAAATGTTTTGCATACACCTGTGATCCGTTTGCCAACTCAACAGAACTTACTTTTCCATTCTCCACCACAATTTTCTTTACTTCGGCATTACGGTGAATTACGCCACCATGGTCCCGTATATTTTTTGCCATGATCTTACCGATATCTGAGCCTCCGTCAATACATTTCCACGAACTTTCAATATAACTGTTCAATATCATGGCATGAACATAAAAAGGGGTTTTATCTGATTGCAACACATATAACATGTTGTTGCCAACCAATACAGCCTGTAACTTTTTATCGGTTGTTATCGACTCAATGAAAGACCTTGTATCAAGACCCAAAACAGTTGTCTTTTCATTAACATCGCCACCTGATTTTAAATTGTACAATGGAAATTTACTGCATACTTCTTTTATCTTATCACAATACAACCGCAATGCTTTTTCTTCATTTGGAAAATCTTTCAACAGGTGCTGAATAAAATTTTCGTAGCCCTGTGCATACACATACTCCTTATCATCATTTTCAATAAGTATCTTATCAAAAACATCTTCATCCATTCTCTGCAGCTTAAGCTTATCTATCATACCCAGGTATTTAAATACCTGGTAAAGATTTTGACCTTCGCCCAATCCGCCAAGATAATGTACGCCCGAATCAAATATCACCCTATCTCTTACATAAGTTTGCAAACAACCGCCAATCTGTTTGTTTTTTTCCAGCACACAAACTTTATAGCCTTCCCTGCCCAATATATCGGCACATACCAAACCTCCCATACCGCTTCCTATAATCACTATGTCAAATTCCTGCTCCATTAATTTTCTGCTGCTGCTTTTAAAATAAATATCGTGTTAGATGTAATTTTTGAATCGGCTATTTCCCTGCAGTTCATATTTTTTTCTGCTGCTATTGCTCTTATCATTTTACCGGATAAAAAACTCAATCCCTTTTCTTTTGTTTTGTTAAAATTCAAGATCTTAGTCGACAAGATCTCTGTAAGCATCGTTCTTTTATGACGGCTTTCCTCGTCTTTGTCTCCATCCCTTATTATTACCGTTCCGCCCGGATTAAGGTTATCTATACACTTTTCAACCATTTGCTTTTGCTCAACAGGCTGCAGGTAATGCAGCATATCTGCTAAAATGACTGCATCGTATTTTTCAAAATTAAAATTTAAAACATCAGCATGTATAAAATTAACAAGACTGGTTTTACTGAAACAATGATTTGCGGTTTCAATTTTCTCTTCATCATAATCAACACCTGTTATTTCCCTTTGTTCAGAGGCAAAAGATAACATGTGGGTCATAAACCCATACCCACATCCAAGGTCCAGTATTTTTCCCTGAATTGGTACCAGTTCATGAAAAACCTGGTAATTTTTTTCAAGCCGGGTCTTTACTTTCATATACCATTCAAGTAAAGGCCCTTTATATAAATAGTTGTATTTTAATTTTTCACGGAAATATTTAGGCTGCTCAATTTCTTTTTTAAGCAGGTTGAATTCTTCCCTGAAATAACTGCCAACAAGTTTTGCTCTTGCTGCATAGCCGGTTCCAAACCGGTTATCGCCAGGTTTAATTCTTGGCAAAAACTTGAGTGTTACCTGCCCGTTCTTAAGTAATGCATCTTTTTTAGTAAGTGTGTAATTGGTTCCATGAATCATAATGGGCAAAATATCAGCATCCAGTTTTTCGGCCAGGTAAAATGCCCCTTTATGAAAACGATTAATTACCCCATCTTCTGATCTGGTTCCTTCAGGAAAAATGATAAGTGAATAGCCATGCTTCATCCTGTCTGCAATCTTATCCAGGTTCTGCTCTACCTGTTCAGCAGGAAAATAATCTGCCATACGGATGACCGGGCCAAAAAAAGGCGCATTCCATTTTTTATTATTGGTAAGCATTAATATTTTGGGATGAAGCATGATTAATGGAACAATGTCTAAAGAAGATTGATGATTGCAAATAATAATCGCCGGTTTTACCAGGTCTTCCTTCAATGGATTAATTATTTTCTTTTTTACATTTCCCATTACATACATCAGCATCCAACAGGCTTTTGAAAGTAAAACATGATATAGGTATTTCCCTTTTTCCTTAACCTGTAACCTTACAAAAATCCGTCCCAGTATGGTAAAAAATATACTTACAGAAATAAACAACGAAAATGCAAACGACGATTTGATGAATCCCAAAAACGTCCAGGGAAAACGGTTTTTATTTACCCTGTTCTTTATTAAAACAGCAAATAAAAACGGAATTAAAATTTGCGCCATTACAACAACACAAAGAATGCCGATTATAGAAATTAATGCGATGGACCTTAATGCCGGGTGCTTGGCAAAAATTAAAACACCCATACCTGCAATGGTTGTAACAGCAGATAAGATAATTGAAGACTTAAAAGACGAAAGGTTCTTTTTTCCGGTTTTATATTCCTGCAACAAACCATCCATAATAAAAAGGCTGTAATCATCTCCCAAACCAAAGATCAATGCCGATATAATGATGTTGATGATGTTGAACTGGATGCCTGCCATGCCCATAATGCCCAATATCCAGATCCAGCTGATGAACATGGGGATAAATGAAACCAGTGTTAGTTCTATTCTTCCGTACATGATGAGCAGTACAAAAAACACCAGTAAAGATGTCATTAAAGCAATGCTGGTAAAATCGGAGTTGATGATCTCAACAAAACGGTTGGTCAGATATTGCTTATCTAAAACGGTAACATGATCCTCATTCTCAAATGCCTTATAAACCTCCTTTCTTTTTTCGGGGATAGTTTTTACCAGCGTTACTACTGTTGTTTTACCGGGCTTTTCGGTAATGTAATCATCAAGAAAATTTTTGCGAACTTCGGCCATTGCCTCTTTGTTTACCGGTTCGTAATTTTTATCCAGTAACAATTTAAAATTATCAAATGCTGATCTATTGAATTTTAAAGCAGCTCCTTCTATAAGCAAAGTGGCCATCAGCGTTTGCTTTTTTTCAACAGTCCAGTATCGTTTCCATTTTTCAATCCTTATTTTTTGTAAAGAGTCTGAAATGATGAGGGAGGAAACGCCTGAGTATTTTTTTACTATATTCCTGTCCTGTAGTTTTTCAATTTGGGTAACCAATTTTTCATTGTTTACCAGGGCATCGTCCAATGTCTTTCCTTCGGTAACCAGGTAAACAGATTGCAGTGCATATTGATTTATTTTGTTCAATTTTTTTTCTGCCTCTTTCAGCTTGGCTGACATGTAATTCATATTCTGCAAATCAGATTCAAAGCCAACTTTATTAACCCAAAAAGCAAAAAGAACAGTTAAAGCCAAAATTATGATCACCAGGTATTTGTTGTATTCCGGCCGGTAAGTTGCTATCTTATCGATCCACGAAAATTCACTGGCTATATGTGTTGCCTGTTCTTTTTTACCAGCAATAAAATGTGGTAAAAAAATCAATGAGCAAAGTGATGCCCCAATTAAACTGAAAGCTGCAAATAAGCCCAGGTCTTTAAGCATTTCCGATTCTACAAACTGCAAACATAAAAAGCCACCAATGGTGGTAAAGCTGCCAACAGTCAATGGCATGGCCAGGTCACTTATCAACTCCTGAATATTCCTGGTGTGGCGGTAATGATTAAAAACGTGCAAAGAATAATTTACGGCAATACCCAGTACTACCGAGCCCGTACCTAAAGCAATAACTGAAATTTTTCCTTTGATAAAATAAATGGCAGCCAAAGAAAACAAAGCACCAAACAAAACAGGAATAAGAATGATAAATGGTGCTCTTTTTTTCCGGAAATAAATTCCTAAAAAAATAATGATGAACAAAATGGTAATGCCCTGTGTAAGCAAACTGTCTTGGCGTAATTGCAATGCATTACCTACCGAAACTGCTGTAGCACCAAAATAAGATGCTGTTACATTGACAACATTATTATTACTGATAAGTTTGTCGATGCCCTTTAACAGCAATGCATTTTTTCCCGTATTATTCGGTGGAAATGCCGGTATGATAAAAAGCATCAGGTGTTTACGGTCCTTGGTAACTATGCAATTATCATAGAGCTCAAAATTCTCATCATACTGCAGTTGTTGCAATTTTTTTAATCCCAGGAAAGTAATACCTACAGGATCTTTACTGATCATGCTTTTTAATGCAATGCCAGCCGGTGAAGTAAGTGTTCGTAAATTTTGTTCCAGCGTTTCTTTCACTTTTGCCGGGGTGATCAATGAATCAATTGCGGTATAGTCTTTTTCATTCAGGTAAACAGGTAAATGATCGCTTACTGTACCAAATAATCCCATTGCCAGGCCATCATCAACTTTATAATTTATTTTATTGATGAAGGGTGAAAGGTCTTTTTTTGTTTTTTCAACAAACTCATCTGCAAAGTTTACAAGACTGTCGGGTTGGGCATTAGCAGCTGTATCTTTTAATGAAACGGTAACCACCAGCTTATCCATAAACTTAGCATTTTGAAAAACCTGGTTCAGTTTTTCAATCTTCTTATCATTTGGTAAAATTTTAGCAATATCTTCTTCAAATTTTACCCGTGAAGCAAACCATGCTGTCAATAAAAATATTACAGCAAATACAACATATAAAGCAGGTTGTCGCTTTTCAAAATAATTATAGATGTGCAGTAATATTTTTTTCATGTACTGTTCTGTTTAACCTGCAACTGCCTGTTTTTTTTCAACCAGTTTCAATAAAATAAAAGTTAAAAGTCCGGATACAATTGCTGCAAAAACAGCCAGCGTTATACTGCCATAAATATATTGTGCCAGGTTATTTTTTATAGATTCCAGAGTAATTGAATTGCTGAAATTAATTTGCATGGCATTTTTACCCATCCATAATACCCCGGATTTGTAACTTAAGAAAATAATTATTGGAATCATTGGCGGTATGCTGATGTTTGCCGCAACAATAACCAATGGCTTATTTAACTTAAATATAATTGCCAGGAAAATGGCCGATACTAACTGGAAACCCCAAATAGGTAAGATCCCCATAAAAATTCCAACAGCAACAGAAATAGCTTTCAATTGAGCTGAGTGATGTGGATTATACAAATGATCATTAAGCAGTTGTTTGAATTTTTTTTTATCAACCAGTATGCTTAAAAAATCACGTGGTTTTATATAGAGAAAACTGATGAGTACAAGTATGGTATTTAAAACACTGATACGGGCAAAATCTTTATACGGCCGGAAATGAGAAACCCTGGTTTCTTTTGGGGCGTAATAAACAGTAACCGGAATGGATTTTACTTTAATGCCTTTCCAGGCTGCTCTTACCAATACCTCAATTTCAAACTCGTATTTACGGGTAAAAAAGCGCATGCCATTAAGGGGCATTAAGGGGTAAAGGCGGTAGCCCGACTGTGTATCAGGACAAATGATCCCTGTTTCAACCCTAAACCAGAAATTTGAAAATTTATTACCAAAGCTGCTTCCGCCGGGAACTGAGGCCTGGCCCATGTTTCTTGCGCCTATGATGACAGCGTTCGGTTCTTCTAAAATTTTATTGATGAAAGCAGGAAGGTCTTTTGCAAAATGCTGACCGTCTGAATCAATAGTAATGGCATATTTATACCCTTTTTCAGCCGCATAGGAAAAAGCTTTTTGAAGTGCCCAGCCTTTACCAATATTTTTTTTATAGCTGATAAACTGTACCGAAGGATAAGTCTGTATAACAGCAATGGTATTATCAGTAGAGCCGTCGTTAACTACAATAATATGATCACAATATTGTGCTACATCTTCAATTACTCCTGCAAGTGTTGCCGCGTTGTTATAAGTTGGAATAATAACACAGGCCTGAACAAGATCAACTTTCTCCTTCAAGGAAACAGAACCGGTCATTATTATTTTTATTAGTCATGAAATGAAAAAAACTGTACGAATTTGAATAAAATTATAAAATTAAAGGGGAAAACTATTGCAGTGTTAAACAACATTACTCATTTTATTTTCGTAACGCTTTTTTTTATCCGCCATTCGTTGCTTTATCCATTCAGGCCATTGAGTGCTGTCTTCAGCATCATAAACACGTAAATCCTGTGTTTCATCTGCTTTAATTAAATCTTCTTCGGTGCAACCCAGTATGGCTGCTGCCGTTTTTACACCTGAGTAACTTGAGCCTGCTACACCATGTGACATAATGCTGGAACCACACATATACAGATCTTCAATTTCGGTTTTAGCAGTGTACGAAAACGGGCCGGTTTGCCAAAAGCTTTTTTCGGTGCCATACACATTACCCTTTGTTGAGTTGATGTAATGTTCGTTTGTGACGGGTGTGCCCATATCCATATGAACAATGTTTTTATGAACTGCAGGCAGTATTCTTTTCAATGTATTTAATAATTTCTCAGCAAGCCGCTCTTTCATTTTCAGGTATTGTTCATTATTTCCATGTCCCTCTACCTTGATAGTTTTAAACGAACTGTAATCAATAAAAGTTACCACTTCAATGGTATGATGACGGCCATCAAAACTCAAAGGATCTTTTAGTGAAGAGCAGCTGATAAAGAGTGATTCAAATTCATCAGTTGCTAAAATATTTACTTTGGTTAAATTATCATAAATTTCATCCAAATCCTTGTTGGGCATAAACCATATGTTACCTGAATCAATCCCTGCCTGCCTGATATCCATATCAACAGTTAAAAAAAACATCAATGAAGTAACTGAATAACGAGTTTTAGTAAGTTTTTTCAACAGTTTGCTGCTGAGGTTTTCATGCCCTACAAGTTTATATGTTGTTGCAGGATCTGCATTGGAGATGATTCTTTTTGCTTTTATCTGCTCACCGTTTTGTAACACAATACCAACTGCTTTAAGTTTCTTATCTCCTTCAACAATAATTTTTTTTACCGCCTGGCCTGTGTGTATTTCTCCGCCATATTTTTTAATGGCGTTGGTCATGGCTTTTACAATGGCCGCACCGCCGCCCATGGGATAAAAGCCGCCCTGGAAATAATGATCCATCAAAGCACAATGCAATGGAAAGCTTGCTTTGGAGGGAGGCAGGCCATGATCGCCACATTGCATGTTCAATACTTTTTTCAACAACGGGTCTTTAATATACCAACCTATAACACGTTTTAAACTGAACAGCCCATATTTACCCAAATGCCGGGTGCGGTATGCAATGGTTACGTTATCCCAAAAGCCATTCATTTTTGGAATGAGGTGAATCTCTTTACTTACCTTTTGAACCAGGTCAAGGTATTTTTTTAATCCTTTTTTTTCGGCAGGAAATTTTTCTGCTAATGCGTTGTACAGCTGGTGAAAACCTGCAGGCATATCAATTCGTTCATCGCCTATCCAGCAATGTTCATAGCCGGCGGGGTTCATTCTAAAAAAAGCAAGTTCGTTGGCGATGCCCAATCCCCTGTACAAATTACTTGTTGACTGGCCTTTATCAACCAAACCTATATAATGTACTCCGGGACTAAAGCGATGGCCATCCAGATAAAAACTATGACACCAGCCACCCGGTACATAGTGTTGTTCAATAACAGCCACTTTCTGACCTGCACGTGAAAGACAAAGTGCGGCAGAGAGCCCGCCTGCACCAGAACCTATAATAATAGTATCAAATTCTTTCATGTCTGTTGTTGTTACCGAAGATAGTTATTTTACTATTTTAAAAAACTGAAAGAGAAGAATAGCTGTACCATATTGATTAAAAATTTAATAATACTCCCCAATTTGTATCCTTTGTTTTTTATTTAACAGTTTGCTTATAACCAGTATAAAAGGCCTATGAAATTGATGATAATGTGCATTAATAATTGATTAAAAAAAACAATTATGGCACGGTTTTGGGATTTATGGTTCAAATGTTGCTTTAGGCATTTAATCTATAATCTAATTTTCAACTTTAAAATCTAAATATTATGACTGAAACAAATTTTCCTACCCCGTCTGCACAAAATGCAACGCCGGGTAAAACAGGTAAAAGCTACAAAAATGCAATTATTGGTGTTTTGGCTGGTGGCCTAATAGCTGTCTCTGGTTATTTAATGTATGCTAAAACCCAATCAACACAAACCATTCAGCAAAAGGAAACGCAAATTGCCGAAGTAAGTGCTGAGAAAAGTAATGTACAAAACAGTTTTGATGCGTCATTGGCACGCCTGGACTCAATGTCGACTGTTAATAAAGGATTAGAAGGGAAATTAACAGATAAGAACAATGAAATTGCCAAAGTAAAAACAGAGATCCGTAGTATCTTAAATAAGAAAAATGCAACAGCTGCAGAATTATCAAGAGCTAAAATGTTGATTGCATCACTAAATACAAAAATCTCTTCTTTAGAACAGGATGTAGCCCGTTTAAACCAGGAAAATCAGATCCTGACAAATGATAATGTTGTTTTAAAACAGGAAAAAGAAACTTTAAATCAGAACCTGGCTGCTACAACCGTAGTTAAACAGGAACTTGAAAAGAAAGTTGATGTTGCTTCTACTTTAAATGCGAGCAATATTGTTATAACGCCTATTAATATAAAAAACAACGGTAAAGAGAAGGTATCAACAACAGCAAAACGTGTAGATAAGTTCATTGTTAGTTTTGATGTTGCCAATCGTATTGTGCAACCTGGTATGACTGATGTTTACGTATTAGTTATTGGCCCGGATGGTAAAGCTATCAGCACCGGAACACAAACATTTACTACACGGGAAGAAGGCGATAAAACATTCACAGCTAAATTACCTGTTGACTTAGAAACAGCAAAAAAGAAGAATGTAGAATTTGCATTTGTACCTGGTACTAATTTCATGCAGGGTAACTATACTGTTCAGATCTATCAGAATGGATTTTTGATCGGACAGGGAACACGTGAACTTAAAAAAGGTGGATTATTCAGTTAATTTAAAGTAATCAGGCATTGATAAATTACAGTTAGGTGTAATTGCATAAAAAGCCATTTGAATGTAAAAGTTCAGGTGGCTTTTTTGTTTATATTTTTTTGGGGTTACCAGTATTTCATAAATTTGGTCTGGCTGGTGCATTTAATTTTTAAAATTCCTTTCTTATAAATAAATTGCAATTTAGTAAAGCCTTCCGAAAATCCGGAAGGCTTTATTCTTTTAAAAAATTATTCCTGTTAAAACTAAAACAGTTAAACATCTTTACTTTAAATTCAATATTTATTTAATTTCGTTTATTTTATGAAAAGAAATATCAGATCAATTGCCATTATAGGTGGGGGGCCATCCGGGTGTTCACTGGCAACTTTATTAACAAGAAAGGGTTTTAAAACAGGTGTTTTTTATTTAGAAAAACGGCCGGAGATCATTGTTGGCGAATCACTGGTGCCTGCCATTATCCCTATGTTACGTGAATTGGGTATAGAAGCTGAAGTAAAATCTTACAGCACTTATAAACCAGGTGCATCAGTCTGGGTTAGTAAGGATGAAGAAGCTACTTCTCCTTTTAGCTTTGGCGGTGGCGGACTTCCGCCTTATGCTTATAACGTACCCCGTACAAAATTTGATAAAACAATATTTGACCTGGCTGTACGTGAGGGTGTAACTTTTTTTAACCATGCTGCCAAAATGGAAAGGGTTGGAAATACTGATGAAATCAATTTAAGTAATGATACGCTTATTGCAATTAACGATTTTTTTAATGGGCAACCCGATCTGATTGTTGATGCAAGCGGACGCTCCCGTACTATTTCCCGGCTGCTGGATATTCCTACAAAAAAAGGGGACAGAAAAGATATTGCTGTATTTGCCCACCTTAGCGGAGCCGAAAAAATTGAACCATACAATATACATTTACATCGTTTAGAAAAAGGATGGACATGGAGAATTCCATTACCAGACAGGATTTCGGTAGGTATTGTTATTGATCCAAATCATTTAAAGCAATTTGGAACCACAAAAGAAGAACAATATGATAATTTTATAAAATCAGATGAGGTTTTAAAAAAATTCACTAGTGATGCGAAACGGGAAACAGGTGTTGTACAATACAATAATTACCAATTGGTCTCACAGCAGATGTATGGAAAGAATTGGTTGTTAACAGGTGATGCAGGAGGTTTCCTTGACCCTATTTTTTCTTCAGGTTTATTTCTCGCTATAAAGGGTTCATTTGCTGCTGCCAAAGCAATAGAAGAAGGAACAGAAATGGCATTTAAAAAATATCAACAGGCACAGTTATATGAGTTGAAGATCTGGCAAAACTTGGTTGATACCTGGTATTCCGGGAGGCTTTTTACGCTTTTTAAAGTAGGACAAGATCGTATGGATACAGCATTTGGAAGGTTTATCGGGCCACATATGCAAAGACATTTAACCCGTATTTTCACAGGAGAAGCTGTTTATAAAAGCTATAGCCGTAGTTTTTTAAATTTTGTACTGGGGCCAATGATCAGTCTGATGAAAGTTGGCCGGTTACATAACCGTAAAATCAGTGATTGGGAAATAAAATAATCTTTGAGGGGCAAAGGGGACTCGAACCCCCGGCCCTTAGCTTGGGAAGCTAATGCTCTACCGGCTGAGCTATTACCGCATATATCTTTACTAATTTACTGCTGTCCATCATTATCAGGTTAATTTTTCTTTAAAAATTTATTTTAAGAGACCTGATGAAAAATTAAACTATATCCATTCATAAAGCTTAATTACCGATTATCAAAAAGGAAAAATTGCCTATAGATTTCTCTTAATTTTTTAAAAATACATGCCAGTAAGGCTTTTGTGGCAAAAAACACTAATAATAATTGCATATTAATAAAATATGGCTAGTACCTTATATTGCATAGTACTTTATATTTTATACCTTTGTCTTATCAAAGTAAAGGAACTAATAAAACACTAAAATTTTTAAAACAACAATTAAAACTTATAAAACAAAAGTCATGAAAAAGCAAACAGAAAACACATTCAAACAGACCAGCAAAGAACAAAACGAAAAATTAACTACTGTAGTAAATGAAACCCTAGCTAAAGGTTTTATTCAGACCAAGACATTCAATATTGCAGATTTGTGGAATATTCAAAGGAGAAGTAGAACTATAATGCAAAGGAGAAATTGTGCCTGAGCAACCTTTAAGTTAAAAGTATAGCCAATTTTTTAACTTCTAATTTTACTTGAAATTCTATTTTTTCAAAGCCCAGTTTTAAATAGCGGGGCTTTTTTTGCATGTAAATGATATTCGTATAAAAAACCTTTCTATTAATTTGTTTATTTTTTTTACGAACGCTAAAAAGCCCTATTTTTGCAAACCCAAAAGGGTTTACTCCTCCTTAGCTCAGTTGGTTAGAGCATCTGACTGTTAATCAGAGGGTCATCCGTTCAAGTCGGATAGGGGGAGCAGGATATAAAGATATAAGGGTTATACTTTGATAGTATGACCCTTTTGCTTTTAGTTCAGATTGTGTAATTGACGGAAAACTCAAGAATCATCCTATTTGTTCCCATTTTTAAAAGTATTTACCGGCATGATCATAAATAAGGTACCTTACTTGCGCATTATGATCAAATATAAAATGAAAAAAACACAACGCCTCTTAAATGGCAATCTAATCCTTACAATAATTTTTTGCGCCTTTAACTTCATATCACAGGCACAAATTCCGGATAAAGAGGTTACTGTTGACTTTAAAAATAAAAAGCAATGGAAGGCTCATGGAAACGATATAAGAGGAATTGAAGAAAACGGAAAATTGACCTTAACCATAGCTAAATCAAAATTTGAGGATCACTACGTAGTATTTAACCCATGGGAGAACCAATTTACGAACAACAATAATGTATATGGAAGTTGTAACGTAAAGTTCGATTTTAATACCATTAAAACTGATGCTACTACTGGTGTCGGAATATATTTAGGACCAGTCACAAGCTTCATACTGTTCAAAGACGGCAAGCTGAAAGTTAGATCTGAACATGATTCAGTACTCGATGTATCCAGATCCTATAAACCAAACCAGCTCAATACCGTTTCCATTACGAAAAATTACGAAACATGGAATTATGTTTTGAACGGAGATACGGTTTATAAAGCAAAAGAATCAAAAAGCCAGGAACTTAAAGAATCTTCCTATTTCATCGGACTGGGATTTACATGCCACTATAGCCATGATGAGCAAATAATAGAAATATCAAATGTTAGCATGCAATTTTTTATCGATCAGCGATTACTGGTTAAAAAGTCTGCGGCAGAAGCAAACGAAATTGCAAGAGCTAAGGCAAAGGCAGATGCGTTAGCGGCAGTATTGGCTTTAAACCTCCCGTTCTACCATTTCTCAGGATTATATAAGATGATATCGAACTGTGGAAATAAAATGAAAGACTTTGCCCTAACAGTAAAAGCCAGTGGCGGAGATAGATATGATTCCCCCGCCTATTTACAACTCGTAGATATTGGCGAAGGTGATTATCAGAATCAGAAAGGAGTGCAGGTTTACATGGAGAAAAGTGATGATGGATCTTATTACCATTGTAAACAGTCAGAAAGGGAAGATCGCTTTATAGGCAGAACCGGTTCCAAAAGCGATTTTGGATTACACTGCAAGATTGGAAATGATGAATGGTACTTACAAAATATACGTATCACCGCATTTGGCGTTCTTTCATTTGAAATGCATTATGAAACCGAAGGGAAGGACGAACTTAACAACGGGGCTTCCTATCAAACACATACCTATAAAAGTCTTAACTGTACTTTCAGCGGAAAAAACTAAAAACAACAGGCAAGGTTAGGGCTAAAATTTATGAACTTCCTCTCAGATTATATGAGGATAAACCGGTTGCAACTTTCCGCAGTAAGGGGAGCATGAATAGCACTTGCAAAGTAAAATTTGCAGGTGCTTTTTTATTTTAACTAATTTATTTGTTTGTTTAAAAATTGAATTCATAAGAAGATCCCCCGAAAAAATTTCGGGGGATCTGTATAACTAATGATCTGTTAGCTTTTATTGTATCACCACTCTGCACATGGTTATACGGTTTCCATTCATATCTCCAATCTCAACCCAATACAATCCTTTACCATAAGCTCTCATATCCACATCCATTCTGTCGTATGGCCGGCCAATGGTGTAGAACTGCGTAAATACCCTGTCGCCCTTGGCATCATAAATAGTTAATGATCTTGGCAACACATTATTGGCTACACTGTAGTATCTAACCTGGAACTGACCACTGTTTGGATTTGGATAGATGAAACATTTGCCACTTGCTGAATCTTTAAGGGTAATACTGTTGGATATATTGGTACATCCGTTAACATCAGTAACCCGTAATTGATAAACACCTAAACCATCTACATCCCTCACCAGTGTACCAGTTGTAGCTCCCGAAACAGCTACTCCGTCGCGCAACCAGGTATAGGTGGCTGCAGCATTAGGTGTAACAGTTGAAGTAAGTGTCGTTGTTAATCCAGGGAATAAACTGGTATAAGGGCTGGCTGATATCACGATCGTTGGTAATGGATTAACGGTCAACAACGCCTGGAATGATGTTGCAGATGCACATGGTGCTGCTCCAGTAACAATAACGCGGTATTGATTACCACTTAATGATACCGGTGGTGCTGTAACTGTTAAGGTTGCTGTTGTTGCACCGGCGTATACACCACCATTTGCAATATTGGTCCAGGTATTACCACCATTGGTGCTTACCTGCCATTGGTAACTAAACGGACCAGTACCTCCGGCCACAACTGTGAAGGTTGCTACCTTATCGGTACAGATAGTTTGGTTGACCGGTTGTGTAGTTATTGTGGTTGGTTGATTTACCGTAACGATAACTGTTCTTGCCGGTGAGGTACAGGCCGCAGCTGAAAGACTGAAATTAATGCTGTAACCTCCGCTGATACTTCCAACATCACCACCTACCCTGTCTTCAACAAATAATTTCCAGGTGCCATTCATATTACCGGTAAATGTAGCCAATGTTGGGCTTGCCGGGAATACTGGGGTAACAACACCCGCAGGACCTGGTGCAAGGAATGAGAACGGTGATGGATTGTAGTTGGTAGGCTTATATGTACCACTTGCCATCGGGCTTGTAGTAGGTAAAGAACCCGCAGCTGCGTCACTGAAAGTTAAATTGACATTGTTTGCAACAACAAATGGATCACCGCCTGCAGAATTTCCTTTTAGTATCACATTTTGTGGCCCGTTAGGACTTTGTAACACAATATTCACATCACCTGACCAGGTATGGCTGAAACCATTAATATTCACACTTTGAACGGTAACACCAGAAGTTGGCAAACCAGACACTACTATGTTCGAAGGAGAAGGAGTGGCCGGTGCATTATCATTAATAGTAATTGGCGCTGGGTTTGAGAATGTCATTGGAGGTGGTGGCAGACTCTGTACCGTTACCAAGTAAGGATAAACACCAGCAGGTGTTGGCCTTGCATATACTGTATCCCTTGGTGTACCGGTATAAGCTATACTGGCAGCAGGGTCTGTATATAATCCTGCTATCGGTGACCAAGTGGCCGGAGTTGATGGAACGCCACATACATAAGTGAAGTTAAGACACCATGATGTTAATGTTCCCTGGTCGCCACCAAAACCATCTTTCATAGCCAATGTCCAGGTTCCGTTTGGAACTGAATAAAGCTGAGTCCAGGTAGTTCCTGTAGGTGTGTATCCGGTTGGGCCGCCTGTACCACCGATTCCGGCATTTAGTGCATCAGCTTTAAATGTACCGGTGTATGTACCCGAGCCAGAACTAAGTGCAGCGGCGCCTGTTGAACTTACCGTAGTATTAACAAAGCCTGTTGTTGCCCCCGTACCACCTGTATTTGATAAATAATAATCAAGGTTAAGGATATTACCATTTGGCGCTTTAAGTGCAAAAACCATATCGCCATCCCAGGTATGATTCATG
>JAYVEQ010000066.1:0-64866 GCA_043748745.1 Chitinophagaceae bacterium | reverse complement strand
ATGTTTTTTTTCGTTCCAATAATAAAATCTTCAAATTATCCAACGATGCGGTCTCAACATATGATCCTCCTTCTGAATGGGCATATTTAGGCATCTGCAATAATCAATTATATGCCCATGATTACAAAACCGGATTGATGCATTTTGAGAATGATGCCTGGTCGCTTTTGTTTGCAAATAATGAACTCCCGGTAAATGATCCTGTTACCAGTATCTTACCCATACATAAAGACAGTGCTATCATCACTACTTTAAAAAACGGTCTCTTTGTCTTTTCAAAAACAGGTATATCCAAACTGCCAACAACCAATAACCAACTTTTTGAAAACGAAAGGATATATGCAGCCACTACTGTAAATGCGGATTGGATCGCTTTGGCCACAAACAATAACGGCATTTATATAACCGATCTGAAGGGCAATATCATTCAACGTTTTTCCAGAACTGAAGGGCTTCAAAATAATAATGTTTTAAGTATTTTCCTGGATAACCAAAGAAATTTATGGTTAGGACTCGATAATGGAATTGACCTGATTGCCTACAACAGTGCCATTAAACAAATCAATCCAATATCTCAGGATGGTTCGGGATATACAGCGATCATAAATGATAGGCGATTATTTTTAGGTACATCCAACGGACTTTACAGTGTTATGCTACAGGAAATGACAGACCTGAGTTTCAGTAAAGGGAATTTTTTACAGGTAAATAATACAAAGGGACAAACCTGGGGATTAGCCAAAATTAATAACCAGGTCTTACTGGGGCATCATGAAGGTGCATTTGAAATAAAAGATAATTCCGCTCAACCCATTTCTTCCATTAACGGTTTTTGGAATTTTGTTCCCTTATCCGGCACTTTTCCATCAGCACAAATAATTGCCGGGAATTATAAAGGACTCACCATATTTGATTTTATTAACCAACAGTTTGTTCAATCCATGCAAATTCCGGGTTTCATTGAATCATCAAGGTTTGTTGCCATTGATAAAGAAGATAATATCTGGGTATCACATCCATATCATGGTGTATTTAAAATAAAGAAAAATGCTGATGGAAAATACAGCACATTCACTTACACTGATAAAAATGGTTTGCCCTCTACCCTTAACAACCATATTTATAAAATAAAAAATGAAGTTATTGTTGCAACAGAAAAAGGGGTGTTTAATTACAACCAGCTAAAAGACAGTTTTGCACCATCTCCTTTTTACCAGCAATTATTGGGCAACCAAAGTCTCCGCTACCTTAAAGAAGATATAGCCGGGAATATCTGGTTCATTCATGAAAAAACATTGGGTGTTATAGACCTGTCGGGTAAAGAACCTGTTATAATTTATTTACCTGAATTAACAAACAAGATGCTGAGTGGATTTGAATTTATTTACCCCGTTGATGAAAACAACATTTTTTTAGGCGCTGAAAAAGGATTCTTTCACATTAATTTTGAAAAATATAAAAAGAATGTACCTGGCCTGCAGGTACAGATCAGAACGGCAAGAATATTCAACAAAACAGACAGCCTGTTATTTGGCGGATACTTTAATAATGTAAATGAACTACAATCACAGGATGTCAATTCCATTCCGGAAATTAATAACGACTGGAAAACCATCCGTTTTGAATTTTCTTCCTCTCTTTTTGGTTATCAATCAAATCTTGAATACAGTTGCCGGCTGAAAGGCTTTGATGAAAACTGGTCTGCCTGGGTAAAACGTACAGAAAAAGAATATACAAACCTACCTGCAGGAAAATATGCATTTGAAGTGAAGGTGCGTAATAACCTGGGTAATGAATCTGCTGCGGCAAGTTATTCTTTCAGGATATTACCACCCTGGTACAAAACAATGTGGGCAAACCTTTTGTACCTGATACTTATAGGAATGGGTTTATATGGATTATATCACTGGCAACAAAAAAAATTCAAATTACAACAAGTAAATTTTGAAGAAGAACAAAAAAAGTTATCCTATATTCATGACCTGGAAATCAGTAAAACGGAAAGTGAATTGATAGCATTGCGTAATGAAAAACTGGAAGCTGATATCAATTTTAAAAATTCGGAACTGGCATCTTCAGCCATGCACCTGGTAAAAAAAGGTGAGTTACTGACCAAGATCAAAGGCGAACTTTCGCAGGTAATGAAAGGCTTCGACAATCCCCAGGCCGTAACGGATCTAAAGAAAATGATTAAATCATTAAGTGAGGATGATAATATGGATAAAGAGTGGGAAAATTTTACAAAACACTTTGATAAAGTTCACAGCGATTTTGTTGTTGGCTTAAAAGAAAAACATCCGGCCATTACCGGAAATGAAATAAAACTCTGTGCCTATTTACGCATGAATCTATCAACCAAAGAAATTGCCCAACTGATGAATATTTCGGTAAGGGGAGTTGAGATAAGCCGATACCGGTTAAGAAAAAAACTTCAGTTACCCACAGAAACCAATTTCTTTGATTATTTAATTAATATACAAACAAAGGCATAATCCTGCCAAACATTGTCACGCATGTATCAGCAGCTGCTGGTAATCTGTCATCAATTATTTTATTGTCTTCGGCTGATCAATATTTTTTCCTGTTATAAAATTCACATGACTAAAATCATATTTCATTTGAATATGGTAAACGACCTTTGCTTCATGTCTCTCTGGAAAAATATTATCAACAGACCTTCCTGAATTTTCTGCTTCAGACCTCTGCATTTGCCTGCTTTTCAAACATCATCCTTTAAAATAATATTGTGTGAAAACAATCATAGAACCATTCCGGATAAAATCAGTAGAACCCATTTACTTTAACAGTAAAGAGGAACGTAAAACAATATTGAAAAAAGCTTTTTACAATCCTTTTCTCATTCACTCCAACGATGTCCTGATTGATCTGCTTACCGACAGCGGCACCAGTGCCATGAGCAGTAACCAATGGGCGGGCATTATGCACGGCGATGAATCCTATGCAGGCAGTCCCAGTTTTTTCCACTTTGAAGATACTGTACAGCAAATTACCGGAATGCCATTGGTAATTCCAACGCACCAGGGAAGAGCTGCAGAGAAAATATTGTTCAGCATATTGGGTGGTAAGGGAAAATATTTTGTTAGCAATACTTTGTTTGATACGACCAGAGCCAATATCGAATTTTCCGGAGCAGCAGGAATTGATCTGATCTGTGAAGAAGGAAAACATCCAACCATTCCTGCAGCCTTTAAAGGAAATATGGATGTGGTTGCATTGCAAAATTGTATCGCAGAAAAAGGTGCAGTAAATATTCCGCTTTGCATTATTACCATCACCAATAATTCCGGTGGCGGTCAGCCGGTAAGTATGCAGAATATTAAAGCAATAAAAAAGATCTGTGACGCCAATCATATTCCGCTATTCATTGATGCCTGCCGTTTTGCAGAGAATTCATATTTCATTAAACTGCGTGAAGAAGGCTATGCCGATAAAACTGTACCTGAAATTGCAAGCGAACTTTTTTCAATTGCTGACGGCTGTACCATGAGTGCCAAGAAAGATGCCTTTGCCAATATTGGTGGTTTTTTAGCTATGCGTAATGAAGAACTTGCACAGCAATGCCGGAATCTTTTGATTATGACGGAAGGTTTTCCAACTTATGGCGGATTGGCAGGAAGAGACCTGGAAGCGATTGCCATTGGATTGCATGAAGTGATGGATGAACATTACCTGCAATACAGAATAAGAAGTATTGAATACCTCACCAACAAATTAATTGCTGCCGGAGTACCGGTAATGCAACCTGCGGGGGGGCATGCCGTGTATCTTGTTGCCAATGAATTTCTTTCTCATATTCCTGTTGATCAATATCCAGGCCAGGCATTAGTTGGAGCATTGTATGTACACGGAGGAATACGAAGCGTGGAAATTGGTTCATTGATGTTTGGAAAATATGATGATAACCATGAATTGATACCTGCGCAACTGGAGTTGGTTCGCCTAGCCATTCCGAGAAGAGTATATACCCAAAGCCATATCGATTATGTTGCAGAAGTGATCATTGAAGTTTTTAATACCCGCCGGGAAATAAAAGGATTAACCATTATTCAGGAGGCGCCAACGCTCCGGCATTTTACAGCGAGGCTAAAACCCATTCAATAAAATAAAAAAATCAATTACATGAAAAATATAAAACACAGCTGGGCTGAGCCCTACAAAATTAAAATGGTGGAGTTGTTGAAGATGACTAGTGCTGCCCAACGTAAAAAAGCCATGCAGGAAGCAGGATACAATACTTTTTTATTAAAGTCTGAGGATGTGTACATTGACCTGCTAACTGATAGCGGAACTTCTGCTATGAGTGACCGCCAGTGGGCAGGCATGATGATGGGTGATGAAGCTTATGCCGGTAGCCGTAATTTCTATCACCTGGAAGAAGTAGTGAGAGATGTTTATGGATATAAATATCTTATCCCCACTCACCAGGGCCGTGGAGCAGAAAATATACTATCCAAAATTTTAATTAAAAAAGGAGATATCATTCCTGGCAATATGTATTTCACCACTACCCGGCTGCACCAGGAACTGGCCGGGGGAAAGTTTGAGGACATTATTATTGATGAAGCTCATGAACCAGAAAATGATTTCCCTTTTAAAGGAAATGTAGATATTAATAAGTTGGAAAAGCTGATCAAAAAATATGGTGCTAAAAGAATTCCGTATGTAAGCATGGCCACCAGTGTTAATATGGCCGGCGGTCAGCCCATCAGTATGAAAAATTTAAAAGAGCTCAGGGCGCTTACAAAAAAACATAAGATACGAGTGATACATGATATGACAAGAGTTGCAGAGAATGCATATTTTATTCAGCAAAGAGAAAAAGGATATGCACATAAAACGATCAAAGAAATCGTAAAAGAAATAAATTCATATACTGATGGTGCTACAATGAGTGCCAAAAAAGACGCATTGGTAAACATCGGCGGGTTTTTGGCAGTTAATGAATGGGATGTTTTTGAAGAAGCCAGGAATATGGTGGTAGTATATGAAGGATTGCATACCTATGGCGGTCTTGCCGGAAGAGATATGGAAGCGATGGCCATTGGTATTGGCGAAAGTGTAAATGATGATCATATAAAGGCAAGGGTTGGACAGGTTATTTACCTGGGTGAGAAAATGATTGATTATAGTATCCCGATCGTAAAGCCCATTGGCGGACATGGTATTTTTATTGATGCAAAAAAGTTTCTACCACATATAAAGCAAGATCAGTTTCCTGCACAAACACTGGCAGCGGAAGTTTACCTGGATGCAGGTGTAAGAACTATGGAAAGAGGTGTTGTATCTGCCGGCAGGAAAGCCAATGGCGAAAATTATTATCCTAAACTGGAGTTAGTAAGGTTTACCATTCCACGAAGAGTTTACACACAGGCACATATGGATGTGATAGCAGAATCTACCGCAAGAGTTTATCAACGCCGAAATACAATCAAAGGAATGAAAATGATTTATGAACCAAAATATTTACGGTTCTTCCAGGCCAGGTTCGAAAAATTATAGATCCCTGAATAAACCACGGAATAAAAGAGAAAAACAACTCCTCAATTGAGGAGTTGTTTTTCTCTTAATTGAAATTGGTCTTTACAAATAGCATATTGAAGATTTAGAAGATCCAGTTCATTTGCAGCAACCCCCAGTGCTGTTACAAACCGGTTCCTGCAGTTTTCAGACAGGTCATATAGCTTCTGGTAGTATTCTATACCATCCTTCAGATTTTGATAAAATGAAGCAAAATATTTTTTCTTTTTAGCAAGTTGATCGGGCTGTATATCTCCATCCAGCTGTTCTTTCAGGTATTTTATATACAACTGAAGTTCTGTTATAAACATGTGAGGCCGTTGATTACCGGCAAGAATATTTTCTCTGCCGTAAATATGATCGGTCATTGTTTGCAATGAAACTACTTTAGAAAAATTAGCAATATTCGGACCCGGGCAAACGGTTACAGCATGTAGTTTTTTTATGAATGGTTTTTTATAATTAATTGATGCTGCATTGCTGAGGCCGACACATAAACATTCCTTGTCCAGTACTTCCTGCAATTGTTTATTGTATTCCGGTTCGGTAAGATCCAGTGATTGCAATTGTGCGATTTTCAGTTTCTGATATTTATGCGAAGCTGTACATATCGGCTCTTTGGTAAACTCAGTATTAAAACCGAGGTGCTTTTCTGTACAGGGACTGCCGGGTTTTCCATTGCTGATACGCATCAACTTTTCATTTTCAGCACTGGTACCTTTCAGGTAATAAAACCTAACCCCCAATGGAGAATTCCTGCTCAACACAACATCCTTTTCTTTTGCGGCACACAATATTTTCAATGTAGCCTCATCAACAGTCGTTGCTTCCGGTACCAGCAAAAATGGTGTTCCCCATCCAGTACTTTCAATATTATAATGCTCATGTAAAAATTCATCTTCTTCATGTGTACCAATACCTCCCTGTGCCGAAAATATCATGCTGGGCGGGTATTTAAATTTTTTATTGCTTTTATTAAGCAAGGCAGAATTATATATCTCAAAGATCGTGTCAACCAGTTCCTGTTTCTTTGTTTTGAATTCTTCCAGTATGGGCCCCATCAAATAACCTTCGGTTGCAAAAGCATGTCCCCCGCAATTCAATCCCGATTCGATCCTGAACTCACTTACCCAAATACCTTTTTTGGCTAAGTATTTTCCCTGTATCAATGCAGATCTGTAATCACTGACTTTTACAATTACCTTTTTTGTAAATTCTCCATCTTCATTTACAGCAAACCCGTTACAATTTTCCAGATAATTGTACAGTCTGGGGTTCATACCTGCCGAAAATATTACAGAAGAATTAACCAGGTTACTGTTTGCATAACCTCTTAATGCTGCTACGGCATCAGAGCCATCTTCCAGCAATTCACCATTTTTATTAAAATTATTCCGGTCGGTTTTTGTCATGATGTTTACATCAATATTTCCGGGCTGCATTTTTTCCCTTAGATAATTCTCAATTTTTTCTTTTTCCGGCTGGTCGCTTGATTTCATCATTTGCCTGTACAACTGTTTCAGCTTACTATCCTCCGGCAGCATTTCAAAATATTTCACTATTTCTGAGCCTGCTTCAAATGCTGCATGCCTGAGTTTTTCAAACTGAGCCTGAACAATTGTATTAACCAGGTTCAGGTAATCGGTAATTCTTTTTGCCCGGTAATCAGTTTCATGCGTAGTTATTGGCTGATATTCCAGGTTAATGGTTGGATAATAATGACTTCTCATCATTTCAACCAACCTGTCCTCAATAATTGAAATAACTGATGAGATACCAAAACGGGCCACTTTAATTGGCGTATCAATTGTATATGCCAACCCCATTACTGGTATGTGAAATTTATGCTGTGCCGGATAATTCATAAGATGAAAAATGTATAAATGGAACCTGAATTTTATTTTTAAAAATTAAAAAACATATTACCAGTTTTTCTATAACCAGCGGATATGTTTTTAAAAAAGTAAAGATAGGTATATTTAAGGACATTTTTGTCCTTAAATAAAAAACCGGTTTGTATATTAGTTTTAATTATCCTTTGTTATGCATTTTTCTTTAATATCATGAAAAAATTCATGGGCTGCAGTGATCATAGTTTTTATTAGGTATCCGGTTTTTTATTATTGACGGCCGATATAGGAACAGAAAAATTGCTACCTGTACTTTGTTCATAACACCTGTTTTAATATTATAAGTAATAGCTCATTATTTCATTATGAGATTCGCCTCTTTACTTTCTGCCCGGTTCCATAAAATTTTCTTACCAAAACCCATCGTACTGTCGGTCATTTTAATGTTACTGATCTTAATGGTCCACACATCGCCCGGTATGGCAATTGCAATGGGATGTTTTTTCAGGTAATTGTTTAGTGCCTGTTTTACCATTGGATGTTGTGTATCTAACACAATACCCTCAAACTGTAAACCTTTTACAAGCAGTTTACTCAGTTTATCCGGTAAAACAGTGCCGGCGATAAACGGATTTTTTTTTATCAGTACCGAATGATTAGCATTAGCTGATGATTTAAAATAAAGCAGGCCTTCTTCGGCATTGAATGCATAAAAACAGCTGAAGCAATAGGGTTTATCCTGTTCATCAATGCAGCAAATGCTGGCACAGGTTTGTTGTTGCAGAAATTGAATGATGTTTTCGTTCATAATAATTTTATAATTTTTACCAGGCAGGCCAGTGTTACTTCCAATATTTGTTGTTGCATATTTTTACTTACCGGCAATACAAATACTTCTTTTTTTGCTATTGATTTCAGTAAGGTTGCTTTACCGTCTTTTTTTTACATGCGCCAGATCTGCGGTTGCAGCTGAAAGCATATACCACAAGCCAATACATTTATTCCGATATTGAATGATCTTTGCAATTTACTGTTTCAACAATTTTATACAGTTTATCATGGGTTGTAACCTTTGTACCAAAAGGAAAAGTTATTTTATCGCCCTTAACAGCAATATTAGCATGCACACCGTTTATAGTAAGTGTTTCCATTTTTTCTTTTACCATTCCAATATCAGGCCCGGCGATCATCAAGGTGTCGCCTTTTTTAATTGTTCCAGATTCAAGAATAAATTCACCTACCTGTATACCTGGATAATATTTAGTGCCTCCGCCAATATATATTTTCTTTTCTGTAGCTGCAAAACCTGGATGTGGTAACAACTCTCCCAACTTACGGCCTAAATAATATCCAATCCGGTCCAGCTGAAGTGCAAGATAATTGGCCATCTGGGCTGTACTTGAACAACCTGAACAGGAATAAACCAATGGTTTTTCATAAACGAGATCTGTATGGTGCGAAATATTTTTTTTTTGGCTCCGGGCTTTAATTAATCCGGAAATATACTGTACCCGCCATACCGTATTTATTTTAAGTGTCAGCAAACCGGTTTGCAATGATCTGAATAATTGATAGTTCTTTTCCATAATAGATTCGGTAAATGGGATTACTTTTTTTGCAATTAACAAATGTTGTTTATTCTTTTTTTAATAGAATTATTGTGCAAATATAATATTTAAAGATAACTTTGTCTTTTATTATATTGCTAATTTTATTATGGCTTCTGAAAAGCAAAAAATTATTGTTGTGGCTTTGCTGGCAGGAGTTTTCTTATTTTACTCCTCCTTTCTTTATTCATCATTACCGGTAAAACAATACAATACGGATGAGGAAACGGTTAAGGGAAAGTCAGTTTGGCAAAAATACAATTGTAATGCCTGCCACCAGGTATATGGCCTTGGTGGATATTTAGGCCCCGATCTTACCAATGTTTACTCCACAAAAGGCAAAGAGTATATAAAGGCATTGCTATACAACGGTACTGCTGCTATGCCTAATTTTCAGTTATCTGAAAAGGAAATAAGTGCCCTGCTTGCCTTTTTACAAAATATTGATGTTTCGGGCAAATCAGACCCGAGAACATTTACAATTAAATATGATGGAACGATCAAGCAATAAAGATTTAAATACTTCAAAATTATTTATGTTAACCGGGCTGATCCTGCTGGCAGCCGGCATGCTGTTTGGATTAGTTGGGGCCCTGCAATACCTGTTACCCGAATTTTTAAAAAAATATCTGTCCTTTGAAAAGATAAGACCACTGCATGTATCTTCCGTTGTATTCTGGATTATCTTTGGCGCAATGGGGAGTACGTTCACATACCTTCAAGAACATACCGGTAAAAAAATATATTCGGCCCTACTTACAAAAATTCAATTGACCATTTTCATTATTACAGTTGTTGGCATTTTAATCTCTTATTGTTTGGGCATTTTTGGCGGAAGAGAATATTGGGAATTTCCCCCGGTGCTGGCATTACCCCTGGTAACAGGATGGATCCTGTTCTTAATCAATTTTATTAAAACAGCAGGTTCATTTAAAAACCAACCTGTTTATGTGTGGATGTGGTTAACGGGTATTCTTTTCTTTTTATTCACTTTCCTGGAATCCTATTTATGGGTTTTCCCTTATTTCAGAAATAATGTTATCAATGATATGACCATACAATGGAAATCGTATGGTTCAATGGTTGGCTCCTGGAACATGCTTATTTATGGCAGCAGTATATACCTGATGGAAAAAATCAGTGGCAATAAAACCTATAGCCGATCGGGCATTGCATTTGCCTTATATTTTACCGGCCTGTTTAACCTCATGTTCAATTGGGGGCACCATATTTACACTTTACCCACCTACCACTTTATTCAATATATCAGTTACGCAGTAAGTATGACCGAACTTTTTATTTTCGGCAGAATCATATTATTGTGGAGGTCATCATTAAGTGCCGCCCTTAAACATGCCCATCATATTGCTTACCGGTTTCTGATAGCGGCAGATGTATGGATCTTTTTAACATTGCTGCTTGCCATTATCATGTCGGTGCCAGCAATTAATGTGTATACACATGGTACACATGTTACAGTTGCACATACCATGGGTGCAACGATAGGTATTAACAGTTTTTTAATGCTGGCCATTGCATTTGATATGCTGAAAGATACCTGTATACCTTTTTTCCGTTACGAAAACTGGTTACGGCGGGGTAACTGGATCGCTAATATTTCCTTATTCATTTTTTGGAGCAGCCTGATCGCTGCCGGAATTTTAAAAGCAAAATGGCAAATGAGTACTGTAAAAATTCCTTTCAGTACAATGATGTTACAACTCAGGCCATTTTTTATTGTTTTCTTCATATCGGGCGTTGTAATGATGATCGGTTTTCTGTTCATACTTTATCCGCTTGTAAAGAATCAATTGATCTGTCAACTGAAAAGAATAATTCAGAAGGGTGAAATAAAAGAGAAGGCGGAATGAGGTTTTTTTGCGATCGGCCAATCTAATATCATTTAACCCATTAACGCTCATGTTACGAGTTACAAAAATATTCCATTTTGAAATGGCACACGCCATACACGGATATACCGGCGCATGCAAAAACATACATGGACATTCTTACGAACTACATGTAACTGTTGCATCTAAAAATGATAATAATGCACAAATAGCCGCCCCGGGTTTTATAATAGATTTTAAAGAAATAAAAAAAATAGTTGGTACTGCTATCATTGATATTTTAGATCATAAACTTATTTTATCGCATAATTTCTTGTCTGAATATCCTTCCTTTGCAACTTTAGAAAACCTGGTTATCTGGGAAGCTGAACCTACTGCTGAAAATCTACTGATCTTTATGTCAAAGATCCTCATCAACAAATTACCACATGATATAAAAACTGTAAGGATGAAATTATTTGAGACCAAGGATTCATATGCAGAATGGATTAATGATAATATTTCGGACCAGTACTGATTTGTCTGAAAAAATCAGTAGTTTACTTTTTTAAATACGATTTATGTTTTCAAAAACAACAGAATATGCCCTCAGGGCAACTATTTATATAGCCAAAATAAGTACCGAAGAAAAAAAAGTTGGTATTGATGAGATCGCAAAGGCAATCGGTTCGCCCAAATCATTTACTGCAAAAATATTACAGGCCCTTACCAAAGACAACAAGATTGTAAGCTCTGTACGTGGACCCAATGGAGGATTTTTTCTTTCAGAAAAATCAAAAAAGCTTCCTGTACGGTCGATCCTGCAGGCTATGGGGGAAGATGGGGTGCTGGAAAGATGTGTTCTGGGATTAAAGCTGTGTTCGGAAATCCAGCCTTGCCCGATGCATGCGCAATACAAAACCATCAAACAGCAGTTGATAAAATTATTTGTAACTAAAACCATTCAGCAGCTGGCCGCAGATATCAAAGAAGGCGAAGTTTATATAAATAATTAAAAAGAAGCAACCCAAAGTTTAATAACTGATTTTACTTTCCGATACAGAACTTTGAAAAAATATAATCCAACACATTTTCATTGGAAATATCTCCTGTTATTTCTGAAATATAATACAGGCAACGACGGATGTCTAAGGCGAGTAAATCGCCGGATATATGATTATCCATTCCGGACTTAATATCGCTGAGTGATCTGTCTACTTCCTGCAATGCCTCGTAATGCCGGGCATTGGTGATGATGGTATTTTCTGTATTGATGTGTCCTTTAATTATTTTATCAACCAGTTTTTGTTTAAGGAGGTCAATATGCAGTTTCTCTTTAGCAGAAATATACAGTATATTTTTTCCGGCAAATCTTTTAGTCATTTCTTTTTGTCCCAACAGGTCTGCTTTATTACCTATTAATAAATAATTACTGTTCTTTTCCCGTATTAATGTAACGGCAGCTTCTACTTCAGCGGGGGTTTCTGTATTTACATCAAAAATATAAATTACCTCATCCGATTGTTCTATTTTTTGCCTGCTTTTTTCAATGCCGATCAATTCAATTACATCGGTACTGTGTTCCCTGATTCCTGCCGTATCTATTAACCTGAACAAGATGCCATCGATATTAATTATTTCTTCAACAGTATCTCTTGTTGTTCCGGCTATTTCACTAACTATTGCCCGGTTTTCATTCAGCAAAGTATTCAGTAATGTACTTTTGCCTGCATTGGGTTTACCAATTATAGCAACACTTACGCCATTCTTTATTACATTACCCAATTTAAATGATTGCAGTAGATCTTTTGTGACAGTTGTTGCTCCGTCAATCAATTCATAAAACTTTTTTCTGTCGGCAAATTCCACATCTTCCTGGCTAAAATCCAGTTCCAGTTCTATCAATGCTGAAAACTGAATCAGGTTTTCCCGAAGCTCTTTTAAAATTTCACTGAAACCGCCACGCATATTATGTAATGCGGTTTTTTGTGAGGCTGCCGTGTTGGATGAGATCAGATCAGCCACAGCTTCGGCCTGTGTAAGATCAAGTTTACCATTTAAAAAAGCACGTTGTGTAAACTCCCCTGCTTTTGCAAGCCTGGCACCTTTGCGTATGCATGCCTGGATAACCTGCTGCTGAACATAAGAACTTCCATGGCAACTTATTTCCACTACATCTTCACCCGTATAACTTTTTGGATTTTTAAATAATGAAATAACCACTTCATCAATATCCACTTTGTTCTCTTTAATGAAGCCAACATGTATAGTATGCGAATGCTGTTTGCTTAGATCTTTGGAGGGGAAAAGCTCATTAATGATATGTAATGCATTTGGGCCGCTTAACCTGATTACGCCAATAGCCCCAATACCCGCAGGTGTAGCCAATGCCACAATAGTATCATCCCAACCCGAAATTTGATTTGACATGTGGCAAAGATACCCCCCGAATTCGCTAAAGGGAAAACTAAGACTTAATATTTTTTTTGAAGTATACTTTTCTCTGTTTCATTCAATTCATCAATATAATACCGTTTAATATTACAAATGGTCACTTCATCTGTGATATTTACAAAATTCTTAAAACTACTTTCCCCGGCAGATTTAATGATCAGTATAAATGCATCTGCTGAACCCCTGGCAATTTTTACCGCTTTCATTTTTTGTAAAAGTATCATCCGGATACCTTCAGGTAAAAAGCCGGTTTCCTTTATGACCGGTTTCTTTTCTATTGTACCTTCATAATATTTAATCCTGTTGTCTTTAACTAATAACACAGTAAGTACACAGGATTCGCAGACAAGATCGTTAATTAGTGTTTTATCATAAGGCATATCAACTTTCATTGCAGTTTGCTGCGATAAAGTTGTTGTAAACACAAAAAATGTAATGAGTAAAAACCCAAGATCAACCATGGGAGTCAAGTCAACCCTTGTAGATCTTTTGTTCAATCTTTTATCTTTTCCGGCTGATCTTCTTATTTCCAGTTCTGCCATAACAGTAAGTTTTAAATGAGATGGATGTACAGATCATTTCCATAAATATTAATAAACAGGTTTTGCGGAATCAATTTGCGGGTTCAGACAAAAAAAATCCCGGTGAAAATTCACCGGGATCATTTTTATGTTTTTTTAAAATTTTATTCTTCAACCAGGAATGTAATAGGCTGACGACGGTATGCATTTACATTACGCCCGTTTTGAATTGCCGGGGTCCAGTTTTTAGTTTTTTTTATTACCCTTACTGCTTCATCACACATACCAAAACCCGGGTCATTTTCACATTTCACATCACTTAAGCTGCCATCTTTACTCACAACAAATTTTACTATTACTGTATATTTTCCGCCGCTTGCTCCATTGTCAACAGGGGTGTTTGAATTCAGTGTTTTTTTAAGATAATTACGCCAGGCTTCTTCTCCGCCAGGAAATGCAGCTTCTACTTCTACTTTAGTAAATATCTTATTTTCATCATCTGCCACTTTCACTTCTACCACCTGTGTTCCCTTATCTTCTACCGGTGCCTGAACTATCTGAACTTTGTTTTCACTTTCAACTGTTTTAGTACTGATTACCTGGTCTTCTTTAATCTCTTCAATTTTTTCGTCAGCTTTTACCTCTTCATCTTTTACAATTTTAGGAGGGGTAAATTTCACCTGGTTTATTTCAGGTGGCGGAGGTGGTGTTGGTGGTGGCGGTGGTGGTGGTGGCGGTGGTTCATCTGCCTTTATTTCTGCCATTTGCGTATCAACCACATTAAAATCCTTTGCACTTTTTCTTTCAATGATGCTTGCAAATACAGTACCTAATAAGATCAACAATAATGTAGAGCCTGTTATGATCAGTGCTTTAGTCAGTGTTTTCTTATAGGATTTTCTTAATTGATAAGCACCGTATTCTTTATTTTTTCCTTCAAAAATAATATCCAGAACATCGGCACCTAAAATTTTATTTGCTTCCATTATAAACTCTTTTATTAATTAGATTCAAAATTGTACCAATTCCATAATCTTATTTCATACCATTGGCTTGTTCAGTTTGCTGTATCAGCATTTCTTCTACCGGGTTCATATCCACTTCGGCATAGTGCCCCGGAGGTACTGCTGATATCGTCATTTCATCCAGTATATCGATAGCATTCCTGAAAGTAGATCGTTTATCGGATTTTATGATATACATCAAATCGTCAATTGGTGTAGATTTTTTCTTATCCAGTATCAGGGCACGTATTCCTTTAAATGTTGTGCTTTTAAACTGTTCGCTGATATTAGCTCCTTCCAACTGGCCAAAGTAGTAATATACCTGGTTGTCTCTTCCCAATAAAATGGTCATTGCCCCCGAGTTTTTTACTTTCATTTCCTTGTCTTTATCATCTTTAGGTTCATTCATGTTCATAGCCGTAGCCTGGCTCATGGTTGTGGTAAATACAAAGAAAGTAATTAACAGGAACCCAAGATCAACCATTGGAGTAAGGTCAACACGGGTTGACAGTTTTTTTGATTTTTTGACGCCGGGGCCTTTTTTATGACCGCCACCCGACGAGGTATCCATTTCTGCCATAATAATTCTTTTTAAAAATTAAACTTTTTATTTTATTTTTCTGTTCCTGTTTTATATAATTCAGATCCTGCAGGAACAGGCTCACCTTCTGTAACAATCCTGAATTTAAAAATCTCATTATCTTTAAAAGCCTTTTTCACATTTTTAAATATGGGATATAATGCTTCACCATCACCTTTTACAAGTAACATCTTTTCCAGTTCCTTTTGATCACCACCTGCATAAACATTGGTTACACTGCGCATCCAGTATGTCAGCTCATTATTTGTTGAATCGGTAGGTATACCATCCATTAAATTAGCAGGGATATCTTTTGGTGCATCCAGTGCTGATTTAAGTTTATTAAAAGGCAAACCAATAAACTCAGTGTGCTTCAGTCTTGCAAGTTCCTGAGGTGATAGCTGAAGGTTCCTGGTTTTATTGATATCATCAATGATTGCGCTTTTTTTGGTATCATCACCCAGCATTAAAAACACTTTGCCTTCTTTTGTAAGTGTTACAAGTATAGATTTATCAGGTGCTGCTTTGCTGGATACCGAAGTAGGCGTTTTAACTGACAGCACTTCGGGTGGTTTTTGTTTTGTTGCCAATATAAAAAATGTCAACAGCAGAAAAGCCACATCACACATCGCCGTCATATCAACGATCGTACTCTTGCGTGGTATTTTAACTTTTGGCATGTTTGTCTGTTTTTAATTTTTCTTTACTACTTCGCTAAAGCTTTGCAGTAATATTAAGATGCAAATTTTTGATTAATCCATACAACTTACTTGTACAGCGAAGCAAAAGTTTGTGTTAACGTAAATCCAGATTCATCAATACCATAAGTAATGCCATCAATTTTTGTAGTAAATATGTTATAGAACATAATTGCAAAAGCTGATGTACCAATACCCAGAGCCGTATTATATAAGGCCTCAGAAATACCAATTGAAAGAGTTTGTGCTGAAGCTGTTCCACCGCTATCGGCACCCAACGCACCAAAAGCACGGATCATACCTACCACAGTTCCCAACAGTCCGATTAAAGTAGCCAGTGAAGCAATGGTTGAAAGGAAAACCAGGTTCTTTTCCAACATGGGCAGTTCCAGCGAAGTGGCTTCTTCCACTTCTTTTTGAATGGCCATTACTTTTTGGTCGGTACTTAATTCAGAATTAGAGATCATTTCTTTGTAACGGTGTAAACCTGCTTTCATTACATTTCCAACAGATCCTTTCTGCTTATCGCATTCTGCCAGCGCTGCATCAACATTTTTGTTTGCAAGCTGATATTGAACCTTGCGGATAAAATCAGCATTATTTCCGGTACCGTTTGCTTTGGAAATGGTCATAAACCTTTCAATAACAAAAGTAAACATGGTTAAAAATGTTCCGATCAAAACAGGCACAATGATACCACCAAGGTACATTTTGCTTAAAGGAGAATGAGGACCTTCACGATCAGGCCAAAACCAACCTCCACCTGCTTTATCAAAATTTGAGGGGTTACCTAATGCAAATCTCCAAATTGCATAACCTGCAAGCAAACATAAAATTGGAGCCAATAAAGAGATAATGTTGCTTGATTTTTTTGCCTGAACTGATGTTGTTGGTTTTACAGTTGCTGATGTCTCTGCCATAAAATTCTAATTTTTAATTTGTAAAAAAATTAATTTAATGTTTAATGATAAAACTAGGATTGTAATTAAATAACCGTGTTATACTTTTTCATTATAAATTTTCTCTGCAAGCTTTATACAGGATGCACAAGGTAAATAAATATTTGAAAGCTACAACTTACGAATTTTTTATTTCATAAACATTTTTTTAGGATGCCTAATGGGATTATTTACATAATTTTTCGGGGAAAACAGGTGAATTATTTGAAAATATCAAACAGATAGGCGTCATTCAGAATATAAATTTCAGCCCTATTCATACCTTAAAGCAACGATCGGGTCTAATTTTGAGGCTTTATATGCCGGGTATAATCCGGCAGCCAGTCCAACAAAAGAACAAACAAAAATACCGGAGATCACCCAAGCCCAGGGAACCACAAAACCTGTTTTTAATAAAACGGCCACCAAATTACCTAATAAAATACCGGATATGATACCCACCACTGCACCCAGCAAACTGATCAAAATAGATTCGTATAAAAACTGTGACCGGATATCATTTTTTGTGCCACCCAGCGCTTTTATCAGACCTATTTCTTTAGTACGTTCATTTACAGCCACCAGCATAATATTCATTAACCCGATCGCTGCTCCTATTAAGGTGATAAAAGCAATACCGATTGTTCCTTTTTCTAAAAATCCAAGATTGGTTAACAGGGCTTCGGCAATGCTGTCACTTTTATCAATATAAAAATTGTCTTCTTCCTTGGCGTCCAGTTTCCGGATCGGCCTGAAAGTGCCCTTTGCCTCCCCGATGGCAATATCCATCAATTTCAGATCAGCTACCATTACTCCAACATTAAACGATGCACTTTGTGTGGAGTACAGCCTCCTTATATTATTATACGAGGTAACAATAATTTTACTGGTATTAAAAAAAGCGCTGGAGTTTTTGTCTTCCAAAACACCTATCACCCGGTAAGGTGTATGGTCTACACTCACCACTCTGTCAATTGCTCTCTCCGGATTATCGGGGTATAATTTTTGGGCAACCCCGCTGCCCAGCAAACAGATGCTTCGGCCCGTTTCTATTTCACCTGGTGTAAAGTTTCTGCCAAAGGCAATTTGGTATCCATTCAGTTCAAGATAATTTTCATCTCCCCCCAATACAGTAACATCAGGGTTGGTTTTTTTTCGATCGTTATTTACCACAATATTCCTAGGGCCCAATAATGACAAGCCTACTTTTGCCGGAAAATTATAATCCTCCTTAAAAGCTCTTGCCTCATCATAGGTGATGATCTTACCCGTATTAGATTTTTTAACCCGTAAAGCAGATTTACTCATTTTTGCATTTTCCCTTTGCCTGCCGCCGCCAATACGAATATTCCTGTCCCGGTAGCGCAGGCTGAATGAATTTGCCCCCATGGTAGAAAAACTGGTCGTAAGGCTGTTACTTGCCGCTTTAATTGAAGTAATAATAAGTATCAACGCAAAAATACCCAGTGCCATAATTGCAACGGTAATTGAAGTGCGTAATTTATTGCCAGAGATATTACGCCAAGAGAGAGATAGAGTGTCTTTAAAAGTCATCTGATTTTATTCTGCCTAAAGTTAACTACAGAAACCAATAATGGCAGAAAACTTTTATAAGCGGTACAATGTATTTTTAAAAATATAACCAGTCGGTTAGTAAATTTGGAAAAAGGCCCAATACAATAATTAAACCGGCTGTAATTACCAGTAATATTTTAAATGCGGATGTAATATCTTCAACTTCTGTTACCGCTTCTCCTCCTTCTTTAAAAAACATGGCTTGTATTATTCTGAAATAATAGTAAGCACTGATTGCAGCACACAAAACAGCAAAGATCACCAGCCATAGCTGGTGCCCATTTTGCACTGCTGCCAGCAACATATAAAATTTGCTCTGGAAACCGGCTGTTAAAGGAATACCGGTTAATGATAAAAGAAAAACAGTTGCCGTAATAGCCAGCACGGGTTGTTGTTTAGCCAGGCCGTTAAATCCATCAATGGTATAATCTTTCATTTTTACCAGGATAGCAAATAAGCCGATGGTTGCCAGGCTGTAAGCTGCTGCATATAAAACCAACCCTTCTTTAGCCATACTGTTTAATGCAAACAAAGCAAATAACATAAACCCAGCCTGGGCGATACTGGAATAGGCCAGCATTCGTTTTACACTTTGCTGAAAAACAGCCGTAAGGTTACCGATTAATAAAGTAGCAACGACCAGGATCACAATCAATGTTTGCCATTGCTGATGTAAATTTCCAAATTTATTTTCAAACAACCGTACAAATGCAAAAAATGCAGCCACCTTTACAATCGTAGCCATAAAAGATGTAAATACAGTAGGCGCACCATCATACACATCCGGGGTCCAGAAATGAAAAGGAGCAGCCGATACTTTAAACGACATGGAGATCATCAGCAAGACCAAACCAGCAGCTATCATGGCCGGCATTGGGCCAGATCCGGTTATAATATTTGTGATATAGAAAGAACCGGTCACACTTCCTCCATATAAAAATGCAATGCCCAATAACATGATACCGGTAGAAAATGCACCCATTAAAAAATACTTCAATGCGGCTTCATTACTTTTCAGATTCCTTTTATCACTGCCGGTTAAAATATATAACGGGATGGAAACAATTTCAATACCAATGAACAACATTAGTAAAGAATTGAAAGTAGCTATGATTGCCACACCGCACAATACAAAAAATATGAGGGCAAAATATTCCGAAACATGTTCTCCAACTTTTTCAATATCTCTTCCGTTAAGTAAAAAGTAAAGGAGGGTGCAACCGAATGCAACATTTATGAAAGTGAGATTAAAACTGTTAAACCGCAACATGTCCTTAACATCAACAGTTAATAAAGAGGCCCCGGCATTCAGTTCGATGCAATTAGTTACCAGGATCAAAATTAAACCGGATATAGCAAGGTACCTGGGGATGGTTTTATTTTTAATAAAAGCACCGCCTAACATCATTATCACTCCCCAAATTGCTGTAAAAATTATTGCGTTCATATCCCTATCCCCCTAAAGAGGAATTATTTTGTTGAGTTAACTAAATCTTGTTAATATAGCTGATACCGTATCTTTTGTTAAATTGAAAAACGGTTGCGGAAAAATCCCGAACAGGAAAATAAATACTACCAACACAATTAATATCAATTTCTGATTCCATGAAATTTCCTGCATTTTTTCTGTTACAGGATTTGCTTCACCATAAAAAACCTTTTGCACCATATTTAAAGTATAAACAGCAGATAGTATAATACTTATTCCTGCAAAAGCTGCATACCAAACATTCAATTTAAACAGGCCGCTGAACATCATAAACTCACCCACAAATGCATTGGTTAACGGCAAAGCAATATTTGCCAGTGCAATTACAACCAGGAAAATTGTTAATGCCGGAACCTTATGTGCTATGCCACCCAGTTCAGATATTTTACGGGTGCCGGTTTGTTTTTCAATCAGGTCAACCACTATCCACATACCAATAATATTAATACCATGGCTGAACATCTGTATCATCACCCCCTGCAAGCCAATTTCAGTTTTTGTAAAAATGGCTGCACACATTAAACCGATATGTGCAATGGAAGAATAAGCAACAAAACGTTTCAGGTCATCCTGTTTTATAGCAATTAAACTGGCATAGATCATACCAACAACAGAAAGCCCGATCACAATATTATCAAACTTAGGTACTGCAGCCGGAAACACAGGAACCAGCCAGCGAATTACTGCAAACAATCCCATTTTAACCATGATACCACTTAAAACCATGGTTGTTGCAGTTGGTGCCTGTTCATAAGTATCGGGCTGCCAGGTATGAAAAGGGAATATGGGCATCTTAATGGCAAAAGCTATAAAGAATAACCAAAACACCCATTGCTGTTCGGCAACAGAAAGATTAGCTGCATAAAATGCTTTGATGGCAAAGGAATGCTCGGCATAGAGTGTTGGCGGCGTATGCATATACACATACATAATGCCAATCAGCATTAATAAAGAGCCCGCAAAAGTGTAAACAAAGAATTTGAATGTAGCCTGAATTCTTTTTTCGCCACCCCAGCGGCTGCATAAAAAGTAAACCGGTATAACAGCCAACTCCCAGAAAAAATAAAATACCAATGCATCCATGGCAGTAAACACACCCATCAAACCTGACTGCGTTAATAACATTAACCCATAAAATACATTCGCATTTTTATATGTTGTTTTATAAGTAGCAATAAAAATCACCGGAAAAGATATGGCTGTTAAAACTGTCAGCAATTGCCCCATACCATCAAGCCCCAAAGTAAAATTGCTGCCTAAATATTTTAACCAGTAATAACTTACATTATTCAGGTAAAAATATTTTGCGTTATCGGCATATACCAGGCATACCGCAGCAATACCCAAAGTGATCAAGGCTGATATCAATGCCCATGACTTTACCTTTTTTTCCGAACGAATTGTAAATGCCACCAGCCCAGCAATCAACGGAAACCAGGTTAACAACTCCGGAAATGTTATCCAAATATTTTTAGGGTCCATATCTACTTATTACAAAAACAGTTGAACAATAAAAAAGATCAAAATACCAAGCACCATCATAAAAATATAGGTACCCACCTGACCGGTTTGTATCAAACGGATCTGGCGACTGCTGTAATTAACAGCTTTACCAATACCGTTTACAAAACCATCTATTCCTTTTCTTTCAAACACGTTATTAAAATATTTTGCGATCGACTGAACAGGTTTTATAATGATGCTGTCATATAACTCATCAACATACCATTTATTTTCCAGCACTTTACCCAAACCTGTTTCCGTTTCAGCTGTCTTCTGATATTTGCTGAATTTATTCCATGCATATAGCAAAGCAGTTAATGCAACAGCTACCGAAATTCCCATCAACATAAATTCGGTTGAAGCATTAGCCTCATGTTTTATGGTGATGGCATTGCTTTGTGCAAATACCGGAGCTAAAAATTCTTCCAGCCTGTGTCCGCCATGCATGAAAACTTCCGGTATGCCGATCCAACCCCCAATAACAGAAAGTATTGCCAGGATAATTAAAGGTATTGTAATTGCTTTCGGGCTTTCGTGCAGATGATGTTGCTGCTCATGCGTACCTCTGAATTTTCCAAGAAAGGTCATGGCATATAAACGGAACATATAAAATGCTGTCATGATCGCTCCTGCAACACCTGCTCCCCATAGCAACGGACTTCTTGCAAATGCAGCAGCCAATATTTCATCTTTTGAAAAGAAACCGGAAAAAGGCGGCATACCTGCAATAGCAAAACATGCCAGCAAAAATGTGATATGGGTAATGCTCATGTATTTTTTCAATCCACCCATATTTCTGATATCCTGTTCACCACTCATGGCATGAATAACACTACCGGCACCAAGAAATAACAAGGCTTTAAAAAATGCATGCGTCATCACATGAAAAACTGCACCGGTGTATGCACCAACCCCCAATCCTAAAAACATATAACCCAACTGGCTTACTGTTGAGTAGGCCAGTACTTTTTTAATATCGTTTTGTTTTAAAGCAATTGTAGCAGCAAGAATTGCTGTAGATAATCCAACTATGGCAACAACAGCTTGTGAAACCGGTGCCATGGTATATAAAATATTGCTCCGTGCAATCATGTATATGCCGGCTGTAACCATGGTTGCCGCATGTATCAATGCACTCACCGGTGTTGGACCCGCCATGGCATCGGGTAACCAGGTGTATAAAGGTATCTGCGCACTTTTACCCATTGCACCTACAAATAGTAATAAGGTGATGCCGGTTAAATCTGTGACAGATAATTTTGAAACATTAGCAAATACATTATGAAAATCAACCGAACCCAATTTTGCGATCAGCCAAAAAACGGCGAGTAAAAAACCAAGGTCGCCAATGCGGTTCATGATGAAGGCTTTTTTAGCCGCCACATTATAACTGGTATTTTTAAACCAATAACCGATGAGTAAATAAGAACAAAGACCCACTCCTTCCCAGCCAATAAACATAATTACATAATTGGCACCCATCACCAAAATCAACATTGAGAAAATAAACAAATTCAGAAAGGCAAAATATTTTGCAAAATCTTTGGATTCTTCATCTTTCATGTAGGATGTTGAATACACATGAATTAAAAAACCAACACCGGTAATAATTAATAAGAAGATGGAAGAAAGCTGATCGATCTGAAAATCGAAACCGATCTTCAATGCGGTAATATTTATAAAATCGAAATAATGGATGGGAGCTTTTGGAATATTACCATCTACCAGTTGAATAAAAATAAGCACACTTATTAAAAAGGAGAGAAACACAGTTCCGCTACCGATAAAGCCGGCCATTGTTTTTGAAAGCTGCTTTCGCCCCAAACCATTTATTAAGAAGCCGAGCAAAGGCAACAAGGGAGTCAGCCAAACTAAATTAAAAACATTATTCATAAGCCTTTATCAGGACCGGCATTTACCGGTCATTAGTTTTTTAACCTGTTTAAAAAATTCACATCTACTGAATGTGTATTCCGGTATAACATAACAATGATAGCCAGTCCCACACTAACTTCCGCAGCTGCTACCACCATAATAAAAAATACAAATATCTGTGCATCACTAACAACCGCTGGATTAGATTGACCTAATGCAGTAGCTGCATGCATTTTTGAAAATGCCACCAATAATAAATTAACCGCATTCAGCATCAACTCTATGCACATAAAAATAATGATGGAATTACGACGTGTAAGAACACCCACAATTCCTGTACAGAATAATGCTACTGCCAAACCGATATACCATTTAATATCCATCTTGTTCTACTTTTCTTTTTTTCCAATTACCACCGCACCAATCATCGCACTTAAAAACAATACACTGCTTATCTCAAACGGAATTACATAATCTTTAAATAATACCATACCCAGATTTTTTATCAACCCATAATCACCACTACCCATTTGTACCATATTAGATGCAGTGCCTGATTTTGTTACTGCAGCAATCAAAACCAGGAACAAACAACCACCTGATATCAACCCGGCAAACTGTATCATCCTGTTTTTCTTTGGTTCCGATTCGGCATTTAAATTCATCAACATCACTACAAATAAAAACAGCACCATGATGGCACCGGCATAAACAATAATATTTACGATGGCTAAAAACTGAGCATTCAATAAAATATAATGGCCCGAAATGGCAAAAAAGGTAACAATAAGAAACAGGATACTGTGTACCGGGCTTTTACTGGCAACAACCATAATGGCACTCGCCAAAGCCAAGACTGATAAACCCCAAAATAATATTTCTGTGATGCTCATGTTCTTTAATTAACCGTTTCTTTTTTTGCCCTGTTGCCCAATGCTTTTTTATATGCTTCCGGGTCTTCTTTTGGATGCGGTATTAATAAATCTTCTTTGTTATAAATAAATTGTTTGCGCTGGTAATCGGCCGGTGCAAAAGTTTCACTTAAATAGATTGCATCTTTCGGACAGGACTCTTCGCACAATCCGCAAAAAATACAGCGCAACATATTGATCTCATATTTGGCTGCGTATTTTTCTTCTCTATATAAATGTTCTTCACCGGGTTGTCTTTCTGCTGCTTCCATAGTAATGGCTTCAGCAGGACAGGCAACTGCACACAATCCGCAGGCGGTACAGTTTTCACGACCTTCTTCATCCCTGTTCAAGATCTGCAGCCCACGAAAAACCGGGCTGAATGGACGGGTTTTTTCAGGATAATTAATGGTGGGTTTCTTTTTAAATATATGCATGAAAGTAATGAGCATACCTTTAAATATAGCGATCAGGTAAAGCCGCTCAAAAAAACTCATCTTCCGGCGATCTACTTCTTTTAATCTGTTTGTTAATGCCTGCATATTTACCAAATCCGCCAGCTGACGGAGCTTTATTTATGTTATATAATTATTTTCAAACTTAAAATTGCCAGTTATTTTGTTTTAATAAAATTAAGGCTCCTGTAACCAACATATTGAACAAAGCCAAAGGAATTAATATTCTCCATCCCAGGTTCATCAATTGGTCGTACCGGAATCTCGGAATTGTCCAGCGTACCCACATAAACACAAAAATAAATACAAGCACTTTTGCCATTAAGGCCATTATGCCAAACAGGGCCATCCAGTTTTCATTATAATTGGCTTCATTTAAAAATGGTATATCATATCCACCAAAAAATAAGGTAGCCATTATCACACTGCTCACAAACATATTGATGTACTCCGAGAAAAGATAGAATCCCAGTTTCATTGATGAATACTCTGTATGATATCCTCCGATCAGTTCATTCTCTGCTTCGGGCAGATCAAATGGTGTTCGGTTACACTCTGCAAATGCACAAATTAAAAATAACACGAAACCCAGGGGCTGATAAAAGATATTCCAATAACCCTGTTGCTGTTGTACTACCATTTCTTTCAGACTGAGTGTACCTGTTACCATCAGCAAAGCAATCAATGTAATACCCATGGCCAGTTCGTAACTGATGATCTGCGATGCAGCTCTTAATCCACCGATCAATGAAAATTTATTATTACTGGCCCAGCTGCCGATCATAATCCCGTAAACACCCATACTCACAACTGCAAAAACATATAAGATACCTACATTAACATCGGCGATCTGTAATGAGATATTCCTGTCGAAAAAATGTATTGTATTTCCCCAGGGAACAACTGCACCAGTCATGATTGCAGTAAGCATGGCTAATGAAGGGCCAAGTATGAATAAAAATTTTGAAGAAAAATCAGGAATTATTTCTTCTTTAAAAAATAATTTCAACCCGTCGGCCACCGGTTGCAATAAGCCAAAAGGCCCTGCCCGGTTAGGTCCCCGCCTGTCCTGTAAAACTGCGGCAACTTTTCTTTCAGCATAAGTGGTGTACATGGCAATAACCAATGAAGCCATCACAACAATGACGATCAAAACTAATTTCTCCACTATCAACGCCAAATCAATTGCTAAAAGCATAAACCTTTTTTAAAATAATTTTTATTCTTTTGGTAAACCCCACTGGGTTGATTCACCATCACCTTTTATAAATTCACCGGACTTTGCAAAATCTTCCATGTGCGAAGGCCTGTCAATTTCACTTAAATGAATGTTAGGATTATTTACACCACTTACATTATGTATGTTCATTAATAATTTTGGATCACGACCTTGCAATACTTTTTTAATGGTATCATTCGGCATTTCCAGCACTGCATATTTATTTACACCAATTACAGAATGACGACTGATGGTTGTAAGACCTTCTATTGTCCAGTCACTCGTTTTCTTTTTATCAAAACGACATGTATTACAGATCCAGCCAGGTTTGCCATCATAGCTTTGTACTTCGCCCCATTCATCTTTACGGGCAGTTACCCTGTACACTTCATCGCCACGCAACCACAACGTTGCTTTGCCACAGCATTTTGGATTTTCGCAATTACGATGTGCATCAACCGGCTTGGTAAACCAAACCCTGTTTTTAAAACGGAAAGTTTTATCAGTCAAAGCACCCACCGGGCAAACATCAATCATATTGCCGCTGAAATCATTATCGATGGCTTTGGAAATATAGGTTGATATTTCTGCATGATCACCACGATCCAGAATTCCATGTACTCTTTTATCAGTTAATTGATCAGCAACATAAGTACAGCGATAACAAAGTATGCACCTTGTCATGTGTAACTGAATGAATGGACCTATATCTTCTTTCTCAAAAGTTCTTCTTTTAAATTCGTATCGGGTTCCTTCCTTTCCATGATCGTAACCCAGATCCTGTAAATGACATTCGCCGGCCTGGTCGCAAATTGGACAATCCAAAGGATGATTAATCAATAAGAATTCTACCACACCATTTCTTGCATCAATTACTTTTTCGCTGGTAATATTTTTTACAACCATACCATCCATAACTGTTGTCCGGCAACTGGCCATTAATTTTGGCATGGGCCTGGGGTCGGCAGTTGAGCCTGCAGCAACTTCTACCAAACAGGTACGGCATTTACCGCCACTGCCTTCCAGCTTGCTATAGTAGCACATTGCCGGAGGTGTTACATCGCCACCGATTTGCCGGGCTGCATTTAATATAGTAGTACCCGGCGCAACATCTATGGTGATGTTGTCGATGGTTACTTTAAATTTTGCAGGTGCCTCTTTTTTTATTTCGTCCATACCCCAAACCCCTAAAGGAGCTTTTAAAGATTAAAATTATTTAACGAACTTTTCTTTATTTAATATCTCAAATTCTGTTTTCCCTTAGCGCACTATTCATTTCAGCTTACTCACAAGTTCCCCCTTTAGGGGGCGGAGGGGGTCTTACGCTGTTACCGACACATTCACCGGATCAGCATAATGTGCCAACCCATAATTTGTCTTCAAACATTCATCAGGGTTCAACACATGCCATTCAAACTCATCCCTGAAATGCCGGATGGCTGCTGCAACCGGCCAGGCCGCTGCATCACCCAATGGGCAAATTGTATTACCTTCAATCTTACGTTGAATATCCCACAACAAATCAATATCACTTATTTTTCCTTTTCCATTCTCTATGTTCAATAATATTTTTTCCATCCAGCCAGTACCTTCCCTGCAAGGCGAACATTGTCCGCAACTTTCATGACGGTAAAATCTTGCTAATGTATATGTATGTTTTACTACACACTGGTCTTCATCCAACACAATAAACCCACCGGAGCCCATCATGCTGCCTGTTGCAAAACCACCATCACTAAGGCTTTCGTAGTTCATCAATCTTTTTTCACCCTTGGCGGTAGTCAATAATAAATTTGCCGGAAGAATGGGAACTGAAGAACCACCCGGTATACAGGCTTTTAATTTTTTACCTTTTGCAATGCCACCACAATATTCATCACTGTAAATAAATTCTTCCACAGAGATGGTCATATCTATTTCGTAAACACCGGGCTTATTAATATTGCCACAGGCACTCATCAATTTTGTTCCGGTACTTTTTCCAACGCCGATCTTTGCATATTCATCACCACCCTCATAGATGATAGAAACAACAGCAGCTAAGGTTTCTACATTATTTACAACAGTGGGCCTGTCCCATACACCTCTTACAGCCGGGAAAGGCGGTTTGATTCTTGGATTACCTCTTTTACCTTCCAGCGATTCCAGCAAAGCTGTTTCTTCGCCGCAGATATAAGCACCTGCACCACGATGTACATATATTTCACAATCGAAACCGGTACCTAAAATATTTTTTCCTAAAAAACCGTTTTGTTTTGCCTCTGCAATGGCCTGTTCCAGAATATCAATGATCCAGGCATATTCACCACGTATATATATGTATGAAACATTTGAACCCAGTGCATAAGATGAAACGATCATTCCTTCAATTAAAATATGCGGAATGAATTCCATCAGGTACCTGTCTTTAAAAGTACCCGGTTCACTTTCATCTGCATTACAAACCAAGTGACGGGGAACGCCTTCGGGTTTAGCAATAAAACTCCATTTCATCCCTGTAGGGAAACCTGCACCACCACGGCCTCTTAAGCCGCTCTTTTTCACTTCTTCAACCACATCTGCCTGTGTCATTTTTAAAGCCTTCTCTACACTACGATAACCACCTTCACGGCGGTACACTTCGTAGGTACGAATACCTTCAACATGTGCTTTTTCTAATAATAGTTTTTTACTCATACCCCAAACCCCTAAAGGGGCTTTATAGATTAAAATTATTTATCGCTCTATTTATAAATTCAAGCAGCAACCCATTCATTTTCCTCGTGCATTCTAAAGCTCCAAGTTCCCCCTTTAGGGGGCGGAGGGGGTCTTCACCGCCTGCCTCGCAAATAAAACCCATCTTTTGCTTTTCTTCACCCACACTTCCAGCACTTTTAAACGATAACTATTTGTTGCAGCTTTCATGGTTGCAGTAATATCTGCCACAAAACGCACATTTGCCATGTTGCCGTTTATCGCAACTGTAATACTATCTTCTTTAAAACTCTGGTAACTGATATAACCGGTTTCCAGGTCTTTAATAATATCCGTTTTATTTTCTACCCAACCATTGCTATGGCCGTAACTCAGCGCCTTATCTGTTTGTTGGTTTATTGAAATGGTATTTTTTTTAACCAGTGACTGGTGAAATTCTTTAACTGTTGCGATCAATTTTATTTCATCGGTTTGCGCCTTGCAGCAAACAACTAGAAATAAAAATAATATGGTCAGTAATTGTTTCATTTTTTAATTTGCCTTTGCCCTGCATTCTTCTATAATGGTATCTACTTTTTCTTTGGTCAAATGCTCCCTGTAATGTTGCCCCAACTGCATCATGGGTGCATAGCCACAGGCACCCAAACACTCAACCGTTTTTAAAGTAAACATACCATCGGCTGTTGTTTCACCAACACCAATGTTCAATTTCTCTTTGATATAATTAATGATATTATCGCTTCCGTTTATCATGCAGGGACCAGTCTGGCAAACTTCAAACATATATTTACCAACCGGGCTTAAATTATACATGCTGTAAAAACTGGCTACCTCATACACTTCAATCGGCTCAATTTTTAAAAGCGAAGCCACATAATCCATTACAGGTACATCAAGCCATCCGTCAAATTCTTCCTGTGCCAGGTGCAATATGGGCAATAGCGCACTTTTGTGTTTGCCTTCGGGATAACGGGAAACCAGTTCCTTTACCTTCTCTAATTTCTCTTTTGAAAATTCTATACTCATAATTCTTAATTCATAATTTTTATGCATCCATCTCTCCCGCAATCAAATTCAAACTACTCATGGTAATAATTGCATCACTCAGCATTCCTCCTTTCACTAATTCTTCAAAAGCCTGGTAGTAAATAAAACATGGCCTGCGGAAATGTAAACGGTAAGGTGTTCTTCCGCCATCGCTGATCAAATAAAATCCCAATTCACCATTAGCAGCTTCAACAGAACTGTACACTTCACCAACAGGCATTTCGGTTTCACCCATCACAATTTTAAAATGATAAATGAGTGCTTCCATTTTGGTGTACACATCTTTTTTCTCCGGTAAATAGTAAGCAGGTGCATCGGCATGAAATACTTCAGCTTCGGCACCTTTAAATTCCTGTACTTTTTCATAAGCCTGTTTAATAATGCTCAGGCTCTGCCACATTTCTTCGTTACGTACCAAAAAGCGGTCGTAACAATCTCCCGTTTTTCCTACAGGAATAATAAAATCAAAATCTTCATAACTGCTGTAAGGCGTGTGAACACGTACATCATAATCCACACCCGCAGCACGCAGGTTAGGACCCGTGAAACCATAATTCAATGCACGTTCCGCAGAGATAGGGCCACAGCCGATAGTGCGGTCCATAAATATCCGGTTACGGGTAAACAGGTTTTCAAATTCTTTTAACACACCCGGATATTCTTTCAGAAATTTTTCGAGTTTCTGGAACGCTGCAGGAGTGAAATTCCTTTCAAAACCGCCAATACGCCCAATAGTAGTAGTAAGACGGGAACCACATATTTCTTCATATATTTCATAAATTAGTTCACGATATTGCATTACATATAAAAACCCGGTATAAGCACCACTATCCACCCCTACAATAGAGTTACAAATTAAATGATCAGAAATTCTTGACAATTCCATAATGATCACCCTTAAGTAATCAACCCGTTTTGGGATTTTAACGCCCAGTAATTTTTCGCAGGTAATATGCCATCCCATATTGTTGATGGGCGATGAGCAATAATTCAACCTGTCGGTAAGTGGAGTGATCTGGTAAAGTGGTCTTCTTTCTGCAATTTTTTCAAATGCACGGTGTATATATCCGATAGTTGAAGTTGATTTTAAAATGCGTTCACCATCCAGTTCTAAAATATTCTGAAACACGCCATGTGTTGCCGGGTGCGTTGGCCCCAGGTTTAATGTGGTGGTCTGCTTTTCTATACTTCCTTCTGGTAATAAAATATGTTCACTCATAACTAATTAATCAATTTGGAAATTTGATGATTTGGAGATGACCAATCGGCACATTCCCAAATTTTCAAATCATTTAATTATCTTCCAAACATTTCATCATCTTTATCAATCCTTGTTTGATCTTCCAACGGGAATTCTTTCCGCATCGGAAAATAATCCATCTCATCTACATTCAATATCCTTACCAGGTTGGGATGACCTATAAAATTTACACCGTAAAAATCGTAGGTTTCCCTTTCCATATGATTAGCCGAACTGTATAATGCTGTTGCACTAAACACATCTGGCTTTTCAATATCTGCAAAAACTTTAAAACGTATGCGTATATTATCAACCAGATTATGCAAATGATAGACCACAGCAAGTTCTTCGCCTTTTTTATCGGGGTAATGAACAGCCTGCAAATCAGTTAAGAATTGAAATTTTAATTCCGCATCATCATATAAAAACTGGAGAATTTTTAAATTAAGGGAAGTGGGTGCTGTAAAAGTCAACATCCCATAGGGTTCACCCCAACCAGATAATTGATCAGGAAACTTTTCAGTTAGTTTTTTCTTTATTATATCGTTAGTCAACATTCGATTCTGGTTTCAAGCTACAAACTTATAAATAAACTAAGCGTTACCTTCTTTGCAAATATGAAGTTGATCACTTATCCTACTGAAGTTTATCACTTACGTTTATTATTGTATTCCGTATCCGGCCAGCAATTCTTTATACTGATCACTATGCCTTCTTCTTAATCCTTCTGCATTTACCAGGTCCTGTATTTTCATAAACCCATCTAAAACAGCTTCGGGTCTGGGTGGGCAACCCGGTACATATACATCAACCGGAATGATCTGATCTATTCCCTGCAACACTGAATAACTGTCAAAAATACCACCACTGCTTGCACAGGCACCCATAGCTAAAACCCAGCGTGGCTCTGCCATTTGAAGATATACCTGCTTAACAATCGGTGCCATTTTTTTAGCTATAGTTCCCATTACCATCATCAGATCACATTGACGTGGAGAAAAACTCATACGCTCCGCACCAAATCTGGCTATATCATAATGACTGGCAGCCGTAGCCATAAACTCAATACCGCAACAGCTTGTTGCAAATGGTAAAGGCCAGATGGAATTTTTGCGGGCCAGGCTAACTACTTTGTCGAAATTAGTGGCCATAAAACCTTCGCCCATGTAACCTTCTGGAATACCTTCGAATTTTACGGTGTTATTATATTGTACCGGACGAGACATTTTAATTTATTTGATGATTTGGTAATTTGATAATGAGTTGATCCTTCTAAACTAAAAACTTTTCATGATCAAATCTTCAAATCGGTTAATTTCCAAATTGATCATTCTTCCCACTTTAACGCACCCTTCTTAAAAATATAAACCAACCCTGTTATAAATAAAGAAACAAATACTAATACTGCTGCAAAGCCATTCCATCCCAACTCACGGAAGTTTACCGCATAGGGATAAAAGAAAATAACTTCCACATCAAACAACACAAATAAAATGGCAACAAGAAAATATTTAACAGCCATGGGTTGGCGTGCATTACCTTTTATTTCAATACCGCTTTCAAAATTCTGCAGTTTATCGGTGCCTTTTCTTTTAGGGCCCAGGTAATTGGAAACTACCATGATGGTAGCAATCAATCCAACAGCAAAAAGTATTTGAAGACCAATGGGCAGGTAATTTGCCGCATTATTAACATCCGAAGCCTGTAACAAAAAAAATTGCATATTTTTTTGCATTTTTTATTATCCGCAAAAATACGTCAGCAAGAGCAATATTCAATAACCTGAAAAATAAAACCCCGTTATCTTTTTAATAACGGGGTTTCTTATTATTTCTTTTTAGACTTTACTTTTTTTTTACAGTCGTTTTTGGTTTGGCTGCTGCAGGTTTTGGTTTGGCAGCAGGAGTGGGATTCATATTCATTTTAGAAATAGCTTCTTTATAACTGATCACTTCCTGATCGGCAGGATCAACCAGCAATGCCTTATCACAATAAGCAAGGGCCGCAGCCTTATCTTTTTTAATATTAGCATTATAGGCAATCATGTATTTATAGCTACCCATCAAATTAGGGATGATCTTAGTTTTATCAGGATATGCTTCTCCTACTTCAATTGCTTTAATAAAAGACGGGTTGGCAAGACCTGCAGCCATTACCGTATCAATACCCCATTTAGATTTGCCTGACATATAATAACCGAAGATGTCATCCGGAAATTTTTGAGCATACAGATCAAATATTTCGATAGCCGGTGCAAATTTTCCAATTCTGTAATAGCCATAACCTGCATTATACAGATCTGTTTTACTGGGTGCCTTTTTTATATACAGCACTTTTTTATACCAATCAGCTGCATCGCCATACTGATTCCTGCTTTCATAAGTAGTGGCAATAGATTTCAATAAATTTACTTTCCCGGTTTCGGTACTGTCTAATTCAACAGCCTTCTCTATAAAAGTGCCAGCCAGGGTTTCATTACCGGGAAATTTAAGTAAAACTTTTGCGTAGGTTTCATAATCATGTGAGCCGATCTTAGCTGGTTTTTGTTTTTGAAAATATGCATCAAAAGCTGTTTTTGCTCTAACAGAATCATTCAATCTATTGGCACTATAAGCAATTACACCATATAAATTCGGATATGGATTAGGTCCTGCTGCAATACAATTATCAGCTGCTGTAATTGCTTCAGCAAATAAACCCTGCGTATATTTCATTTGAGCCCTCATAAAACAAGCATTGGGTTCATCCGTACCTTTTGCATTTAAATATTTCTCTAAATATTCTGCAGATTTAACTACATCTGTTTCATAAAAATACTGGTACAGGTAAAAATAAACGGGTGTATATAACGGATCAAGTGCAATGGCATCACTGTAATACTTTAAATAAATATCCCGTTGAGATTCTCCCTGTGACTGGTATATTCTTCCTATACGGAATTTTGCCCGGGCATATTTTGGATCAATGGCCAAAGCTGCTTCGTAAGTACGTTGTGCAGAACCTCCATCCTGAAGTTTACGATAAGCATCTCCAAGGTCAGTTAAAATCCTGGCATCTTTAACGCCTTTAATATTTGTTGCCTGCTGCAGTTTTTCAACAGCATATGTAGCATCACCCAATTTAGAATCAAAATCACCATTGGCAAATCCTAAGGCATCCAAAACAAGTGCATTTTTTCCTCCGCTGAGGCTGATAGCCGTTTCAAAATGATTGCGGGCTTCCTGTGTTTTACCCTGCAGCAATTCAACATGCCCCATGCCTGCATTTAATAAAGCACTATTGCTGTTTGCAGTTAATCCTTTAACATAAACTGCTTTTGCACCTTCAATATCTTTATCTTCATGGGGGGCAATAAATGTTTGGCCCAGCCAGTAAACAGCTTCATCATTATTAGGATCAGCATTCACCAATTGTTGAAACACATTTTTTGCGCTGATGAATTTTTCATAGTACAAAAGCTTTTTCCCATCTTCAATATTTTGGGCATTACTAAAGTTCACTGCCAGAAAAGCGCTCAACAGTACAAGGGTAAATTTTAATTTCTTCATTTTATTTTGCTGTTTAAATCTTTACAATAATATTAATTTTATAAACATTCTTTCACTTATTGCTGATAATCTTTTTATAATTTTTCATTAATCTTCACATTTCTTATTTCAAATCCCATCCTGGCAGCCAGATAAGCTCTTTTAAAAATCAACTGGCCTCTTTCATTTTTCATAAAATTTACAAACCCGGTACCCAGTCCATTGTAATTTTCTTTGAGTATGTAATACAAACTACGTACCAAAGGATATCGCCTGGATAGAATGCTTGCTTGCATTGGTTTTACGAACGGTGTGTCCTGACAGGCATTACAGGAAACATAAGCAATTTTTACTTTCTTTAACATATTTACCTGGGCACTGTCTTCTGGATTTCCGATCCAGCTGATACCAACAATGCCTATCGCATTTGCATTAGCCGCAACATAATTAATCACTTCCTGGCTGTTTTTTACGGCTTTTACTACGCTGGTATCAAATTTTCCTCCCCGCAAAATACTATCCATGGCATAGCGCACCGTACTGGTTGCATTCAACCCATCAAACACAACTGTTTGATCTCTCTTTGATAAACCCGTTAATTGTTTCTTCAACCGGTCAGTTGTAATTAATGTATCGTTGCTTTTGCTGTTAACAATTACTGCAATGGCATCATTAGCCAATATATCCCAATGCGGAAAATAAAACAGGCTGTCCTTAAAATAACCGTCTTCTTTGGCAGTTAATCCCCTGGTAACAATGATCAACCGGTTAATAGTATCATTATAAAAATCTTTGAAACAATCAGCTTCGGTCTTATACTCTGCAATGATCTGTGTACCCGGAAATGATTTTTCAAACACTTTTATTTGTTCTTCAATAACCGGTTTAAATGTTTCATCCACACTGATATGGATCGTTCCGTGTGTTGTTGTATCCGGCGGATCCTTCGTTTTATTTTTACAGCCCGGTAAAAAGTAACCGGTAAAGAAAAAAACAAAACTCAATATTATGAATTGCTTAAAGTGTCTTCTATTCATCTATCTCTTAAATAATTTTTCTTATATCCCCTGTATAACCTGAATAATCCATAAATAATACATACTACACCAAATACTTTAAACAACGTTGAGTCATACCGTTGTGACAGATCAAGACTGAATTTTTTTATAAATGAAATAAATATTCCCATTCCCATCCATAATATCCCCATTCCGTAATCCATTATACTCCGCATACGGATATAACCTTTTTCCCTGTCGTTTAATTCTTCTTTTTCAAATTCTTCTAATGCCATATAAAATCAGTTTAGCCATTTTAAAACCAACCCCACTAATATTTTGCCGGGCTGTGAAATTACTGAATTTATTACGGATTTTTAATCTGCCGATACAAACTTTACCGGAATGGTATAATATACTGATACATTTTCTCCGTTGGCTTTGCCCGGTATCCATCCAGGCATTTTTTTCAAAACCCTAACTACCTCTTTATTAAATGCTTCTCCACCATCCACCACGTTTACAAAACTTTTCAGCTTACCATTATAATCCACCACAAATCTTATTCTTACACTAACCGATTCGCCTTCTTCCATCTCTTTTGGATTATTTAGATTATTTTCCAGAAACTTTCTGAGGGCATCTATTCCCCCGGGATAAGTTGGCGGCACATCAACATTTGCAATATCCAATGGCATTCCTTTATCTATTTTAGGAATAGTTACAACTCCATTTCCTGTTTCTGTTTTAACTGGTTGCACAAATAAAGTAGCTGGATTAACAACAACATTATTTACATTGCCAATTACATCGGTTTCAAATAATGTTTTTATTGTATCCGCCTTATTATTATTTGGTACAATGACCAGGGTACTTAATAATTTTTTTTGACTGGCATTTGTTGCCTTGGTTTCTGTTTTAACAATGGTTTCTTTTTTAACCTGCTCTTTTGGTTTTTCATTCAGCTTTGGCAATACTGTTTCCGAAATCTCAAAGATCCTGGCTGATACCATAGTTGATCTTTTGGGAAGAAAAGTAAATGCAGCCAGCGAAACTGCAATAAGCATTATAGAGCCCAGTGCTGTTTTTAAACGATGGTTATAAAATTTACGAAGATCATAAGCCCCATATGCTTTATTCCGGTGTTCGAAAATGATATCAAGGATATCAGTTTTCATGATCAGGTTCTTGTTCATTTTTTTTGGTTTTGAAATGAAAAAATAAATTCAAAACCGGCGCCGTGTTCAGCAATAAGATGTGATAGTTCACAGATTCCATAAAAGCCATAAACCACAAGTCAGTTAAGTATCCCTTGCAGCTTACAGCCTGTAGCTTATATTTGTACTATGAAGATTTTAATGGTATGCCTCGGTAATATTTGCCGCAGTCCATTGGCCGAAGGAATTTTACAGGATAAAGCATCAAAAGCAGGATTGAACTGGCAGATTGAAAGTGCAGGAACAAATGGATATCATACCGGCGAAGCACCACATCAATTAAGTATTAAAGTGGCCGCAGCAAACCGAATTGATATCAGCAAACAAAAAAGCAGGCGATTTACTACAGATGATTTTGAAGAATATGATTTACTTTATGCAATGGCTGCTGATGTTTTGGAAGAAATGAAACGGATTGGCAAAAATAAATTTGATACAAAAAAAGTAAGGCTATTTTTAAATGAAGAATATCCGGGAGAAGACAAAGATGTACCGGATCCGTGGAGCGGACCGGAGGAAGGTTATCATGAAGCCTTTGCAATAATTAATAAAACCTGCGACTGCATTATAAAAAATATACAAAATAAGAACTGACCGATTATGACCAAACCATCAATTCCACAGGGCACCAGGGATTTTTCTGCAGAAGTTGTTCAAAAGCGGAATTATATTTTTTCTGTTATCAGGAATATTTTTGAACTATACAGTTTTCAACCTTTGGAAACGCCTGCTATGGAAAATTTAGAAACATTGATGGGAAAATATGGTGAGGAAGGTGATAAGTTGATTTTTAAAATTTTAAACAACGGCATTAACAACGAAAAAAATATAGAAAAATCAAAAGCCGGATTTGAAAAATTATTAGCCGGAAAAAACAGCAGTGATATTACCGAACGTGCTTTAAAATACGATCTTACAATTCCCTTTGCCCGGTATGTGGCCATGAACCACACCAAACTTACTTTTCCATTCCGGCGTTACCAGATACAACCGGTATGGCGTGCCGACAGGCCGCAAAAAGGCCGCTACCGTGAGTTTACCCAATGCGATGCCGATGTGGTTGGCAGTCTTTCGTTATATAATGAAGTTGAGTTAGCCAATATTTATCATGAAGTATTTGTTCAGTTAGGAATTAAGCATTACGAATTAAGGATAAATAATCGTAAGATCTTAACAGCACTTGCTGAATTATGTGGCGGCGCAGAAAAAATTACAGACATTACCATTGCTATTGACAAACTGGATAAGATAGGTTTAGAAAAAGTAAAAGAAGAATTGCAGCTGCGTGGATTGAAAGAAGAACAAATAAAAATAATTGAAAATTACCTCAACATTACCGGAAGCAATGAAGAAAAATTAACACAGATAAAAACTCTGCTTGGTAAAATCACAATCGGCAAACAGGGAATTGATGAAGTTGAATTTTTATATCAGCATACAAAAAACTGTAACATCGTTATTGATTTTACATTGGCCAGGGGTTTAAATTATTATACCGGGGTTATTTACGAAGCCAAGGCTCCTGAAGAAGTTAAGATGGGCAGCATTGGTGGTGGTGGCCGTTACGATGACCTTACGGGTTTATTCGGCGTACCCAATATACCAGGTGTTGGTATCAGTTTTGGTGTTGACAGAATTTATGATGTGCTGGAAGAAATGAATTTATTTCCGGAGAATGTGCAGATAAGTACCAAGGCATTGTTTTTTAATATGGGAGAAAAAGAAGGCGCATTTGCTTTTAAGATTATGCAAAAACTTCGCAAAACGGGTATTGCCTGTGAACTCTATCACGAAGCAGCTAAAATAGCCAAGCAGTTCAGTTATGCCGAAAAGAAAAATATACCTTTTGTTGTTATCATTGGCAGCCTGGAAATAGAACAAAAGCATTGCCAGGTAAAAAACATATCAACCGGCGAACAACATTTTGTAATATTTGATAAGCTGGCTGATTACCTGAAAGATCTATAAGGCCTCATAAATAATTGCTGCGCCCTGTCCTACTCCAACACACATGGTAGCCAGGCCATATTTGGCTTTCCTCCTTTTTAATTCATACAATAATGTGGTAGAAATTCTTACACCGCTGCAACCCAATGGATGGCCCAATGCTATTGCACCCCCATTTACATTTACTTTTTCCAGGTCCAGTCCCAGATCATGAATACAAGCAATGGATTGTGATGCAAAAGCTTCATTTAATTCTATCAGGTCTAAATCAGCAACCTTCAACCCAGCTCTTTCTAAAGCTTTTTTTGTAGCCGGTACCGGGCCAATACCCATTATTGAAGGGTCTACACCGGCAACAGCCATGCTTACAATTTTTGCAATGGGTTGTAATCTATATTTTTTAACAGCGGCTTCGCTGGCCAGTAGCATGGCGGCAGCACCATCATTTATTCCGCTGCTGTTACCGGCAGTAACTGTTCCATCTTTTGCAAAAGCCGGTTTTAACTGCCGCAATTTTTCCAGGCTTGATAAACGGGGATGTTCATCTTTTTCAAAATCAAAAACATCTTTCCCAATCTGAACCTGTATGGGTATTATCTCATCCTGCCATTTATTTTCTGCATATGCTTTTTCATATTTCTGCTGACTGGCAAATGCAAATTCATCCTGTGCATTCCGGCTTATATTCCAGCGTTTGGCAACATTCTCTGCTGTTTCGCCCATAGTGTATGGATAATACATTTCGGCCAGCCGCTTATTTACAAAACGCCAACCTAAAGTAGTATCTGCCATTTGCGGATCCCTGCCAAATGCGCTGCTACTTTTCAGCATCACAAATGGAGCCCTGCTCATACTTTCTACGCCACAGGCAATCATTAATTCCCCATCGCCGCAGGCAATTGTACGGGCACAATCCATTATAGCCTGCAGGCCACTTGCACACAAACGGTTTACCGTATTACCGGCAACAGTTGGCGGTAAGCCTGCCAGCAAAGCAGCCATACGGGCTACATTGCGGTTATCTTCACCGCTTTGATTTGCTGCACCGGCAATTACATCTTCAATGGCATTTATGTCAACCGATGTATTCCTTTTCACCAAAACACTTATCACATGTGCCAGTAAATCATCAGGCCTAACGCCACATAACGAGCCACCATATTTTCCAATGGGTGTTCTTATTGCATCTATTACAAAAACTGTCTGCATTTATTTCTATTTATTTAACCCGGTTATTTTGGAGCCCGGCCTATGAATCTGAATTAAGTTTTACAGCAATTTGTAAATTAACACAAATATATAGGCTATGGTTTAGAAATTTCTATCAACACATCTCCATTACCGCCATTACTGGTACAAAGGTAAACCTTGCCGGCTGGTGAAATACAAATGTCTCTCAACCGGCCAAACCTGTCTTTAAAAAATGTTTGCTGTTTAACAACAGAAAGGCCATCCACACTTAAAGTTAACACACGCAAACTGGCATCTTTTAAAGTAAGCATCAGTAAACTGTTTTGCCAAACCGGAATCAGGTTATTGTTATAATAATCCAAACCGCAAACAGCAATCGTACTGCTGCCACTGCTCCAGATAGGTTCTTTAACATTATTAGCTGAACAAAAAGATACTTCTGCCGGTTCATCACAAGGGCCATTAATTGCCGGCCAGCCATAATTCCTGTTTTTTTCAATGATGTTTACTTCATCTTCAAGGTTGGGACCATGCTCACTGGCATACATAATTCCGTTTACTACAACAAGTCCCTGCTGGTTACGATGCCCATAACTCCATATCGGCGAACCGGGGTAAGGATTATCTGAAGGAATTGTTCCATCAAGATTAAACCGTAAAACTTTTCCTGAAAGTGATGAAGTGCTTTGCGCATTATTTGAAACAGATGCATCACCGGTTGTCATAAAAATTTTAGGTATGGTTTCATTTGTTATCCAAAGCCTTGATCCGTTATGAATATTTGATGCCGGAATATTTTCTATCAAAGTCCTTACCGGACTGATACTTCCGTTTTCAAATTTCATCTGTACCATTTTCTCCCGGTAATTGCTGCCGTTGTTATAATCATACACCACATAAAACAATCCATTGGTTAAAAAATCTGGATGCTGTACCATGCCTAATAATCCACCTTCATTATTACTAACTACTTCTGATATTGTTGTTGAAAAAACTACGTTACCTGTTGCGGGATCAATTTTACTGATCTTACCTCCTCTTTCCGTCATCCATATATGATCATCTTTCCCCCACAAAATTTCCCATGGAAAACTTAAGCCGCTTTTTACAGTCCTGATTAAATCTGTTGACGGGCCATCAGCAGCATTTGATTGAACTTTTGAACTGCAGCGGTTGCAGGAGCATGAAAAAGTGAAAAGTGCAACGATTATTAAATAATTTTTACGCATGGCAGATTATTCATGTGGAAGCTACAAATTTTTAGTCAACCCAGCTATACCACCTGTGTAATGGATATAATTGCCAAAAATAGGCCTGTCGGCAGTACCTTTGCAAAATGTCAGAAATAAAAAATATAAGGTCGTTAAGCCTTATTGAGTTAAAAGAATATTTTGAATCGATCGGAGATAAAAAATTTCGTGCCATACAAACCTATGAATGGCTTTGGAAGAAAAACGCCCAGCGCTTTGATGATATGAGCAATCTTTCTAAAGAACTCCGGGTAAAATTAGCAGAAAATTTTTCATTACCGGCTATTACCGTAGATGCTAACCAGGTAAGCGGCGATGGCACTGTTAAATCGAGATTTAAGACTTTTGACGGGCATTTTGTTGAAGGCGTATTGATACCAACAGAAAAAAGACAAACCGCCTGTGTTTCTTCGCAGATCGGTTGCAGCCTCAGCTGTAAATTTTGTGCAACAGGTTATATGGAACGAAAACGCAACCTGAACTTTGATGAAATTTATGACCAGGTAGCTTTACTAAATCAGCAGAGTGAAAAAGTGTACGGCACTAAGTTGACCAATATTGTTTTTATGGGCATGGGTGAACCCTTACTTAATTATAAAAATGTTTTGCAGGCCATTGATAAAATAACTTCCAATGATGGAATGGGCATGAGTCCTAAAAGGATAACTGTTTCCACTGCAGGTGTTGCCAAACAAATAAAACAATTAGGCGATGATAAGGTGAAGTTTAACCTGGCCCTTTCGTTACATGCTGCTACAGATAAAAAAAGGGATGCTATTATGCCAATCAATGAGAGTAACAGCATTGAAGTTTTGATTGAGGCACTGAATTATTTTTACAACCAGACAAAAAATGATATCACGTTGGAATACATTCTCTTTAAAGATGTAAATGACAGCATACAGGATGCTGATGACCTGATAAAAATATACCGTCAAATTCCTACACACCTGATCAATGTAATAGAATACAATCCCATCGACAAAGCCTCTTTCACCAAACCTGATGAGGATACCACCCAACGTTTTACTGATCATCTTGCCAAGAACCGGGTAAATGTAAGGTTGAGAAGGAGCCGAGGTAAAGATATTGATGCAGCCTGCGGGCAGTTGGCGAATAAGAAAGCCGTTTAACTTTTTTCCGTTCTGCTTTAAACTTCTTTCTCTTTTACAGGTCTATACTTGATTAAATAACCAATTATGAAAAAAGTATTGATTCCCCTGTTTGCAATTATTGCATTAACATTTACTGTTACTGCACAGGAAAAAAGAATGATGAAAGACCAGCATCAGCCAAAACATTGGCATGGCATGATGGCGAAGCAATTAAATTTTTCTGAAGACCAGAAAAAGCAGGCCAAAACAATCAATGAAGATTTCCGGAAAAAGATGCAGGAGCTGAATAAGAATGAAAGTATTACCGTAAAAGAAATGCGTGGCAGGAGAGCGTCGCTTTTAAAAGAAAGAAAATCAAAAATGGAGGGTTTGCTTACTGCTGAACAGAAAACAAAAAAGGCCCAACTTATAGCAGCACAAAAAGCTAAAGCAGAATTACGATTCACAAACCACCTGGCTAAAATGAAAACTAAGCTTGATTTAACGGATGACCAGGTTGCAGCAATGCGATCACAAAGAACAAATAACAGGGCAAAGATGGAAAAGATAAAAAATAGTGAATCCTTAAGCCGGGTAGAAAAGAAACAACAAATGATGGCTTTAGGATCAGCAGCAAAAGAACAACATAATAAAATATTTACAGCAGAACAATTGAAGAAGATGGAAGAAATGAAAAAAACCAGGCCAGATAAAAACAGAATCAAATAAATAATAAACCCTAGACTAAAAAATGGCGTTCTCAAAAGGAACGCTTTTTTTGTACCTGGCTAATTCTATAAGGCTTTAGAAACCTAATAGGTTTTTACCTGCTTAAGCTAAATAGTTTATCTTTGCGCTTCACTACTGTTGTAATAACAGCAAAATCACTACAAAATGAGCCAATCACCTTTCCAGAAATTCGTTCCTAAAAAGAAAAACAGTGTAATTAAAGAAGAATTCCGCCAGGAAAAGAAAAAGTACCGTAAAGAACGGAATGCTTTTTTTGACAAGAAAAAAGAGGAGGAATACCTTGCCAGGCAGAATAAGAAAAAAGGCATGGCCCCTATGGCAGCTGATAATGCCAAAGGAAAAACACCGGTTGCCGTTGGTGTTGATAAATCAAGGGGAGCAGCAAAAACCCCACATACTAAATCGGCTAAAGCAACAGCAGCTAATGATAATACCCCAACCGGCATTATGCCTTTGAATAAATATATGGCGCATTGTGGTATATGCTCCCGCAGGGATGCAGTAGAACTGATCAATGCCGGAAAAGTAAAAGTTAACGGAACGGTTGCAACAGAACCTGGCTATAAAGTGCAGGAAACTGATGAAGTTATTTACAACGGCAAGAAATTATTTGTTACAAAGAACCTGGTTTATATTTTATTGAATAAGCCCAAAGATTATATCACTACTACCGATGATCCTCAGGGAAGAAAAACAGTTTTGCAGTTAATTAAACAGGCAACAACTGAAAGGGTTTATCCAATTGGCCGTTTAGACAGAAACACATCGGGTGTTTTGTTACTGACCAATGATGGCGACCTTACACAAAAACTATCTCACCCCAGCTATGAAATAAAAAAGATCTACGAAGTAAAACTGGATAAGCCACTCACAAAAGGAGATTTTGATAAGATCGTTAAAGGCGTAAAATTAGAAGACGGGGAAATTTTGGTTGACAGCCTGGCTTATGCCGACAGTAAAGACAAATCTATTATTGGTATTGAATTACACAGCGGCCGCAACCGTATTGTGCGCCGCATTTTTGAGCATCTTGGGTATGATGTAAAGGGACTTGACAGGGTGATGTATGCCAATCTTACCAAAAAAAATGTAGAGCGCAGCAAGTGGCGTTTTTTAAGTGAAAAAGAGATCCGTTTGCTTAAATACATGAATATCTCCAAAAATAAAGCAAGCAGTGAAAAAATATAATCCCGAGATCATTTTTGAAAATGATTCCTTTATTGCCGTTAATAAACCTGCCGGCCTGTTATCCATCCCCGACAGAGAACAAACCCAAACATCTCTTAGAGATATTCTGCTGGCAAAGTATGGAACGATTTTTACCGTTCACCGTTTGGATAAAGATACAAGTGGTATTATTTTATTTGCCAGGAATGAAGCGGCACATAAATATTTCTCCCATCTTTTTGAAGAGCGGAAAATTGAAAAATATTATATGGGACTGGTCCATGGATGTCCTGCTGCAAAAAAAGGAACCATTGATGCGCCAATCAGTGAACATAGTCTGCAAAAGGGTTTGATGGTTGTTCACCGCAGGGGGAAACCTTCTGTAACAGATTATGAAGTGATAGAAGAACACAAATCTTTTTCACTGGTGCAGTTTCAATTGCATACAGGTCGTACACACCAGATCAGGGTACATTGTAAAAACATTGGCCACCCGCTTGCCTGCGATGAATTGTATGGCGATGGTAAACCCATTTTACTTTCTGCTTTAAAACGTAAATTCAAACTGAGTAAACATGATGAGGAGGAACGGCCTATGTTGAACAGGCTTGCCCTGCATTCTTATCGTTTAAAATTCACTGATTCTAATGGAAAAATTATTGACCTGGTAGCTGAATTGCCCAAAGACATGAGGGCTCTGCTTCAGCAATTAAAAAAGATTAATTAAAAAATTATTCCACCTTAATATTACAGATCGCTTTATCAGTTTTTTAATACAACCCTTCTACCGATAAATATCTTTCGCCGGTATCATAATTAAAAGTAAGTACTTTAGATCCCTTTGGAATATCACTTAATTTTTTAGCCACTGCAGCAAGTGATGCACCGGATGAAATTCCCATTAAGAGCCCTTCTTCCTTTGCTGCACGTTGAGCATAATTAATAGCTTCATCTTTTCCAACCTGTATAATGCCATCAAGAATTTTTGTATTTAATATTGACGGAACAAACCCAGCGCCAATTCCCTGCAGCGGATGAGGTGAAGGGGCACCACCACTTAATACCGGTGATAATTCCGGTTCTACAGCAAATACTTTAAGTCCCGGAAATTTTGCTTTTAATATTTCAGCAACCCCCGTAATGTGGCCACCGGTTCCTACACCGGTAATAACATAATCCAAGCCATCCGGAAAATCATTCAGTATTTCCAATGCTGTTGTTTTCCTGTGCACTTCTGTATTTGCAGGATTGTCAAATTGCTGCGGCACCCAGGAATTTGGTGTTGTTCCGGCTATTTCATTAGCCTTTTCAATAGCACCTTTCATGCCTTTTTCACGTGGAGTTAATACAAACTCAGCGCCAAAGGCCGACATTAGTTTTCTTCTTTCAACGCTCATGCTCTCGGGCATTACCAGGATGAGTTTATACCCTTTTACAGCAGCAACAAGGGCCAGGCCAATACCGGTATTACCACTGGTTGGTTCAATGATAACACTGTCTTTTTTTAATAGCCCTTTATTTTCAGCATCTTCAATCATTGACAATGCAATCCTGTCTTTGATACTTGCCCCGGGATTATTTTTTTCCATTTTGATCCACACTTCATGATCAGCTCCAAAAAGATTATTGATCCTTACATGTGGCGTATTACCGATCGTTTGTAAAATATTTGCTGCTTTCATACTTTTATTTTTTTATGCTTTTATATATTTTTTAAAAAAAATCAACTGCTATTAATTAAGATCTTTTGTTATTTACTCATATCACAAAGTTCAAAGCATCAGGCAATGGATTATTATCCCTGACTTTTATTTCACTTTTATGATAAACAACAGAATGATCGGGAACACTGTAGGTAAGCCAGACATTACCGCCAATGATACTGTTTCGGCCTATCACTGTATCGCCGCCTAAAATAGTAGCACCTGAATAAATAACCACATTATCTTCAATGGTTGGATGGCGTTTTGTACTGGCATACTCTTTTGAAACATTTAATGCACCCAGCGTAACACCTTGGTATATTTTTACATCATTGCCTATTACAGTGGTTTCACCAATAACAATGCCTGTTCCGTGATCTATAAAAAATGATTTGCCGATTTTTGCAGCCGGATGAATATCAATACCTGTTCTGCCGTGGGCATGCTCTGCAAAAATGCGGGGGATTATCTTAATACCCTGCAGGTACAACTGATGTGCAATACGGTAAACTGCTGTTGCATAAAATCCGGGATAAGCAAGCAATACCTCTTCTATTGAGGTTGCTGCCGGGTCAAATTCCAACACGGCCTCTGCATCTGACATCAGGGATGTATAAATTAACGGCAATTCATTAAACAGCTGATCTGTGTATTGTTTTACAGATTGGTCATCTTTAATTATTTCAAAAAGCAACACCCCGAACATTTTTTTTAAACTATTGTACTGCTCTGTTATCTTTTTTTCTGTTTCGTATTTTTCCGAAAAAGAAGAAAAAAGAAAATTATACAGGTTATCAATAAATTTTTCGGCTAATACCTTATCCGGAAAGTATTTGAAAACTTTACCATTATTTTTGAATAATTGCTGTATGAATTTCTCTTCTGACATGTGTTCTTTTTTACTATCTGTACTCCACCTGAATTGTATGCATTTGGTTTTAAAGCTGAATAATATTTAATCGCCAGTAATCATATACTCGACAAAACCAATTTAATGTTACTTACCCAGCAGGATTATCAGGATTTTTTTTTATATAGCGGCAAATCGGAGAAATAATTTCTAAATATTCATTACTTAATAAGTAAGTGGAAAATATTAAAAAATTATCATGAGGCTCATACAGATCAATTATTCAGTTTTATGTTAACAGCGCTGATACTAATATATATGACACCATTTCAATTCACAACAAATGTAGTTCAGAAATCAATAACATAACCACTAAAAGCCCTATACCTTGGTAAAAATTATGTCATTAATTAGAAATCAACTTTAAAATAAGCGATGGAAAGAGACAATGATAAAACCGGTTGGCAAACTGCTTACCTGGAAGAAGCTCTTTTAACAGATCCCTTACCAAACCTGCCTTTTACATTATCTATGGCTTTATACAGCCCTGTCTTTCGCTCCACATCATCAAACAAATTGGTTTGTATGGCGTCATTGGTGAGTTCACTTAAACGTACGCCAAGTAACCGAACCGGCTCGCTTTTGCGATATAATTTATTGAACAATTCTTTTACTACCGGAATGATCTCATCATCGGCACAGGTATAAGGGACCGTAGTTTGACGGGAGACCGTTTGAAAATCGGGGTACCTTATTTTTACTGCCACACAACCGGCAACTTTACCATCCTGCCTGAGTTCATAAGCAATTTTTTCTGTCAGTCTCACCAATTCACTTTTCAAAAATTCAATATCATTTTTGTTTTCATCAAATGTATTTTCAGATGAAACAGATTTTGCTTCATGGTATGAAGATACTTCTCCATGATGAATGCCCTGGCTTTTGTACCAGAGATCAATACCCCATTTTCCCAAACGTTCTTCGAGTTCATCCTGTGTTTTTTCACCAATATCATTTATGGTAAAAATTCCCATGGCCTTTAAAACCTCGTAAGTATGCTCACCAACACCCGGTATCTTACTAACCGGCATGGGCGCTAAAAATTCTTTTTCTTTTCCAAAAGGTATTTGTAAATAGCCATTCGGCTTGGCCTCATCCGTTGCAATCTTTGCCATCATTTTATTGGATGCAATACCAAAAGAAATGGGCAGTTTTGTTTCATCCATGATCTGCTTACGCAGATCAATCGTCCATTGCAGGGGATTGAAAAATTTCTCCATGCCGGTCAGGTCAATATAAAATTCATCTACCGAAGCTTTTTCAAACAGTGGCGCCCTGGAAGCGATGATCTGTGTTACCCAACGGCTGTATTTACTGTATTCACCACGACTACCATTGGCAACAATTAAATGAGGACACAACTGAAAAGCTTTTTTAGATGGCATACCGGAATGAATACCAAATTTCCGGGCTTCGTAACTGCAGGCAGCAACCACACCTCTTTCTCTGCCACCTACAATTACGGGTTTACCCTTCAGTGAAGGATCATTTAATATTTCAACCGAAACAAAAAATGAATCAAGGTCAAAATGTGCTATGATGCGTTGAGGTTCTTTCACAAACCTTTGGGGTTTATTGACAGTTGTTAAAATTAATCCTCTATAAAAATAAAACCTATTCGAAATTTCAGCATCTCTGCAAAACTCATAGGTTTATTATCATTTCCCTTTTACTTATAAATCTCTAACAACCCATCCGGCAGATTTACGTGAATCTTCCGGTTTTTTGTATCCACTTTTTCCAGGCTTTCTGCATGAATGGGAATCAAAGCTTCTTTACCATTATAAAGTATGGTGCATAAAACCTGGTGAGGTTGTTCAATCACTTCCAGTATTTCGCCAAGGTCTTCACCATCATTAATAATATTAAAACCCAGTAAAGCAATGGGCGATGATTTAGCGGCAAATTTATTAAAGTCATCTTCAGTAAGCCATACTTCTTTGGGTGTTAATCTACGGGCAGGTTCCATAGTATCTATTCCTTCCAACTTAATTACAGTTTCAGTATCGCTTCTTATTTTAGTTGCCTGAATAAAGTAGGGAATAAAATTGTCTTTTTTTTCTTCTAAAAAAATTGCCTCCAATCCTTTTAAAGAAGTTTTTTTACCCAGGTTATGTTGTAAAACCAATTCGCCTTTCAGGCCGGTGCTTGCTGCCAGTTTTCCTATTTTAAAATATTGAGTCATACTTCAAACCCTTAAAGGGGCTTTAATTGTGTTTTACTGTTTGTGTTAAACGTTGCATAAAGGTATGTTCTACAAGTGAGGTTCTTCTTTCCTTTTACTAAAAGAAAAGAAGAACAGAACAAGTTTACAACGATGATGCTATGAAAAACTGAAGATTAGTACAAAGTAGATTTCTATCTTAATTGTTATCGGGAGAGAAATGGCAAATAAAAAAAGTCCCGATATAAAATCAGGACTTTAAAGAATTAACGGAACAGAGGTATTTTATTCTTCTGTTTTGGTCTCTTCAGATGCCGGTGTTTCGGTGGCAGCTTCAACAGGAGCAGCAACTGGTGCTTCTTCTGTTTTAACAGCAACTTTTTTTACCACAGGTTGATCACGACGGTCTGTACGTGTTTTTTTGTGTGCACTCTGGCGTCTTGTAACATTTGAATCATGCTCACTGGTCCATTTGGTGAATTTCTCCATAGCACCTGCTTCATCAAATAAGCCAAGGCTTACTCCACGAAGTAAATGTTTTAGATACAACACTCCTTTGAAAGAAAGGATACGGCGTACAGTATCGGTGGGTTGAGCACCTTTTTGTAACCAGTCCAATGCTTTCTGACGATCTACCTGAATAGTTGCAGGAACCGTTAAAGGATTGTAAGTACCAAGTTTCTGAATGAATTTACCATCACGGGGGCTTCTGCCATCTGCTACAACGATGAAGTAAAAGGGTCTCTTCTTTGAGCCATGCCTTTGCAGTCTCATTTTTACAGCCATAAATAGAAATTTTTGGTTGTTATTAAATAGGGTTTATCCTTAAAAAAGGACGGCAAAGATAACCAGCTGAATGAGATTTGCCAAATTTTTGAACACTCTTTATGAATATGCCATAAATTTTTTATAAAAACTCCGCTATAGTTCAAGTTCCTTTACATATTATATTTTTTTAGCCAGTAAGATGATCATTTAAGTATACTTACCAGATCCTGCCTGATTTTTTTTAATGTCTTTATATTTTTTGGCAGTTTTACCAGCCCTGCATAAGCCGATATCAGAAAATCGAAGTGTTCTATTTCTGCTATTTTTTTATTTTGAGAACCGTCAATATTCCAAACTGCCGCATAATTATCTATGAGCTCTTTTTCAGTCATTACATCTGAATTACCGCCGGCCAGCAACCAATAACAAAATCCGGCATTGGCCTTACTTATCTCATTCCAGAAATCTATATCTGCGTCCGCATTACTCGTTTTTTTAATTATCGCAGCCAGTTCTTCTTTGGCTTTATTTAATATGGAGAATTTATATTTCTTCAGCAATGATTTCATCCCGGCTCTGTTTTTAATCAGCAGCAAAATTTTCTCTATTTCCAGCCAGTTGGTGAGCGCATAGGTTTTATTAGTATTGCCCGGCATACCATAAGCCTGTTTATAATAATTCGCAGCTGTTATCAATGCATTTATTTTATCTGCATTAGCTACTGCTATTATTGATTTTCGTTTAAATGTACTGCCTAATAAACTATAGCGTTCGGCTGTGGGGCTCATATTAAGCAACTGTTTCAGGTCAATGATCACTTTATCCATTTTTTGAAGTTGCCTGTTTTTTTCAAACCCCGATTGCCAGTTCTTTACACAAAATTTTGCCCGGATATTACAAAATGTTTCGAGTGCTTTAACTGAAAAACCAGCCTGCTCCATACCAAGCAGATTTTCAAATTTGGCTATCGCATTTTCGTAATCATTACATTCGGCATAAGCCATTGCTTCTCTTTCGGTGATCAGGGCATTACGAATACCGGCCTCGTCAACCGCAGTTGAAATGGTTACAATATTTTTTACCATTTCTTTAGCCGTGTATCCTTTTGAATCTGCTTTATTAAGTAAATTACTCAAATCATTTTCGGCTTCCTGTGCAATCAAATAAGTGTATTTTGATGATGCTGATTTTTTAACCTCAGTTAATTTATAAAATGGATCACCATAACATTGATAAGCGCCCCAGGTATTATTATTGGGATACCTGCTAAATGTTTTTGACCTTGCTTCTGTGATGGCATCGCCAAAATTTGAACCCCCCAATATGGCATTATAAAAAATACCTGTGAAATACAGGGCCGCTGCATCATCAACTGCCCAGCCCGCAGCAATTACAACTTTTACGCCATTCATAATTAACTGTGTACCTATATTGGCTGCCAGTTTATACCGGTTGCTGAACAAGGCTTCGGCTTTTTCATCAACCTTACCCAAAAAACAGCAGTTTACAAAAACGAGTTCGGGCACTTTACTCATCTGGCAAATTTCTTTGGTACTTAAAAAAACACCGTTGCCAATTAACATACCCGATGCCTGCGGATTTTTTTTATTGAAAATACCATGACCGGCAAGGTGTATTATTTTATATTCATCTTTAAACAGTGCATTAATAATTTGTGTTGAAGATTTTTTAAAACAATTATTAGGCATTTCATATCCATACTCATCCAATATTGATGCTACCGTGTTTGCTTCTTTAAATGCACCGGGCAACTGATTTGCATAAGGAAACCCTTTCAGATCAGGATCACCAATTACCAATGCTTTTTTCCCTGTTGCCGTATTAATTTTTAACCGGTAATTTTCTAATTGCAGCTGGCGTATCATGCCTGCATTACAGCAAAGCGGCTTGGCATTGCTTGTGCCGTCCTGTAACAGCTCCCACGGGTATGCAGCGGCTGTATTATCCAAGACCCACATGGTATTGGTTTGTTTTTTTATTTCGTCTTTAAAATCATTGGGAATTAATAATTCAAAAATTGTTTTCGCCATGCCTGCATTCCAATTATTTTTTGTAGACATTTCTTCAATCAATTCATTAATGATATCGGGACTTGTTTGCAGATCCCGTTGTTCTTCCCTTGCACTACCGGTACTGCAGGAAAAGCGTAATGCAGTTGCTTTATCATGAGCCCCTTCATTTTCATGAAATGCAATTGAAATGCGGCTCCACCAATCGCTTTCATTTTCCATTGGTATACGTTTTCGGGAGCCATATAATTTTTTTAACTGTTTTTTAGTCAAGCGGATATTTAATGAACTGTCTTCTTCATTTTCGATCCTGCTTAAAATATACAGGCATTGCAGGCACCTGTCTTCATATAGTTCAACAAATTCTATCCGTTCTAAAATTTTCAATCCATCAGTTTCCATTTTATTATTTGCGTTTTGTACTCCCTGTAAAATTGAACGGATGGAACTTTCGATGGAAAGGCCTCCATAACCACAACCAATTAACAACACAGATATTCCATCTGTTGGCATATCATTATCAGCTGAAGATCTGCTGAGTTTATTTAACTCCAGCAAATATTTAATAATGCCCTGCTCGGTTGTTTGTGTAAGCTGATAGGAACTAAGCCTGCCCGGGGCTCCGAGCCCAACTACCACCGTGCCCTTAAACTCTTTATTAAAATTCACAAACAGTTCATTACTGCCAATCTCCCCGGGATACATATTTAACCTGTGCCGCTGGCTAAGTAACTTACCGGTGTATTTATCTATTACCATTTCGGCACTGGTAATACCATCGTTGATAAAATGTCCTACTAAAATTGGGTTCCGGCTGTAAAACAGGTCGCCATTACTAACACTTATTTTTACAGGTACTTTACCGGTTTTTTCTTGAACAGGTTTTGCTCTTATACCCAGTAAGGTATTTTCCAGGCTGTCTTCACCGGTATCATAAGTTTCATCTTCAACACTGTCGAATAAAACCCTGGCACCCCGTAATACCGGTTGGTTCCTGCTTAACAATTCTGTTTGTCCTGTTTTTAAAATTTCAGCAATGCCATTAAAAATATCTGGCGCATTGGCTAAAGCCCCATGCGATACATTTACAAAATACAACCTTTTGGTATTTTTTAACTTTTGCGGAATACCGGTATCCCATGTTACTGACTGGTCTCCTTCAGCAGTGCTTTTAAAAACCAATTTTTCATCCGGCAGCTGATCATTAATTTCAAAACCACAAACTGTAGCATCATCTTTTCCGGCTATATAAATGACATTATCGAGTTCAATAGAATCCATTTGTTGTAAAACTTTATCACGGTATGCACCAAAAAACTGCAGATCTTTTTTATCCGGAATGTTCCAATCAAACAAGGATGATTTTTTCATCAACTGCCAGGTGTTTTCATCAGCAAAATCTGCCGGTGCTTTTGCAACGGGCAATAAGCCTAATAAACCCGGATATTTTCTGAACATATCCAGCAGTTCTTTTTTTGTATGTACCAGGTCAACCTTACTTAATTTATTAATGATGGGATCTTTACCTGCAAGCACATAAGGGATGCGATATGAACCTCCCAATGGTGCTCCCAGTAAGAGCAGTTTAAAATCCTTTGAAGCATTTAATTTTTTCCAGGTATCCGGATGGTTGATGATAAAATCCCTGGTAACAACTCCTCCCATGGAATGGCCGATCATTTTTACCGGCACTTTAAGTTTAAGATATTTTTCAACGCTGTCTTTTAGTAATGCAGCAGCATCGGCCAGTGGCTGACGCCAGTCGAAAGGAAAAGTGACCACATCATAATCTGCTTTTAAATAATCAACCAGTTCTTTGTATGATGTTTTAATAATTGATGTTGCCTGAATATCTTTTTTGCTGATATCGAGCCGGGTTAATTCTCCGGCTAAAAAACGGAAATAATTAATCCATACCAGGTTGTTCTTACTTTTAAGATTGGAACCCATGATACCGGGCAATAAAATGACAATCGGTTTTTTACCCGAAACCTGGTCGCAGAAAACACCTCCTCCATCTAAACCAAGTATTGCATTTCTGTCCAATGCTTTTTGTAAGGACTGCTCGTAGCTTGCAAAGTTGGGAATAGAAACCGTTGTTGCATTCAATGCCAGCAAAAGGGCATCCTGTGTTTTTTTATTTTTAAAATAATGTACATGATCCACTTCGGGGCCTTCATCAAAAAAATACTGTATGGGTATATTTCTTCTGGTGCCACAATACATCGATTTGGTATCAACCACCAGGTCATTATCCCTTAAATAAAATAATTTACTGGCGATAATCAGTAATGCCTTTAAATTTAGTTTTACGCCGCAGTTACCGGAGATCACTGTTAAGGGGCCGTTGATACTGCTATCCGGATTATTCAGGATCTTTAAAAAAGCTGAATCCGGGTTCATGGCTTCCAGTCCCGGCAATTCGTTAGGATCATTTTTTGTATCGACTGCAGCCGATATCAGGTTTTTAAATTCGGCTGTAATTAAACCTGTTGCCGGGCCAAATAACATCCCGATTAAATTAAAACTGATATTTAAAAAATGATCAAGCCTTTTTGATAAAATGGTTGTACCGTATGCAGGACAGGCAACCCGTATAAATTTTTCAATGGTTATTTTTTTGCCGGTTGTAATTTTTTGCAGGGTTTTTATATCGGTAATATCTGCTGTGCGGTTTGTTTTTTCCAGGTAAGTCATTTCTTTTTCTGTAAACCCGGCATTATCATTACAGAAACGGGCCAGCACATCTCCAACCAAACCACCTCTTGAATGGGTGATCACATGCAAAGTACAATTGCCCGGTAATTCTTTAAAGAGATCAATGACATTCTGCATAGGGCTTTTGGTAAGCGTTTCATGTTGCAGGCCTAAAATATTCTGACCATATTTTTGCTGCATGTTTTTCCATAACTCTGAACCTTGTATTTCGGCAAATGAACCGGCTGTTGATGAATTGGTACCATGGATAAAAAGCAGGAATGGTTTATCAGCGTTTTTTATGGAAGCCTTGCTGAGTTGAAAATCGGGATTTACAAAATACAAGCCGCTCATATTCTGCAGCAATTTTTTTTCGAGGTTGGTTGCAATATCTTTTACTTTGGAGGCAACAGCTTTTTTTGCAAATACATTTAATGCTTTTAATGCAATGTCTCCCAACAGGCCACGGTTTGTTTCATCTGTTTTTAAATACATCGGAATTTCAAATGCTTCGCCAACGGCCCTTTGTTGACTTGCTGCTTCAGGAAAAATATCATGTATAATATCTGAACTCCCCATCCAGGAGGTATTATCATCAAAAACAAATTCCAGGAAATCTGATTTATCAAAACTCAGCTCATGTGTATCTGCTGCTGCCCGGGAGGTACTGAGCAGGTAAACGCCTTTTAACTGGAGGTTACTTTTTTGGGCAGACTGCATTTCTTCTACAGAAAATTTATCTTTTTTTAATCCCCTTACAATTATTTTTTTCATGATAATCATTTTATTGGCTCAATTAATAAATGCGGATGAATAATTAAATCAGGTGTACTACAAAGCACCTTAAATGAGTTAGATCGTTCTATGGATGAACAGTTGGTTTAACGGATAATCAGGATCATCATTGACAGGTTGGCAAAAAAGAACCTTTATGATTTATTGAGAAGGCCAGCTATCATGTACATAGCTCTAATGTAATATAATTATTTGGAAACTAAAAAAGGCAGGATTTTTTCCTGATAACTGACCAGGAGGAAGATCGTTTCTTCTTTCTTATTTTTTTCGTTGTGGCGTAAATTTTAGCCCGATGCTCAGGTCTGCAGAATAAAGTTTTACCTCACCTTCCCCAATACCTTTTAAGGGAATAGCAACACCCGGTGAAATATTAAGTGATAACTGCCTTGATAACTTTCTTTCTACCCCGGCAGCAAGCCTTAATATTGAAAATAAATTTTTATTGCCGGAATAATATGCATTAGCCTGGTGTGCAGCGCCATACCTGTCATAATAAAAATAATAATCCTCTTTTTTCATGATGTAAGATGATAAGCCTGCAGCTGCAAATATATTCGTCTTCTTAACTGGTGTAAAATCGTACCTGACCATAAGTGGTATTTCATAAACCCTGCAATTGGCATCTATCTTTTTAATATCAACTATGTTCCAGTAAGTACCGGGTTTTGTTTTATAATCCCCCGAACCGGCAATATATTTTTTACTACTTGCAAAAAAACCGGTTTGAATACTGATATGCTTATTAAGCCGGTATCCAACTGTCAATCCTGCTCTTGTTGTAATTTTATCAACGGAAAATAATTTAACCCCATTACTTTCTACACCAACAACTACCATGATATAAAACTTTGATTTCCGGTTTTTTGATCTATCGTCTTTGGCTATTTTTTCAATAACACTATCTATCATTTTTTTCACTTCTTTATTCTCCGGATTTTCTGTATCAACTTTTATAACAACAACCTCCTCAGTTTTTATATCTTTTTTCGATTTATCCGGGGTATTATCGGAAATTTTTTTTTCAGTTAGTGTCATTTCATTTTCTTCATCAGAAACCGGCAAAGCAGTTTTTATATTCACTTTCATTTTCCCATTAACCTTTTCAGACAAATTATTTTTAGCAAACAGCTCTTCGCCGGTATTCTTTGTATTACTTATTAATGTAGTAACAGGTTTATTTTTTTTATTTAAAGAAGGAGCATAGTCATTTAGTTTTTTATCATTCACCTTGTTGTCAACTCCGGGAGTTAAGCCAGCTAAACCTGTCTCTTCAATATTTGTTTCTTTAGTATTTGATGAATTTATTTTTTCAACAGTTGGGTTTGTTTTATTTGTTTGATCTTTTACTGAATTGCTGCTTTTTTGATCAGCAATTTCCTGCCGGTTATCCTTTAAATCATTTTTAGTAAATACAAAATAACTTATTAACCCGGATGTGATCAATAAAGGCAACAGTAACCAGAGCCAGAAAAAAGCCGGTCTCTTCCTGTCTTTATCTTTATCAAGCAAAACTTCCATTCTTTGCCAAGCCTGTTCATCAAAAGCCGGTACATGGGCTTCTGCAGCATTTTTGATGATCTGCTCGATATCTTTAAATGGCTTTTTGTTCATAATAATTAAAGTCTGCTTCCTGCAGCATTTTTTTAATATTCATCCTTGCTTTGGCAAGATTGGATTTAGATGCCCCTACTGATATTTTTAATTGCTTTGCAATTTCTTCATGTTTATACCCGTCAATAACAAACAGGTTAAAAACCATACGGTAAACCGGAGATAAACGTTGAATAACTGCAATGATCTCTTTGTAAGTCATCCTGTCTATTGAAGTCTCCGTTTCATCCGTTATATTAAAATGATTATCGAAAATTTCGGCAACCAGGAACTGTTGATTATTTTTTCTTAGATGATCGATCGCAGTATTGATCATGATCCGTTTCATCCAGCCTTTCAGCGAAGCTTCAGCGTTGGCATATTGAGGGTTAAAATTATTGAGTGCTTTAAAAACCTTTAAAAAGCCATCGTTAACTATTTCGGCAGCATCATCCTGTGTAGTACAGTACCGCACACAAATTCCCAATGAGTAGCCGTAATATAATTGATAAAACAATTTCTGGCTATCCCTGTTTGTTTCTACACAACCCTGGATAATATGTAACAGATCCGGCCTGTCTGACAAAATGTATAGTTTTTTAATCTGTACGATTTAAAAGTTTGGTTATACAGCATACGTTTAATAATAAGCATAGGTTGCTTTTAAGATCGTTATTTTCTTCATTAAAGTTAAAAAAATAACCCCAGATTGTAAGTTTGGGGTTATTAACAGGGAGTTTTATAGTTATTTTCTGACCATCCCGGGCATTTTGCCCATGGGCATTTTGTTCATCATCTTCATCATCCCTTTCATCTGATCAAATTGTTTTAAAAAGGCATTCAACTCAGCCAGGTCTTTACCTGCACCCTTGGCAATGCGTATTTTACGGTTAGGATTTATCACATCCGGGTTTCTCCGTTCTTCCATCGTCATGGAATTTATCATGGCTTCAATACCTTTAAATGAATCATCATTTACGTCAATATCCTTTATCTGTTTGCCAACACCCGGTATCATCCCCATCAGGTCTTTCAGGTTTCCCATTTTTTTTATCTGCTGCAGCTGGGTTTTAAAATCTTCAAAATCAAATTGGTTTTTTCGGATCTTCTTTTCCAATTTTTTTGCTTCAGCCTCATCAAATTGTTCCTGTGCTTTTTCTACCAGGCTCACAATATCACCCATACCCAAAATACGCTGGGCCATCCTGTCGGGATAAAATACATCAAGGGTATCCATTTTTTCGCCACTACTCGCAAACTTAATGGGTTTGTTAACGGTGTACTTGATAGATAAAGCAGCACCACCTCTGGTATCACCATCTAACTTAGTTAAAACAACACCACTAAAATCAAGTCGTGCATTAAAGGCTGCAGCCGTATTAACTGCATCCTGCCCGGTCATACTATCAACCACAAATAAAATTTCCTGCGGATTAATTGCTGATTTAATATTTGAAACCTCAGTCATCATCACTTCATCAACCGCCAGGCGTCCGGCAGTATCAATGATGATCACATTTTTATTTTTTGATCTGGCTTCTTTAATAGCATTTTGAACAATGGATACGGCATCTTTATTTTCTCTTTCGCTGTAAACCGGAACATCTATCTGGCCACCCAATACTTCCAATTGATCAATGGCCGCAGGCCGGTAAATATCTGCCGCAACCAATAATGGTGATTTACCTTTTTTTGTTTTAAGATAATTAGCCAGCTTACCACTGAATGTTGTTTTACCACTACCCTGTAATCCTGCCACTAAAATGATGGCCGGGTTTCCGGTGATGTTGAATTCACTTTCTTTTCCTCCCATTAATTCAGTAAGCTCATCCTGCACAATTTTCACCATGGTCTGGCCAGGACTAACAGCATTTAGTACTTTTTCACCCAGTGCTTTTTCTTTTATCTTATCGGTAAATTCTTTGGCAATTTTATAATTCACATCGGCATCAACCAATGCCCGGCGAATGTCTTTGATGGTGTTGGCAATATTAAGATCGCTGATCCTGGCTTGTCCTTTTAAATTTTTAAAGGCTGACTCTAATTTCTCACTTAATGAATTGAACATGATCTATGTATTATTGTATGTTTTTTGTTTGATTTAAATTGAGAAGGCGGTATCAATAATTTGTGTTTGCTCTTTTATATGCACTTTACTGTAACCCGTGGCCGTTGCTGCACCTGGCTGACGGCTGATGATATAGAAATTGATATTTTTTAAATTCATTCTTAAAAAAGTAGCTGCACCCATGTTCAGCGGTTCTTCCTGCACCCAGTACCAAATGGCCTTGCTGTATTTTTTATACAATTCATCAAGTTGCTTTTGCGGTAAAGGATGAATTTGTTCCAGCCTGATTATAGCTACATCATTCCTGTTTTCTTTTTGCTGGCGTTCAGTCAGGTCGAAATAAATTTTTCCACTGCAGCACAAAACTTTTTTAACGGTAGTTGCGTCTTTAATTGTACTGTCGTCCAATACTTCTTTAAAGCCACCGCTTGTAAATTCATCCTTTAAACTAAAACTGCCCGGATGACGAAGATTTGCTTTTGGAGAAAAATTAACCAGGGGTTTGCGGAAAGGCCAGGCCATTTGCCGGCGCAACAGATGGAAAAAATTTGCTGCTGTTGTAACATTTGATACTACAAAATTCAGCTCACCGCACATTTGTAAAAAGCGTTCCATTCTTGCACTGCTATGTTCGGGCCCTTGTCCTTCGTAACCATGTGGTAATAATAACACAACACCATTCATACGCTGCCATTTGGTTTCGGCTGTTGTAATAAACTGGTCAACGATGGTTTGTGCACCATTGCAAAAATCTCCGAACTGTGCTTCCCATATTACCAATGCATTGGGATTAGCCATTGAATAACCGTATTCAAAACCCAATACTGCATACTCACTCAATAAAGAATTGTAAATGCGGAAAGGCGATTGCATTTCGGTAAAATGATTTAGCCTGTTATATTCATTGTTTGTTGTTTCATCATAAAGTGTTGAGTGACGATGACTGAATGTTCCCCGCTTTACATCCTGTCCGCTCATCCGTACATCTTTTCCATCCACCAGTAAACTTCCGTAAGCCATTAACTCGGCTGTTGCCCAGTCTACTTTATTTTCATCAGCAAATAATTTCAATTTATCCTGTATCAGTTTTTCAACTTTACGCAACGGCTTAAAATCAGCCGGCCATTTCATCAGCCCATCAAATAAAAGTTTAAACTGTTCAGTTTTTATTGCCGTAACAGGTGATGCTTCAAAGTCGGCGGCAGTTGCTTTACGCATACTTTTCCAAACAAGTTCGGGTGGTTGGTAACTGTATGGCAGTGGATTTTGTTTTACTTCATCCAGTCGTTCCTGCAGATCGGCCAAAAATTTTTGTTCCATTTCCTTTGCCAGGGCCTGAGCATCGGCCTCCCCATTTTCCATTAAAAATTGTGTATAAACCTCTCTTGGGTTAAGATGCTTTTCGATCAATGCATATAATTGTGGCTGGGTGAACTTAGGCTCATCACCCTCGTTATGTCCATGTCGGCGGTAGCAAACCATATCAATAAAAATATCGCTGTTAAATTCCTGGCGATATAAAGTTGCAACCTCGCTTGCCTTTACTACAGCTTCGGCATCATCGCCGTTCACATGTAATACGGGTGCCTGCACCATGGCGGCAACAGAAGTACAATAATCAGCTGTTCTGGCGTCATCAAAATCGGTAGTAAATCCAATTTGATTATTGATGACAAAATGAATGGTACCACCGGTATAATATCCTTCGAGGCCACTCATTTGTAAAACTTCGTAAACTACGCCCTGGCCAGCTACAGATGCATCGCCATGAATAAGAACAGGAAGAATTTTATCGTAATCGCTGTTGTATAAAACATCAGCCTTACTTCTTGCAAAACCAATAACCACGGGATCAACGGCTTCCAGGTGAGAAGGGTTAGGACTGAGTTTTAAATGAATTTTTTTTCCATCGGCCGTTTCCACATCACTACCAAAACCTAAATGATATTTTACATCACCGGTACCCATGGTACTGTCAGGAGTGCTTGTTCCTTCAAATTCACTGAATATCTGTTCGTAGGTTTTGCCCATGATGTTAGCCAACACATTCAATCTTCCACGATGGGCCATTCCAATCACAACCTCTTCCACATTATTTTTTGCAGAAGTATTAATGATCGCATCAAGTGCTGCAATGGTAGTTTCTCCACCTTCCAGTGAAAAACGTTTTTGTCCAACATACTTAGTGTGTAGAAACTTTTCAAACATCACCCCTTCGTTCAGTTTTTGTAATATTCTTTTTTTCTGAACCAGTGAAACAGGTTGTAATAATGTTTGCTCTACAGCATTGGTAAGCCAGTCAATTTTTTGTTGATCATTAATTGAGCTTATCTCAACCCCAACATGATGCGTATAACATTTTTGTAAATGAGTTATAATATTCTGTAAAGAAGTTTTACCAAGTCCGGTAAATTTTCCGGCCTCATACTCAGTTGACAAATCAGCATCTTTCAATCCGAAATTATTTAATGCCAGGTTTGCATGCCTGTCCTTTCTTTCCCTTATCGGGTTTGTCTTTGCAACCAGGTGCCCTTTTTTGCGGTATGCCAGAATTAATTGATAGACCGAAAATTCTTTTTGTAAGTCAGTATTTAGTGAAGTTGAAGATTGATCTTTTTTCTCATTGAGTTGGGCAGTAATTAAATTGCTGCTAACCGCAAAATCAAACCCTTCAAAAAACTTACGCATATCGCTATTTACGCTATTGGGATCTTTTACAAAATCATTATATAAACCTTCGATATAACCGGGATGAGAATTGGTGATGTATTGGAAATCCTTCATTGTAGATAGTAAATTATTTTTTGAACCGGGTAACAGTACTGCTATTTGGTTTTATCGGCGTTGCACTCTTGTGCTACATCAAATTTCAGCAAAAATTCAGTAATTCTGTCGCAAAAATTAACTGCAAATATCGGTTAATTATGCATTATTTGTTGCGGTATCTGAAAGCAATTTTCCGCAAAACATGGCAACAATGCCACTCAGTATTACATATCCTGAAAAATAATAAAAGCCCGGCAGTAAAATTGCTTTGGTATTTTCCATGGCATTGGCACCCAGGAAAGCAACAAAAATGCTGATGGCAAACACATCGGCCATGGCCCATTTGCTGATGGCACTTACAAAACGTTGCCATTTCATATCCGGGTTTTTGCCCATTATCAGATAAAAGATAATACCCGATTTGACCAACGGAACTATTATACCAAATAAAAATATCAGTGAAAAAGGCCAGTAATTCCCCCCTTTCCAGAGTTTATCCAACATGCCCAGTACACTTCTTTTTTCATTGAATAAATTAATATCTACAAAAAAGTGAGCTGAAATGTCAATTTGAATAATGTACAATACGCAGCCAAACCCCAACAATACAAGAGATACAATATGTAGAGTGAGCAATATATACCTGTTCATAAGCTGATTTTAAGTTCAAAATAAGGAAATACCGGGGGCATTTAAAAATTATTCAAAAACGAATCGATTTTTTAAGATGTATTCCCCTATCTTTGCAGCCCAAAAAATAGATTTTCATGGCAAATCATGCAGCAACCAAAAAAGATGTAAGACAAAGTGCAAAGCGTAACGAACGTAACCGCTATTATGGCAAAACAACCCGTAACGCAATTCGTGATTTAAAGGCAAGCGAAAAAACTGCTGCAACAGAACAATTACCAAAAATTGCTTCTATGATTGATAAACTGGCAAAGAATGGTACCATCCATAAAAACAAAGCTGCCAATTTAAAAAGCAAACTGGCCAAAAGAGTTAACGCACAGGCTAAGTAATTTTTTAAATTAATAATATTTAAACCCCGTGATATTTATATCAACGGGGTTTTTTGTTGATTTTTATGAAATCCGGGCTTTTCAATTCAGATCATTTCATTAATAACAATCCTTTACCAGCGGTAATGTATTCATTGAGATTTTTTGTAGCTTACCAAAAAATTTGACCGCATGAGAAAAATGATTCTACTTTCAATACTCATTCCTTTTTTTTATAACACAAATGCACAGCAATGCCGTTTTGAAAAAACAAACGGCCTTGAAAGTGCCACTTATTTTGAAGCCATTGACTGGTATAAAAATTTAGATAAAATCTCTACCAAAGTATTGGTAAAAGAAATAGGAATGAGTGATGCCGGGTATCCTTTGCACCTGGTTTTGGTTAGTAATGATGGTAAATTTGATGCTGCACAGTGGCATAAGCAAAATAAGGCTGTAATCCTCATCAACAATGGCATTCACCCCGGTGAGCCTGATGGTATTGATGCCAGTATGATGCTGGTGAGGGATATTGTAAACAACAAAATTAAACTTCCCGATAATGTTGCACTGGCTTTTATCCCGGTTTATAATATTGGCGGATGTTTGAACCGAAATTCCTATTCAAGAGCCAACCAAAACGGGCCGCTTGAATATGGCTTTAGAGGCAATGCCCAAAACCTTGACCTTAACCGCGACTTTACAAAAAATGACAGCAAAGAATCAAAATCATTTCTACAAATTTTCCATTTGCTTGACCCCGATATTTTAATTGACAACCATGTAAGTGATGGTGCCGATTATCAGCATACAATGACATTGCTTACAACACAATATGATAAACTGGGTGCTGATTTGGGTGGGTGGTTGAAAAATAATTTTGAGCCACAACTATACAAAGGCATGACAGACAAAAAATGGGATATGGTGCCTTATGTAAACTTTGAAACTGCCAGTCCGGACAAAGGAATGGAAATGTTTTATGATCCGCCACGCTACTCATCAGGCTATGCAGCCTTGTTTCAAACCATTGGCTTTGTCCCCGAAACACACATGCTGAAACCCTTTAAGGATAGGGTGTTTTCTACATACGCACTTTCGCTGACCGTAATTGAAAAAGCATCCATCAATGCAGGTGAATTAATTGCACAACGTAAAAAAGCAAGGGCCGAAGTGGTTAAAGAAAAATCATTTCCGTTTAAATGGACAGTTGACACGGCTAAATTTTCCTTTATAACTTTTAAAGGATACGAACAGGGTTTTAAACCAAGTGATGCCACAGGTTTAAATCGCATGTATTACGACCGAAGCAAACCATTTACAAAACAGGTAAGATTTTTTAATGTCTTTAATGCATCCGGTGTAATTGACGCCCCGGCAGCTTATATTATTCCGCAGGGATGGTATGGCGTAATTGATTTGCTAAAACTGAATAATGTGCAGATGCAGCAATTTAAGAACGATACGCTGGTTGATGTGGAAGCTTATCATATTGATGATTATAAATCGCTGCCTAAACCTTATGAAAAGCATCATAAAAATTCGGGAGTAAAAGTTTCGGTGATGAACCAAAAAATAAGATTTTTAAAAGGAGATTATATTATTAGGTTGAACCAACCCGCCAACCGGTATTTGGTAGAAATGCTGGAACCAACGGGCGATGACAGCTTTTTTGCCTGGAATTTTTTTGATGGCATTTTACAACAAAAAGAAGGTTACAGCGATTACCGCTGGGAAGACCTGGCGGCTGAAGTACTAAAAAAGAACCCGGAATTAAAGGCCAAACTGGAGGAAAAGAAGAAAGCTGATGAGAAATTTGCAACCAATGGCTCGGCTCAACTTGACTTTATTTATAAAAATTCACCATATTACGAGCCGGGGCATAACCGCTACCCGGTTTACAGGATAAAAAGTAAATAAGTACATAAAGCATTGATAATAAAAGCATAATCTACTCCATAATTAAAGTCCAATAGCAGTACAACCGATGAAAGGATTGCGACGCAACGGTGATGCCATGAAAATCATAGCTGGTATCAAAAAAGCCCCAAATTATCCATTATTCATTGTTAAATTATCCATTAAAACCCCTACCTTTGCTGCCCGTTACAAAAAAACGGATTAACAACATTTTTTAAACAAAAATCAATCAGGGAAATGAACAACTACGAATTGATGGTGATTTTTACCCCTGTGCTATCTGAAG
>JAYVEQ010000065.1:0-65316 GCA_043748745.1 Chitinophagaceae bacterium | reverse complement strand
GAAACCAGTGTGTGCCTGTTCCATTTTTTTAAATAAGAAAGCTCTGTAAAAAAAGTTTGCTGTGCCGCTTTCATACCAAACACATTGGTGCTGATATCCCTGTTGAAAAAACTGAGCAGGCCTTTAAAATTAAGCTGGCTTGTTTTATTTATTTTATTTTCCCAGGTTGCAGCAACAGAATTACGCAAAGATTTATTCTGAATAAAAAACTGGTGCAGGTTGTCTTTTGCTTTGTGCAGCACCTGCATATCGCCACCGTTTCGGTCTTCATACGTGCCGTCATATTCCAGTGTTACCGTATTTTTTTCATTGGGATATAAAAACAATTTAGGATGAAAGAAAAATGTTTTCAATTCAGGCACATCACTAAAGCCATCCTTGTTTACATCTTTGGCTCTTTGCAAAGTGGTGCCGGCAAAAAAAGTATAGCCGGTTTTTTTATTTCTTCCACTGTGAAAAGTATTGAGGTTAAATTCATTTAATGTACTGTAGTTTACCAAAACACTATGTTGCGGATCATTTAGCTTGGGTGTTTTGGAAATAATATTGATCATACCAGCGATGGCTCCGCCGCCATATAATGTGGAACTTGCCCCTTTAATGATCTCCACCTGTTTTAAATCTAAAGGTGGCATTTGCAACACGCTAAAATTGCCGCTATACCCACCAAACAATGGTAATCCATCTCTTAATATCTGTGTGTATTTGCCAGGCAGTCCCTGCACCCGCAGATCAATACTGCCGGTTGTTCCGGAGGTTCGCTGGCTTTGAATACCGGCTATATCGCCCAACAGGCTGGCAATATTACCGGGCATGGTTCCGGCTTCTTCATCCACCTCTTCACTTCCGATTACTTCAACTTTTGTTGGCAGGTCTTCAATACGGCTGTTGGTACGGGATGAGTTGATAATAACTTCTTCTTCTGTTTCAACTGCAGCTTTTTGCAGATAAATTATTTGTACTGTATCGCCCTGCGGAATTTTAAAACTTACGGTTTGGTTTTCGTATCCAACAAAAGAAAAAATAATTTTTATACTGCCTGCGGCAAGATTTTTAAAATTTATTCTTCCGCTGCTGTCAGATGCTGTTGCTTTTGTACTGCCTGTAATTTTTGCTGTAACACCTATAAGTATTTCTTTATGTGCTGCATCTTTAATAAAGCAATTGAAATTATTTTGTGAAAAAAGATTGGCTGAAAAAAACAGTAAACCAGTAACTATTAAACTAATAATCTTCATTTAAAAAATTTAAAAGAGGGTCTTGAAAAAGCTTATTAAAACATTGCGTGCAAAACTAATAGTATTGTATTAAGATATCCTGTAAAATTATTTCCTGTGGATCAATCTCAAAAAAGTTGGTAAAACAATCAACAATAAAGGTAAGGCTGCACAGAGTCCGCCAATAACTGCAATTGCCAATGGTTGGTGTAATTGTGCACCTGCACCAATGCCCAATGCCAATGGTAATAATGCAACAATTGCACCAAATGCTGTCATTAATTTTGGCCTCAGCCTGGCGCTGATGGCAAATACAATACTTTGTTGAACATCCATGGTTAATCTTGCCTGAACAAATTGCTGGTAGGTAAAAATGGCATTCTCTCCAACAATTCCTACAATCATTATAATACCGGTATAACTGCCCACATTTAATGGAGTATGGGTAAGATATAGCGCCAGTAAACATCCGGCAACCCCAAAAACAGCCAACAGAATGATAAAAAAAGAAACGATGAATTCCCTGAACAAAGCCAGCAACACAATGAACACCAAAATGCAGGCAGCCAGTAAAATATAAAGAAGTTCAGTAAAAGCCTGTTGCTGCTGGGCATATGAGCCACCATATTCAATATGATACCCCGGTGGCAGTGAAAGTTTTTGTATAATTTTTTTTTGAATATCTTTTAATGTACTGCCTAAATCACGATTGTCTAACCGGGCGGTAATTACACCAATCATTTTTTGATTCTCCCTTTCTATTTCTGCAACCCCTTTTTCTAATTTTACATTAGCAACGGTATTAATAGGTTTTAATAAACCGTTGGGTAAAAAGATATTCCCATTCGTCAACGAATTTACATTTGTACGCAAAGCATTGGGATATAGCATACGGATATTTACCAATTGCTCCTTTTCCATAATGGTGCTGATCACATTCCCTTCCAGTTGTGTCTGTAACTGAAATTGAAAATCGGTAGGAGATATACCAAACTGTGCCAACTTTGCCACGTCGGGTTGCACCCTTACTGTTGGGCCGGCTATAACAATACCATTAAAAACATCTGCTGTGCCTTTTACATTTTCTACAATTTCTCCCGCCTGTTTAGAAAGTTCTTCTAATTTTTGCCTGTTATCCCCATAAATTTTCAACTCAACCGGCTGCACACTACTCATTAGATCTCCCAGCATATCACCGATTACCTGGCCAAAATCAATTTTAAGTTTTGGCAATACCGCTTCTATTTTTGCCCGCAAATCAGCCGATACCTCATCAGTAGTTTTGTTACGTTTCTTTTTTAATTGAATTAAATAATCGCCCCGGTTTGGCTCAGTAATAAAAAATCCCATTTGCGTTCCCAGCCTACGGCTGAAGTTTGCCACTTCGGGTTGCTCCTGTACAATTTTATCTACTTCTTTCAACATCCTGTCCGTTTCTTCTAATGTGGTACCGGGAGGGCTGTCAAAATCAAGTACGATACCCCCTTCATCCATTTCGGGTAAAAAGCCAGAAGGCATTTTGCCTGGCAAAACATAAATAATAATGGCACAGGCTACGGCAAATAAAATGCTGATGTAGGAATGGCGGATAAAAAAACGGATCCATCCACCGCCTTCATTTTGTTTTTGACCAACCGTTGCTGATTTTTTTACAACTGCTGTTCTGCTTTTATAAGGAAATAATAAAAAGAAGACCGGCAATACCAGCCAGGTAACAAAGAATGATGCGGTCAGTGTGATGATCATGGTAAAGGCTAAAACTTTAAAATAAGCCCCTGCCACACCACTCATTAAAATAAATGGAATAAAAATAACAATGGTACTTAATGAAGAACCAACCATTGCAGGAAATAAATATTTAATGGCTTTGCTTACAATGTCCGCCATTGCTTCATTGGGATGCTCTTCATGGCTCCGGTGAATCTGTTCCACCACAATTACCGCATCATCGATCATTAAACCAATGGCCGCTGCGATGGCGCCCAGCGTCATAATATTAAATGTATATCCAAAAGCATACAAAGAGACCAATGTTAATGCAAGCGTTGCAGGAATTGTAAGCAGTACAACCAAACTCGATTTCCAGGAACGTAAAAAAACGATCACTACAATTATGGCAAGTATTAAACCGATCCATAAAACATCTTTTATACTTTTTACACTGTCGTTTACAAAATCTGCCTGTAAATAATAAGGTTTTAATTTTACGTCTTTTGGTAAAATACTTTCAAGCTCTTTTACTTTTTTTAATACCCCGTCATTAACATCAATCAGGTTTGCTGTTGGTTGTTTAATTACAGCAATTAATGGTACGTCTTTCCCGTTTGCATTTATCTTTACATACTCTTTGGTTTCCGAAATTTTTATGTCTGCAATATCTTTCAGCAGCACCACTCTCTTGGCAGAGTTTACTATCACCAGGTTTTCCAATTCTGTTTTACTGTCAATAGCATTGTCGGTAATAGCCAGGTACAAACGGTTGTAATCACTGATATAACCATTCGATTGCAATACATTGGTTTGCCCAACAACCGTACTTATCTGTTGGGGCGTTATGCCTAATTCTGTTAACTTATCCTGTTTTAAAAGTATCTGGTATTCCTTGGTTTTACCCCCAATTACTGCAATATCCGAAACCCCGGGAGTAGCTGCCAGGAAAGGTTTTACCTGCAGCAGGGCAATTTTCTTTAATTCAATAGGCGAGCGGTCGCTCTCCATGCTAAAGCCCATCACCGGCAAAATAGAAGGATTCATTTTTTCTACGGTGATCTGTGTTCCCGGCAATAAATTGTTACGTATATCATTGATCAGCGATTCCATCTGTAAACGGGCCAGGTCAATATTGGCATCCCATTTTAAGAACACAGAAATTTCGCAACTGCCTCTCGATGTAGTGCTACGTATATAATCAAGCCCTTCGGTTCGTTTAATAATATTCTCCAACGGAATGGTAACCGTTGCCATCATTTTATCAACAGGTTGCTGGCCGGCATCGGCAATCACTTTAAGTTTGGGAAAAGTAATATCAGGAAATAATCCTGTTTTTAAATTGGATAAACTAAACGCTCCTGCCAGAATTATTAATACCGCTAATCCTAATAATGTTTTTTTATGGTAAGAGTGGTGGTGCTTCATTTTTGACCTCGCCCGACCTCCTTCTGCATCCTTCGGCAAACTCAGGAGAGATGGAGGCCAGGCTTATGTTTTTTAATTAAGTTTTATAAAAGACTCTTCAGTTTTATTTTTTTACTTTTCTTTCGTTTGCAGTCTCACCAATGACGAGTCTGTTAAACCATAAGCTCCTTTCACAATGATTCTATCTGTTAAACTTACCCCTGAAATAATTTCCCGTAAGGAATCGTTTTGTAAGCCTGGCGTTACCGGCACTTTAATTGCTAAAGAATCGTTTATTAATTTCATTACCCAAAAAGCATCCTGCGTTTCATTGGTTTGAATGGCTTCCAATGGCAGTGAAACCGCATTTTGTTTTTGCCTTACAGGAATGTGAACAATCAGGTTCATATTTTCAGGCAATAACTGGTTGCCCGGGAACCTTATTAAAAAAGACTGTGTTTGAGAACTTACATCTACAAATGGAACTTCTTCCTGTATGGTGGACTGAATTAATTTCCCGTCGGGAAACTTAACTGAACAATCCTTTCCTTTATAAACCAGTTGGTGATATTCATAAGGCACATTTACAACCAATACCAGTGATGAAGGGTCGGTAATGGTTGCTAATACATCACCTTCATTTACAAAATCACCTGCACTGTAATTAACTGCGGTGAATATTCCGGATGCATTGGCAAATACATTTATAGGTGTTTGAAATTGTTTTAAAGAAGGTTCCCTGCTGTCGATATTCTTCAACGCATCCTGTTCTTTGGTTTTAATGCTGCAAAATAAAGTGCCGTTTAAAATACGGTCACCCGTTTTCCATTTCATAGATACTATGTAGCCGGTAATATTTGCTCTTACTGTTAGTTTTTTTTGAAACTGGGTATTGCCATTCAGTTGTATATAATCTGTAAACCCCTGTGCCGTCGGCTGTGTAATTGTTATCGTAGTTTTTACCTGATCCGCTGCTGTTTCTTCTGTTTTTTTATTTGAACAGGAAATAAGAATCAAAAATACATAACAACATATGAAAACTATATGACTTTTTAATTTCATGCTCATTAATGTTTACCAGTTATAATAATTGTATTGATTAATATAAAGTAACAAATTGGTTTCTGCAATCGCTTTATTTTTTTGCAATACCGCATATTCCTGCAAGGCATTAATATAATCCATTACCGATACCTGGCCGTTAACCACTTTATCTTTTATGATATCCAGCAGTAGCTCCTGTTTTTGTATAGGTTCTTTCGCCATTTCAATGGTTTGTTTCCATTGATCTATCTGTTGTTTTGCATTACGTAAATAATTTTGCTGCAGTAAAGCTGCACTGTTCAAATAAAGCTGTTGATTAGCCAATAAAACTGAATTTTGCCGTTGGTATAGTTTGCGCTGATGCCCATCACTGATTGGTATGCTCAGGTGTACACCGGCACTCAGGCCAATATTATGCGGCACATTTCTTATATCGGCAGCATTAAGACCCGTTGAACCTAACAAACTTATCTGAGGTTTGTATTTACTGTTAAACACATTTTCCTGTGCAACCAGATTTAAGCTGTCTAATTTAAATTTTTGCACATAATTATAATTAGCCCGAAAAGTATTTTCAATGATCACCGGCTTTTCCAAATTATAGATTGTCGTATCAGTTATCAGTGAAAGGTTTTTCAACAATGCAATTCCATTATTATAAGCAAACTGCAGCTGCAACAGGTCATTCTTATTCGTGGTTAGCTGAATATCCAGTAATAAATAATCATTCTGTTGCAATAACCCTTTTTTTACCAATGCTTCTACTAAAGGTTTCCGGTTTTGTAATTGCTCAATTATTTTTTGCAGGTAGTTGTTTTGTTGTTGAAACTGGTAAGTAATGATATATTGATCGGTAATGGCCTTTGTCAAATCATGTTCAATTTGTTTTCGGCTATATGCTGAAATATCAGATTGTATTCTGTTCTGTTCATACAGTCTTTTTACTATCGCCGTATTAAACAAAGGGATAGCTACATTCAGTTGTGCAGCATATAATCCCCCATTTGTTAAGCCCACATCATAGCCATAGGCTTTAGATGACGGGGTACTGGTAATATTGATGGGCTTGCCATTATCAAAAAAGAAAGGAGCAAATAAATAATCGGCCGTAAAGCTTACCTGTGGTCTTTTATTCTGGGCTTTTATAAATTCGTTTTGAATTTTAAAATATTGTTGGAGGTTATTGATCTCTGCAATATTGGAATTGTTTTTTAACCCCTCGTTAATAAAAAAGTCTACCTGCTTTTTTTGTGCCGTAACAGCAAGGTTTAAGATAATCAGAACGAGAGCAGGAATATAATATTTTGGATGTATCATTTAACGTTTGATTATTATTTACCAACTACTAAAACCTGGAAAGTACCCGGTTTCATTTTGGGCCTTCCTTTTAGATTAGTGTCCGGAGCTTCAAATTCTGCTGTTGGCAAATAAATAAGATGTGATGCCTCATCTAATGCAATTGTTCTGGCTCCTTTTTTTGTTACCACATTTTCAAGTACAACAAATCTGGATGCGCTTTCTTCATGAATAACAGTAAGATTTCCATCACTCCCATTAGAAGTATAAATATTTTTTGTGGCCGCATCAAACGCGACACCATCGCAGCCTTCGCCAATAGTTATTTTATCAACAACCTTTCCGTTGGTTGCATCAATCACCATCAACAGTTTTTCGCAACCTGCAAATAATCTTTTTGTTTTATAATCATAAGCAAGACCGGTCGGGCTTTCGCCGGGTGTTATGCTCCAATGGTTAAGCACTTTAAATGTCTTGGTATCAATCGCAACGATCTCGTTTTTATCTTCCACATTTACAAAAAGCTTTCCCATATCATCACTTACAGCTGTTTCGGGTTTGCCGCCTACATCCACACTGTCAATTACTATGTTTTTTACCGGATCTATAATGCTTAGGTTTTTGCTGCGGCCATTACATGTAATTATCATTTTTGAAAACGGTTCGTACATTATAGCATCCGGGTTTTGTCCTGTTGATATTTGTGCCAATACCTTGTTTGTATTTATATCAAAAACTGTAACAGTATTAATCCTGCCATTACTGGTAAATCCTTTTTTATTGGCCACATCAAAAGCAATCCCGTGAACGCCCGTGGTGTTTTCAATTATGCCAACGGAATCACCGGTTTTTTTATTTAAAATATTTACCTGGGTACCATGGCTTACATAAAGCCTGTCATTTAGAGGCCCCACAGCCAGGTAATCCCACCCCCCGGGGCTGGCAATATGAAAGGTATTGGTGATATGCAACCCGGTAGGGTTTTGTGCAATAGTTACAGATAGTACTGTAATAAGAGCAACCATAATAAGCGTTAGTTTTCTCATTGTGTTTTTTTTCTGTAATATAAAAATAAAAAAACAGGACAGTTTTTTATACCGTCCCGTTAACATTCATTTAATCTTTTGCTTCTTTTATAAATTTACCATTAGTATCAAAGATGACATCTTTACCATTTACTTCAGCCTCGTAATTTACAGTACCATCTGCCTTGGTGATTTTTGCAGCTTCTTTAACCACTTTGCCCTTGTAGTGTTCTTTTACATAAGCCTGTACTGTTGCAGGCAGATCAGACACTTTAATATCCATTTCGGTTTCCTGCAGGTTGCCGTTTGTTTCATACAGGGCACTCATGGTATTGCCATTTAGTTTAAAGTTTACTTCATACTTTCCATTTTCCTTTTCCCAACCGGCAGTAGCGCCAGGATATTGCTTTGCAAATGCGGCTTTTACCGCAGCCGGGACTTTGGATGCATCTAATTTTTGAGCACAGGCTGCAAGCCCAATGGTTGCAACCAGGGCTGACATCATTATTAATTTTTTCATTGTTTAGTTTTTAATTGTTTAAAAGAAAACAAACCTAAAACCCGATTCTGTAGTGAATTTGAAGTTACCTGTTAAATATTTGTGGCTGTAAACCTGTTGATCAGGCAAACAGAATATTTACCGTATGCCATTCATTTTTGTAACTGTACCCAACTTTAAAATTATACTGTTCGCATATTTTTTTTACTATAGACAAACCTAACCCCAATGATTCAGACTTAGGGTCATCTTTTTTAAACCGTTCAAATAATTCTGTTGGCTTGTTAAAAAGTGTAGTGCCGGTATTAGAAACAGATAAAAGATTTTTATTTAAACTTATTTCAATTGATCCATGCTCAATATTGTGTTTAATGGCATTGGTAATTAAATTGGAGATCAACACATCAGCCAATGCGTCATTCATCAAAACCCGATTGGCTTTACCCGGGTTTTGAATAAGTGTAATTTGTTTTGCGGAAATTAATTCTTCGTAGTTATTCAAATGCTTTTTAATTATTTTTGCCAGGTCAATTTCTTCCATCTCCCTGAATTGCTGATTATCTATTTTAGTTAATAACAACAATGATTGGTTCAGCTTTGACAACCGCCTCATCTCACCATGTATTATTTCAATATCCTTCATCTGCTGCTCGGTGAAATTTTCTGACTGCATCAATAATTCTAATTTTGAATTTACAACAGCTAAAGGTGTTTGAATTTCATGAGAGGCATTTTCAGTGAAGCTTTTCAGTGAATCATAGTCTTTCACCACCTGGTTGCTCATTACAGTTACAGCATTATTCAGTTCTTTAAATTCATTGATGCTGCTTTTATTCAGTTTCAGTGATTTTCTGGAACTCAAATTAAATTGCTTGAGCTCATCAAGGGTATTATTAAAAGGAAGCCACAGTTTATTTAACACAACCCTGTTAATGATAAATAAAACCAGTAAAAGTAAAATAACTATTGCTAAAGTAAAGGATACAATCAGCTGTATAAGGTCTTCTGTTTCCTGTTGTGATTTAGAAACAGAAGCTGTATAATTTTTACCGGAAATATTAATTGGGAATATTAACTTTCGAATAGTTTCGTGCTCATCATTCCGATCCTTTAAAATATCTGTGCTGACTATTTTTCTTTTAACAGCTATTCCAGCCGGTTCAAATGTAATTTTCTGATCATTAGAGTTTGTAGAATCCGGTAAGTTTTTATTTACCTTTACATAGTCCATTATTTCCTGCTCTTCTACTTTTAAATCTTTATCCAGTTGTTTAACCAATACAAAGTGCAGGATAAAATAATAACATAGGCCTCCAATCATAAATACAATGATGGTTGCTGCAATGTTTACACTATTAAATTTTGCCAATAACTTCATCCGGCTGTAAATTTATATCCCATACCATAAACAGATTTTATATAATCCGCTTCGCCAGATTCTACCAGTTTCTTTCTCAGATTTTTTATATGCGTATAAATAAAATCAAGATTACCACCCATTTCATCTCCCCATAAATGTTCGGCAATAGCATTTTTTGAAATTACCCTTCCTTTATTACTTACAAAATAAAGCAGCAGGTCAAATTCCTTTTTGGTTAAATCTAAACCCTGTTTGTTTACCGTTACAACTTTGGCCTGTGTATCAATTACAATATTGTTAAACTGTAGAGTACTGCTGCCGCCAAATTGCTTTCGCCGTATGATGGCCCCAACTCTTGCATTTAGTTCAGAAAGATGAAAGGGTTTGGGTAAATAATCGTCGGCACCTAATGTAAGCCCGGCCACTTTATCGTCGATAGAATTTTTAGCAGATATTATCAATACCCCATCCATCTTATTATTAGCACGTAGTTCTTTTAATACCGACAAGCCGCTGCCACCGGGCAGGGTAATATCCAGCAGAATGCAATCATAATCGTACAATTCTGTTTTTTCAATGGCTGAATTAAAATCAGCCACCGTTTCACAAATATAATCCTGTGCTTTAAGGTAAGTAGCAATACTTTCGCTTAAAGCTTTTTCATCTTCTATGATCAGTATTTTCAAATATAAAATTTTTCAGTAAAATACGAAATGAATATTGAAGAAAAATTGAAGTACAAACAGAAAAGATAAAAGGCAAATCTAATAATTCATCAATTTCTTCACAAATTCATCCAATCTTGAATAAGCCATAAAATTTTTCTCCAGTTCCATATTAAAAGGAATTGGTGTATCAAGCGATGCACAACGCATCACCGGGGCATCCAGGTGATCAAAACAATTTTCAGCGATCCATGCAGCTATTTCGCCACCAATTCCACCGATGAGTGTGTCTTCATGCAACAATAAAACTTTGCCGGTTGCATTAACGGCTTCTTTGATTGCAGTATAATCAAGCGGAAGTAATGTTCGGAGATCTAAAATATGAATGGAAATTTCGGGATGATTTTTTGCATAGTCCATAGCCCAATGCACTCCGGCACCATAAGTAATGATGCTGATATCATCGCCGCTGGTAACCAGTCTTGCTTTACCAATTTCCACTTCGTAATATTCATCCGTTACCGGACCACTAACAGAACGATACAATGCTTTGTGTTCAAAATATAAAACCGGGTTAGGATCATTGATTGCAGCAATCAACAACCCTTTTGCATCGGCAGGTTTGCTGGGATAAACTACTTTTAATCCCGGTGTATGTACAAACCAGGCTTCATTACTTTGCGAATGAAAAGGCCCTGCACCTACACCGCCACCGGTAGGCATGCGTATCACCACATCGGCATTTTGTCCCCAGCGGTAATAAATTTTTGCCAGGTTGTTTATTATTTGATTGAAACCTACAGTTGCAAAATCGGCAAACTGCATTTCCATAATGGCTTTATATCCTTCCAGACTTAAACCCAACGCAGCACCAACCACAGCGCTTTCGCAAATAGGTGTGTTGCGTATTCTTGCTTTACCAAATTCCTCCACAAATCCTTCGGTAATTTTAAAAGCGCCGCCGTACTCTGCAATATCCTGTCCCATGATGATGAGGTTGGGATGCTTAACCATACTTTGATGAAGAGCTTCTTTGATGCCATCAATGAATCTAAAATCGTTTCTTGCTATTTGTTTCTCGTTGTTCGTTCCTTGTTGGTTCTCAAAATCTGTAAGGTTTTTCACTAACGAGAAACGAGAAACAGCTTGATAAACATCCTTTGCTTCCTCTTCCGTATTCACTTCCATCGGCTTTGCCTGCGAACCTATCTTTAATTCGTTTTCTATATGAGTCTTAGTTTCATTTTTAATCTTTTCAACTTGCGCTGTGGTTAAAATATTTTCATCAATAAGATATTGCTCATAATTTTTTACCGGATCTTTCTTATTCCATTGCTCAAACATTTCAGTAGGTACATATTTAACACCGCTTGCTTCTTCATGGCCACGCATGCGGAAAGTCATGCACTCAATTAAATATGGTTTTTGATTTTTGATACAGTATTCTCTAACCCCTTTTATAGTATCGTAAACAGATAAAATATTATTCCCGTCAATCTGTATTCCTTCAATGCCGTATCCAATAGCTTTATCTACCAGGTTTTTACAGCGGTACTGTTCACTAACCGGTGTACTTAAACCATAGCCGTTATTTTCAATAATGAAAATTACAGGTAGGTCCCATACCGCTGCAATGTTTAATGCTTCATGAAAATCGCCTTCGCTGGTTCCGCCATCGCCGGTAAAAGCTAAAGAAGCTTTTTGTTCATTTCGTAATTTATACGCCAGCGCCACACCATCGGCAATTGCCATTTGCGGCCCCAGGTGCGATATCATACCGCAGATATGATGCTCTTTTGTGCCAAAATGAAAACTTCTTTCTCTTCCTTTACTATATCCTTCTTTATTACCCTGCCACTGCATAAATAATTTACTCAATGGCATATCACGGCTGGTAAAAACTCCAAGGTTCCGGTGTAAAGGCATTATCCATTCGTCTGCCTGCATGGCCATGGTAGCGCCAACAGCTATGGCTTCCTGGCCAATGCCGCTGAACCACTTGCTGATCCTGCCCTGCCTTAGTAATACCAGCATCTTTTCTTCGATCATACGGGGCAGCAGCAGCTTCTTATATATTGAAACCAGCTCTTCGGTATTTATATTTTTTCTGTTGAATTGCATAATGGAGAACCTTGCAAATTATCAGTAAAGTTAGCAGTTGTTGAGGCAGCTTACCAAATCACTTTAATAATTTAAAGTTGAAAAATGAATCAAGATGAATGTTAAAACAAATATAAATAGTCCGGCCTTTGCCCATTTGCTTATGCAATTTTCAAAATGTTTGCATCAAGCTAAAAACTATCAATTATGAAACGAATCCTTAAACCGGCAGCTATCTGCCTTTTTTTCTTAACTGCTTTTTCCTTTTTATCATTTACAGATTACAAAAGCAAGATCACTAAACCGGTTGTAGTAACAAGAGCTGTCGCCAAAATTCAGGCCGCCATATTACTGGACGTGAGTAGTAGTATGGATGGGCTGATTGAACAGGCCAAGGCACAATTATGGAACATGGTAAGCACCATGGGTAAAGCAAAATGTGATGGTAATGTAACACCCCGGATAGAAATTGCTTTATATGAATACGGAAGAACCACCAACGATGCCAGGGCGGGTTATGTAAAAAAGATAAATGGTTTTATCAGTGACCTTGATTCGCTGTCGCAAAATTTATTCAGCTTAAAAACCAATGGTGGCGATGAATATTGTGGCCAGGTCATTTACAGTTCTTTAAATGAACTGCAGTGGGATGTAGCCCCCGAAAACTATAAAGTGATCTTTATTGCAGGTAACGAAGATTTTTTACAAGGCAACCTGCACTATACAAAGGCCTGTGCCGAAGCAAAAAATAAAGGCGTTATTGTAAATACGATTTATTGCGGCGATAAAATGCAGGGTATAAAAGAACACTGGAATTTAGCCGGTGAATGTGGCAATGGCAGTTTTACCAACATCAATCAAAATGCCCGGGAAGAAGAGATTGCCACACCATACGATAGTTTAATTTACGCTTATAACGATAAATTAAACGGCACCTATATCAGTTATGGATATGCAGGCAATAACTATAAGCTCAAACAATCTCAAATGGATGTGGCTAATGCAACCATGAGTAAATCGGCCGGGTTAAAAAGAATTAAAACAAAAAGTAACGGAGCTGTTTACAATAATGCCCAATGGGACCTGGTAGATGCAAAAGGAACCGGTGTTATTGATTTTGCAAAAATTGATAAAAAAGAATTACCTGACAGTTTAAAAAACAAGACGATTGCAGAACTTGAAAAAATTGTAGAAGCAAAAAGTATGGAACGCAGTAAAATTCAAAAAGATATTACAACACTTAATACACAAAGAGAAGCTTTTATAGCCACTGAAAAAGTTAAGAATGCAACTAACAAAAATAATACTGCAACATTAGAAACAGAAGTAGAAAAAATTATCAAGGAGCAGGCGAAGCGGTATAATATGAAAATTGATTAACCAAATCCCCTGAAAACAAAAAATAAAAGAGCACCGGAAATTTATACCCGTGCTCTTTTTTAGTTCTGTTGGCTTATATTTTTTTCTCTTCCGGAAAAGCTTTTTTGTGGACCAATGAATTAAAGAAAGAAAGTAAAATGCCAAACAGGAGTGCGTGCCAGAAACTTTTCACTTCGAAGCCATGTACAAAATGAGCATCAATTAATATAATGCCGGCATTAATTACAAACAGAAAAAGACCCAGTGTTAATATTGTAACCGGTAAGGTTAATAAGATCAGCAGCGGCTTTACAATGGCATCCAGCAGCGACAACACAACGGCAACGAGAATAGCAGTAAAAAAATCCTTGATGTCGACACCCGGAATGATATATGCCAGTATAAAAGCATTAATAGATGTTACCAGTACTTTAAATAAAAATTTCATATTAATTAAATTACAACTAATTCATAAAAATGTTCGGGAATCAAATACTTCTTTGCCAGTTCTCTTAATTCTTCAGCAGAAATGGTTTTTATGGTTTCTATAGATCTGTAAAAATAATCATCGGTTAGATTATTTAGAATAAGATTTTTCCATCGCCCCATAATATGAAAGGGACCATCCAGATCGCCCAGTATGGTTCCAATTAAATAATTACGAACCAGCAATAGTTCATCATCATCTATCAATCCTTCCCTTAACAATTTCATTTCCTTATACACTTCTTCGATGGTTGCTTCGCAAACATCTTTGCCGGCTTCGGTGCTGATCAGCCAGGCCGATTCGTGAATATGGTTTTGTACATAACTGTGAATGCCATAAGTATAACCTTTGTCTTCACGGATATTACTCATTAACCGGGAGCCAAAAAAACCGCCGAACAAAGTATTTAATACCATCACTTTCATAAAATCGGGGTGGTGCCTGTTGGGGAATGGCCTCGCAATACGAATCGAGCCTTGCACACCATCCGGGTCATTTTGAATGCGGTATTTTTTTTCTGCGGCCGGCGATTGCTTAATGGTTGAAAGTTGATTATTGAAAATTTTTAAAGACAGGTCGCCAAAATTTTTATTCAATTGTTCCTGTATATCCACCGGTAATTTACCGCTGACAAAAATTACGCATTGCCCGTTAACATAATACTGTTTAAAAAAATCTCTGAGCATGCTGCTGTTTAATGCATCAATATCTTCGGGGTTGGTATAACTACCATAGGGATGATCTTCGCCATACAAATAAGCATCAGACAAACGTGCAGCAACAAAATCACTTTTTTGCAAACTCACACTTAAGTGCTGTTTGGTATTTTGTTTATAGATATCTAATTCTTCATCATTGAAAACAGAATCGGTTATCATCTCTTTTATTACCGGTAATAATGCCGGCAATTGCTTGGTCAATGTAGAGATGGAAACCACAGCTGTTTCATTATAGCATGCCCTGTTGCAATAAGCACCGTAATATTCAAACTCTTCATTTAGCTGGAAAGCAGTTTTATTACTGGTGCCGTTCTTCAGTAAATAATTAGTGGCCGACGCAACTGATTTTTGTTTTTCAAACCAGTTACCGGCATAGAAAACCATTTCAACCTGCAACACTTCCTGTGCACCGGCATCAATGGTGTAAACGGGTACCCCGTTATCCAAAGTAAAATGTTCGTAAGGTTTTAAGTGCAGGTTAAATTCAACAGCATCTTTTATACGTGGCGCTTCAATTCTGTTCATTTATAGTTTAGTTATTGGAATAATAATACAGTGTATTAGAATTTTTGTCATCAAAAATTATTTTACTTTCATTCTTTATTGCATCGGCTGTCACAGCCCGGTATCTATCCAGTTCTTTATTGATCAGATCAGCATCACCCAATAATTCATACATGGCTAAACTGGCAGCCCGGTTGGTGATGGTCATGTCTTCAAAAGCAATCATGCTTTCTGTTTTGTTTTTTACTTTATCCAGTTCACGCTGGCTGATGCCATCCTGCTGCAGTTTTATCAACTCTTCATTAATGGCTGCTTCTGCAATTTCCATCTTTACCCCTTTCACCAGTTTCCCTTCAATAGTCAGTAACCCGGCATCAGTACTTCCCAAATGATAACATTCAATATTGCTGAATAATTGTTTTTCTTTTACCAGCGATTGGTATAACCTGGATGAACCACCGCCACTTAAAATTTCGGTAATCAGGTCAGCTACATAATACCGCATATCTGTACGTGGGTAAATGTGCCAGCATTTGTACAAGGCATCTAAAGGCACATTTGCTTTTACTGTATTCGATTTGGCTGCAGTTTGTTTGGGTTCTACCGGCAGGTTGCGGATGTATTTTTCGCCGGCCGGAATAGGGGCGAACCATTTTTCTGTCAAACGTTTTACTTCATCAACAGTTATATTACCGGCAACTACTAATATAGCATTTGAGGGATTGTAATGTTTATAAAAAAATGCTTTTACATCATTAAGTGTTGCATTTTCAATATGGCTCAACTCTGCGCCAATCGTCATCCAGCGGTATGGATGAACGGTATAAGTAAGCTCTCTCATCTTATGCCACACATCGCCATAAGGTTTGTTGATATAGTGTTCTTTAAATTCTTCGCAAACAACTTTACGTTGTACTTCCAGGCTTTTTTTACTGAAGGCCAGCGATAACATCCTGTCGCTCTCCAGCCAGAAAGCGGTCTCTAGATTTTCGGCCGGTAACTGGCAGTAATAATTGGTAAGATCATTGGTGGTAAAGGCATTATTCTCCCCTCCGGCCAGTTGCAGGGGTTCATCAAACACCGGGATATTAACGCTGCCACCAAACATCAGGTGCTCAAAAAGATGGGCAAATCCTGTTTTTGCCGGATCTTCATCACGGGCTCCAACGTCATAGATCACATTTACTACAGCCATTGGTGTACTGATATCCTGGTGTACCAAAACTTTTAATCCATTGGCAATTTCAAATTTTTCAAACTGAATCATGTGCAAATGTACGGAGGAGAATACTACTACGCTCATTATATGAGTTTTGCAGTACACAGAAAAATTGAAATAAATTTTTAACGGATACTTAATGTATTAATGGTAAGCTCTTTTAAAACACCATCACGCTTTACCAAAACTTTTATGGTTTCAAAAGGTTTTTGTAAAATGTCTTTATATAGCTGCATGTTAAGCGAAAAATTCTTTTCAACGGAAATCACTTCATCATTCACTTTAAAATGGGCCTTGTCTGCCGGAGAGCCTTTGATCACATCTTCAACCATGATTTTTCCATTAACAAAATAGATGCCCAGCCCGGTATAAGCATAATCAAAACTTTCATTAAAATGACTGTTGGGTGAAAGATGTATTTCGTGGTTTGGATAATTAAAGACAAGGTTGAACCTGCGCAGCAGATCATTACCCAGTAAACCCCCGGTAAAAGGATAGGAGGTTACATTATAATCATCTTTATATAAATAAGTAGGTACTGCATGAAACTTATACGGACCGATCTTCACTTCCTTGATTAGGGTAAGCCGCATTTGCAGTTTACCTCCCATGCCTTCGGCCTGTGTTACAACCGGTTTTCGCCGGGAAAGCAGGATGCCGCTGTCCCTGACAAATTTTTCGCTCATTAATAAACACAGTCCTGCACCGGTATCAACATAAAAATTAAAACCTAATTTTTTTTTATCCCTGATCTTAAGCCATTGAATGGGCAAATTGGTAAATGCAGGATGAAGCAGGGTTCCCTCATCAGGATAATTAATTTTTCCGGGGCTGTACACTTCTATGATGCTGCTGTCGAAATTGATCATAACAATATACCGGCTAAAAAAACTATAACCGATAATACCATCTACCTTTTCGCCATAAACACTGCTTAATACCTCATAGTCGTTTACATGAAAATTCAGGTGCGATACTTTAAGCCCGGGCAAGGTTAACGATTGATCAAATGCAAAAGAAACTTTATGAATGCCGCCAATACCTGTAATTGTTGTATCAGAAGCTTTTAAGGGAATATTAAACTCTGCACAGGTGGAGGAATCAAGTGAAATACCGCCACTGCCGGTATCTAAAATAAAATTAAGTGTATCGGGTATATTGGCAAATCTTGCCCGTATTACCATTACTCCTCCACTGAATTGTCTGAACGGAAAACGGGTAAGCAGCACGGCTTCTTTCTGGGGTAACAACTCCTGTGCCTGCGCATCAACAAGCGTAAATAAAAATAATATGAAATAAAAACCTTTTCTCATAACCTTCTTATTCGAATTTACAACCTATTGGATGTACTTTTGTTGTTTATTACACAAATGAAAAGAATGGAATTAAATGACTTATTACAGAAAGCCCTGCAGTTTGATTTTCTTTCTGTAGAAGAAGGCATGTACCTGTATGAAAATGCTGCATTAACCGAATTAATGTTTGTGGCTGATGAATTAAGGAAAAAACAGGTGCCCCATGGAAAAGTTACCTGGCAGATAGACCGTAATGTAAATACAACAAACGTATGTATTGCCAATTGCAAATTTTGTAATTTTTACCGTGTCCCCGGCCATGCCGAAGCTTATATAACTGATATTGAATCCTATAAAACAAAAATAGAAGAGACCATAAAATTTGGCGGCGACCAGCTTTTATTGCAGGGCGGCCATCACCCCGAACTGGGTTTGAGTTTTTATGTAAATCTTTTTAAACAGCTTAAAGAACTTTATCCAAACATAAAATTACATACCCTTGGGCCTCCCGAAGTTGCCCATATTACCAAGCTTGAAAAAAGTACACACCGGGAAGTTTTATTGGCATTGAAAGAAGCCGGTATGGATAGTTTACCCGGAGCAGGTGCTGAAATATTGACTGACCGGGTAAGACGGTTGATTAGTAAAGGGAAGTGCGGCGCACAGGAATGGCTTGATATTATGCATGAAGCACATAAACTAAACATCACCACATCTGCAACGATGATGTTTGGGCATGTAGAAACCCTGCAGGAAAGATTTGAACATTTGGTAAAACTGCGTGAGGTGCAGAGCCGGAAGCCGGCAAATGCTAAAGGTTTTTTAGCTTTTATTCCATGGACCTTCCAGGATGTGGATACCCTTTTAGCTAAAATAAGAGGTGTACATAATTTAACCACTGCCGAAGAATATATCCGTATGATTGCCATCAGCAGAATTATGCTACCCAATATTTTAAACATACAGGCCAGCTGGCTTACCGTTGGTAAACAGGTTGCTCAACTTTGTTTAAACGGAGGCGCCAATGATTTTGGCAGCATTATGATCGAAGAAAACGTGGTTAGCGCTGCAGGGGCTCCACATCGTTTTACCAGCACCAGTATTCAGGCAGCAATTAAAGAAGCAGGCTTTGTACCACAACTACGCAACCAGCAATACGAATGGCGGGATATTCCGAAATCTATTGTTGAGCAGGTGGTAAATTATTAATTAAAAATCCATATACATATTTATGAAAGATCAGGCATCACAGAAATTATTATACCGTTTCAGAATGATCGGTATTGCGGAAGGCATTTCTTTTTTAGTGTTATTATTAATTGCCATGCCGCTTAAATATGTATTTCATATTCCCGAAGCGGTAAAGGTTTTTGGATGGGTACATGGTGCATTATTTATAACCTTTATTTATTTTGCCTTTGAGGTTATGGGTACTTTTAAAAAAAATATGGGCTGGTTTGCAAAAGCTTTTGCTGCTGCTTTTATCCCCTTGGGCACATTTGTGTTTGATAAACAGCTGAGAAAGGACCGGGCAGCAACGATACTTCCATAGTTCTTGTTTTTTTAATCGTAACAGTCTTCTTCACATAGCTTTTAATAACTTTATCAGGGGTTATAAGATTGGTTTAACTTGTTGAATCAATCAACTATTTTTTCTACATTTGAAAAGCCTCTTTTCAATCTTATAGAAATTTACTGTTACTATGTTTAAAAGAAAGTTCATTTTCAGCCTGATATTTTTTATAGCTTTCAGTGCCACTTTTAAACAAGCTGCTGCACAACAGAAAGAAAAAATATTCGGTGAGCTGAACAGTCTGCTTATTAACACCGTGATGGACGATCTTTTTCCCCCCCCCATTGCAAGCCGTATTTATGTTTATCCGCATATCGCTTTTTATGAATGCATACGCAGAGATGATGCCGGCTTAAGATCACTGGCTGGAAAACTTAACGGCCTGAATGTTATACCGCCACCACCGGTAAATAAACCGATCGATAATTTTACTGCTGCCTGTATCTCTTTCTCCTATGTGGCACAAAGCCTGGTGGGTACAGAATACAAAATTGAAGAATGGCGTAAGGCTTTTACTGATTCATTATTATTGCATACAGATACAGACCTTATAAAAAGCTCTATGCAATATGGGCGCCAGGTAGCAGACAGTATTATTGCCTGGACAAAAACAGATAATTACTTGAAATCACGGGGAATGATGCGGAATGTTTTATCACAAAAACCCGGCGCCTGGCAACCTACTCCGGTTGATTATGCACAGGGACTGGAACCCAACTGGAATTTCATCCGGCCCTTAACATTATCAAGCGCATCACAATTTTCCCCAAAAGAAAAATTAGTTTACAGCAGTTCAAAAACATCCCCGTTTTATAAAAATGTAAAAGAGGTTTACACAATTGTAAACAATTTAGACAGTGAAAAAAAAGCAACTGCACTCTACTGGGATGATAATCCCAACGTTTCTGTTTCTGACGGGCACCTTAATTATTTTATTCATAAAATTTCACCAGCCGGCCACTGGATGATGATAGCCCAGCAGGCCTGCAAACAAAAAAATGAACCGGTTACCCGTTCTTCTTTAGTTTGTACACTTACAGCTGTTGCGCTTTTTGATGCATTCATCTGTTGCTGGGATGAAAAATATAAGACCAATCTTATCCGCCCTATCACCGTCATTAACCAGTTCATCAACCCCCGGTGGAAACCATTTATTCAAACACCTCCGTTTCCGGAATTTACAAGTGGCCATGCTGTAATTTCCAATTCGGCAGCAACTGTACTTACCATATTACTGGGTGATAATTTTGAATTTACAGATGAAACAGAAATTCCATTCGGTAATAAACCCCGGCATTTTAAATCATTTTATGCAGCTGCTTTTGAATCTTCGATGAGCCGTGTATATGGCGGTATTCATTATCCTGAAACAGCCCGTATCAGTATCCAACAGGGAAAAACCATCGGCACTTATGTTATCAATAAATTACAGTAAGCCTGATTTAAATAAAAACAAATGATCAAATCTTTTGTCAGCTATGGTTTCTTTTTTATCATATCGCTGTCTAATCATCATACAACTGCACAATCCGATGTAAGTAAAAAACTGTTTACCCTGTTGCCGTCTTCCTACACCGGTGTAAATTTCAGAAACGATATAGCCGAAGATGCCAACATGTATTATTATCTATACGAATATCTATATAACGGGGCCGGTGTAAGCATTGGCGATTTTAACAATGATGGTTTGCAGGATATATATTTTTCTTCAACACTGGGTTCAAATAAGCTTTTTTTGAATGAAGGAAATTTTCATTTTAAAGACATTACTGCAACAGCAGGAGTGAATGGTGGCCCCGGTATAAAAACCGGCGTTAATGTGATTGATATCAATAATGACGGGTACATGGATATATTTATCTGCAAATCGGGTATGACAGATCCTAAACTCAGAAAAAAAATACTGTACATCAATAACCATGACATGACTTTCACTGATAAAGCGGCTGAATATGGCTTGGCTGATGACAGTTATACCACGCAGGCTTATTTTTTTGATTACGATAAAGATGGAGACATGGATGCTTTTTTTGTAAATCATCCCCGGGATTTCAGTAACTCGGTAGATATTATATTAACGCAAAAGAACGGCAGACTTGAACTGGCAGATGATACCAATCACCTGTATGTAAGCGACCGGATTTTTGAAAACAGGGATAACCATTTTGTTGATGTTACAAAAAAAGCAGGCATGTTAAGTCATGCTTTCGGGTTGAGTGCTTCGGTTTTTGATTTTAATAATGATGGCTGGCCCGATATTTTTGTTGCCAACGATTTTAACCAGCCCGATTTTTTATATATTAATAATAAGAACGGCACATTCACCAACCGCTTAACGGAATTTTTTAAACATACCAGTTTTTTTTCCATGGGTACTGATGTGAATGATATTAATAATGATGGCCTCGAAGACCTGATCGTCCTGGATATGGCCATTGAAGACCCTGTTCGTCAAAAACAACTGTTTACCCTCAATGTGAATTACGACAAGCAAAAAATTATGGAGCGGTACAATCTCTTTCTGCAATACACCCGCAATATGATGCAGCTTAATAACGGCAATAATACTTTCAGTGATATTGCCTATCATGCCGGCATTTCACAAACCGACTGGAGCTGGTGCCCGCTGCTTGCCGATTTTGATAACGATGGGTGGAAGGACCTGTATATCACCAATGGATTAAAAAGAGATATCACCGATTGGGATTATAAAGAATTTGTTCTTGATTCCATCAAGAATCTTTTCAGAAAAGGACAATCAGTTGATCTGAATGAATGGTTCAAGCAGATTCCAACAACTAAAGTGAAAAATTATTTTTACCATAATAATGGCAGTTTAAAATTTGATAACTATACAGATACATGGTGTGACCAGCCGCCTTCTTTTTCCAATGCCGCTGCTTATGCTGACCTGGATAATGATGGTGATCTTGACCTGGTAGTAAATAATGTAGATGATGATGCATTTATTTATAAGAATAACAGCAATGAATTAAACAATTCGCACTTTATAAATTTTCGTTTTTATAAAAATCACCAATCGCCCGGAGAAATTTATGGTGCAACTGTTAAACTAACTGATGCTGCTGGCAATATACAGGTTCAGCATTACGATCCGCAACGGGGTTATATGTCTACTGTGGAACACCAGCTTCATTTTGGTACCGGAGGCCAAACAGTTATCCCTTCTATTGAAATTGTTTTTCCATCACAAAAAAAGATAAACCTCAACAATGTAAAAACCGATCAGTTGATATCGCTTTATGAATCAGATGCAATTACACAGCCCGTTGTTGCTGCAGTAAAAAAATCTTTATTTCATGAAGTTACCGGGCAAAATAAATTTAACTACACTCATATTGAAAATGATTTTATTGATTTTAAACGGGAGCCCCTCATTCCCTATCAATGCAGCCGTAAAGGGCCTTATTATACTTTGGCAGATGTGAATGGCGATAAAAAAGATGACATTTTTATCGGTGGCGCTGCAGGTATTGCCGGTAAATTAATGTTACAATCAGCCAATGGAAGTTTTATAACAGGCAGGCAGGATTGTTTTAACAAAGACAAAGCCGCTGAAGATAATGGCGTTCTTTTCTTTGATGCGGATGGAGATGGAGATAATGACCTGTACGTAGTCAGTGGTGGTGCACAGTTTCCTGCAGGTGATAAATTATACCAGGACAGGTTGTACATCAATGACGGAAAAGGAAATTTTACAAAATCACTAAAAGCATTACCATCAGAAAGCAATAATGGTTCCTGTATTATTGCTTTAGATTTTAATGGTGATGGATTCATTGATCTTTTTATTGGTGGTGGCGTATTACCGGGTAAATTTCCGCTTCATGACAAAAGCATGTTACTCCAAAATAATAAAGGTGTTTTTAAAGATGTGACAAATGATGTGGTTCCGGCTATCAATGAATTGGGGATAATCAACTCAGCAACCTGGGCCGATATAGATGGCGATAATATTAATGAACTGATCGTTACCGGTGAATGGATGGCGCCAACTATTTTTAAAATGCTGAACGGAAAGTTTAATAAGATGAATAACACTGTTCATTTTAATACTCTTTCAAAAGATACCGTAACCAACCTGGATGCACTTAAAGGTTGGTGGAACTGCATCAAAGCGGTGGATATTGATAATGATGGTGACCTTGACCTTATTGTTGGCAACAGGGGAACCAATTCAAAAGTTGCAGCAGATATGAATCACCCCTGTAAAATTTATGCAAAAGATTTTGATGGCAACGGCAGTTATGATGCCGTACTTGGGTATTATATTGGTGATAAATCTTATCCCATGTTCAGTCGTGACCAGCTCATTGACCAGATGCCATTTTTCCGGAAAAAATATTACCGGTATAAAATGTATGCCGGAAAAACTATGGATGACCTGTTTACTCCTGAGCAACAAAAAGGCATGGAAAAATTTTCAGCTGGTTGTTTTGAATCGGGTATTTTAATCAATGAAGGGAATGGAAGTTTTTATTTTAAACCCCTGCCTGAAAAAGCACAACTCTCAACCATTAACGATTTTGTTATTGATGATTTTAACGGAGATGGTATTAAAGACATTCTGGTATGTGGTAATTCAAATGATGCTGATGCCGGCACCGGAAACTATGATGCTACAGCAGCATTACTTTTAACAGGTGATGCTAAAGTCGGATTTAACGCCATAATACCTGCTGCTTCCGGGCTTTCCCTGCGTGGCGAAGTAAGAAAAATTGTTTATCTGAAACAAACCGGCACTTTATTGTTTTTAAAGAACAGTGAAGCGGCACAGGTTTTTTCAAAATGATAAGCAGTTGCTCATTTCAACAGCAGCTTACCAAATTTTTCAATCTCTGCTATTTCAAGTGCAGAGACGTTTTCATCATTATTATATTTCGATTGCAGGAACAATATCCTTTTGTGTTGCGGATATTTAGCCAGAATGGCTGAGAGGGTCTTTACCAAGGTTTCATTTTTTACCGGCAATGATGCTGATATTGTTGCAGCAGCTCTTTCCCTGGTTGGTTTTTTTTTAATAATAGCTTCTAAAGTAGCCAATTTGCCCTGTGAAATATTTTCGGTTTTACAGGCCATGCTATACAGGCCTTCCAGTTGTTTTTTGCTTAATCCACCACGGTTGCAATATTGCTGGTACAGGCTGTTAACAAAGCCTGATTCCGGGTGTGCCTTTACCATTTCTTTTAATAAATCCAATAAAACATCAATGTTATTCACCCGGTGAAAGTAGGAAATTTATTTTCGATTCATTAATAACTGTCAATGTCTGTATTGAAAAATATAAATATACTTTTTTCAAAAATCAAAAGCCACCCGAAAGTGGCTTTTGATTGCATTGTGGTAATTTCTAGTGATGGCCCTTGCCTCTACCTTTGTCTTTATTTTTATACTGACCATAATGATTCCCATTATCATGTCTATTTACAATAATCACCTGCCTGTTATTGTAATTTTTATATCGTGCATAACGAACACGGTCGTCGTTAAACTGATTGTAAGCATCGTGTTTGTTTAATACGACTTTATACCCTGAGTATAAATCATAATTGGCATATACTGTTGGCAGGCTTGATGAAAACACCCAACGGCCACCAGACAAATAAACAAATTGCCGGCGAGGCACATAATAATATGTTTCTATGTCGGGCATATAATAATACTCAGCATAATCATATCCAGATGGCCCCCATTCTGGCTGGTCGCCCATATTTATATTTACACCAACCCTCACCTGGGCATTAACTGTATTTGCATAAACAAGTGCTGCAACTGCAAATAACATACTTACCAGAATCTTTTTCATATGACTAATTTTTGGTTCGCACTAACAATTTCAAATACGATGCCAAAGAGTTTGCCATTTAAAATATTTTGTTAAAAGGCCAGTAAATTATTCCACTATTTTCTTACCCGTAATCTTTACTTCATCTCCAACTTCAACCCATTTGTTAACCTCGGTTGGGGGAATAAAACAGTCTACTGATAAATAATAGGAATGAGTGTAACCTTCCAGTGAGGACCAGCCAGGCAAATTTGCAGCCCGTTGTTTTGCAAATGTTTTTGGAAACCCATGAATAACTTCCCCGGTTTGCGGATGTCTTGTTGGAACTACGCATCGTGCCCTTGGACTAATACCCAGCAATGTTGCAGCACCCATTTTAAATTCAACTGCTGTTCCTTTCTGGTAAAAAAGATTGTCTTCCCAAAATGCCGGTACATCCCCTATTTCTATCGTAGCCCTGAAACGTTTCCTGACTTCTTCGGGATCCATATTATTAAACCAGGCAGCAACAGTTTCAAGACTTGCTGTTGAAAGTACTGTCATCCCGCTGATATCAGGTATATCTAAAAAACGTCCTTCAGCATTTTTTGCAAGCGTAACACGAATGTTAAAAAATGCAGAAAGGTAATCATCAATTGATGGTTTTTCTTTTTGCAGGTGAAACTGTTTCCATATTGATCCTGATTCGTGCCGGAGTGAAATAATGTTGCTGTCAAAATCAATTTTTGACCGTAAACTATGAACTAAAGCATTAGTTTTACCAATAATAAAGTTTCCGTTGATGTCAATGATTGCATATTCCCTGTCATGCATCAAACAGCCTCCTTTTACAATTTGGGCTTTTTGTAAAGAAATCCCGTCCAGCGATTTAACCGGATAAATTGTAATTCTTTTAACAGTGGGTTTAATTTCCATTATCCTTCGTCTGGTTTATTAAAATATAATACATCTGTAACCTTGTCCCGGTCTGAATAAAACTACATAATCTTATTTTCAATACGGCATTAAAATCAGGCCCGGGTTTTTAAAAATTTTATTGGCCCGCCAATAACCAATCCTTTTTTTAATAATGCCGGATGTTTTATACAATAATAGTTGGTACACGCCGTTACATAAAATACAAAGCAATTTTTCTATGAACAGACCTAAATATCAACTCAGTTCCAGCCATATAGTGGTACAGGCAATTAAAACAATTATTGGAAAGATCAGGCAAAACCCGGATATCTATCCAATTCGTTACTACAAAAAGAACCGTAGGTTTCAGCGTAGTTTTAATGAACAGGCAGTAAAATAACCCATTATATTTCGGAAATTACCCAGCTTAAAAATCAGCAAAAACGCTCTTGACAATGCATGTAAAGAGTTTGTATTTTTAACTTTCAAAATCCGACGTATGAAAAACAACACACCAACACATCATGGCCTTTCTTTTAATGCTGTTTTAAAGCTCCTGGGACAGGCTTTAAAAAGTTTATTTCAATCTCCAAACAACAGGGAGTTTCAGCGATTAAAAGATTTTATCTCTTCTTAAAAAATTGAGAACCGGGTTAAACCTTGGTTTGGTTAAATATCTAACTGAATAAATACTCCACATCCGATTTGGAAAGAGCTTTTACAAAACTGGCATCATCAGCTATCAATTCGCTGGCTAATTTACGTTTACGTTCCTGCAGTTGCAGTATCTTATCTTCAATCGTATCAATACAGATCATCCGGTAAGCAAAAATATTTTTGGTTTGACCTATCCGGTGTGTACGGTCAATAGCCTGCTGTTCTACAGCCGGGTTCCACCAGGGATCAACAATATATACATAATCGGCTGCGGTTAAGTTTAAACCTACACCACCCGCTTTTAATGAAATAAGAAAAACCCTGCACTCATCATTGTTCTGAAAATTCTGAATTGCCTTTTCCCTGTCCGGTGCCGATGTGCTTCCGTCAAAATATTCAAAAGGAATATTATCTTCAATCAGTTTCTTTTTTATTAATGCCAGCATGCCTAAAAACTGCGAAAAGATAAGCGCTTTGTGATCGCCGATATTTTCTTCAATTTCCCTGGCCAGTTCATCCAGTTTTATAGAATGATTGGGATATTTTTCTTCTTCATTTAATATGGCCGGACTGTCGCAGATCTGACGCAACTTCATCAATCCCTGCAAAATAGTTAACTGCGATTTACCAATCCCCTGGTCATCAATTGTTCCCAAAATCTTTTCCCGGTAGCTATTGCGATATGCTTCATAAACCTTTCGCTGTTCTTTTTCCATTTCGCAAAAAAGGATGGTCTCAGTTTTGTCCGGCAGGTCTTTAGCTACCTGTTCTTTTGTACGGCGTAAAATAAAAGGGAATAATAATTTGCGTAAATGTTCTTTTTGTTCCTGCTCGCCAAATTTATCAATTGGTGTTGCGAATTCATTTCTAAAAAATTCCATATTACCCAACAGGCCTGGGTTTAAGAAATTCATTTGTGCAAAAATATCAAAGGTGTTATTTTGTAAAGGTGTACCACTCATACACAACCTGTTTTTAGCATTGAGCAAACAGGCTGCCCTGGTAACTTTTGACGCCGGGTTTTTTATGGCCTGGCTCTCATCCAGTATCACATAGTCAAAATTTATTTTCAGCAATAACTGAATATCGCTTCTTAATGTACCATATGTAGTAATAATAATATCATGTTTCTGTAATTCTTCCATATTGCGGCTGCGGACGCTTCCATGATGTATATGCCAGCCCAAAGAAGGCGTGAATTTATCTACTTCATTTTTCCAGTTATAAATAAGTGTGGTAGGACAAACCACAATGGCTTTTAGCCCGCCTGTGGATTCTTTATAATGGTGCAGCATACTTAATGCCTGAATGGTTTTACCCAAACCCATATCATCAGCCAAAATACCCCCCCAACCCACATCATTTAAATAATTCAACCATTGATAGCCCGAGGTTTGGTAAGGCCGCAGAATAGATTGCAAATGTTTTGGCGCTGCCAGTTCCGGTATGTTTTTAAACTCTTTAAGCCGTTCATATTTTTCATCCAACTCAAAACTTAATTCTGTTTCATCCCGGTTTTCATACAACTCATCTATCACACTCATATGATATTTAGACAGGCGTAACTGGTTGCTTCTTCCGTCTCCTACTTTAAATAACAGTGAATATCTTTTCAGCCATTCATCCGGCAGTATACCTAAAGTACCATCATTCAATTGAACGAAAGACTGTTTATTTACCAATGCTTTTTTAATATCATCAATTCCAACACGCTGTTCACCAAATTCAATTTCTACTTTGGCATCAAACCAATCCAGCCCGCTGCTAACATGAATATGTGTATTGGGCCGGGCTGTATTAAATCGGAAATTGCGCAAAGCCTCAAAACCAAATACCGGCACTTTCATTTCCTTCATGGCATCAACAAATAAAAAGAACCAGTTATTGCGCAACACATCGGCACCTTTTAGCACCAGGTTATTTTTATTATCATCGGGCCTTACAAACAATGAATGTAACCCTTCCAGTTTTGTAATAAATTTTTCTTCGGCTTCTTTATTACGCTCAATGATCAGTATCTTATCCCCATCGGGTATGGTAATATTATTTCTGTCAGTTGGTTTTGTTTCAAATCCCTTGTAGGTAAAAATGGGCTGAAATACAAGATAGTCACCTTTTTCCTGTAACTGTAATTTAACTTCCGGCTCCCCGCTTTTAACTTCTTTAATTAAACTTTTATCAAACTCTACCTGGTATTCTTTGGTTAATGGAAGAATGACCTTCTGCATTTTTTCTGCCCAATTCTCTTTGCTCAGTTTTATATTTCCTTCTTTCAGAAATTTTTCTGCCTGTAAAACATCTTCTGCTTTCTGCCACAGGTACATCACCTCATCACTTAAAAAAACCAGGCTGCTGTTACATTCATTATCTGTAAACGGAATGGCATCGCCTTTAATTTTTACAGTGCAGGCTATTTCAAAATGATTATTTTTGGCCAGCACCTTAAAAACCGGTGCAACAAAGTGATCACTTAACTCAATCTCTTTAAGATTGGCTGTTGTAAATGTTTTTGCCGGGGGTAGATAAAAAATAAAATTGTTGGATGCCTGTTCTTCAAATATTTTTTTCAGTTTGGGCTGCAGGTATTCTGCGATCAGTGCTTTTGTTTCTTCGGGCAAATCATCACCATCTGTTTGAATTATATTTTCCCAGATGCCGCTGAAGGGTGAGTTACGGTCGAGATATTTATTTATTTCTGTACCCTGTAATTTTCGTATCTGTTGTAATAACTGTTTATCCTCTTCGCCAAGCAGTTCGGTGTTTACAAACTTGCTCAGATCAAGTTTTTCAATTTTGCCAACATATTTATTATTATCATCGCCCGTTTCGCCCTGTATAACATCTACATTAAAATATGGATAAATAGCAGCGTTAAAATTAAAGACAACACCCAGTTTTTTTACAGCAGGCTCTGCAGTCACTATGTCTTCCTCCTTAGGCATTTCCGGTACAATAAAAGACTCTGCCTGCCGAACTGTTGTTGCACCGGCAACCACTCTTTTAATAGAGCTGTCGAGTACTTTTAAAAATGGTTTCCCTTCTTTATAAGTAAATTCAAATTTATCATTCAGATCATCTTCCAGGCTATAGCCGTATATCTGCAGCAGTTTATTCTTTTCCTTATCCCAGTTCCGGATAGAATCAAAATAATGGGGGCCATAGGCATCTAATAATTGTAGAAATAATAATGTCTTGTGTTCGCAAAGCGGATGCTCAGTTTCACCGCACTTACAGGAAGTATCAAAATTTCTCTCGTCGTTTTTCTGAATGACCAGTGGAAAAATTTCACCATCAAAATTTAATTCTGCTTCCACCCGTTCATCAGCAGCTTTTAAAATATTTGCTTTTGTACTACGTAAAATATTTTCCGCCTCAGTATAAATACCCGGAGATGAAAGCAGTTTGATCATTTTTAATTCAATATGCTTCATCTTGGCAACGGTATGCCGTTGGTTATACTGAATAGTGGTATTGCCCAGCATGTTCTTATCAACCATATCCTGCAAACGTAAGAGCGCAGCGGCTTCATGCCGGCAGATATCTCCGAGGTTATACGGGCAGGAGCATCGTACCGACATCGATTTGGCGTCGGTATATTTTTGAATATAGACTTTATAAAATGTGCTGTAATTATCGTCCTTTACCCTGAACACGATACCGCCCATGAGCTGGTCATGTTCAACCAGTTCCACAAATCCCATAGAATGAATTTTCTTTCCACGACGAATCACTTCATCAGAAGCATTGTTGTAAACATATTTAATAAGGTGCGGTAATGCCATCTATGATTGCAGATTGCCGATTTTAAAATTGTGAATTGGGCAATTTGCAAAAGTAATGAAAAAAAAGGCAGGGTTGTATTCTTACAGGAAAGATTAATAAAAAATATATGTTAAAGCAATGAATACAAACAAATAAAAGAGAATCATTTTGCAACCAGTTTACCTTCTTCATACACAACAAATACATCAGCGATATCTTCTGTTAAACAATAGCGGATATCTTTTTCCAATCCATAATCCGAAAGTCGTTGATAGTGTGATGCATTTTTAGCTTTCATAAATTCATACAGATCAGGCTTTGCATCATTATACATAGTTGTTGCTATTTGTGATGAGTCGCAGTTGATTGAAAAATGTTTTCCTATTTTGCTGATGACAGCGCCGGCAAAAAGGCTGTCTTCGATATTCACCCGGTTCTTCCAGGCTGCACAGCCTAATATTACATTTTGGTTTTGAGCTGTTAAAAAACCGCAGACAGCCGACAGATTTGGAAAAGAACCGGTGATGATGGCTTTTGCATTTTTATCCAATGCCATGTGCAGCAGTTTGGTGCCGTTGGTTGTAGTTAAAACCAATGTTTTTCCACTGATAAAATTTTTTGAATATTCAAACGGTGAATTACCGTATTCCAACCCTTCTGCAATCTGTCCGTCACGTTCTCCTGCGGTGATGCTGTCAATTTGTTTTCCGATACGGATACATTCTGCAACGCTATCTACCGGTATAATGGATTTCGCTCCATTATATAAAGCAGTAGCGATGGTAGATGTGGCCCTTAAAACATCAATGATCACCACAATGCTTTTATCTACTTCATATAAATCTAAAAGGGCCGGAGAAAAGCAGGTATATAATTCAGGTTTTTTTGTTTGCATTATTTCAAATTTACATCAATATGGCTTTCCACTTTTGTGTTTCGGCATAATCCTTAATTACAGTATTTCTTTTTACCAGCAGTTTTTCGATATAAGATTTAAGAAAAAAGCTGTTTAAAATTTTACCGATAACGCCATATGGGCTTTCGAAATTTATCATATCAATCATGATAGTCCCATTATCTGCAGCTTTAAAATGATGTTCGTGGTGAAAACTTTTAAAATCACCTTTGACCATATTATCTATAAAAAAAACGGGCTTTTGCATCTCGGTAATTTTAGATGTAAACCGCCTTGTTTTTAAAAGATGCCGGGCCTGCCAGGTTACTGTTTCATCTTTATTTATTAAGCCAGAGAGTGTTCCGGCTATAGCTTTCTCATTGGTATCGGCAGTTGATATCTGGTGCAGGTTTATGCTGCGGCTTAAATCAAACACCCTTTCAACTGGTGCGGCAATAAATGATGTTAGATGAATTTCAGGCATTATTTATTAATGGATAATGAGTTAATGCATAATTGATAATTTGTTAACCTTAAGTGCTTTTGCTGAAATAGAAAACTGTACAATTTGAAAAAATTATCAATTAGTAAATTATCAATTAAATAAAAGGCATCTTAACTACTTTAGCTTTTAATAAAGTATTACGCACACTGATATAAATTTCGCTGTCGGTTGTTGCAAATTTAGTTGCTACATAACCCATACCAATTGCCTTACCCAGCGATGGAGATTGTGTGCCTGATGTAACTTTACCAATAATATTACCTTCAAAATCTTTAATATCATAATCATGCCGGGCAATACCTTTTTCCAGCATTTCAAATCCAACTAATTTTTTAGTAACACCGGCTGCTTTTTGTTTTTCGAAATAAGCGCTGTTTGTAAATTCTTTAGTGAATTTTGTTACCCAACCCAACCCGGCTTCCAGCGGAGAGGTGGTATCATCAATATCATTACCATATAAACAATAACCCTTTTCCAAACGCAATGTATCTCTTGCGCCCAGGCCAATAGGTTTAATGCCTGCCGATTTTCCTGCTTCAAATATGGCATCCCAGATTTTATCTGCATCATCTTTTTTATCTTTCCCTTCCCAACCCGATGGAAAATAAATTTCAACACCACCTGCTCCTGTATACCCGGTTGCACTTATTAAAACATTTTCCACCCCGGCAAAAGTTCCTTTAGTAAAAGTGTAGTATTTCAGATTCATTATATCCATATCGGTAAGCGGCTGCAAAATTTTTGTTGCATTGGGGCCCTGTATGGCAAGCAGGCAGGTTTTATCAGATATATTATGCATCTCAATATTCTTATCATTAAATTGCTGGATCCAGTTCCAGTCCTTATCAATATTGCCGGCATTAACTACCAGCATGTATGATTTATTTTCTTCCAGACAATACACAATCAGATCATCAACAATACCACCATCTTTATTGGGAAAGCAACTGTACTGTGCTTTACCGGCTGTTAATTTTGATGCATCATTGGTTGTAATACGCTGAATCAGGTCCAATGCATTTTCTCCTTTCAGAATAAACTCCCCCATGTGGCTTACATCAAAAACGCCGGCATTATTTCTAACTGCAGCATGCTCATCATTTATACCCGAATAACTGATGGGCATATTATACCCGGCAAACTCAGCCATTTTTGCACCTAATGCAATATGTTTTTCTGTGAAGGGTGTATTTTTCATTAAATGCATTTTAAAATTAAACAGATCTATAATGCGCAAATGTAAAATAAAAAATTGAGGTTGCTTTTTTCATTAAGGGATAGATGACCGAAAGCCCGCAGCGTAATGTTAAAAAAGAGTCCTGCCATTGCCGGCAGGACCTTGTTGGTTTCAACTTCAACTCAACTATTGAAACAATTTTAATTAATATTAAACATAGTATTGTAAACCGGTATTTGTGCATTTAAAGGAAGGGGCTCCTCGTTTTTATCTAACTTATCCAATTGCTTTTCTATATTATCTTTTACTTTTTGTAATGAATCTTTTATTTTTTGCTGTTCTTTTTCCAGTTTTATTTTCAACGAATCCAGTTTATTCATTGGCTCGCCATTATTATACCGGTAATTATCAGGGTTATCAGTTATTACTTCAACACCATTATCATTAATGGTAACTTTAGCTCTGCCGGGTTTGCCTGCAGGCATCCCGTTTAATTTGTAAAGTTTGCCGTCAGCTTTCATCTCATATTCAACATTGGTTGTCCAGTCGTGTGCTTCATCATCATAATCATAATCCCCATCTCCATTATCATTCCATGGCCCGCCAAAATGTACATTATTAAACCATCCTATACTTTTGTCAATTTTTATATGTTTTCCGGCTGGTACATAAATGGTTATTACCACACGCTGATTGCGGAACTTGTCTGTTTTATTAATTGCGATCCCTCTGTTTAATTGCAGGATACTGTCTTTCTGTACACCACCAAACTGTATAGCTGCTGCATTATTTTCGGCAATGGTTCTTGATCTGCCAACAGCCATTTTAATCATTGTTACCCTAAAACTGTCGTTAATCGCTTTAACGATCCTCACATCAAAATTTTTAACGTAGGCTGTATCTTCATTCAGGCCTGCAAAAGGTTCAAACCTTAACCAACGACTCCTGGTATATTTTTCCAATGCTGATACTGCTGTAACTTCCAGTTTATTAACAGAAGGATTGGATAAAACAATTTCCTGCTCAGCAATATTTTTACTGCTATAACTGAAATCTTTGCTGATTGATGAAATTAAAAGTATTACACTAACCCAACCCAGCACCCAAAGGCTTATAAAAGTAAGGCGTAACATTTTACTGTTGCCTTTTGCTCTGGCTATCTTTCTGATAATCCAGGTAATGATACCAATGATGGGTACAGCAATAAAAAACATCAGTGTTCCCCAGGCATAAGCATTTTGATAATCGCTGATTAAAAAATCTTTTAGCGGGAACAGTCCAATAGCTACAACGGCCAGGGCAAATAATCCAACTACCAACGCAAACCCAACACAGCCAATAATAAAATAGGCGAATATTTTTGCTATCATGGCAATAACATTTCCCAATCCACCCCGGTTGCGCCTCGTAAAATTCTGAACATCTCCTGCAACCATATTTGCTTTTTCAGTTATTACTGTTGACGCTTCTTTACTGAATTTTTCTGCTTTTTTACCAACCCCCTTCATCTCTTCCATTACCGAAGCTTTAATAGAATTCATATCCACTTTTTCGCCTTTCATCTCCAGTTTTTCTGATGTGGTTAATGCTTCAGGAATTACAATCCAGAAAATAATATATATTATTAATGATGTTGGGCTGAAGGTAAACCGTATCATATCTCCAAAATCCCAAAGGCCGCCCCAGTGGCCCCAGCGTGAAAGAAAAGAAAGAAACGGAAGCAGGAATAAAACTCTTGGTATCCATGCATTGATACCGAAATAATTTCCAATACCACTACAAACACCAGCTATAATTTTTTCATCCGGATCCCTGAATAATTTTTTACGGGCACCACCAATCTGTACAGTTGAGCTGCTGGGTACAGCAATCCACATAATGATATAGGTTAAAAATCCAATCCCCGAAAAAAGAAGTATCACAAAAATTATCCGTGCAATCACCACATCTATATTAAAATAGTTGGCCAAACCGCTGCATACACCGCCAAGTACTTTATCATTTTCATTTCTGAATAATCTTTTATTGCCGGCGGCAGTTGAGCTACCCGTTGATTGCTGCTGATTGGCTGATGAACCTGTTGATGATGTTTGTGTATCGTCCATGGCTTCAAACTCTTCGGGCCGGCCCATACTTTTAATAATAGCATTTACATCATCTTCAGTTATACAGGTAGCGCCTTTGGTTATTCTTTCCTGGAAAAGCTCACCAATACGGCTTTCAATGTCGTTAATGATTTCTTCCTTGCCTTCTTCATTGGCAAAATGCCGGTTCAGGCTTTCGGTATAATTTTTCAGCAGGTCAAATGCTGTTACTTCAATCGGAACCACACGTCCCTGGAAGTTTATATTTATTACTTGTTTCATGGCTTTAGTTTTTTGTTTCGTTAGTTGTTTTGGTGCCCAACAAAAATCATGGCTATACTTTTTTATTGGGGGTTGTTGAAGTTTTTGTTAGTGGTATGTTCCTGTTCTGCATCGGTTAATGCTTTTACTGCATTGGCCAGTTCAAACCAGGTTGTTTCAAGTTCTTTATAAAACTCTGCACCTTTTTCGGTAAGTGAAAAGTATTTACGTGGGGGGCCGCTTGTGCTTTCTTCCCAGCGATAAGATAATAGGGCGGCATTCTTAAGTCTGGTAAGCAGGGGATACAATGTACCCTCCAAAATATTCAGATTAGCTGCCTTCATTTTATCAATGATATCCGAAGGGTAGGCTTCTCCCTGCTTAATTACAGAAAGGATACAGAATTCCAAAACTCCTTTCCGCATCTGGCTGGCTGTGTTATCAATGTTCATGGCTTCAATTTTTTAACCTGCCTGCTCCCTCTCCTGCAGGAGAGGGTTGGGGTGAGGTTCATTTCGAAAAATAAATCATTCATGGCTATACTTTTTTGAAAACTGTGATTTAAGACCTCCGGGTAGCTTTTACCGGTTTCTTACCTTTTCAATCCCGATATCATCGCTTTCTGATACAAAGATAATAATTTTTTAGTACTATGCAACACATAATACCTTCTTTTTTACAGTAGCTGGTGCTGAAAGCTAGTTGTTTTTAGTTATAAACCAATACCACAGTGAGTTTTGCGGTTATAAAAAAAATTTAAAATAACTTATTGATTTGACGAACGGTTGATTTTGGGGTACAGATGGCTCTTTTTAATGTACTTTACACGCAATGGAATGCTTTTTTGGTTAACTATAACTAATAGTCAGGTACATCGAAAAATGATATTCCAAAACTGTAATCATCTTGAAAATGCAGTTAATGTTTTTATAACATCAACGAAGCCAGTAACACTGGTACTTAACTTGTATATAATAATAAAGGAGAATAATAATTATGAAATATATTTTTTATACACTACTCAGCCTGTTTGTTCTGGTAAGTTGCAAAACCAGCAAAAATTACCTGGAACGGAGTGATAATGATAATACCCTGTTTGATGCCATTAAAACTTTAAAAAAACACAGCAACGATACCAATGCATTGAATGCTTTGCCTGTTTTATATACAATGGCACAACAAAGAAATTTAAGAAAAATAGAAGGGTACAAAAATTCGCAGGAACTCAGCCGCTGGGATAAGATCATTGATGGCTACAGTACTTTACAAAAAATGTATGATGCCATTAATGAAGTGGAAACTGCCAGCCGTTTGGTAACGCCGGTTAATTATCAGCAAACCATTTATGATCTTAAGCAACAGGCCGCAGAAGATTATTATGTTCAGGCAAATGAATTCTTAAACAAACCCGGCAGGGATAATGCAAAAAAAGCTTACACTTATTTTAAAAAGATTGATAAGTGGGTGCCCGATTATAAAGATGCCAAAATAAAAATGAATGAGGCTTATCAAAACGCCATTGTAAATGTGGTGATCAACCCGGTGCAGGACAACTCATACTTTTTTAATACCGGCTGGGGAAATTATGGATACAATTACAGCAACGAATATTTTCAGCAAACATTGGTCCGGGACCTTGGTGGTAAAAATTCAAGCCGCTACCCGGCGAGGTTTTATACCGATTGGGAGGCAAGGCGTGACAATGTGCAACCTGACTGGGAAGTAAATTTAACGCTGCGAAATATGAATATACCCAGGCCGCAGACATACAGCTACAGCCGCAACGCAAGTAAACAGATTGAAACCGGCAGAGACACAAGCGGTAAAATAATTTATCAAACTGTTTATGCTACAGTTAATATCAGCAGGCAATCATTTACTGCCCGTGGAGAAATGGAAGTAAATATCTCAGATGCAGCCAGTCATAAAAATATCAGTTACAATACTTATCGGGAAGATTACAACTGGCAGGAAGAATATGCATCTTACACCGGAGACAGCCGTGCCCTGGATGCGAATGACTGGGCTTTAATAAATGACAATAATTATAGTGAGCCCCGCAAAGAAGATGTTTTAAATGAATTGTACAGAAAAATATATCCGCAGGTTAAGAACAGTATCAGCTATGCAGTTGATTGGTAAAACTAATTATCCATATATTACCAGAGATTCTGATTAACTGAATATTATATATACCAGCCAGCTCATTAAATAGGCCAGTCCGGTCATATAAAATAATTGAATGGTTGGCCATTTCCAGCTACGTGTTTCTCTTTTTACAACGGCCAGGGTACTCATGCACTGCATCGCCAACACATAAAATATCAATAACGATAAACCGGTTGCCAGGTCATATACTTTAGTGCCATCTGCTCTTACAGCCATGGACATTTTTTTCCGCAACGTATTGTTATTTTCGTTGGCATCTTCACCAACACTATATAAGGTTGCCATGGTACCAACAAATACTTCTCTTGCAGCAAATGAAGTTATTAATGCAATACCAATTTTCCAGTCGTACCCTAAGGGGCGAATGGCAGGCTCAATAGCTTTACCCAGTGTACCTGCAAAAGAACTTTGCAGTAATTCTGTTTTACGATGCCTGTTCAGTTCAACTGATTGCTGAGGATTATCTTTTATTAACTGTTCGTATTTAGCCGTAACGCCAGCCATTTTTTCTTTTGGACCATAGGTACTCAAGGCCCACAACAAAAGGCTGATCATCATAATTACTTTACCGGCATCAAATACAAATATTTTTGCCTTTTCAACCATAGTGGTTAAAGCATTCTTCCACCTGGGTGCCCGGTACATGGGTAATTCCAAAATAAAAAAACTGCGTTCGCTACTTTTAATAAACCATTTCATTACCCAGGAAACTATTAAAGCCATTACCGTACCCAATAAATATAATGCCATCATCACCAGGCCCTGTAAACTTAAAAACCCAAAATATAATTTTGACGGAATGACCAATGCAATTAATATGGTGTACACCGGAAGCCTGGCACTGCAGCTCATCAACGGTGTTATCATGATGGTGAGTAGCCGTTCTTTTTTATTTTCAATATTCCTGGCGCTCATTATGGCTGGTACTGCACAGGCAAAGCCGCTAATCATAGGCATTACACTCTTGCCATTCAAGCCAACTTTACGCATCAGTTTATCGGTAAGAAAACTGATACGGGCCATATAGCCGGTGTCTTCCAAAATGGTTATTATTCCAAACAGGATCATTATCTGTGGTATAAAAATAATGATGCCGCTAAGGCCGGCCACCACACCATTGATCAGTAAATTACTCCACCAGGCTTCCGGCAATGTACTGCCAAGAAATCCGCCAAGCTGTCCAAAAATCCATTCGATACCATTCATGGGATATTTAGCTACCCAAAAAACACTTTGAAAAAGCAGGAACAAAACCGTTATTAAAATGATATAACCCCAGCGACGGTGTAAGAGGATATTATCCAACCTTTCGTTGAACATCGCTTTTTGCAGCGGATCTGCTTCAACAACCGTTTGCTGCATGATATGTTTGATACGTCCATACCGCTGCATGATCTCTTCGGCCTGCGTTTTGGTTGGGTTAAATTTATTATCGATCTCAATCTGTTCAATTGTATCCTGCATACCACTATCCAGTAAAAAATGTTCGTGGTTTATCAGGTAATGTATAGCCCTGTAATTGCTGATGCCGGGATGATGATCTTTAACCTGCTCTATTGCTTTTTCAGCCAGGGCATTATTGTCAATAAAATCACGGGCGGGTGGCAGGTATAAATTTTCTGCAGACTGTTCTATAATTTTTTTTAAATGCTCCAGCCCTTTATTTTTACGTGGGTTAACAGGTACAATGGGTACGCCCAGTTCTCTTTCCAGTCCCGGAATATCAATCTGCGTTCCTTTTTGTTTGGCCAGGTCCATCATCGTAAGTGCAACCACAACCGGAATATTAAGATCAATGATCTGGGAGCAGAATAATAAATTACGTTTCAGGCTGCTGGCGTCGGCCACCAATAAAACCATATCCGGTTTAACAGTATTATCCTGGTTTAATAAAACTTTATATGCCACCCATTCATCACTTCGTTTGGGATATAAACTGTAAGAACCCGGCAGATCAATTATGGTAGCATGCAGATCGGGTGATATCCTGCTCTGCCCCATTTTTTTATCTACCGTAACCCCCGGAAAATTACCCACCTGCTGATTGAGACCGGTTAAATAATTAAACAGCGAGCTTTTACCGCTGTTGGGGTTACCTACTAATGCTATGTTTATTTTTTTTGCCAATCTTTTCTTATCTACAAAATTAACTGTAAACCATCTTATTCACTTACGATTTAGGAAAGATGAAATTCCATTCCTTTGTTAAAGCATAAAGCTGTATAAATTTTACTCCCTCTTTACATATTTAGTCCTTCTCTAAGTTACCTTTGTTAATCTTTATCAAACCTATCTACATGAAACGTATTCTCTGGTTTTTATTACTTATTTCAACTTTCAGTTCAGCTCAAAAATTAAAAAAAGCAGATAAGTTTGTTTTAGCAGGCCTGCAAACACATATTTCTTTTTTAGCTGATGATAAACTGGAAGGCAGAAGAACCGGAACAGCAGGAGAAAAGTTAGCATATGAATATATCAGCAAACAGTTTGAAGCAATCGGGTTAATTGCCAAGGCTGAAAACGGAACTTATATCCAGGCATTTGAAGTGAATGAAGGCAAACAAATTGATCCATCCACACAACTTATCATAAACGGTAACAAACTTTTAATAGAAAAAGATTTTTTCCCTTTCATCTTTAGCGCCAATGCAAAGACAGAGTCATCTGCTGCCATTGACCTGCCCGAAAGCGGGACAGTTTGGTTCTGGAACCTTAAGGAAATACTGGAAGAAAATAAGAACAATCCGCATTTTGACCTGGCTGATGCTATATACAAGAAAGTAATTAACGTAACAACAAAGGGGGCAACAGCCTTACTTATTTATAACAGCTCGGCCATTAATGATGAATTAAAATTTGACCCGAAGGCAAAAACTGAACCAGTAAAAATTCCAGTGCTCTATATCAGCAAAGATGCAAAAGAAAAAATTTTAAAAGACGAAACAACCTCAGCGGATTTTAAGGTTGAAGTTTCTATCAGCCATAAAAAAAGAACAGGACATAATGTGATCGGTTACATTGATAACGGAGCCGCTAACACCATCATACTGGGAGCACATTACGATCATTTGGGGTATGGCGAAGACCACAACTCTTTATTTACCGGCAGCACACCTCAGATACATAATGGTGCCGATGATAATGCCAGTGGCACTGCAGCGCTGATTGAACTGAGCAGGTTAATAAAAAAATCGAAATTAAAAAATAACAATTACCTCATCATCGCTTTCTCCGGTGAAGAGCTCGGTTTGTTTGGCAGTAAATATTTTACCGAACACCCAACCATTGATATGACCAAGGCCAACTATATGATCAATATGGATATGGTAGGAAGGCTTAATGACAGTACACATGGATTAACCATTGGAGGTTATGGTACTTCGCCTGTATGGGGACAGGAGCTTTTTAATACCGATAAATACCTGAAAATAAATTTCGACAGCAGCGGTACCGGGCCCAGTGATCATACTTCATTTTACAGAAAAGATTTGCCGGTTCTGTTTTTCTTTACCGGTGCACACAGCGATTATCATAAACCTTCGGATGATGCCGATAAAATCAATTACACCGGTGAGCTGCAGGTTTTAAAATATATTTATAAGGTTATTGAAAAGACCAATAAAAAAGGCAAGCTTGCTTTTACCAAAACAAGAGAAACGCAGGCAGCGGGAAGAAGAAGTTTTAAAGTGAGCCTTGGCATAATGCCCGATTATACATTCAGTGGTAATGGTGTTAGAGCCGACGGGATCAGTGAAGGAAAGACTGCAGAAAAAGCCGGCATAAAAGCAGGTGATGTAATTGTGCAGATTGGTGATTTTAAAGTTACCGATGTGCAGGGATATATGCAGGCGCTGGGAAAGTTTAATAAAGGTGACGCTACAAAAGTTTTTGTGAAAAGGGGTACACAGGATATTGTATTTGACATTGTATTTTAACTGCATTATCTTTTCATTAAATGGCAACGAGTCAGAAATTAAAAATCGATAATGAAGCACTGGCCGAAGAGTTTTTTGAAGACTCCCTGTTGCTTGGCATTGTTGCACCATTAAAAGACTACCAGTTCAGCTGGCGATTAAATCAGTTGCTGGGCTTTAGTTTCAGGGTTAATAATGATATTGAGATACAGCTTACCAAAAAGCAACGCAAATATTTTTTCAGCATTTATGAATATGCGGTTCCTGCTATTACATTAACACATTATTTATACAATAATCAGCATGATGGTGAATACCTGTTGCCCGAATTTAAACATCTTGATTTTTTATGGCTGATAAAAGGAGACCAGATTGATCCTGAAGACCTTGGCATTTTATTACAATCGATCCGTTCTTTACCGGGTGTGCAACTGGTTACAGAAATGACGAATGAAAAAATAAAAAATAAACAACACCTGATCTTTTAAATACCCTCTCCGCCCTCTGAAGGGGGACCCAGAGCATTAGAATTGTTATTATTCATTTAATCTAAATCATACTAATTATGTGGCCTGAAATTGATAACAAACTTTACCGGGAATTTGTTTTTCCTGATTTTTCAAAAGCATTTTCATTTATGACAAGGGTTGCCATGGCTGCCGAAAAGATGGATCACCACCCTACCTGGAAAAACACTTACAACAAAGTAGAAATTTGGTTAAGCACACATGATGCCGGAGATATTGTAACAGATAAAGACCTTAAACTTGCAGGAATAATTGATAAGTTAACCAGTTGATTTTGGGGTTCCCCGCAAACAGCGCAGAAAAGAATATTTAGTTCTACGGTTTTTGCAAAATCTGCGGAGGTCAATTCTGTTTTGTTTTTATTTCCTTCAACACAATATAAAAACCATTTCGCATTCTCAGGATGATGGGCAGTTTGGCAGAATTATAAAAAGTAAAGAAGCTGTCATCTCCTGTAGGAATACCTTCATCGTTAAGCTCGTGTGCTAGCTGCTCCTCAACAGTTTCTTTTTCGCCGTTAACTAATATAGGCAGTTCTTTTTGTTCTGTATAAGTCCCCATTTTTTTAAATGCATCGCCGGTATTCATTTTCATCATCACATTCTTGCTTCCTTTAGTAAGGGCGGCAAATGTATTCTTACTCAGCCATACGCTGATCATATCATCACTTAATATTTTGGAGCCGGGAGCAAAATAATTATACATCGTGCTGGCAGAAATCATGGCCGTTGGAGTGTGCGTTATAGTGCCACTGTTATTTGCCTGGTCGGTCATTTCCCAATCGAATATTACTGCAGGAGTTAAGGCCTTTACGGTAATTATAAAATCATATTTCTGTTCGTTTGCTTCAACTGCGTAGATCAGTTTTGTTCCGGGTTTTACAATGCTTTGAATATTAACCTGTGCAAAGCAAAGAATGGACAGTATCAATATTAATTGAAGCAGGAACAATTTTTTCATATCATTTATTTAAGATACAATTATACGATTCCTTTCAAGAAAAAAAATACCCAACAACCGGTATTTATTGTTTTACAAAAACAGTTTTGTCAGTCAGCGGCTTCATTTTGCCGATGGGTTCAGCAAAATTTTCCAGGCCATTTTCTTTGAATAATTTTTTTACCTCATCAACAGCATTGATATCAACAGCAATTAATAAACCCCCATTGGTTTGCGGATCGGGTAATAAATTAAATGCTTCCATCACGTTCACTTCTTTTTCAAAAGCTGTTTTGGTACTGTAGCTGTTCCAGTTACGGTAAGTTGAGTCGGGTACAATACGCTGACTCAAATATTCTCTAACGCCCTCAGCAACGGGCAAGGCAGCATAATTTATTTCTGCCGATAGATTACTTCCGTCGGCCATTTCAATTAAATGGCCCAGCAAACCAAAACCGGTTACATCTGTCATGGCTGTAACGCCTTCAATCTTTCCGAGCTCTTCACCAATTTTATTCAATTGAGTCATCTGGTTTATCATCACAGGCAAGTGTTCTTCTTTTAATAAACCCTTTTTTTGTGCTGTTGATAACACACCAACACCCAACGGCTTGGTAATAAAAATTACATCGCCTGCTTTAGCTGTGTTATTTTTTTTCAGGTTTTTTATTTCAACCAATCCACTTACGGCCAAACCAAAAATGGGTTCTTTAGAATCGATGCTATGACCGCCGGCCAATGGTATGCCTGCTTCTTTGCAAATTTTTCGGCTGCCGTCTAAAATTTTTTGTGCCAGTTCAGCCGGTAATTTTTCGACCGGCCAGCCTAAAATAGCAATGGCTAAAATAGGTTTACCGCCCATGGCATATACATCGCTGATGGCATTGGCACTGGCTATCCGGCCAAAGTCAAAAGCATCATCAACGATCGGCATAAAAAAATCGGTGGTGGAAATTAATGCCATCCCGTTGCCCAGATCGTAGGCTGCAGCATCGTCTTTACTGCTGTTGCCCACCAGCAATTTGCTGTTGGCAGGAACGGTAATATTTGTTTTTAAAATTTCATCCAGCACTTTTGGTGCGATCTTACATCCGCATCCGGCACCATGAGAGAATTGTGTGAGTCTTATTTCATCCATCATGCAAAGTTAACCATCAATCATGTTTTTTGATAAACATAATTGCCGAACTTTTTTCCATATCGCCGCTAAAGCGGATCTCATAGCGGTCTGTTCCGTCATTCACGATCAGCAAACCGGTATTGGGTGGCAGGCTGCCCAGGTTTTCGGCATACATAATTATCTGTATTCTATCGCCCATATCTTTTGTGTAAATCGTTTTTCGTACAGCATTTGTACTTAGCCCAACTCTTGGCATAATAACTTTTCCATTCATCAGTACGCTCACTGTATCACCATCCACTTCGCCATTATCATATAAGGTAAGTACCAGGCTGTCTGATTTATAAAAAACTGATTGTATTGTTTCAATGGTACGCCTGTCAACATCAGCAGCAGATGGTATCGCAACCGGAGAAATAGTTTTTACTTCTTCTGCTTTTACAATTACTGTTTCTGTCTTTTTAATTACAGGTTCTGTTTTAACAAGCGGTTGAGTTTTTACTATCCCTGTCTCAGGTTCCTTAACAGTTTTTTGCGGAATCTGATCTACCGGTTTTACAACAGCAGTTGCAACAACAGGCTGCGTTGTAATTGTTTCTGTTTTTACAATTGGTTTTATTTCAGAAGCCTTTTCATTTTGTATAAAAGATAAATTTTTAGCCAGTCCCAACTCCTCCAAGTGCGGTATTAAAGCCGATTGCCTGAAATTATTTTTCCGCTGAACATTAATGCTGCCGGTAAGTGAATGATATTCTTTAGTTCTGTTGGTGGCAAACGGACCGATTAAAGTCATAACACTATCCTTAATTTCCAATGTGAGCACATCAAGTTGCCGAACACCTTTATTGGGCGGGATCGGATAATTGTTAGCGATCAGTTCCATATCCTCCACAATTATTTTTCCATCCTGTCTTTTTATTTTCACTTTTTTTACCCCGTGATATTCCTTATCATCAACTATAAAATAAGTATGTGTAAACCCGCTTAGTTTTCCTTTATCGCTTTGGCTGATGGCAATTTCATACTTTAAATATTTTTGTGTGGTATCGTTATACATCATTCCCTTCCAAAGGCCTGTAATGTCTGGATCTGAAGTTGACTGTGCAAAAAGATGAACAGTAAAAAAAATTGTACAGTAAAAAATTATCAGGCGCTTACGATGTTGCATGTTAATAGTTTTTCGGTATTGATTTCAGTATCAACGCTGCTACAGGGTATTTTATTTAAAAGTAATGAAAGATTTTCCCGGTTATGCAGCCCTTTCTCATACCACTTATCGTAGTAACTGAGTAAAATACGGAAACAGCCCCGCAAATGACCTTCCTTTAAAAACTGAATGGCATTTTTTGTTTCCAGTCCGCCCAGCCGTTTTTGAATACGCAAAACCGCTTCGGCTAATTTTTCTTTTTCCTGTTTACCATAATCTTCGGTGATATAATCCAGTCTTTTTTCAAAAGGGATATCAATAAAATAAACCGGCGACTTGCGCATGGTGTACCAAAGCGGCATAGGTAACTGCAGGTTGCCGATGCGTTGGCTTTCGTCTTCGATAAAAATACCGGAGGTCAGAGGTCCGATGTCGGACTTCGGGCTTCGGACTTCATTCAGCTTCTCCGCCAATAAATTCTCAAACATCTCCTGTCCCGGTTGTGGCTTTTCACCTAATGCACCAAATGCTGATCCTTTATGATTTGCCAAGCCTTCCAGGTCAATGATAGTTTTATTTTTATTTTTTAATTCGTGCAGCAACAAAGTTTTTCCGCTGCCGGTATAACCACCGATGACATTAAAGTTGTACTCTTTTTCAAACTGCGCCAGCACCCATTTACGGTAAGCTTTGTAGCCACCTACCAGTAAATAAACTTTAAAGCCATACATATCGAATAACCAGGCTACGGCTGCGCTGCGCATACCGCCACGCCAGCAGTGAACTAATATGTTTCTGGTTTCTGGTTGGTCGTTATGGTTTCTGGAATTGTAAGCATTTTCCAACGAGAAACGAGAAACAATACCTTCGGTTTCTTCCACCATCTTCCGCATCTTCACCCCAAAATAATCTAATCCTATTTTAATAGCCGCTTCCCTGCTTTCTTGTTTGTATGCAGTACCCACCTGTTTTCTTTCTTCATCAGTAAATAAGGGTAAGCTGTATGCAGCAGGTATATATGCATGAGTATATTCACCGGGGCTGCGGACATCCAAAACAGGATGATACTTTGCCAGTTGTAAAAATTCTTCTATGGTTATTTTTTGTATCGGCATTTTATAATCCCCGAAGTTACATAAACAAAAAAGTAAACTATATTTAATACAATGATAAAAATATTCAAACACCTACTGCTCCTTTTTATAGTGCAGTTTTTTACCTGGCTGGCCCTGTTTGCACTCTGGATCTATGCCACTCCAGTTATTACCCGTTATGTTTTTAATACCACCGATGCTGAAAGCGCTGCTTTTGAAAATGGTACAACCTGGGTGGGAATCTGTTTTGCTTTTTACAGTACCCTGGCAGCTTTCCTGGCCTTTGTCATCCCAAAACTATTAACGTATATTTCAAAACAGCGGCTTCATGCTTTTGCTTTGCTTATTGGCGGCGTTGGATTATTATTGATATTCCTTATTAAAGAAAAATATTTATTGTTTTTTTCATTCGGTTTTATTGGCATTGCATGGAGCAGTATTAGTAATATCCCTTATCGTATTATCAGCAATATTGCACCGCAGGAAAAAATGGTCTCCTATTTTGCTGTATTTAATTTTTCGGTAGTAATACCACAAATAACTGCCGCTTTTTTGTTAAGCTATTTCAATAAACATTATTTTAATGGCGAAACTATTTATATCATGCTGGTTGGCAGTGTATCTATGTTACTGGGAAGTATAATTATGTTTTTTGTAAAAGAAAAAACCGCTGAAAAATTCAGCGGCTAAAATTATTCATTATCAATGATCCTTTATTCTTACCCGTTCATGCTCGTCAAAAACTCTGCATTATCTTTTGTTCCCTTCATGTTTTTCAGCAAAGTATTGATCGCTTCTTCCGGATTCATATCGGCCATATGCTTACGCAATACCCACATGCGCTGGAAAGTATCTTTATCAAGCAACAGGTCATCACGCCTGGTAGATGAAGCAACAATATCAATGGCAGGATAAATTCTGCGGTTCGATAATTTACGCTCCAGCTGTAATTCCATATTACCGGTTCCTTTAAATTCTTCAAAGATCACCTCATCCATTTTACTGCCCGTATCAACAAGTGCCGTTGCAATGATGGTTAATGATCCGCCATTTTCAATCTTACGTGCCGCACCAAAAAACTGTTTTGGTTTCTGCATCGCATTGGCTTCTACACCGCCACTTAATACCTTACCGCTCGATGGCGCAACGGTATTATGTGCCCTTGCCAAACGGGTAATAGAATCAAGCAATATCACCACATCGTGGCCACACTCCACCAACCGTTTTGCTTTTTGTAAAGCCATGGTACTAACACGAACGTGCTTTTCGGCAGGCTCATCAAATGTTGATGCAATAACCTCTGCCTTAACACTGCGTTCCATATCGGTAACCTCTTCCGGTCTTTCATCAACCAACACTATCATCAGGTAACAGTCCGGATGATTTTCGGCAATGGCATTGGCCAGTTCTTTCAGCAACATGGTCTTGCCTGTTTTTGGCTGGGCAACAATCAATCCTCGTTGTCCTTTACCAATGGGTGTAAACAGATCCATAATACGGGTACTGTAATTATCGGCTTTTGTACAAAGATTTAATTTTTCAAATGGGAACAAGGGTGTTAAATAATCAAAAGGTACACGGTCCCTTACCTCTTCGGGTGATTTACCATTTATGGTTTCTACTTTTAATAAAGCAAAATATTTTTCCCCTTCTTTTGGCGGGCGAACACTGCCATAAACAGTATCGCCTGTTTTTAATCCGAATAATTTTATCTGGCTTGGTGATACATAAATATCATCGGGCGATGATAAGTAATTGTAATCACTGCTTCTTAAAAAACCGTAACCATCAGCCATCATTTCCAGCACTCCTTCTCCCAATATCACGCCATCAAATTCAATATTAAATGCCGGCTGCTGTCTTACCTGGTTGTACTGTTTGGCCGGGCGCTGTGCAGATTCATCGTTCTCCTCATTTTCATCATTTTCATCAATATCCACTTCGGGGCCCTGTACATCTTCTTCATGCAGCATTTGTGCAATGGCAGCCGGTATGGTACTTTCCTGGTCGGTGATGGGTTGCAGATCTTCCTCTTCAATTTGTTCAGCCAGTTTTTTCGCCGGCTTTTTTTCCGGTTCCGGTTTTTTGTGTTTTACCTGGGCTGTTTCTGCAACAACAGGATCGGGGGTTGCACCTTTAATGATCCGTTTACGTTTGGGTTTTTCCTCTTCGTTAGTTTTTTCCGCTTTCATAATAATTTGGTTTTCCAGGATCTTATTTATCAGGTCCTGTTTAATAAGTTTTTTTGCGTTGGAGATGTCATAGTGTTCTGCAATGTCCAGCAACTCAGGAACGAGCAGGTCGTTCAGTTGATTAATATCGTACATAAAAATGAAAAATGATTTTCAAAAAATCCGGTCTTAAAATCTGAAATAGTAATTGAGAATTTATTTTGATGGAACTTGAACCGCTGATGAAGTGATGCTTGAAAGACCTTATCAGAACGATTCCATCACAAATTACGGTGTTTTTTTAGAAAAAAGGAATTTTTTTGAGGAATGAAACACAGATAACCGGATTAAACAGATAAAAAAGCCTGCCCGTTCATTCAGACGGGGATTTAAACCTTAGGAAATCTACCCCCACCTATGTCTCATCGGCGTTCTGTTTTTCTATCTGCGAAAATCCGCTCCATCTCTGTCATCAGTGTTCTATCCTTATCTTTGCCCTCCAATTATAATTCATATGTTCAATAAAAGAATCAGGATAAAAGACCTGCTGGCCAGTGATAATGCCAACTACCCAGCCACTGTAATGGGCTGGGTTCGTACTTTTCGTAATAACCAGTTCATTGCCCTTAACGACGGCAGCAGCAATAATAATTTGCAGGTGGTTGTCAGCCTGGGAATGTTTGATGAGGCTACATTAAAACGCATTACTACCGGTGCCTGTATAAAAGCTGTTGGCGAAGTAATCCCTTCGCAGGGTAAGGGGCAAAAAGTAGAACTGAAAGCAACTACAATAGAAATACTCGGCGACAGTGATGCGGAAAAATTTCCATTGCAGCCTAAAAAACACAGCCTGGAGTTTTTACGGGAGATCGCTCACCTGCGTTTTCGTACCAACACATTCGGATCGGTGTTTCGTGTTCGTCATGCCCTGGCATTTGCCATTCATAAATTTTTTAATGATAAATGTTTTATTTATCTGCATACACCCATCATTACTGCCAGTGATGCGGAGGGTGCAGGTGAAATGTTTAAAGTAACAGCCTTACCGCTTGATGGATCTGCAGAAAAAAATGAAGATGGCAGCATCAATTATACCAACGACTTTTTTGGGCGCAGCACCAACCTTACCGTAAGCGGACAACTGGAAGGTGAACTGGCGGCCATGGCTTTTAGTGATATTTATACTTTTGGACCAACCTTCCGTGCAGAGAACAGCAATACCACACGCCACCTGGCCGAGTTCTGGATGATAGAACCTGAAGTTGCCTTCAACGACCTGGAAGATAACATGAATCTTGCTGAAGAGTTTATCAAGTATGTTATAAAATTTGCCATGGAAAATAATAAAGAAGACATGGCGTTTTTAGCACAGCGGTTTGATGAGGAAGAAAAACAAAAACCACAGATAGAGCGGAGTGAAATGGGCCTGCTGGAAAAATTAAATTTTGTGGTGGACAATGATTTTGAAAGGCTAACCTACACCGAAGCCATTGAAATTTTAAAAGACAGCAATCATAACAAAAAAAAGAAATTTAAATATTTGATTGAAGGTTGGGGCACAGACCTGCAGAGTGAACACGAACGTTACCTGGTTGAAAAACATTTTAAAAAACCGGTGATACTTACTGATTATCCCAAAGAGATAAAAAGTTTTTACATGCGCCAGAACGATGATGGAAAAACGGTGGCTGCCATGGATATTTTAGCTCCGGGTATTGGCGAAATTGTTGGGGGCAGTCAGCGGGAAGAACGCATGGAGAAACTTACCGGGCGCATGAAAGAAATGAATATCCCCGCCGAAGAATTATGGTGGTACCTGGATACCAGAAAGTTTGGTGCTTGTCCGCATGCCGGCTTTGGACTTGGCTTTGAACGGCTGGTGCAGTTTGTAACGGGTATGGGCAATATAAGAGATGTAATTCCTTTCCCCAGATATCCGAAGAGTGCAGAATTCTAGTTATAAGTTAACATACGGTCAACTCATAATTCATAATTTCTTTCGGGTTGTTAGCTCAGTTGGTTCAGAGCATCACGTCGACAACGTGAGGGTCGCTGGTTCGAGTCCGGCACAGCCCACATTTTATTTCCAGAATATCGCAATAAAAAAATCCCCGCCGCAACAGCAGCAAGGATTTAAATTTCCTTCACAAAGTTTATTTTCTTTTATGCCGGTTATATTGTAAAAGCCAATCGGCCTTTCCGGCTGCATTTATACGCCAGGTTTCCATTACAGCCACCGTATCTTTTGTTCCATCGGGTTTGCTGTTGTACTCCTGTGCCCATACCAGCACCCAGTTTTCTTTTTTATCGGTGCTGTACACCGCCATTGCTGCATCAATTGTATCTTTTACTGAACTGTATGCAGCCCGGTCTCTTTTCCATAAGGCCATTAAACTGTCAACTCCCTTAATCATCTTGTTGTCGCTCTGTAAAGCCAAAATGGTATCGGCCATCCAGTTCTTCATGTTATCTAGTTTATTTTCTTCCCAGTCTTTCCAGCTGCCCTGTAATATCATGGCGGTGTAAGCCGGGTTGCCCATCTCAAAAGAAGAAGAGTAAGCCGCCGTGTAGGCCATGGGTACTGCTTTTTTAACTGCAGTTTCATCAGTGCCTGCTGCTTCTTTTTTTTCATTGTTACAGGCTGCCATTAATAAAGAGCCAGCTGCAAATACTAACATCCATTTTTTCATAATTATAGTTGTTTTGAAGTTAAAAATCTGTTTATAAAAATGGGCAGGGTGAAATATGCAAACTATAGCGTTGCGGAATTAAAAAGGATAAAAGACCTTAAGGAAAAGTAAGATAATAAAAGTTTATGGCAATAGGTATTTTTTATGCAGTTACAATAATTAAAATTAATCTTTTCTTTTTGGGAGACGCAAAAAAGAAAAATAATCAACCTTAAATCAACAACACCGTTGGTCAGAGACCAGATGGCTGCACTCCAATAGTTGCAGGAATATGTAATCACACCTGTGCATAAATATCCTCTTACAAAACCTGAACTATTGTTTTATTTTGAATAATTAAAATGCATTACAATGGATAAATCAGAAAAGAAACGCCTGATGGAAAAAATGCTGAGGGAACTGGAAGACATCTTAAACAGCCAGACCTCACTTTTAAAAAAAATTGCACAGCTGGAAGCGGAGAACATTAACCTGGGCAATAGCGTACTGGAAAAACGCCTTCCCGACATTCATGGTAAAGTGGATGATGGCATTAATGAAATTGCCGTGGTGATGGAAGAGTTTACTGCCGCCAAAAATAAGTTTGTAACAGATAATAAGCTGGATGAAGCCCTGCCCGAACAGGGCACCTGATCAACAGGTATATAATCAGGATGAATAAAATATTTATTTCTTTACCCCTACGTGGGTAGCTGCCCCATCTATCCGCTAATCAACGGGCAGCACAGTTCACTTAATAAAAATAATTTGAGTACCTGCAAAATGATATAAGAGGTTGCCTTTCGGCAACCTCTTATATCATTTGATATTTTTAATTTATTGTGGCTGAGTAACCGTATTCATTTGCAGGGTTACGGCTGTTTGTGCAAGCAACCTACCGTTTATTGTTGCGCCGGTTTGTAAATTAATGCCGGTGGCTCCCAAAATATTCCCTTCAAAATGGCTGGTAGTACCAAAGGTAACAGCACCTGCTGTTTGCCAGTAAATATTTTTAGCCTGTGCCCCGCCGGCCAGGGTAAAATTAACTGCCGAACCCATAATTAGTGTGCCGGCAACCTGGAAGATCCATACATCATCAGGCCCGCCTGAAATAGTAACATCTGTTGGAATGATAACGGCACTGGTCCATTTATACAAACCGGGTGTTAATGTTGTGCCGCCAATATTACCTGCACCCAGGTTTATAAAATCGGGGTTTGAACGGCCGGCTGCATCGGTATAAGCTGTCTGCATATCGCTTACCGCGGTAGTTAGCCTGCTGGCATTGGTAATGGTACATGGCAGCGGACCCGCAGCATCTACTGAAAATATATTACCGGTAACTTCTGCGCAGGTTATCCCAATGGCCGCACCGGTGATTGGGCTTGTTCCAATATCGCCGGTAACAACAGATTTATACACATTGGTAATGCCTGATTTTGAGAGAATGACAAATTCGCCGGCAAGGCCAAGATCAACTCCTTTAAATTGTAATGCTGATTGTTTTGCCGAAAGGGCTGCCGGAGATTGTGTTGTAAGACTTTCCGGAGTTGCGATATTACTGATCTGATCTTTTTTACATGCGCTAAATAACACAATAAACAATAATACGCTGGCTGGTAATAATAATTTTTTAGTACGCTTCATAAGATTTTAATTTAATAGTGAATAATGATATTGCATTATCCCTTTTTGCGCTCAAAGATTATTATGATTATCAATTTACCGGCCAGCATCAGTCGCAGAGATACGGGAGTGTTGGACATTATAAGGATTGCCAGGTCTGGCTTAAACGTTACCGGTTATCTTAAACTATAAGGCGATAATGATTGTCTTCGTACTATTACTTGCAATAATCGGTCCACAATTGTGAAATATGCACCGTTAGTGGATCAAAGCAAAATAAAAGCTTTGCACGGTACCTGCTTTTACAACCAAATTTTATGAAAAAAAACGCCGCAGGTTTTTAACAGCTCCCGGGTCTGGTATCACTCAAATAGTTTTGCTATTATCTTCTATTCTTTTTTTACTTTATAATGTCTGTAACAGTTGTGCAGCTAAAAAATGTTTTGTACATTTATTATACATCAAAGTGCAGGGCCATGAAGCCTATGCAGGTACCAGTTGATAAAATATAAAAGCAGTATGAAAAAAATATTCCTTCTGTTCTTCTTTTGTTTATCAGCCTGTACAAATTTGTTTCCGCAGAAAAGATCTGTTGGTTATTTAAATGCAGGGGCGGCCCTGTTTGTGCCCTGGAACTATCATTCAGATGCTGTTTTTTTTCCTGCATTCACCCTTACGCCGGGCATTAAATTTTTCCAGGATAAAGATTTTGCCGTAGTACTTAATTTTCCGTTGAGTGCCGGGCTTACTTATAAATCGGATGCTTTTGCCGGCATTGATCTGCCCGCTATGCTTATACTGAATATTGGTTCAGCCGCAGGTAACAATGCAAATGCCCGGTTTGGATTTATCATCGGCGCCGGGGCTGCTTATACCAATGTGGTCAATCATTATGATGACCTGCAGTCAAAAAAAATTCATACCGAGTTCTGGGGTTACCGTTTTAACCTGGGCGTAAGTTTTAAATATGATAGGGATATTGTGCCTTCCATCATATGTACTTATGGTAAAAGCATAACGCCAAATAACGGCAGTATTGTGGGTATTGGTTTGCAACTCATCATGATAAACCTGTAGTTAGTTTTCCTGCCATAACGTAATTTAAATGTCGCAAATAAAAAAAGTAAAAATTCTGGTAAAATACCCGTGATGTTTTTGATGTTCATTTACTTTTAAATTTATTTCTATCCCCTTTTTTGCCTGCTACACTATTTCAGCTTCTGTTATTATTAATCTAAAAAAATAACAGCACACATTTAATATTTGTAAAAACCGTTATGCTGTTAACTTGCAAAAAGAGGTTAATCAACAAAAGTAAATTCAAATTTTATGAAAGCAAGTCAACTAAAAATCCCGATAATCATGCTGGCCATCAGTCTGATCTTTTTGATCACCGTTACCGGTATTACCCGCTGTGGGGGAAGTGATAAGGAGAACACAAGGGATACCAAAACATCCGCTGTTAAGGAGGAAGTGCAGAACCCGGCTGTGGTTGCCGATACGCAGGCAACTATCCCTGCAAACCGGGTTAACACAACACCGCCAGAAATCAAGTGCATCTCCGGAACAGGAAAGCCGGGCTGAATTCCTAAAATGGCGTGGCTGGTAAGGGCTAGTGATTATACTGCAAAATGGAAAGTAAACAAGTCTGTTGCACTATTTTTTTAATGTTGAAGTTTTTGCACTGAAAATTTGCTGCAGCAGCTCATACAGTTCCGGGTGTTTCTCCTGCAGCAGAGTTGGTCGTTCGAAAAAATATTCAGACACCACGGCAAAAAATTCTGCCTGGCTAGTTGTTCCATAGGGGTCAATGTCTGATTGGTCCTCCCGTATCATTTCAATTTCTTTTTGCATCAGCTGCAGCCAGGGTACAATATATTTTTTTTGCAGGATGGAACCGGGCACGCCGTCGATCTCTCCGTCGGTTTTATCAACCAGGTGTACAAATTCATGAATAGCTGTATTGGTCTTGCCGGTGAGATTACTGAATGCCTGGCGGAGTTCAAACTGCGAAAGTATCATCACATGATTAAGGGCGCCGCTGCCCACCATGCCCAGAATATTACGGCCGCCGCCCTGCTGTTCAAAATCATGATCAAAAGAATCAGGATATAATAATACTTCGTGCAGGTTCCTGTATTCCCAGCCCGGAAAATTAAAAATGGGAATGACGGCACTGGCTGCAATCAGCACCCGGTCAATCTCTTCAACTGCAGTTTTAACACCGGTTATTTTTACCCGGGTTAAAAAATATTTTGATCTTTTTTCAAATTCTTTTTTTCTTTCTTCATTCAGCTGCTGATAAAAAGGAACCTGTTCTTCCAGTATCTCTTTTATTTGTACCGGCATGGGATCGTTTACTATTGTTTTCTTTTTTTGCAGCCACCAAACCGTAAACAGCAGTGCCAGTAAAAAAATAATGAGGATGAATATCTGCATAGTATATATAAAATTAGGTATCATTCGGTGAACTGCAGGTGAAATAAAAAAACTATCTTACTTCCAATGCTTCGTCTGATCTGGAAATTATATTGGAAATTAACCGGTTGGAAAATTGTTGGCCATTTTCCTTACGAGTACAAAAAGCTGGTAATGATCGTTGCGCCACATACCAGCTGGATAGATGTGCTGGTTGGTTTTGCTGCACGTTCTGAATTAAAAATTTATGATGCCAAATTTTTAGGAAAAAAAGAATTGTTTGTTGGCCCGCTGGGCTGGCTGTTACGAAGGCTGGGCGGCACGCCGGTAGACCGTTTCAGTAAACACGGCATGGTGGACCAGGTGGCTGAACTCATTACAACAAATGAAAAATTTATTTTGGGAATGGCCCCCGAGGGGACACGCAAACGGGTAGATAAATTACGCAGCGGATTTTATTATATTGCCAAAAAAGCACAGGTTCCGTTGTTGCCCATTGGCCTTGATTTTGAAAATAGGCGGGTGGTTATGGGTGAGCCTTTATTTACCAGCGATGATGAAGAAGCAGATCTGAAAATAATCATTTTGTTTTTTGCCAGGTTCAAAGGAAAGCGACAGGCACTTGATCTGCGGCATCTTAAAACAGCTGATTGATCTCTTTTGTTTTTTTATCCCTGTTCAATTGTCTTTTCCGTAAAATTATTTATTTAATATCTCTCTCCATTTTTCTTAAACGATATTTTCAATAACGTAACGGTTATTATTAACTTCGGCAACATCATTAATTTTTAATCCCACTAATTTTACACCCAATGGCGATTGCGGAGAAAGCGCCATAACTTTTATGTTTTCTATTTCTGCTTTTCCCATTGCGAGGCTCAGATACAAATATCCCCGGTTGGTTTTTATAAGGCTGCCGTTTAGAATTACGGCCACAGATATGCAAGGATCTATTTTTTCCAACCCTGCTTTTTGTGCCAAAGCCTCTTTCAATTGCTCTCGGTTATTTGCCTGTTCGATCTGTAACATGGCCAGGGCGGTTTCGTGTTTATCGCCTGCTGTACTTTTGGTTTCATTGCTGCTGCTTTCTTTTAAACCGGCCAGAATCAGTTGCAGCATTTTAACTTTATCATTCAGCTGCTGCAGGTAATGTTTGTGTATCTTTTGTTTCAGTGTCATGAATGGTGTACCCACAAAAATAAACTTCTTCTTATGAAACAAAGGCAGGCCCCCTTTTATATTTTTAAACCGCTATTAATGTCGGCATTCTGTTGAATGTATTCATATTCATTGACCGATAATCCTTTGCCCTTATACCTGTCATTTTTTTAAACTGGGCGGAAAGATGACTAACACTGCTATAATTCATTTTATATGCAATATCGCTGAGAAAAGCGCTTTCGATAATAAGCATTGCTTTTACTTTTTCTATTTTTTGCAGAATGATGTAACGTTCTATGCTTATCCCGGTCACTTGTGAAAAAATGTTTGATAAATAGGTATAGCTATAGTTTAGTTTTTTACTCAGGTAGCAGGAGAATTTGATCATTAAAGGTTCTTCTGCATAATGTATGGTTTCAAAAACTATATTTTTTATTTCCTGAACGATCAGGTTTTTCTTATCAAAAACCAGTTCAAGACCAATCTCTTTCAGTGCTGCATCGAGTTGTTTGAGTTTTGCATTTGATAAATTCTCTTTGAGCTGAATTTTACCTATAGTAATATTTTCTGCTTCTATTCCCAAACCTGTTAAAATATTTTTTACAACAATTTCGCAACGCAGGCAAAGCATGTTTTTAATATTAATAATCATAACGTAGTTTTTATTTAACCAGATAATAATCATGCCAAAAATTTAATCTTCGTGCTTATTTATGTTTTGATACGCTAAAAATAAAGCAGAAAGTGCTGATTATTATACAGCTATTTACTTACTGCAGCCTGGCATTAAAAGTTTTTTAACATTCATCCCCCCATTGATAAATGTGATACAAATGATTCATTCATAAAACCGGTTAACTAACGGGCAATTGCCGGTATATTATACCCGTATTATATGTCCAGGTTAAAAAACTGATATTGGTCATTCTGTTATAATTGTTCGCATTTATTTTTTACTTTGTTCTGTTTATTTTTCGTGATGCCAAACTCTTCCGGCATACGAATGATTGCTTAACAATTAAATTTTGCTTTATGATCGCAACAAAACAATCCGCTATTGAAAAATTTATGCAGATGGTGGAAAAGCGCAACCCCGGCCAGCCCGAATTTCACCAGGCTGTTTATGAAGTAGCCCTGGCAGTTCTCCCTTTTATTGAAGAACATCCCGAATATAAAAAGGCCAATATTCTGGAACGGATCATTGAGGCTGAACGGATCCTTATCTTCCGGGTGCCCTGGATGGATGACGTCGGTAATTACCGGGTGAACCGTGGTTACCGTATCCAGATGAACAGCGCCATTGGTCCTTATAAAGGCGGCCTGCGTTTTCATCCCGAGGTTACTCTCAGTGTTTTAAAATTTCTGGCTTTTGAACAGGTGTTTAAAAATTCGCTTACAACCTTGCCGCTGGGAGGTGGTAAAGGCGGATCAGATTTTGATCCGAAAGGAAAATCGGATAATGAAGTGATGCGTTTTTGCCAAAGCTTTATGACCGAACTTTTCCGGCATATTGGTAAGGACACGGATATTCCTGCAGGAGATGTGGGTGTTGGTTCAAGGGAGATCGGTTACCTGTTTGGACAGTTTAAAAGATTGCGGAATGAATTTAACGGAGTGCTTACCGGTAAAGGTTTTGCTTATGGCGGAAGCCTTATCCGGCCCGAAGCTACCGGTTATGGCCTGTTGTTCTTTGTAGATGAAATGCTGAAGAAAAAGGGCGAAACGATCAAGGGAAAAAAAGTAGTGATATCGGGCAGTGGTAATGTAGCACAATATGCCATTGAAAAAACGCTGGCTTTTGGCGGCATACCAATAACAGCGTCTGACAGCAATGGTTTTATTTATGATGCAAAAGGTATTGATGCAAAAAAACTGGCTTACCTGCTGGAGTTGAAAAATGTAAGGCGTGGCCGCATCTCTGAATATGCCGAAGCATTCGGCTGTAAATATTATGAAGGTGAAAAACCCTGGCAGATTCCCTGTGATGTAGCACTGCCTTGTGCTATTCAAAATGAATTGGATGAAGATGATGCACAACAACTGGTTTCCAATGGTTGCAGGCTGGTAGCCGAAGGGGCCAATATGCCTACAACACCCGATGCCATTTCTGTTTTACAAAAAAACGGTATCCTTTATGCTCCGGGCAAGGCTTCTAATGCGGGAGGAGTGGCTACATCGGGCCTTGAGATGTCGCAAAACTCCATACGCATGTACTGGACCAGGACAGATGTGGAAGAACGCCTCCGTGTTATTATGCAGGATATTCATGAACAATGTATCCGCTATGGTACAAATGCCGATGGTGATGTTGATTATGTAAAAGGTGCAAATATTGCCGGCTTTGTAAGAGTTGCCGATGCTATGCTTGCAGAAGGGCATGTTTAAAAATACTACCCGATTAATACAAATAAAGATTTCCCCGTTTCGCTCAATACGAAACGGGGCTTTTAATATTTTTTTAGTAAATATCTTTTAGCCTGTGCCAGTCATGAATTAGTTGTGATAAACTAATCCTGTATTGTACAACTCTTATAAAATAAAAAGGGGAACATGAATGATCATATTCCCTTTTTCATGGAGTATATAATTCTGTATCAACACCGGACCACATGAACCAACAGTGAGCGAATTTTCATGCTCTGCATAAAGAATCCCGGATGCAGAAGTCAGTTTTATTTTTTTTATGGATTTTATAAATTAAAATATTATTTCGATGTTTTATTAATTAAACCTGCCTTACTGCTTTGTGATATTTTACAGCATTGTAATGTACAAACTGGTAAAAGCGAATTCCGCTGAAGATGGTCATTATGAATCATGAAATTCATTAACCTGGTTTTTTTCGGTAATTATATGAGTAAGATTTATATGCAAACAAAATATTTACGGTTTATGTATCTTCATTAAAAATGTTACCGGTTAACCAAGAGAAACAATATGAAAAGTAATTTTATCGTCGTCCGATTATTGCAGGCCATACAGCTGCTTTATACGGTTTTGGGAAACCTGCGTGTACAAAAAAAATTCATTCAAAAAAATATAGTTCCGTTGCTGGACGAAGCAAAAAAAAAAGCTGATGGCAGCCTTGAAGAAAATGACCTTAAAAAAATAACCGGTTACTATGGACTGGCTGTTCCGGCCATTTTAGGCGAAGCCTTTTGTGCCTTGCGTGGAAAGTCTATGACGGATAAAGAAAGATTAGCCAGTACCTGCCAGGGTGCTATGACAGGTTTGGGCGATGATTTTTTTGACAAGCAACGGCTTTCGGAGCAGGGTGTAAAAGATTTTATTGAAAAGCCCGAGCGATTTACCGGTAATACTGCCAGCGAAAAATTGTTTCTTAATTTTTATAAAACAGCTTTGGCTAATGCTCCACAACCGGTAAAAATGCAGGAGCAGATTTACAAAGTGTTTTATGCACAGTTGCTGAGCAAGCAACAGGATAAACCAGGATTATCTTCCGAAGTAATAAAAGATATTACCATACGCAAGGGAGCAGAGTCGTTGTTGTATTACCGCACCGCTTTTGAAAACCACTTTAAATACGGCGAAGAAAAAATGTTGTTTTGCCTTGGTGGGTTAATGCAGTTGAGCAATGATATTTTTGATGTGTATAAAGATCGTGAAAGCGGAGTGAGTACGTTGGTTACAACAGCAACCAATATTAAAGACCTGCGTTTTCATTATGCTGCATTATTGAAAATAGGTAAAGAGGCGGCATTCAAATCCGGTTATCCCAAAAAATATATTAGAAAATTTATTGGCCGCATCACCATTGGTATTTTCAGCCGCTGTTTTGTTTGCCTTGATCAGTTGGAGAAAAATCAAAAAAGAACAAATAATGTTTTTAATTTAAATGCTTACAGCAGAAAAGACCTGATTTGTGATATGGATACAGTTGGCAATAAATTTAAATCGCTTAGATATCTTTTTAAACTATCAAAATAGAACTTTGTTTACAATCAAACTACTGCCATCAACTTTTGTATCAATCCCGTTTCAAAACCCTTTTGCATTAAATGATCCTGCAATTTTCTTTTTTTTATAAAAATATTTTTTTCGGCTTTTAGCGTTTTTAATTTTTGCTCAAACAGCTTAGCCAATGTTTTTTTGTAATCATTTTCATCAATCGCTGCCAGGGCTTTTTTAATACAATACTCACTTACCTGTTTTTGTTTAAGGCTGTATTTAATTTTTATTTTGCCCCATTGTTTTATTCTAAATTTTCCGCCTGCATACTGAATAGCGAACCGTTCTTCATTCAAATAATTATCACTAATGAGTTGGGATAACAATTCATCAACATCTGTTTTATATAAACCAAAGCTGTAGAGTTTTTCTTTTACTTCGCTGTGGCAACGCTCCTGGTAAGCACAATAGTGTTTTGCTTTTTGCAGGGCTTCTTCATTTGAAAAATATTGCTTGCTCATCTGACTACAAAAATAGGGCTGGCCTTTATAAATAACTAATCAAATACTTTTCCATATAACCTCAAAAAGGCTGTAAATTCTTAACATAAAAAATTATCTTCATGGGGAGAAAATCCTTGTTTATTATTTTTCTCCACGCATTTTAATTAATATTCAATTATGAATTATTACAAGCTTCCGGTTTTTGTAATTGCTTTCTTCTTTTTGTCAACCCTGCAGGCGCAGCAAACCGAAACTCCTTTTAAAATCAATGCACAAACCTTTAACCCGGCAACTTTATTATGGTATACCGATCCTGCAAAAAAATGGGATGAAGCCCTGCCGGTTGGCAATGGCCGGCTGGGTGCCATGGTTTTTGGAAAGAACGGTGAAGAGCGTATTCAGTTAAATGAAGAAACATACTGGAGTGGCGGGCCATATTCAACAGTTGTAAAAGGCGGTTATAAAGTGTTGCCCGAAATACAAAAACTGGTTTTTGAAGAAAAATATTTAGCCGCCCATAATTTATTCGGCCGCAATTTAATGGGCTACCCGGTTGAGCAAATGAAATACCAATGCCTTGCCAACCTTCATTTATTTTTTAAGAACCAGGATAGTGTTACTGATTATAAAAGATGGCTAAACCTGGAAAATGGAATTTCAGGTGTTACCTATTCTTCCAATGGTATCACTTACCAACGGGAAGTTTTCGCATCGGCACCCGACCAGGTAATTGTTGTTCGCATTACCGCTAATAAACCCGGCAGCATTTCTTTTACCGCTAACCTGCGGGGAGAAAGAAACCAAACGCATTCCAATTATGCAACCGATTATTTTAAAATGGATCCTTATGGAAATGACGGTTTGATCCTCACAGGTAAATCAGCTGATTACATGGGTGTAGAAGGAAAGCTGAGATATGAAGCAAGATTAAAGGCTGTGCCTGAAGGTGGCTCAATGAAAACAGACGATGTAAACCTCATTATAGAAAATGCAAATTCGGTAACCATCTATTTTGCGGCTGCAACAAATTTTGTGAATTACAAAGACGTGAGTGCAGATCAACACCAAAGAGTAATCAATTATTTTAAAGCAATTGAAAATAAAAGTTTCAATACCATTCTTGCATCTGCGGTAGCTGATTATAAAAAATATTTCGATCGGGTGTCATTGCAATTGCCCAATACCAAAAACTCTTTTTTACCAACGCCGGAACGGATTAAAAAAATTCAAACCGAACCTGATCCATCCATGGCTGCTTTAAGTTATCAATTTGGCCGTTACCTCATGATCGGTTCTTCCAGGCCGGGCACCCAACCCGCCAACCTGCAGGGCATCTGGAATGATAATATGAATCCTGCATGGGACTCGAAATATACCACCAATATCAATACCGAAATGAATTACTGGCCGGTGGAGAGTGGCAACCTTTCCGAATGTGCCGAACCATTGGTAAGAATGATAAAAGAATTAACCGACCAGGGCTCGCAGGTTGCCCGTGAACATTATGGTGCCAGCGGATGGGTTTTTCATCAGAATACAGATATATGGCGGGTTGCGGCGCCGATGGATGGCCCCACCTGGGGAACTTTTACTGTTGGTGGTGCATGGCTCTGCACACATATATGGGAGCATTATCAATACACAATGGATAAAGATTTTTTAAAAGAAACGTACCCATTGATTGAAGGTTCCGTACAATTTTTTATGGATTTTTTAGTGCCGCATCCCAATGGAAAATGGCTCGTCACCAACCCATCTACATCTCCCGAAAATTTTCCGGATGGCGGTGGCAACAAACCTTATTTTGATGAAGTGACCGCAGGATTCCGGGAAGGGACAACAATCTGTGCAGGCTCATCAATTGATATGCAGATTTTGTACGACCTCTTTGGTTATTATATTGAAGCATCTAAAGTTTTAGGAAAAGAGAATGCTTTTGTTCAACAGGTTAAAACAGCAAGAGAGAAATTAGTGCCGCCACAAATTGGTAAAGATGGTTCCCTGCAGGAGTGGGCCGATGACTGGAAATCGCTGGAAAAAAATCACCGTCATTTTTCGCACATGTATGGATTATACCCCGGTAAAGTTTTGTACGAAAAAAGAACACCGGCTTTGATTGAAGCTTACAAAAAAGTGTTGGAAGAAAGAGGGGATGCTTCTACCGGTTTTTCAAGAGCATGGAAAATGGCTTTATGGGCAAGACTGGGAGATGGCAACCGGTCCAATAAAATTTATAAAGGTTATTTAAAAGAGCAGTGTTGTACTTCCTTATTTGCATTGTGTGGCAGATCATTACAGGTTGATGGAAGTTTTGGCGTTACTGCTGCTGTTACCGAAATGCTGATGCAATCGCAGGATGAATTTATAAAATTATTGCCCGCTTTACCCGACGAATGGGGTGAAGGAGAATTTAAGGGCCTTTGTGCAAGAGGCGGTTTTGAATTGGATTTTGCCTGGAAAAATAAAATGGTAACACAGGTAAAAATATTATCAAAGGCCGGAGAGAATTGCCGGATTGAATTTAAGCCGGGTGTGAAGATCAGCAGCAATGGTAAGCCGGTTGCTTTTAAAAAACTACCTGATAACAAAATTGAATTTAAAACAACCAAAGGATCTGTTTACCTTGTTGAACAACCATAACTAATATTTAAAAATAAACCCTACAACATGACTCGTAAACTTTCATTCGGGCTAATTTTTATCCTCGTCGCTTTTTGCTTCAGCAATAGTTTTGCTCAAACAAAAAAATTAACCCTTGAAGATATTTACTCCAATAATTTATACCGGTCAAAAGGGTTTGGTCCGGTCAGGTGGATGAAAGATAACAAAGGTTATTCAACGCTGGAGAATAATACAGAAGCAAAAGGAAATGACATTGTAGTATATGATGCAGTAAGTGGAGCAAGAAATATTTTGGTAAATGCCAAACAACTGATTCCTTCAGGAACCAATAAACCATTATCCATTGCCAATTATATATGGAGTGATGATAACAGCAAACTCTTGATTTTTACCAATACCCGTAAAGTATGGCGGCAAAATTCAAGAGGCGATTACTGGGTGCTTAATCTTGCTAATGGCAGGCTAACACACCTAGGCAAAGGGCTTGAAGAAGCTACAATGATGTTTGCTAAATTTTCGCCTGATGGCGGAAGGGTAGCTTATGTAAGCAAGTTGAATATTTATGCAGAAGATATTGCTACAGGTTTAATCACGAAGCTAACAAAAGATGGGGGCGATAATATTATTAACGGAACATTTGATTGGGTGTATGAAGAAGAACTGGATGATCTTGATGGTTTTCGCTGGAGCCCCGATGGAAAAAATATTGCTTACTGGCAATCGGATACAAAAGGAGTTGGCACATTTTACATGATCAACAATGTTGATTCTAATTATTCGAAACCAATTCCATTGCCTTATCCAAAAGTGGGCACGGCTAATTCTGCCGTTAAAGTTGGTGTCATCTCTGCCGCAGGCGGAAAAACAAAATGGTTTGCTGTACCCGGCGATCCCCGCAATAATTATCTGGCCAGGATGGATTATATACCCGGCTCTGATGAAGTGATGATACAGCAACTGAACCGTTTGCAAAACACAAACTCCGTTTGGGTAGGCAATACTAAAACCATGGCGCTTAAAAATATTCTGACAGATAAAGACGAAGCATTTTTAGATATACATGATAATATTGTATGGCTGGATAATACAAAATCTTTTACCTGGACCAGCGAAAAAGATGGCTGGATGCATTTGTATAAAGTATCAAGAGATGGAAAAGAAATGAAACTGATTACCAAAGGAAATTTTGATGTGGTAAATATTAACTGCATTGATCCTGTTGGTGGCTTTGTTTATTATATAGCATCGCCGGAGAATTTTACGCAACGTTATCTCTATCGCAGCAGGCTGGATGGAAGCGGAGAAGCAGAAAGAGTTTCGCCGGCCAATATGGCTGGCCAGCACAGTTACCAGATTTCTGCCGATGCAAAATATGCTATCCACAGTTTTGAAAACGCAACTACGCCAAGGCGAATTTCTCTTATCAATCTTAATACACACCAGGAAATAAAATTACTGGAAGACAATGCCGAATTAAAAGCAAAAATGAATGAGCTGGGTTTGCGTAACAAAGAATTTTTTAAAGTAGATATTGGGGATGTGATATTGGATGCCTGGATGATCAAGCCCATCAATTTTGATCCCCAGAAAAAATACCCGCTTTTAGTTCATGTATATGGAGAGCCTGCAGGTTCTACCGTGCAGGACAACTGGGGTACTGGTGATAACCTCTGGCACCAATACCTCAGCAATCAATTGGGTTATATTATTGTAAGCATTGATAACCGTGGCACCCGTGTACCCCGTGGCCGTGATTTTAGAAAATGTATTTACCGGCAGATTGGTTTAATGGCTGCCGATGACCAGG
>JAYVEQ010000064.1:0-25321 GCA_043748745.1 Chitinophagaceae bacterium | reverse complement strand
TGGATGAGCGACAGTACCAAGCAGAAAGCCCTTACCAAGTTGAATGCTTTCTTAAAGAAGATCGGGTATCCTTCCAAGTGGAAGAATTTTGATGATGTGACAATCGATAAGAACAATTTTTATGAGAACGCAAAAAGCGTAAGGCTTCATCGCTATAATGAAATGATCGGTAAGGTAGGTAAGCCCGTAGAAAGAACGGAATGGGGTATGAGCCCGCCAACCGTGAATGCTTATTATAATCCAACCAATAATGAGATCGTATTCCCGGCAGGTATTTTACAATTTCCCTTCTTTAACATGAATGCCGATGATGCGGTGAACTATGGTGCCATAGGAATGGTGATTGGGCACGAAATGACCCATGGCTTTGATGACCAGGGAAGCCAGTACGACGCGGTTGGAAACATGAACAATTGGTGGGGCAAGGAAGATGCGGCGAAATTTAAAACCAAAACAGGGGGAGTAGTGAAACAATACAATGGATTTACCGTATTCGACAGCATACACGTTAATGGCGAGCTCACATTGGGCGAAAACCTGGCAGATATTGGCGGCCTCGCCATTGCCTATGATGCCTTTAAAATGACGAAACAGGGACAGGGCAATGAAAAAATTGAGGGGCTTACCCCCGACCAGCGCTTCTTCCTTGGTTATGCCCAGGTTTGGCGGCTTGTTGACCGCGAAGAAAGCATGCGGGCAAGGATCAATACGGATCCCCATTCGCCTGAAATGTACAGGGTGAACGGTCCTGCAGCCAATTTTGATCCTTTTTATGCCGCTTTTGGGGTAAAAGAAGGCGATAAAATGTATTTAAAGCCCGAAGACAGGGCCAAGATATGGTAAGTTTGACCGATAAAGCAGGGAGGGGGCCGCAACAGGTATGCGGCCTCTTTTATATGCCTGAAATTCAATGAAAAATCCCCGGAGCAGGGTTATCCACAAAAACCCCTCCCCATTGGCTAAAAAATCGTATATCGTAATTAAAAAATCCGATTTTTTTTCCTACCTTTGCCATCCTTTAATTTAGGGTTAGTGGCGCATTTTGCCAATAGCCCCGCTACTAAAGGGTCTTCTGCACACTTAAACGTCTTATTTACAAATATGTCTGCAACAAAAACTACCGCCGCTAAGCGAATCAATTTCGGAAAAGTTGAACTCCTGGCGGAAACTCCCGATTTACTGGGAATCCAGATTCAATCGTTTAAAGATTTTTTCCAGTTACAAACCACTCCCGATAAGCGTAATGTGGAGGGACTGTTCCGAGTATTTAAGGAAAATTTTCCTATTACTGATACCCGTAACATCTTTGTACTGGAATTTCTTGATTATTTCGTAGATCCCCCACGCTACACTATTGAGGAGTGTATTGAAAGAGGTTTAACCTACGCTGTTCCATTAAAAGCAAAACTGCGTCTGAGTTGTAATGACGAGGAGCACGTGGACTTTCAGACTATCGTTCAGGATGTGTTTTTAGGTAACATCCCTTACATGACTCCACGTGGTACTTTTGTTATCAATGGAGCCGAAAGGGTAGTAGTAAGCCAACTTCATCGTTCACCGGGTGTATTCTTTGGACAGTCAGTTCATCCCAACGGCACCAAGATCTACTCTGCAAGGGTTATCCCTTTCAAGGGGGCCTGGATGGAATTTGCAACTGACATCAATAATGTGATGTTTGCTTATATTGACCGTAAGAAAAAATTCCCGGTTACTACATTGCTTCGTTCTATTGGTTTTGAAACTGATAAAGACATACTTGAATTATTTGGTATGGCTGATGAAGTTAAAGCTGATAAAAAAAGCCTGGAAAAATGTATTGGCAAGCGATTAGCCGCCCGTGTATTGCGTACCTGGGTTGAAGATTTTGTGGATGAAGATACTGGGGAAGTAGTATCTATTGAAAGAAATGAGATCGTTTTAGAGAGAGACAGCGTATTGGATGCATCCAATATTGCCATGATACTGGAAATGGATGTGAAGAGTGTGTTTGTACAAAAAGAAGAGGTGAGCGGTGATTATGCAATCATCTACAATACACTAAATAAAGATACTTCTAACAGTGAACTGGAAGCGGTGCAGCACATCTACAAGCAATTGCGTGGTGCTGATGCGCCTGATGATGAAACTGCACGTGGTATCATTGATAAATTATTTTTCAGCGACAAGCGTTATGATTTGGGTGAAGTTGGCCGTTATAAAATTAACCGTCGTCTGGGATTGAATTTCCCCATCACTAAAAAAGTATTAACTAAAGATGATATTATCGCCATCATTAAAACATTGGTATTATTAACCAATGGTAAAAGTGAAGTTGATGATATCGACCATTTAAGTAACCGTCGTGTTCGTACCGTGGGTGAGCAATTATATGCCCAGTTTGGTGTTGGTCTGGCCCGTATGGCCCGTACCATCCGTGAGCGAATGAACGTACGTGATAACGAGGTATTTACTCCGGTTGATCTGATCAATGCCAGAACATTATCTTCTGTTATCAATTCATTCTTTGGTACATCTCAACTTTCGCAGTTATTAGATCAAACTAATCCATTAAGTGAGATAACGCACAAGCGTCGTATCTCCGCACTTGGACCCGGAGGTTTAAGCAGGGAAAGAGCAGGTTTTGAGGTTCGTGATGTTCACTATTCTCATTACGGTCGTTTGTGTACTATTGAAACACCGGAAGGACCAAACATTGGTTTGATATCTACACTTTGTGTACATGCCAAGATCAATGATATGGGCTTTATTGAAACGCCATACCATAAGGTTACTGATGGAAGGGCTGATATGAAGAAGATAACTTTCCTGAGTGCAGAAGAAGAAGATACAGCAAAGATTGCCCAGGCAAATATTGAAATGGATGCCAAAGGAAACTTTGTTGATGACAGAATTAAAAGCCGTCAAACAGGTGATTTCCCTATTCTGGATAAGAATGAAGTGGAATATATGGATGTGGCGCCAAACCAGATCGTTGGCTTAAGTGCTTCATTAATTCCGTTCTTAGAGCATGACGATGCCAACCGTGCCCTGATGGGTTCAAACATGCAGCGCCAAGCTGTTCCATTGATCAAACCCGAAGTGCCGATCGTTGGTACAGGTTTGGAAGGAAAAGCAGCAAGGGATGCAAGGATCCAGATCCATGCAGATGGTGAAGGTGTGGTTGAGTTTGTTGATGCTAACGAAATTCATGTTCGATATAAGAGAAACGAAACTCAGCAACTGGTAAGTTTTGATGAAGATCTGATCATTTATAAATTAACCAAGTTCGTTCGTACCAATCAGGAAACATGTATTAACCTGCGCCCTGCTGTTGTTAAAGGACAAAAAGTTAGTGAAGGCGATTTCTTAACCGAAGGTTATGCAACCAAAGGTGGTGAGATTGCTTTAGGAAGAAATATGAAAGTAGCCTTCATGCCATGGAAAGGATACAATTTTGAGGATGCGATCGTGATCAGTGAAAAAGTAGTTAAAGAAGATCTGTTTACTTCCATTCATATTTCTGAATTTGAAATTGAAGTTCGTGATACCAAACTGGGTGAAGAAGAATTAACACCAGATATCCCGAATGTTAGTGAAGAAGCAACCAAAGACCTGGATCAGAACGGTATCATCCGCATTGGTGCTCATGTTAAAGAAGGTGATATCATCATTGGTAAAATAACCCCTAAAGGTGAAAGCGACCCTACACCGGAAGAGAAATTATTACGTGCCATTTTTGGTGATAAAGCCGGTGATGCAAAAGATGCTTCATTAAAAGCACCAAGTGGTACAGAAGGTGTGATCATTGATAAAAAATTATTTCAGCGTGCAAAGAAAGATAAGAATGCTAAAGTAAGAGAGAAAGCTCAGCTGGATAAGATCGAAAAAACACATGAGAAGAATGAGATTGACCTGATGGAATTATTGATCAACAAATTACAAACTTTGTTGAAAGATAAGACCAGTGCAGGCGTAAGTAATAATTTTGGTGAAGTGTTGATTGGCAAAGGAGCTAAATTCAATGCAAAGAATCTTGCAAACATCGATTACCAAAATGTAAATCCGTTGGGATGGAGCGGTGATGCAAAGGTTGATGAACTGATCAATGTTTTATTACACAATTACAATATTAAATTTAACGAAGAATTAGGAAGATACAAACGTGAGAAATTCAACATCAGCATTGGCGATGAATTACCGGCCGGTGTTTTAAAACTTGCAAAAGTTTACATGGCTGTTAAGCGTAAGTTGAAAGTGGGTGATAAGATGGCCGGTCGTCACGGTAACAAAGGTATTGTTGCCAAGATCGTTCGTGCAGAAGATATGCCTTTCCTGGAAGATGGAACCCCGGTTGATATTGTGTTGAATCCATTGGGTGTACCAAGTCGTATGAATCTTGGACAGATCTATGAAACAGTACTTGGCTGGGCCGGCGAAAAATTGGGTGTACGTTTTGCCACACCAATTTTTGATGGTGCAAGTGTTGAGGAAATTGATGCAGAAATTACAAAATCGGGATTACCAAAATTCGGTCATACTTATTTATATGATGGTGAAACCGGCGACCGCTTTGATCAGAAAGCAACCGTTGGTATCATTTACATCATTAAGTTACACCACATGGTTGATGATAAAATGCATGCCCGTTCTATAGGGCCATACAGCTTAATTACACAACAACCTTTGGGTGGTAAAGCTCAGTTTGGTGGTCAACGTTTTGGTGAGATGGAGGTTTGGGCACTGGAAGCTTATGGTGCATCTAATATTTTACAGGAGCTGTTAACGCTTAAATCTGATGATATCATCGGCAGGGCCAAGACATACGAAGCTATTGTAAAAGGCGATAACATTCCAAGAGCCGGTATTCCTGAATCATTCAATGTATTGGTTCATGAGTTGAGGGGATTGGGACTTGATCTGAAGTTCGATTAAAAACCCCCTCCGCCCCCTAAAGGGGGAACTTGCAAGAGCATAAGGGGTGTTGAATAATGCTGAGAAAGTACAAGTGAGTGACACAACGATGTTGATGCATGTACAACAGCTGGTAACAAAAAACAAAAAACTAGAAATTTTAATATGGCATTCAAAAAAGAAAACCGTCCAAGGCCAACATTTTCTCAAATCACAATTGGTTTGGCATCTCCAGACAGCATTTTGGAAAAAAGCTATGGTGAAGTTTTAAAGCCGGAAACCATCAACTACCGTACTTACAAACCTGAAAGAGATGGTTTGTTTTGCGAGAGGATTTTTGGACCGGTAAAGGATTACGAATGTGCCTGTGGTAAATACAAACGTATCCGTTATAAGGGTATTGTTTGCGACCGCTGCGGTGTGGAAGTAACAGAAAAAAAAGTACGTCGTGAAAGAATGGGACACATCAAATTGGTTGTGCCTGTTGTTCATATCTGGTACTTTAAATCGTTACCAAATAAAATCGGTTACCTGTTGGGCATGAGCTCTAAAAAATTAGAGAGCATTGTTTACTACGAACGTTTTGTAGTTATACAATCAGGTATCCGTGCCGATAAAGGACAAAACTATTCTGATCTTTTAACTGAAGAAGAGTATTTGGATATTTTAGATACGCTGCCAAAAGATAACCAGCATTTGCCCGATGAAGATCCGAACAAATTCATCGCTAAGATGGGTGCGGAGGCTATACATGATATGTTACAGCGTATCAACCTGGATCAGTTAAGTTTTGATTTGCGTAACTCAGCTGCTACTGAAACTTCACAACAACGTAAAGCTGATGCTTTAAAAAGATTGAGTGTTGTTGAAAGTTTCCGTGATGCAAATACAAGAATCAATAACCGCCCTGAGTGGATGGTTATGCAATATATTCCTGTTATTCCGCCTGAATTACGTCCATTGGTTCCTTTGGATGGTGGCCGTTTTGCTTCTTCCGATCTGAATGATCTTTACCGCAGGGTTATTATCCGTAATAACCGTTTAAAAAGGTTATTGGAAATTAAAGCGCCTGAAGTAATTCTGCGTAATGAAAAAAGGATGCTGCAGGAAGCCATTGATTCATTGTTTGATAACAGCCGTAAATCAAATGCTGTAAAAGCAGAAGGGGGGCGTGCATTAAAATCATTGAGTGATGTGTTGAAAGGTAAGCAGGGGCGTTTCCGTCAGAATTTGTTGGGAAAGCGTGTTGATTATTCCGGTCGTTCTGTAATTGTAGTAGGACCGGAATTGAAAATGCATGAGTGCGGTTTACCAAAAGATATGGCGGCAGAATTATTCAAGCCGTTTATCATTCGTAAACTTATTGAAAGAGGTATTGTAAAAACTGTAAAGAGTGCCCGTAAGCTGGTTGATAAAAAAGAAGCCATCATCTGGGATATTCTTGAGAATATTTTAAAGGGCCACCCGGTTATGTTGAACAGGGCCCCAACGCTTCACCGTTTGTCAATTCAGGCATTTCAGCCAAAATTGATCGAGGGTAAAGCAATACAATTACACCCGTTGGTAACCACGGCCTTCAACGCCGATTTTGATGGTGACCAGATGGCGGTTCACGTGCCGTTGAGCAGTGCTGCTGTTTTGGAAGCCCAGTTACTCATGCTTTCTTCTCACAATATTTTAAACCCACAGAATGGTACGCCAATCACCCTGCCTTCACAGGACATGGTTTTGGGACTGTACTATATCACTAAGGGTAAAAAATCAACTCCGGAAGAAATAGTAAAAGGCGAGGGCAAATCTTTTTATTCTGCAGAAGAAGTGATCATTGCTTATAATGAAAAAGTGATTGATCTTCATGCCAACATAAAAGTAAAAGCAGACTTCCGTAACCCGGATGGTTCTTTAACTAATAAATTAATTGAAACAACTGTTGGCCGTGTGATCTTTAATCAACATGTTCCTAAAACTGTTGGGTTCATTAATACGCTGTTAACTAAAAAAGCTTTACGTGAGATCATTGGTGACATTATCAAATGGACCAGTGTTCCCATCACCGCTAAATTTTTGGATGATATTAAAACACTGGGATATCGCATGGCGTTCCGTGGTGGATTATCATTCAACATCAATGACCTGATCATTCCGGAAATTAAACAACTGTTGATTGATAATGCCCAAACTGAAGTTGATGAAGTGTGGGATAACTACAACATGGGTTTAATTACTAATAACGAGCGTTATAACCAGATCATTGATATCTGGAGTCGTGTGGATACAAAAGTTACTGAAACATTGATACAGGAACTGGCAGCAAATAAGCAGGGTTTCAATTCTGTTTATATGATGCTTGATAGTGGAGCCCGTGGTAGCAAGCAGCAGATCAAACAGCTTGCCGGATTAAGAGGTTTGATGGCTAAGCCACGTAAATCAGGTTCATCAGGCAGTGAGATCATTGAAAACCCCATCCTTGCCAACTTTAAAGATGGTTTAAGTGTATTGGAATACTTTATCTCAACCCATGGTGCCCGTAAAGGTTTAGCAGATACCGCTCTTAAAACAGCAGATGCCGGTTACTTAACACGTCGTTTGGTTGACGTTAGTCAGGATGTTGTTATTAATGAAGAAGATTGCGGAACCTTACGTGGTATTGCAACCTCTGCATTAAAAGATAATGAGGATATTATTGAACCATTGAGCGACAGGATTGAAGGACGTACATCATTGCATGATATTTTCCACCCGGTTACCGAAGAGTTATTAATAAAAGGCGGTGAAGAGATCAGTCAGGAAATGGCCAAACTTATTGACGAAAGCGGAATTGATACGGTTGAAATACGTTCGGTATTAACCTGCGAAAGCAAGCGTGGTGTTTGTGTTAGATGTTATGGTAAAAACCTGGCATCTGGTATGCTGGCACAGCGTGGTGATGCAGTTGGTATTATTGCAGCTCAATCAATTGGTGAGCCGGGTACACAGTTAACCTTGCGTACTTTCCACGTGGGTGGTGTGGCAGGTTCTGCTTCGGTAGAATCTACATTGCCTGCTAAGTTTGACGGAACATTACAGTTTGATGGTTTACGTACAGTACATACTGAAGACAGTAATGGTAAAAAAATAAATGTTGTTATCGGCCGTACCGGTGAGATCAGAAATATTGATGTGAAGAGTGACCGTTTACAGAACAGTGTTCACATTCCTTATGGTGCATACTTAAATGTAAAGGACGGACAGAAAGTTACCAAAGGTGATATCATTTGCACATGGGATCCGTTCAATAATGTAATTGTTGCTGAAGTACATGGTAAAGTACATTTTGAAAGTTTGATTGAAGGTATTACTTACCGCGATGAAGCTGATGAACAAACAGGTCACCGTGAAAAAGTGGTTATTGAAACAAAGGATAAAACAAAATTACCAACCATTATCATTGAAGGAAAAGAAAAGAAAATTTATAACCTGCCTGTAGGTTCACATATTGTGGTTGAAGAAGGTGATGATGTAAGAAGCGGACAGGTGTTGGTTAAAATTCCAAGAGTATTAAGCAAGCTGAAAGATATCACAGGAGGTTTACCACGTGTTACCGAATTATTTGAAGCCCGTAACCCAAGTAACCCTGCAGTGGTTTGTGAAATTGACGGTGTGGTTGCTTTTGGTGCTATCAAGCGTGGTAACAGGGAGATCATTGTAGAAGCTAAAGATGGTGTGGTAAAAAAATATCTTGTTCCATTGAGTCGCCAGATCCTTGTTCAGGATGGGGACTTCGTAAAAGCCGGTGCTGCATTAAGTGATGGACAAACTGCCCCGATAGATATCCTGGCCATCAAAGGACCATTTGCGGTTCAGGAATATGTGGTAAATGAAATTCAGGAAGTATATCGCTTACAGGGTGTGAAGATTAATGATAAACACGTGGAAGTTATTGTTCGCCAAATGATGCGTAAAATACGTATTGAAGATGCCGGAGATACTAAATTCCTGGAAGGAGATACAGAAGACCGTTTTGATTTTAATGTGGAGAACGATTTTATCTATGATAAGAAAGTTGTTACAGATGCCGGGGAGAGTACAAAATTAAAATCAGGTCAGATCGTTACACTCCGTGATATCCGTGAAGAAAACTCTGTATTAAGAAGGGCTGATAAAAAACTGGCTGAATTCCGTGATGCATCACCTGCAACTTCTTCACCATTGTTGCTGGGTATTACAAAAGCATCTTTGGGAACACATAGCTGGATATCTGCGGCTTCGTTCCAGGAAACAACCAAGGTATTGAGTTCTGCTGCCATACAAGGTAAAACAGATGAAATGCTTGGCCTGAAAGAGAACGTGATCACCGGACATCATATACCTGCCGGAACTGGTTTGCGTGAGTTTGAAAACATGATCGTAGGAAGTAAAGAAGAATACGAACTGTTGATGACCACCAAAGAAGCGATGAGTTTTGATGATGAAGAATAATTTGTTAATTAGCTGATATGCTAATAATAAAAAAAAGAGTAAGACGAAAATCTTACTCTTTTTTTATTGCAATTTTTTATGCAGTTTTCAAAAGTATTTTTTGCAATCTCGTTCTTGAACGATAGAATTGTGATTTGCAGTTTCCTTCACTGCAGCCAAGAATATCGGCAATCTCCCGGTGGTTATATCCCTCCATTACATATAACATGAAGATCTTGCGGTAACCCGGCGGAAGATTAGTAACGAGACTTACAATCTCTTTTTCTGCCAGTTTATCAAGTATGTTATTTTCTTTATCCTCTGCATGATAATTTAACCCTGTATGATTTGAATATTTTTTATTATTGCTTAAATGCGTTAACGCTGTTCGGGTTATGATCTTTCTTACCCAGCCTTCAAACGAACCCTCTCCCCTGTATTTATCCAGGTTCCTGAATATTTTTAAAAAACCTTCCTGTAATATGTCTTCGGCATCAGCAGCATTTTTAGTATAACGAAAACATACATCATACATTTTATCGGCATATTGTTCGTAAAGTAATTTCTGAATTCTTTGGTTACCCCGTCTTGCTTCAATGATTAAAATAGGAATAGGAATTATGTTCTTGCTTGTAGTTGTTATCATAATTAATTTGAACTGGTTAAATAAATAGGTGTTGTTAAAATATGCCTTCAGGTTAAAATTACCGGAGTATAAACTGAGTGCAATAGCGAAATTATCAGGGAAGGCGTTATAAAAACTATTTACAACAGTTTATTTATGATAATGTGTGAATGATGTAAGGTTTTTAAAAAAAAGTGTAAACTTTTACATTGCAATACAGCCGTTTCTTATTGTTTTTTTATTTCTTCATCTGTAACGGGGTTTGAAAAAGCAGCACCAATACTTTGTATTAAGCTGGATACCGGGCCTTCCATTTTATTGGTATTATCATCTAATGTATTATCATGCAATAGCTCACCCATATGTAATGCAGTTGGCAAATACAATAAAATATTATTCTTTTGTTTGCTGAAAAATACTTTTACATCTTTAATATCAGCCGTTTCAGGCAAATTTTTTTTCACTATTTTTATAGCTTCCCTGGCAATTGCATTCATCTTGTTAATGCCTTCGCTATTTGAGTTTTTTGCATATAAGGAAATCGTTTGAATAGCTTCGCTTCTGTTACCATTAAATATTATATCAACCCAGCTTGTTGTATTGTTACTTTTTAAAAAATTGCTGGCTCCTTCATCTGATTGTACATAATTAAACAAGCCTGATAGCACTGCTGGTATTGCTGCCTGGCTGAATTTCCCTTCTGGTTGCGTCTCGTCATCTTTTACCACCTGTTGAGTATTTGGGTCTATTTTATGTAACGGAGGATAACCTAAATTTTGCTGTACTGTTTCTAAAAGATTAATTGACATAACTAAGTGTTTTGTATTTGGTTTAAAATATTGTTGATTATGTAATCACACAAAATCATGCCAACAAATTGGTTGAAAAATTTAAAATTCATTATGTTACCGGCTTTGGCATGAAATTGGAACATGGTTGGTTACTGGTATCATTCACCTTAAACATTTTATCATGATGACTACATTAAGCAGTGTACTGGAAAAATTGCGGATAAGAAAACAGGACAATGAATTTCAGATTGTTGATGAAAATTTTATTAGTCCGGCCGGTAAATTATATAAACCCGATGAACTTTTAATTATAAAGTCATATCGTTTTGAAGGTGACTCAAATCCTTCAGACAGTTCTGTTATCTATTTGATAGAAGCGAATGATGGCTTAATTGGTTACAGTATGGATGCCTATGGTGCATACAGCAATCATGGTGATGATTATTATGATGAATTTATTCGTAAAATACCGGTAAGCGAAAGAGATGAACAGGAAATATTTATATAACAGATCAGGAAGCGGAATCGTCTTTTATGAATTGAAACGTAAATTATTTAATAATCTTATTTTCATAAATGCACATTGGGTTGCATATAATTGATAAGTGATAATATCTTTCAGATTTTTATAGGGGAGATATTCCTTCAGTATATCATCATATAGTTTGTTGTAAAAAATTTCACAATTATTGCACAAAGCCACTATTTCGCCACCTTTTGCAGAACTGGCCTGTTCATGTATATTGATTTCTATCAGTTTCCAAAGCTGATCTGTATATTCCGTGGGGATACTAATATCAAATAACCCTAATTGGTCTTTGATCTCTTTTGCATATTGCTTACTTTCTACTGCAACAGCTTTCATGGCTGTTTTCAGGTTTGAACAATCAATTTCTTCCGAAATATCATCAAACCCTTTGGTGATCTGCCAGAGAAAAGACACCAGATTTTGCAACTTCTTTTTCAATGTATCGTTAATAGTCTCCGTCATAATTGATTAAAGCTTGATGGCGGTTCAAATATCAGCTGTAAGTTTTACCGGTATATTCTTTAATGGTATTTAAAACAGTTTTAATACCATTAACCTGTTGTTGTAATATCATCCTTACTTCATCATTATCCTGTATCTGTTCTATAGCCATTGTGTAATTTCTTAATGCTGTTTCTTCTGCTTTTATACAGGCCTTTATAACAGTTTCTTTTTGCCCGAATTTAAAAGTGGATTTCAGATCCATCCAGGTGCGGTGTAATAGACTTAATGTATATTGATCTATGGGCGAACTGACACCTAATTGATGCACTAACCGCCTCAACTCATTGCTATACCTGCCCCGCTGGTAACCAAACCTTTCAAGTAACAACGATAATACTTCATCTTTAATTTTTTCTGATGCATTAAGATATCCTCTTTTTGCATCATCCAGTAATGCAATTAGATGATAGATAGGCTGGCTGATGATTTGATTTGTATTTTGCATAATAAAAAGTTTTTTGTTATTAAGCTATAATCAAGCAGTAACAATTTTTATACCATAATATTTAATACGCTCTTTAGTAAACTTTATTAAGCATTACAGACATATACTTGTTTTCTGATATTAACTGCTGCTGCTTTTGTTTGATTTATTTGCAGATAAAAGTGAAGCGGTAATGTTTAATAATTTGTTATTAATAGTAAAGTATTGCAGAATTTTGTGAAAAGAATGTTTATTGTTATTTATTTTTAAAAATGTGTGAATCTTGTAAATTTTTACAAAAATGATGCAACTCCGGATAAATAGGTGAGTATTTTATTCAGATTGTTCTTACATAAAAAAAATTCTAAGTTGCATTTGGCAAGATAAAAATCCTATTTCTTCTGCTTTAATCTTATCCGCTATAGTTTTTAGAATCTTATTTGTTAGGCTCAAAAGATTCTTAATATTCCAATCGTAAGAAACAATCTGTTTAAATTTTTAAAAGCATGAAATATTTTCTTTGTTTTTATAAAATGTAGCCTTCTTTTTATGCCTGGTTTAGCCTGTAACTTTATAGCGTTAACCCTTTCTTAAAAAATTTTCAAAATCATTGCCTAATCTCAGTTTGTAAGTATATTGTGGCAAATAATAGTGGTATGATGAAAAACTTATCTGTTGTTTTAAATATTTTATTGTTGGCTGCTGTTGGCTACCTGTATTATTATGACTTTTCGGGTAAAAAAGCAAAAGATGTAGCTGCAAAAATAAATAGTACACATTTGTCTGCAGATAGTAATGGCCATTATCCTCCATTGGCATATGTGGAGTTGGATTCCTTAAATGAAAACATTGCTTATATTAAGGAAAGGCGTAAAGAACTGGAGCAGGAAATGAAAGCCATTGAAACAGAACAGGAAAACGGATACAAAGGGCTACAGGTTCAAAAAGATAATTTTTTGAAAAGAGGGGCTGCTATAACAGAAGAAGAAGCCCAGGTATTCCAAGGCAAATTGATGGATCAGCAGCAGCAGATCGATAACAGGAAACAGGTACTTAGTCAGAAACTGAATGAAAAAAGTTTTGGTATAATGGAAGATATTCAAAAAAAACTAAAAGAGTTTTTAGCAGAGTATAATAAGGACAAAAGATTCATGTACATCTTTACTACCGGCACAGGGTTAGATTATATGGTATATAAAGATTCCAGTTTAAATATTACCAATGATGTGATAAAAGGAATGAATGCAAAAATGAAACCTTCTTCAAAAGAATAAATTCATACAAATTATATATCTTGTTCCGATATAAACCGGAATAACTATGCCTGATCAAACAGCTTCTTTTAAACCAACACTAAGCCTGTTGGATTCCACTATGATTGTTGCCGGCTCCATGATTGGTTCGGGCATTTTTATTGTAAGTGCCGATATTACCCGTAATGTGGGCAGCGCAGGCTGGCTGATTGCAGTATGGGTAATCACCGGGTTTATGACATTAACCGCTGCCCTTAGTTATGGCGAACTAAGTGCAATGTTTCCAAAAGCAGGCGGCCAATATGTTTACCTTAAAGAAGCATTTAATCCCTTAGCCGGATTCTTGTATGGCTGGAGCTTTTTTACAGTTATTCAAACAGCTACTATTGCTGCTGTAGGTGTAGCATTCAGTAAATTTGCTGCATACCTTATTCCTGCACTCAGTGAAAAAAATATTTTACTGGATATGGGATTTGTGCAGATATCTGCCGCACAACTGATGGCCATTGTTTTAATTGTTTTACTTACTTACATTAATTCAAAAGGAATAAAAAACGGTAAGATCATTCAAACTGTTTTTACCGCAACTAAATTAATCAGCTTATTCGGCTTGATCATTTTTGGATTTATATTGGCAGCTAAATCAGAAATTTGGAATGCCAACTGGAGCAATGCTTTTTCGATGAAAGCATGGAACGGAGAAACACGATCATGGCCGGAAGTGATCGGGATGGGTATGGTAGGCGCTATTGCTGCTTCTATGGTGGGTTCTATTTTCAGCAGTGATGCCTGGAACAATGTAACTTTTATTGCGGGCGAAGTGAAAAATCCAAAACGAAATATCGGCTTGGCTTTGTTTTTAGGAACATTGATCGTTACCATCATTTATGTAGCCACCAATTTAATGTATGTATCCGTTTTACCAATAAATGAAATTGCATTTGCAGAAAACGACAGGGTAGCAGTTACAGCTTCACATGCCATTTTTGGTAATGCCGGTACAATTGTTATTGCTGTTATGATCATGATCTCTACATTCGGATGTAATAACGGATTAATATTGGCAGGGGCAAGAGTATATAATGCCATGGCTATTGATAAACTATTTTTTAAAAAAGCTGCAACACTTAATAAATATGCTGTACCGGAATACGCTTTATGGGCACAATGCATTATGGCTTCCATACTTTGCCTGAGCGGTAAGTATGGCGATCTGCTGGATATGATCTCTTTTGTGGTAGTGCTGTTTTATGCCATTACCATCCTGGGAATTTTTAAATTAAGAAAGACCAGGCCAACTGCAGACAGGCCATATAAAGCATTTGGCTATCCCTTATTGCCGGCTATTTATATTATCCTTGCTTTAATTTTTTGTGTTTTCCTGATAATCATGAAACCACTTTATGCCGGTATCGGATTGGGAATTGTATTATTGGGAATTCCTGTTTATTATCTTTCAATTGCTAATCAGAAAAAAGTTTAAATAATGGCAGGTAAAGATTTTGATAAATTATTTCACCGGTTTACACAATTAAAAGTAGCGGTAATAGGTGATGTAATGCTGGATACATACTGGTGGGGAAAAGTTGACCGGATATCACCTGAAGCACCTGTGCCCGTTGTTGCCGTAAGTAAAAGAGAACAGCGGATTGGTGGTGCCGGTAATGTAGCACTGAATGTGCATGCATTAGGTGCAGGTGTAAGTATGATAAGTGTTTTAGGCAAAGACGATGATGGAGAGCAGTTAACCAAATTACTGCAGGATAATAATATTCAGACAAAATACCTGGTACATAGCGAACACCGTATTACCACCAACAAGATCCGCATCATCAGCCGCAACCAGCATATGATGCGACTGGATGCTGAAATTTCTGAAGATATAAAAAAAGAGGATGAAGACAGGCTTTTATATGCTTTTGAAAATTACATAGCAACTGAAAATCCTGATGTTATCGTTTTGGAAGATTATAATAAAGGTGTGTTGACTGAAAGGGTAATTAAAAATATCATTATATTATGTAAAAAACATAAAATTTTAACTGCAGTTGATCCTAAAAGAAAAAATTTCTTTGCATATGAAGGGGTTGATATTTTTAAACCCAACCTGAAAGAAGTAAAAGACGGTTTGAATATTTTACATGATAATATAAACCTGAATGTACTTAAGGACATGCATGTATTACTTCAGAATAAACTTAAGCACCAGGTATCGCTTATTACTTTATCAGAGAAGGGGGTTTTTTATCAACAGGATAAGGATTCGGCAATCATTCCTACACATATCCGAAGTATAGCTGATGTAAGTGGTGCAGGAGATACAGTTATAGCGGTAGCCTCCCTGGTTTATACTGCAACCGGCGATGCAAAATTCATGGCCGAAATGGCAAACATAGCAGGAGGCTTGGTTTGCGAGGAAGTAGGTACAGTTGCCATTGATAAAGAAAAACTGATTGATGAATGTAAAGAACTGTTGAAATAGTTTATTAAGAGGCCTCTTCAAAATTCCTGCTATTTTCTTTTGTGTATTGATTTTCTTTTTTAAATCTTGCCAATATTATAGCCATAATTGGATATTTTTGTGCTAAACAACATCATGCAACAATTTTCATTAGCTATTCATGGCGGTGCCGGTACCATATTAAAAGAGGATATGACTCCTGCACTGGAAGAGGCTTATATAAAAGGTCTGGATGAATCGCTGGCTGCAGGGTTTGCAGTACTGGAAGCTGGTGGTTCTTCAGTAAATGCTGTAAAAGCTTCCATTGTAGTACTTGAAGACAACCTGTTGTTTAATGCCGGGCGGGGATCGGTATTTACCAAAAAAGGGGTACAGGAAATGGATGCAGCTATTATGAGCGGGAAAGATCTTTCAGCAGGCTCTGTTGCCGGTATCAGAAATATCCGCAACCCGATTGAATTGGCCACCGAAGTAATGCTGCACAGTAATCATGTTTTTTTAAGTGGTAAAGGTGCCAATGATTTTGCCATTAAGCAGGGTATTAAATTAGAACCTGATGAATATTTTTTCTCCCAGTTCAGGTATGATCAGTGGAAAGAAATCAGGGACAGTGATAATTATTCTTTAGATCACACACACAAAGGAGTGGAAGAATTGATGAAGGATAAAAAATTTGGGACTGTTGGTGCAGTAGCCTGCGACATTAATGGTAATATTGCCGGCGCTACCAGCACAGGCGGTATGACAAATAAAAAATACGGACGAATAGGTGATAGCCCTTTAATTGGTGCAGGTACGTACGCCAATAACAAAACCTGTGCAATAAGCTGTACCGGCCATGGCGAGCCGTTTATAAGGGCCGTTGCTGCACATGACGTAAGTTGTTTAATGGAATATAAAGGAATGAGTTTAGCCAAAGCGATGCAGGAAGTGGTAAATATAAAATTGGTAAAGATGGATGGAGAAGGCGGAATGATAGGAATAGATGCACAGGGAAATGTGGCTATGATCTTTAACAGTGCCGGCATGTACCGGGGAATGAAGAACAGCAGTGGAATAAAAAATATTGGAATTTATAAAGATTAATCAGGTGTCGGGCCACTACTAAGACTCTGTTTTTTTGCTGAGATTGTTTTAGTGGCCCGACACCTAACCAGATACCATGAAAAAATTTGCTGTAATAGTTGCCGGAGGAGCCGGAACCAGGATGAATAATTCAACTCCCAAACAGTTTTTATTGTTACACGGAAAGCCGGTTTTGTATTATACCATCAATACTTTTTTGCAGGCTTATGAAGACCTGCATCTCATTTTAGTTTTACCGGAAGAATATGTTGCTGCCGGGCAGGAGATCATTGATGCGTTCTTTGATTACAGACGTATTCAGGTAACCATTGGCGGCCGTACAAGATTTCATTCCGTAAAGAATGGTTTGCAATTGGTAAATGAAGAGTGTATTGTTTTTGTGCATGATGCCGTTCGTTGTTTGGTAAGTGTTGATCTGATACAGCGTTGTTATGTAGCTGCAAGTGAAAATGGTTCAGCTATTCCGGTTATTGACTGTAAAGAGAGTGTACGACTGGTAACAAGTGAAGGCAATGAGGGACTGGACCGTAATGCCATAAAACTGATGCAGACACCACAAACTTTTCACAGTAAAATTCTGTTGCCCGCTTTTAATATCGATTATAAGGATAAGTTTACCGATGAGGCTACCGTTGTTGAAGCGTTTGGCCTGAAAGTACAGCTGATAGCAGGCGAAGAGAATAATTTTAAAATTACCAGGCCTGTTGATTTAATAATTGCTGAATATCTGCTTTCAACTAATTAGTTATCTCTTGAACCATTTTATCGGAACAGGCAGCCTGTTTAAGTGTATGGCAGCATATTTTTCTTCAACAGCCCCAAAGCTACTGTAAAAAAAAGCAAGGCTGTGGATATCGCTTCCTTCAAAATCCAGAATAATATTTTGTCCGGCATGGTCTTTAATAAATGCATTGATCAATGCATGAGATGCCCCAAGGGTTTTACCATTAGGATGATTGCCAACCAATATATAATAAGCCCTGTTGTGCGAAAAGAAAAATACTGCTGCAGCAATCAATTGCCTTTCTTTTGTATAAACACCGTAGGTTGTAGCTTTTTCTTTTTTATAGAGAAATTGGTAAAGTATTTTAAATTGTTCAAAATCTTTTGAAGTAGGGGCTGCAAAAGCCTTAGACTGTTCTCTTACCAGTAAGATCACTTCGGCAACAGCAATGTTTTTGTTAATGACAAGATCAAGCTGTTCACATTTTTTAATATTCCGCTTTATGTTATTCCGGTAGTGATCATATATATTTTCGTAACTGTCATTAAGTGGTAATACGTAGTTCATTCTTTCATGTAAAGAATATCCAGGCAATATAAAAAAGTTGCCGGCATTAAAAGAAATATCCCAATATCTGAATTTTTCAGGAACGGTATTTAAAAAATGATTTAAAATTTCGGCAGTGATCGATTTGCCAAATACACCCAAGCATGCTGTAAATGCCGGTTGGTATAAATAATGAAAGCCAAATTTTTTATTCCAGGTTAAAGGCATTACTGCTTCATAATCATCCAACACAAGGGCATCCCAATGTTTAGCCATGCTGTCAAGGTAAAAACAATACCCATAAACTAAACCATTGGGGGCATTATCAATACAGGCATCCCATTTACTTTTATCAATCTGTTTATATGTGAGGTAATTTATTACCACGTTAAAATGGTATTTGCGGAATTATTTTTTTCAAGTTGATATTTTGAAGATCAATACTGAAAGAAATGGTTTTCAAAAATCTCTTTTCTATGATCGTGGATTTTATATAATCTTTATAGACTTTGCTGTACAAAACAGGTACATAAATGTTAACGATATTTTTGAATAAAGATAACTGCAGGCCAGCATCATAGATAAACCTGCCGGTTGCTGCATTTTTCTTCCAGGCATCAGAATAAGTACCTATATCTAGGAATGCTTTAATTGGTAATTTAAAAGGCAATACAGCAAATGGATTGATTGCATTTGGAATTGTAGTTGTAAAATTTGCTGCAGCCAACCAGTTATCTGTTTTGCCGATTTTATCACTTAACAGGTCGGTGCTTACTTTAAAACCACCATCCCTGATCATGATCTGTTGGGATGAAAATTTATCAAACTCATTTCGCCCAACAAAATAATTACTGTAGGTATAATCCTCATAACCTTTTGGCCCTGTCATATTTAAATGATAGGGTTCTGTTTCAAATTCTTTTAAAAATGTTTTATCTCCCAGGTAGAAAAATTTACCGGCAAATACCCTAACATTAACACCCCCACCTTTTGCATAATTAAAATAATAGTTCCCGGTAAATGTGGCCCTGGCAAAACCTTTACCCTGCTCAAGTTGTATTGCTGTATTATACGGATACAATACCCGGTTATTTTCGAGTACAAACTGTAATTGATTTACATAACGTGAAACAGTTGGATAAGTAATTATATCAATTTGATTTATGGTATCCCTGGTAAATAACAAGCCCTGTTGACTAATTAAAAAAGTTTTCCATTGTATAAACTTTGCAATACTGCTTCTGGGGTTTTTATTGGCAAATACAAATTTTAATGATGGAACTATTTTTGAAAAACGTTGTGGGTGTATGGTATTGGTGGAGTCAGTAAAATTATCACCGGAAAAAGAAGCTCCTGCAAGTGCCAGTTCAAATTTTTGACCGTTGTTGCCGGGATAAAAACTATAGCTTATTCTTCCCAAACCATTCAGCCGCTTACTTTTGGGGGCATACAGCGGAGCAATTAAAAATTGAAATTTATTAAGCGGCAGTGTATAATTATGCAGCAATATACCCACCATCAGCTTATCGTAAAAATTATAACCAATGGCAGGTGCAGCAAAAATATAATTGTGTTTATCCGTTTCTTTAAAACTGGCAATAGTAGCAAAACGGATGTCTTTTCTAACTGTTGATTTTTTCAACTCTCCTTTTTTATTCAGTAAAATGAATGTAGCATCTAAATTTCTGCCACTTACTTCTTCTATTACATTTTTAAAATCATCAGGATAAGGATGTTTAAACTGCCAACGCCGGTAGTACTCCTGCATACAACTGTCAAATAAAGATTTGCCCAGTTCACCCTCCAGTAATTTCATCCAGTCGCCGGTTTTTGTGTAAGCGATCATATTATAGTTAAGGATATTAAATTTTTCTGAAGACGTTTCTATGGGTTGATCTTTTTTAATGCCAGTTATTGTTCGCAGAATCGTATGCTGAATATCATCCGGCATTCTTTTTTTGATAAAAGAAAGATTTGAAGATATAATATCCAGTTGTGTGTTTCCATATTGTTGCAGGGAGTAGCTGTTGTCATAATAGGTATTCATGCCTTCATCCATCCATGGATGTGTACGTTCATTGGTTCCTAAAATCCCCTGGAACCAGTTATGGCCGACTTCGTGGTTGATCACAAAGTCGAGCATTTTTTCAGAGCTACCGGATTCAAGTAATGTTATTGTTGGATATTCCATGCCACCGCCGTTTCCACCATCAACTACACTAACAACATTGTAAGGATATTCACCCAGCCATTTGCTTTTGGTAAGGATGGCCCTTTTGATCATGGCAATACTGCTCTGCCAAATATTTTTGTTTTCACTATAATAAAAAACATTTACTGTAATTATTTTACCAGAAGGCAATTTCAATGTATCAGTATTTGTAGTAAAAGTTTTATCAGCAAACCAGGCAAAATCATGAACGTTATTTTGTTTGTAGTGTATTGTTTTAGTTTTTAACGCAGAAGGTAGTGTATTAAGTACGGACAGCCTTTTATCTAATACACGGAGCTTGGTTTTTGGCACACGACTTAAAGGCTTTCTGTTTTTTAACCACTCTTTTTCGTTCTCATCCTGCAGGTCGCCAGTAGCTGCTACAACATAATTCTCGGGTAAAGTTATCTGCACTTCATAATTACCAAACTCGCCGTAAAATTCTCCCTGGTCTAAATAGGGGATAGGGTGCCAGCCTTTCCTGTCGTACACAGCAGGCGTAGGATACCATTGTGTTATCTGGTATGATTGGCCAACATGGCCACCTCTTGAAAAATTAAAAGGAAGCTTTACATGAAAGGGGGTTTCAATTTTTATGGTCATTTTTGGCGCAAGAGGTTCGGGTAAAATAAGTTTAATGATATCCTGGTGTTGCGGATGATCTGTTATTTTAGCTGTATTACCATTCACTTTAAAATTCAGCCGGTTAATATATCCACGTTTGTCGGCATTGCTGAAATAAAATGAAGTGCTGCCGTTCTCTAAAGCCTGGTCTGTATAAGCAGTTTTGTCATTTTTAAATGCATTTGGCCAAAGATGTATCCAGATAAAATAAAGGGTATCGGGTGAATTGTTATAATAATCCATCTTTACAAAACCGTCTAAGGTATTATCAGCATCATTAAGGGTAACATCAATTTTATAATTAACCTGCTGTTGCCAGTAAGGAGATTGGCAATTGGCAACAGGCGATAAACAATAAGTAAAAGCTAAAAGAAGTATTTTTTTCAAAACAAATTTATTTTATCAAAAATAAACAAAACGGCGCAATCAAAACAATCTGTGAAATCTGTGGTATTATTTACCTTTTCCTGAAAATATGATACGTATGGTGTGCAGCATAATTTTAAAATCAAGAGCCAGCGAAACGTTTTCAATATACATCAGATCATATGGCATACGTTCAATCATTTCTTCAATATTTTCGGCATAGCCGAATTTTACCATACCCCAACTGCTTAGCCCTGGTTTTACTTTGAGCAAATAATTATATTCGGGATGTAACTTAACGATCTGGTCAATATAAAACTTTCTTTCGGGCCTTGGCCCAACTAAACTCATCTCACCTTTTAAAATGTTCCAGAGTTGAGGCAATTCATCCAGCCGCCATTTACGCATCACTTTTCCCCAATTAGTGATCCTCGGGTCATTGTCACTGCTCAGTTCAGGTCCATTTACTTCTGCATGGGGAATCATACTTCTGAATTTGATCATAATAAAAGGCTTGCCTTTATAACCAATTCTTTCCTGCAGGTAAAATAATGCTCCTTTTGATGAAAGCTTAACCCGTATAGCAGTATAAATAAACAATGGCGATAGAATGACCAGGCTTAAAATACTGGCCACAATATCAAGCAGGCGTTTTATATTCTGTTGCCACATGGGTAGCAGGCCCGATTGTAATTCTATCAGTGGAATACCCAGTATATTATTTGTCTTTACTGAACCGCTGATGATATCAACGGTATCTGCTGTGATCTTTATATTTACATTGTTATCACTAAGTTGCTGTAAGATCTTTTCCAGCTGGTTCCTTTCTTTTTTTTCTACAGCAATGATCACCTCCTCAATTTTGTAATCAGTGATAATAGAATTGGCATCATCTGCTGATCCCAGGTTTTTAATATTACCTGGCAGTGAAGAACCGGTAATTCCATTTGCATTGGCAAAACCCAGAACATGGTACCCTGTTCTTTCTTTGTTATTGATGATGGAGTTATATAGATTAACTGCATTGTGGCTGGAGCCAATGATGAGGGTATTAAAAAAAACAGAACCGTTATTTAACTGTGATTTTGCCCTGGTTAAAAAGATGAGGCGAATGCAAAAGATAAGTAACGTTTGTATTCCCCAAAGCGAAATAAATTCTTTGTAATAAATATTGTAATCGCCGGTTGCATCATACAATAAAAACAAAAAAAGGATACAGATGCTTCCAAAAAATGTATAAATGAAAGTATTTAAGAATTCAATAAGTCTTGATTTATGATAAAGCGCATTATAACTTCCCACCAGGTAATAAACCATTAACCAAACCAATGGAAATACAATGATACCGATATAGAATTTTGAGCCAACAACAAAAGCTTCGCCAATGATATATTTTCGTAAAAAATAAAAACTGATCCAGGAAAGTATGGCTGCACCAAAATCGCCTAAAGCATACCAACGGATATGTATTCTGGGTTGATTCAATGAGGAAGTTCTAATTAGAAAAAATAATTTTCATTTATTAATGGTGCGTTGCATTTTTGATCTTATCGAGTATCTGGTGGGCAACTTCCATTGCACGGAAACCATCAACCACACTAACCGGTGTTTCTGTATTATTAATAATTGCATCCCTGAATTCTTCCAGTTCCATTTTTATGGCATTCACATCTTTAACAACCGGGTTGGCAATAGCTATTGTTTTTTTGCCACTATTCGTTTCAATATCAAATGTAAAAACATTGCTGTCGCCGGGTGTATTTAAACGGATGATCTCTGTTTTTTTTTCTAAAAAATCAATACCTATATATGCATCTTTCTGAAACAGGCGCATTTTACGCATTTTTTTCATTGATATGCGGCTGCTGGTGAGATTAGCCACACAGCCATTATCAAAATCAATGCGAACGTTGGCAATATCCGGTGTATCACTCATTACTGCAACACCATTTGCGCTTATAAAATTTACATTGCTTTTTACAATACTTAAAATAATATCAATATCGTGAATCATCAGGTCCAGTATCACACTAACATCGGTGCCACGTGGATTAAATTGTGCCAGACGATGTACTTCAATAAACATGGGTTGCAAGACCTGGCTCTTTAATGCTAAAAAAGCGGGATTAAACCGCTCAACATGCCCAACCTGAAATTTTATATTTGCTTCTTTGGCCAGTTTAACCAGTTCTTTTGCTTCATCCATTGTATTAGCCAAAGGCTTTTCTACAAAAACATGTTTGCCTTTTTTAATGGCCGATTCGCAAAGTTTAAAATGAAATGGGGTTGGTGTAACAATATCCAGCACATCACAGGCATCTATTAAATCTTCCACCTCATCAAATCTTGGTAACTGGTATTTTTCTGATACCTGTTTGGCATTAGCATCATCAGTATCACAAAATCCAATTAACTGAATGCCTTCAATTGTTGCCCAGTTATTTAAATGAAATTTTCCTAAATGTCCGGCTCCTATTACTCCTACCTTAAGCATAATTAGTTTTTATACCCCTATCCACTTAAGGGGATATTGTTTGTTAATAATTTATTTAATGCTGCAATCTAAAACTTCTAACCCCCTATATCTCTTCCCAAAATCCCATCTTGCCGAATTTATCAATACGTTGTTGTATTCTTTTTTCCGGCGCAATTGCTTTAAGGTCTTTAATTACCGGCAACAAATAGTTTTTTAAAATTTCTGCAGCTCCTTCATAATCCCAATGCGTTCCACCCAGTGGCTCCGGTATAACACCATCAACTAAACCAAAACTTAACATATCATCCCCGGTAAGTTTTAATTGCTCGGCGGCTGTTTCTTTTTTATCCCAGCTGCGCCATAAAATACTGCTGCAACTTTCCGGAGAGATTACAGTGTACCAGGTATTCTCCATCATAAAAACCCTGTCGCCAACACCAATACCTAAAGCGCCTCCACTTGCTCCTTCACCAATAATCACACATATAACCGGAACTTTTAACCGGATCATTTCGTAAATATTTCTGGCAATTGCCTCACCTTGTCCTCTTTCCTCGGCTTCCAAACCCGGAAATGCACCAGGTGTATCAATTAAAGTAATAACCGGTTTATTGAATTTTTCGGCAAGCTTCATCAGCCGTAATGCTTTTCGGTAACCTTCAGGATTGGCCATACCAAAATTGCGCAATTGCCGGGTTTTTGTATTGGAACCTTTTTGTTGCCCGATGATCATAATTGTTTCTCCGCCAAGTTGAGCAAAACCGCCAACCATTGCTTTATCATCTTTCACATTCCGGTCGCCATGCATTTCTATAAAATCGGTACACATGTTATGAATGTACTTCAGGGTATAAGGCCTGTCCGGATGGCGGCTTAGTTGTACTTTTTGCCAGGGCGTTACATTGGATGTAATGTGTTTTTTTGTTTCTACAATCCTTTCTTCCAGCATGGCAATAGCACCACTCATATTTGTTTTCGACTTTTCAGAAGTGATCTTTAATTGCTCAATCTGGTCGTATAGTTCTTTAATAGGCTTTTCAAAGTCGAGAAACTGGCGTTTTTTTAATTCAATCATGTAGTTGAGTTACTATTTAGCGTTATTTGTTACTAAGGAAACTGTAAGATAGTTTGTAAAATTAGGGCTTACAATTTTTTTATAAAAGTTTTGGAACGGAAAATTAAGAAACCTATCTTTGCTGTCCCTAAAAAAGAGGATAAAAGCCAGTATTTGACTTTAAACTCAGCACTTGGGATGTTGGATCGGTAGTTCAGTTGGTTAGAATGCCGCCCTGTCACGGCGGAGGTCGCGGGTTCGAGTCCCGTCCGGTCCGCTTTGAGGGACAAGTCATCACAAGAATGATTTGTCCCTTTTT
>JAYVEQ010000063.1:0-9458 GCA_043748745.1 Chitinophagaceae bacterium | reverse complement strand
GTAAAACTGATCTTTGCTTTCATAAAATCTTCATTTTCGGTTTGAACCGATGCCTGAAATTTGTCGAAACTACCTGTAACATTGGTTATCATCAGGTGTTTGATCTTGAACTGTACTTCGCTGTGTGTGGGGTCGATGACCCAGTTTTTGGTTGCCATGATTTTTAATTTGACTGCAAGGTACAACAATTAATGTTTAAACATTGAAAAATTATAAAAAAATTTTGCTAAATAAAAACCCCACCAGTCTGGTGGGATCTTTATTTAATCTTTTTTACTTCCAGGATGACCGGTTATTATTGCGTACTCTCAAACTCCCGGCGAATGATATTCAATGCAGCACCCGCTTTAAACCATTCTATCTGTTGTTCATTATACGTATGATTTACCTGGATGGTCTCAATACTTCCATCGGCATGATTTAATACAACCTGTAAATTTTTATTGGGTTTAAATGCCATCAGCCCTTCAATATCAATGGTATCATCTTCGAGTATTCTATTATAATCTTCCTTATTGGCAAAGGTTAAGGCCAGCATACCCTGTTTTTTTAAATTGGTTTCATGAATTCTTGCAAATGATTTTACCAAAACAGCACGAACGCCCAGAAACCTTGGTTCCATCGCAGCATGCTCTCTTGAAGAACCTTCACCATAATTCTCATCACCCACTACAATCGTTCCAATACCTGCAGCTTTATAAGCTCTTTGTACAGCTGGTACCGGCCCGTATTCACCGGTCAGTTGATTTTTTACAGAATCGGTTTTTTCATTAAAAAAGTTTAGAGCGCCAATCAGCATATTGTTACTGATATTATCCAAATGGCCACGAAACTTTAACCATGGGCCGGCCATAGAAATATGATCGGTTGTACATTTGCCTTTTGCTTTTATCAGCAACTTTAATCCGTTCAGATCAGTTCCTTCCCATGCAGCAAAAGGTGCTAATAATTGCAAACGATCGGACGTTGGAGATACTATCACTTCTACATTACTTCCATCTTCGGCAGGTTTCTGAAAACCTGCATCTTCAACTGCAAAACCTTTTGGCGGCATTTCAATACCCATTGGTTCTTCCAGTTTAAATTTCTCTCCTTTATCGTTGGTGAGAAAATCTGTAAGCGGATTGAATGAAAGTGATCCGGCAATAGTTAATGCTGTTGTAATTTCAGGTGAAGCGACAAAAGCATGTGTATTTGGGTTACCATCATTTCGTTTAGAAAAATTTCTGTTGTAAGAAGTTACTATAGAATTTTTTCGATTAGGATCGGTTGAATGCCTTGCCCACTGGCCAATGCAGGGCCCACAGGCATTGGCTAAAACTACGCCACCCATTTTTTCAAAAGTATCTAAATAACCATCTCTTTCAACAGTATATCTAACCTGTTCAGAGCCTGGGGTGATGGTAAATTCCGCTTTTGCTTTAAAACCATTATCCGTTGCCTGCTTTGCAATGGAAGCAGCCCTGGTAATATCTTCGTAAGATGAGTTGGTGCAGGAACCTATCAAACCAACTTCCAGTTTATCGGGCCAGCCATTCACTTTAACTGCATCGGCAAATTTAGAAATGGGCCAGGCAAGGTCTGGCGTAAACGGTCCGTTAACATGTGGTTCCAGTTCCGATAAATTAATTTCAATAACCTGGTCAAAATATTTTTCAGGATTTGCATAAACTTCATCATCACCGGTAAGATCTGCTGCTATGGCATCAGCTGCATCAGCAACATCAACCCTGTCAGTCCCTTTTAAATATTCGGCCATCTTTTTATCATAACCAAAAATAGAAGTAGTTGCACCAATCTCGGCACCCATATTACAAATGGTTCCTTTTCCTGTGCATGATAAAGATTTTGCACCATCACCAAAATATTCAAGAATAGCACCGGTTCCACCTTTTACTGTAAGTATTCCGGCCACTTTTAAAATAATATCTTTTGAAGCTGTCCACCCATTGAGTTTGCCTGTTAACTTAACACCGATCAATTTCGGAAATTTAAGTTCCCATGGTAAACCGGCCATTACATCACAGGCATCGGCACCGCCAACACCAATGGCAATAATGCCTAAACCGCCGGCATTTACCGTATGACTATCTGTTCCAATCATCATACCACCGGGGAAAGCATATTGTTCTAAAACAACCTGGTGAATGATACCTGCACCGGGCTTCCAAAAGCCGATCCCGTATTTATTGGAAACAGAAGCCAGGAAATCATATACTTCTTTATTTTGCGTTTTAGCTTTGCTTAGATCAGCCACAGCACCAACTTCTGCCTGTATCAGGTGATCACAATGAACGGTAGATGGAACTGCAACCCTGGTTCTGCCAGCCTGCATGAATTGTAAAAGAGCCATCTGGGCAGTTGCATCCTGCATGGCAACACGGTCTGGGGCAAATTCTACATAATCTTTTCCTCTTTCAAAAGCAGTGGTTGCTGCTCCCTGCCAAAGATGGGCATATAGAATTTTTTCAGTAAGGGTAAGGGGTTTCCCGGTTGCTTTACGGGCAGCATTAATACGGGTGCCGAAGTTGCTGTACAACTTTTTAATCATTTCAATGTCGAAGGCCATGGTTATTATTTGGTGATTTGGAGATGAATCAATTTAGAGATGGGGGAGCAGTTTTAGAAAAATATTAATGATTCAATCAGCAAATTTCCAAATCTCCAAATCTCCAAATTGGAATGATGCAAATTTACAAAATGTGAAGCATTTTATAAAGCCTTTGTTTTTAGTTTAAAATGTGTTTAATTTAGCAGTATGAACCGTGTTAAAAAGTTTATTGAATGGCATATATTTGGTGTATGTACCGCTGTTGGTGAAAAGATGGGCATTGCTACTTCTACCATCCGAAAGTATTTTATTTATATGTCTTTTATGACACTGGGGTCTCCCGTAATTATTTATTTATTCGTAGCTTTTTGGATGAATGTAAAAAGATATATTTTAAATGCCAGGCGGAATCCGCTCAGGTACCTGTAAAGGTAAAATTCAAAAGTAAAAGTTAAAAGGAGTCTCCTTTACTTCACGGCTCAATTTTTAATTTTGACTTTTATTTTTTATTTAAATTGCTTTCCTGATCCTTACCAATTTCTCCAGCAAAGTTTCCAGCAGATCTAATTTAAGCATATTGGCTCCATCACTTTTTGCAACAGCAGGGTTGGGGTGTGTTTCAATAAACAATCCATCGGCACCGGTTGCTATTGCAGCTTTGGCAATGGTTTCAATCAATTCGGGGTTGCCTCCGGTAATACCACCTGTTTGATTAGGTTGTTGTAAGGCATGCGTACAATCCATGATTACCGGTACATTAATTTCTTTCATCCAGGTGATGTTGCGATAATCAACTACTAGGTCCTGGTAGCCGAATGTATTACCACGTTCTATCAATCCAACCTTATCATTACCGGCTTTATTTATTTTTTCAACAGCAAACTTCATGGATGGTCCGCTAACAAACTGTCCTTTTTTTACATTAACAATCTTTCCTGTTTTTGCTGCAGCGATTAACAGGTCTGTCTGGCGGCAAAGGAATGCCGGTATCTGTAATATATCAACATATTTAGCAGCCATGGTGGCTTCTTCCGCTGTATGAATATCTGTTGTAGTTGGTAAGGAGAATTTTTCTCCAACTTTTTTTACCAGTGCTAAAGCATTTTCATCACCAATACCGGTAAATGAATTGGCTGATGTTCTGTTTGCTTTTCGGTAAGATGCTTTAAAGATGCAGGGAATCTCCAGTTTCCTGCAGATAGCAGAAACTTTTTCCGCAATTCCCATTACTATTTCTTCACTTTCGACAACACATGGCCCGGCAATAAGGAAAAAATTGTTTTCATTGTATTGCTGATTGGCGAAAAGATCTTTTAAATATTTTTCCATAAAGTAAAGTTACAATATTCAATATTGAATTTTACATTTACACTTTATAAAACAACAGTTATGGTTAGGCAAAGGATTTTGGTAATTGGTGCCTCCGGCCAAATAGGAGTGGAACTGACACTTGCATTACGCAAAATGTATGGCAATGCCAATGTGGTTGCGTCAGATCTCAGGGAAGAGAATGATCTTTTAAAAGGAACCGGCCCTTATGTAAGCCTTGATGTGATGAACAAGGAAATGCTGCATGTGCAGGTAATCCGGCAAGGCATTACGCAGATATACCTGCTGGCTGCTATTCTTTCCGCCACTGGCGAAAAAAATCCGAACCTGGCCTGGAGTTTAAATATGCAGAGTTTGTTGAACGTGCTGGATATTGCCAAAGAAGAAAACCTGCATAAAGTTTTTTGGCCAAGCAGTATTGCAGTATTCGGCCCAACATCCCCCAAAAAAAATTGTCCGCAGCAAACCATCATTGAACCTTCAACTGTTTATGGCATCAGTAAATATGCCGGCGAGTTTTGGTGTAATTATTTTTATCACCGCTATGGAGTGGATGTAAGAAGTATTCGTTATCCGGGCCTGATCAGCTATAAAAGTGAACCGGGTGGTGGCACAACCGATTATGCTGTTGAGATTTTTCATGAGGCACTGGAAGAAAAAAAATATAGGAGTTTTTTAAAAGAAGATACTTACCTGCCGATGATGTATATGCCTGATGCCATCAGGGCCACTATTGAATTGATGGAAGCTGACGCATCAAAAATTTCTGTCAGAACATCTTATAATATTTCGGGCATGAGTTTTTCTCCAAAAGAGATAGCTGCTGAAATAAAAAAACATATCCCTGAATTCTCGATCAGTTACAAACCCGATTACCGGCAGCCTATAGCTGATAGCTGGCCGCAAAGTATTGATGATACTGTTGCCAGAAAAGACTGGAACTGGAAAGAAGAATTTACGCTGGAAGCAATGACCAGGGATATGCTGGAGAACCTGAAAAAATAATAAGCATCAGATAAAGCGCAAAGTATAATGAGCAACAGGAGGATGAAGTAAAATTGATTATTTACTAAATTCTAAAATCCCAGCACATCATTCATTTTATAAATACCTTTTTTATCTTTTAAAAATTCTGCGGCAAGAACAGCCCCGGTGGCAAACCCAAGCCGGTTGTGTGCTGTATGTATTATTTCAATATCATCAACAGCAGAACTGTACTTTATGCTGTGTGTACCCGGCGCAGGGTCTTCCCGCTTGCTGATAATGGATAATTCTTCCGGATCTTTAGTTTCATTATTCACCCACTTCTTTTTACGTGGTACTTCCTGCAATATTTGTTCGGCCAGTGTAATGGCTGTACCGCTTGGCGCATCTTTTTTTTGGGTATGATGAATTTCTCCGAGGCTGATTTTATAATCATCATGCAATTTCATCAACTGTGCCAGTTTTTTATTTACTTCAAAAAAAATATTTACACCCACACTGAAATTGCTGGCATATAAAAGACTTCCATTTTTTTCTGTACAATTTTTTTCAACTACATTCCAGCTTTCCAGCCAGCCAGTGCTGCCGCTAACCACTGGTATGCCGGCATCTATACATTTCAAAATATTTTCTTTGGCACTGTGAGGCCCGGTAAATTCAATAGCTACATCGCAGCGCTGTAGATTTTCTCTGGTGAAGCTTTCTATACTGTCAATATCTATTTTTAAATTAATGGAATGGCCCCGCTGTAAAGCAATTTCTTCAATTGTCTTACCCATTTTTCCATACCCGATCAAGGCAATTTTCATTGTAACGATAAATTAATTCATGAATCCTGATAACAGAATGAAGATAATTATTTTGATTGATTTTTACCAATGTTAAGTACAATGCTGATTCCATTAGTGTTGGCAAGACGGCTGTACCCGGGTTTTATCTGCAAACTCAGGTCATCACTTACATCAAAAGTTTTAAGGTGGGCATCAACTGTAGCATCTACTACATTCAATCCCCAAAACAGGATAAAAAATAAAGCAGAATAATCTACATTCTGCCTGACCTGGTTCCGAAAACTTTTTATTCTTTCCGGTTGATCTTTCACAGTATAATAGGGCTGGGGTATCTGGTAGTCATTTGAAGTATCTCCATCAATTGAATTTGCATATGCATTTTTAGCCTCATTAAACTGTTTCAGATTTCTGAAAAAAATGTAGGTAGTAACACCCAATGCTGCATAAACTACAGGGATCTTCCAGTATTTTTTATTGGTTGCCTGGCCCCAACCCGGTAAAATTGCCGAGCGGTAAGTTGCAATGCGGGGGTTGTATGCTTTTGCAGTATCATACCTTGAAAATATTCCCGTATTTTTTTTCAGGGTACTGTCTTTTTGTGCAAAAACCGGGTTGCAAAAAAGCATGAATAAAATTATAAAAATTGATGTGAAAACTTTTGGCATCAGGTTACATTAATATTCAGTTTATCCAGCAGGGCATTTAATTCTTCAATAGAGTAGTATTCAAATAAAATACTTCCAATACCTTTTTTACTGTGTTTCATTTTAACCCGGGTATTAAAATTTGAAGCTAAATTATCTTCAATCTTTTTTAAATTAGGCGGCAAAGCCGGTTTTACAGCAACTTTAACAGCAGCTGTATACATTTTACGCACCAGCTCTTCTGTTTGACGAACCGATAAACCACGCTTTTTAATTTCATTAAAAATGAATAATTGTTTGTCAACAACATCCACATTAATTAAAGCCCTGGCATGCCCCATTGAAATGGTGCCATTTCGAACTGCAACCTGCAGATCGGGCGGTAATTTTAATAACCTGATAAAATTGGTTACCGTACTTCTTTCTTTTCCCATTCTTTCGGCCACCTGTTCCTGTGTGTATTCCAGTTCATCCATCAATCTTTTATAACTTAAGGCAATTTCAATGGCATTAAGATCTTTGCGTTGCAGGTTTTCCAGCAATGAAAGCTCCAAAAGATCTGCATCATTGGCCTGCCTGATATAAACCGGTACATCTTTAATGCCTGCAATTTTTGCTGCCCTGAACCTGCGTTCACCGGCGATAAGCCTGAATTTTCCATTCGCTAATTTAGTTACCGTAAGCGGCTGAATAATGTCGTGCATTTTGATTGATGCGGCTAATTCACTCAGCGCCATATCATCAAAATCATGACGTGGTTGTTTAGGGTTTACTTCAATCTGCTCTAAAGGGATACGCATAGAAGTTGAAGCCTGTTCTGCAATTTCCGATTTTAAATTGCCTGAAGTATTTTTCAGATCCGCATCAATATTCTGTAATAAACTTCTGATACCTTTTCCTAAAGCGTCTTTTCTGTTCGGCTGGGACATTTTTTTTGTAGTTTTTTGTTTTGAAGTCTGATGTTAATTAATGTCTGTTGTACCTCTTGCAGTAAACTACAAACAACTAACTACAAACTCATTTATTCCATGATCCTGTCTTCTTCTTTGATTTTGGTCATGTTATTTTTCTGTAAAATTTCTTTAGCCAGGTTCAGATAATTAATTGAACCCTTACTATCTGCATCGTACAAAATTACGGGCTTACCAAAACTTGGCGCTTCACTTAATCTTGTATTCCGATGGATGATACTGTTAAAAACTATATCTTCAAAATGCCGGCGCACCTCACTTACCACCTGGTTACAAAGGCGAAGGCGACCATCGTACATGGTCATTAAAATACCTTCGATCTTTAATTCGGTATTCAACCTGTTTTGAACAATTTTAATAGTGTTCAAAAGTTTGCCCAAACCTTCCAACGCAAAAAATTCGGTTTGTACAGGTACAACCACACTATCGGCTGCTGTTAATGCATTTACTGTTATCAAACCTAATGAGGGTGAACAGTCGATCACAATAAATTCATATTCACTCCTGATGGGGTCCAGTATTTTCTTTAAAACAGTTTCCCGGTTGGGATAATTGATCATTTCAATTTCGGCTCCTACCAGGTCAATATGTGAAGGCAACAGATCTAAAAAAGGAAGCTCTGTTTTTAATATTACATCTTTTGCTTTGGCTTCGTTTACCATGCAATCGTAAAGGCTGAGTGTGATATTATGCAGATCGAAACCCGTACCTGTAGTGCTGTTTGCCTGTGGATCTGCATCAACCAAAAGTGTTTTGAATTCCAGTACCGCCAGGCTTGCTGCCAGGTTAATGGCAGTTGTTGTTTTACCTACACCACCTTTTTGATTTGCTACTCCTATTATTTTTGCCATAATTAGTTGATCGTTGTTGGTTGTTCGTTGGTTGAAGTTAGATGATGGTAATTAGCTGAAAAGTGTTCTTCTCGGCCAAGGGCCAACGATTAACGGCCAACAGTTTTAATAATGCCAAAGGTATTGTAATGTACCCCAATTATCATTTTAGTTTATCCAAATTTTGTTACCAACTCCACTTCTTCATACTTTGATAAAATATTTTCTTTTTCCAACCGTCTTCTTATAAAACCGGTTCTTTGGCTGTTAATTTGCTGTCAGGTTGGCAAATTTAACCAATCGGCATAATAATGGCGAACAAAGAATCAGCTTAATTGTAATATATAAAAATTTGAATTAAATAAGAAAAGGAAAAATTATGATAACCATAATATCGGGCACTAACAGAAAGGGGAGTAATACATATAAAATAGCAAAGGAATATCAGCATATTTTACAGGGGAAAGGGATTGAAGCCGGGGTTTTATCGCTGGAAGATCTGGATATGCTGCATTATAGTGCTGATTTAGAAAGGATCGAAAATGAAATGCTGATACCCACTACAGCTTTTATCATTATTTCGCCGGAATATAATGGCAGTTTTCCGGGGGTATTAAAAATGCTGTTCGACAGCAGCCGGTCTCATGAAATATGGTTTCATAAAAAGGCGCTGCTTACTGGGTTATCAACAGGGCGTGCAGGAAATTTAAGGGGTATGGATCATTTGGCTGATGTGTTGAATTATTTAAAAATAACTGTGCATCCAAACCGGTTACCGATCTCAGTTGTTGATAAATTAATTTCATCCTCCGGAAAAATCATAGATGAAAATACCCTTAAAGCAATTAATCATCAGTTGGATGAATTCATCAGTTGGGGAGCCCTTAACGCCAAAACTTTAAACTTGCAACCTTAAATTTTTCAACTTTTTTACATGCGTACACCATTAGGAGTTTTCATCACTATTACATTTTCCCTTTTACTGGATACTTATATCTTCCAGGCCATAAAAACTGTAAGTCAATCTGCCTCACCCAGAATTAAAATTATTATTTATGCAGTTTACTGGGCACTTTCAGTTATTGCGGTTATCAGTTTTTTAATATTTGTTTATACCGATCATAATTTTTTAGGTAAGAAAATAAGAACTTATTTATTTGCAACTGTTATCGGATTATTTTTAGCCAAACTTGTTGCTGCACTTTTCTTTTTTGTAGATGATATCAGAAGAGGCATACAATGGATCGCCGGGAAATTATTTTTTAATAATACCGACGTGGAAGGCATGAGTGGCGACGGAATAAGCCGTTCTGCATTCTTAAGCTGGCTGGGTTTGGCTGCAGGTGGTACATTGTTTG
>JAYVEQ010000062.1:0-9485 GCA_043748745.1 Chitinophagaceae bacterium | reverse complement strand
AAACTCTCCATTGTAAATGAGTTGTTATGATCTGACTGTGTAATTTCATTGGAAATTAACGTCAAATTCTAAATTAATATTTGCGCTAACATTACCTTGATAATCAAATAATTATTTGCTGCTGTTTCCAAACTTTCAAAGATCTTTTGGCTTTACTTTTTGCCCCCTTTTTTAATTGGGAGTGCAAAGGTAAGGGCCTTTATTTTATCACCCAAATTTATCTTCATTATTTTAGAAAAATATTTGAAAAATTTGGAGAGATTTTTTTCTAAGAACTTGGCTTTTTTTCAAAAGCGGACGGCAAAGATAAGGGTGGATAAACTGTCACCAAAATAAATCTGTAAATTAGTTATTAACAAACTTGAAAATCAACTGTCTATATCGAGCAAAATGTTAGACTGTACTGAGTTACAGCATTTATCATTTTTTTTATAATTTTTTCGGAAAGAATTTGTTTTAACAATTTTTGCTATTATTAAGCCTTATTAATAGATCTATTATATAGATTCTGAAAGTTAAAATTTGCCGAAAAAATGATTGTATGTCTTAATTAAATTTTTGAAACCCTACTTTATAGAGGAATAGACCATCTGCAGGTACCGAGAAATCAGCTTTTGTACAATCTTTAGCTTTAATGATTCCATTGAAATCTTCTAGAGTAATCTTATTACTTCCAATTTGTAACATTGTGCCAACCAGGCCTTTTACCATTCCGCGAAGAAAACGATTTGCTTTTATTTTATAAATCAAACAATCTGCTTCCTGAACCCAATCACTTGCTTGTATTTTACACAAAAATGATTTGACCTGTGTATTACGTTTTGAAAAGCTGGTGAAATCAGTTTGAGAGCATATTTCTACTGCAGCCTTCTTTAACAGTTCAATATCCAATGTATATGGATAATAATAAGCCCTCCCAAGTAGAAATGGATTTTTTTGCCTGTATATATAATAATGATACTCCCTGCTTATTGCATCAAAACGGCAATGTGCTTTTTCATCAACCTTAAATATCCTATTAATAACTATATCATCCGGCAAAATAGCATTAAGATTATATGAATCATCAGACAAGTCTAATTCAGTATCAAAATGAAAAAAATTCTGAAAGGCATGAACACCTGCATCTGTACGTGATGAACCGGTTAATTCAAATTTTTGCTTGTAGAATATTTCCAAAGCTTTTACTATTTCTGCCTGGATAGAATTAGCATTATACTGTATTTGAAATCCTGAATAATTTGTGCCTTTATATGAGACTTCAATAAAATAACGTGGCATAATTTAATTGTTCAACTATATTTTACTTTAATGATTTACCATTGCTTTAAACCTTACAATATAATAATTATCGGTCAACTGATCCTGCAATGAAGCATAATTGTGTGTATCAGCAACAAATGGAAATGCTGCAACAAAAAACTTATACCTTTCTTCCTCTTTTAAAAACAGGAATCCCAGGTTTTTAATTTGTTCAGTTGTAAAACAGGTAATAATAAATTGCTTATTGGCAGCTTTTATCATTAATTTATATTCATCAGCTTCAGCCATTTGTTTACGCAGTTTCAGAAAATCTTTTTCATTTGCAGTTTTCTTGCAATCAGAGTTTATCATAAAAACCCTGCCATTTGAATTCTTTACTAAACTATCCCGATCAGGTTCTGCCTGTTTTTTAATATCCGTCTTTTTATCATTAATAACTATTTCTTCCAATTTTATTAAAGCAGTATCTTTTTGTAGATTAGGGTTTTGTAATTCCATATCAATAAATCTTGAATCTTTATTTTTTCCCCCCTCTTTTACTTTTATTGCATTAGGTCTTTCACCTGGTTTTTCAGGTTCATTATAGGCAGCAGCTTTATCGGCAGGTATAAATACATTCACAGTATCTGAATTGTTATTTACAATGTCTAAATATTTTATTATTACTCCTTCACCGGTACTATCATACATCAATTTCGATATTGCGTCTTGTTTAAGTTCAACATTTCCGTTGCTTACTTCTAATGTAAGTTGCTTTACAGCTTCGCTGTCAACTGCCTTTGATTCAATTTTATCATCCGGTTTAAAATTTACAATTGCAGTTTCATTTTTAATTAAATTATTCTGAAGAATAGAAGGATCATTTACAACTAAAGATAAAATTTTTGCAAATTCATCATTGTTAGTTATTTTTTCCAAATTGTCATCTGCACCTGGTTTCTTTTCAGACATTAATATCTGCTTAGTTTGAAGATTGATCAGGCCCCATCCTTTTTCTCCAAGGTTTTTTAAAAAAAATCCGGCATCAGCATTTATTAATGAAACTGTAACATTTTGTTCTGGCCATTCGTTCTCAGGAAATCCAATCGTAAGTTGATAAATACTATCTATTAACTTTGAAATTATTATATGACCTGAGGCAGAAGAACTAAAAATTTTCTTATCCATTTTAATATAAAATGGTTGTTTGTTTTCAGTCTGCAAATAAATAAACCTGTTTTGCTGGGCCTGAAGACCCAGTGACAGCAGGAATAAAAGAAAAATTATCAGCGTTGATCTCAAGCGAATTTCATGCATTTTTTATCATCATTAACCCAGTCAAAAATACTTATTAATGCCATGCTTTTACCATTTAAATAAAAATTGACGTTGCTTTAACCTTCACCTGCTTATTTTTGCACTCTAAATTTCATGTATGAAAAAAATGTTTTTTTTACTTGTACTGGCTGCAGTACCTTTTTTTATGAAGGCCCAGTTTGGTGCTGAACCCAGTGATACTTCTTGGAAAAAAATATACCGGGGATCGAACCCCAGAATTAATGACCTGGTACATACTAAACTGGATGTAAAGTTTGATTATGACAAAGCATACCTCTATGGCAAGGCATGGATAACTTTAAAACCACATTTCTATAATACCGATTCCCTTTTACTGGATGCCAAAGGAATGGATATTAAAGAAGTGGCCATTATGAAAGGAGCGGCTAAATCCGCATTAAAATATTCCTATAACGGAATGGAGTTAAGAATTACCCTGGATAAAAATTACAAAGGCGGTGAAAACTACACTGTTTATATTGATTATGTTAGTAAACCCAATGAAATAAAAGTGAAAGGGAGCGCTGCTATCAATGATGCTAAAGGTTTGTATTTTATCAACCCCAAAGGAGATGTAAAAGATAAGCCCATACAAATATGGACACAGGGAGAGACTGAAGCCAATAGTGTTTGGATGCCTACCATTGATAAACCCAACCAGAAAACTACCGATGAAATTTATATGACCGTACCGGCAAAATATGTAACACTCAGCAATGGTTTATTGATCAGCCAGAAAAAAAATGCAGATGGTACCCGTACTGATTATTGGAAAATGGACCTGCCGCATGCCCCGTATTTATTTTTTATGGGTGTTGGTGATTTTGCCATTATTAAAGACAGCTACAAAGGAAAAGAAGTAAGCTATTATGTTGAAAAAGACCAGGCTCCTTATGCAAGGGGCGTATTCGGGCTTACACCTGAAATGATAAAATTTTATTCAGATAAATTAGGTGTTGAATATGCCTGGCCTAAATATTCACAGATTGTAGGAAGAGATTATGTAAGCGGCGCAATGGAAAATACTACCGCCACCTTACACCAGGAAAGTGCTTATCAGAATGCAAGACAATTAACCGATGGAAACAGCTGGGAAACAGTAATCTGTCATGAACTATTTCACCAATGGTTTGGTGATCTGGTTACCTGCGAAAGCTGGAGCAATATTACGGTTAATGAATCAATGGCCGACTACAGCCAGACATTATGGACAGAATACAAACATGGAAAAGATGCCGGTGATGAAGAAAACCAGCAAGGACTGCAGGCATATCTTTCTAATCCAAATGAAAGTAAAAAAGATCTCGTTAGATTCAGGTATGCAGATAAAGAAGATGTATTTGACCTGGTGAGCTATCAAAAAGGTGGTCGTGTACATCATATGCTGCGTAATTATGTTGGTGATGATGCTTACTTTAAATCACTGAATAATTATTTAACAACGAATAAATTTAAACCCGGCGAATCAGGACAAATGCGTCTGGCTTTTGAAGAAGTTACGGGGCAGGATATGAACTGGTTCTGGAACCAATGGTTTTATGGAAGCGGCCACCCGGTTGTTAAAATTAATTACAATTATGATGATGCTGCCGGTAAAGCTTCTGTTGTTATTGAACAAACACAGAAGACCGATAAGGTTTTCCGTATTCCCCTTGCCATTGACGTTTATAATGGTAACAATAAAAAACGCTACAAAGTGTGGGTGGAAAATAAGACCGATACGTTTACTTTTAATTACACACAAAAGCCTGATCTGATAAATGTAGATGCTGATAAAGTAATACTGTGGGCAAAAACAGATAATAAAACTGCGGACAATTATATTTTTCAATACCGCCATGCTCCACTTTATTTAGACCGCAGGGAAGCGCTTGATTATTTTGGGAAAAAAGATATGAAAGAATTAACAGAAGGTTTAAAAGATAAATTTTCTCCATTAGTAAAGAGTACAATCGAAAAATTAGGCAAATCAAAATTTGCAAAAGATGCTGACGTGATCATTGCAATAGAAGCAATTGCCAACAATGAGAAAGATAAAAAAACTAAGGCTGCCGCAATTGATTTTTTAGCCGGAACAAGTGATTTTAAGTATCTGTCTTTTTTTAAAAGCAATGTTAATGATTCTTCCTACAGTGTTGCCGGTTCTGCATTACAGGGGCTTGAAGCCCTGGAACCTGCAAATGCATATCTATTGGCAAAAAAATACAGTGCCGATGCAAAAGGAGACCTGGGTACAGTTGTAAGTGAAATAATCATGAACAATGGAACAGAATCCGATTTTGATTTTATTGCCTTACGTTTTGAAAAGATGCCATTAAGCCAGGAGAAAGTTGGTGCCTGTGGAACCTTTGCCGGCTATCTTGAAAAAGTTAGTAACTTCAGCAATGTAAAAAAAGGAATTGACCTGATCATTAAATTCCGCAATTTAGTTCCGGAGCAATTCAGGGGATTTGTTGACCCAACTATTAAAGGCGGATTAACCAAATTAGGAAAAGCAAAAGGAAAAGAGATTGAAGATTATATTGCTGCAGGATTGAAATAAATAAAAAAATAATAAGTATAAAAAAGCATCCCCATGATGAGGATGCTTTTTTATTTTAAATGCTTGATCCTGGATCGGAGAATCCCATATCTTGCATCCAGTATCTTGCATCCAGTATCTTGCATCCGGTTTTCTTTATCCTTATTTACCAACTGCCACTTGCTCCGCCGCCACCAAAGCTGCCACCGCCAAAGCCGCCAAAACCACCTGAGCTTCCTCCACCGCCTCCGCTCCAACCGCCCCCACTACCACTTCCTCCTCCCAAAAGCATATTACCAATTGTCCAGGCAGCAAAACCACGGCGGCTCATGAATGAACCACCACCGCCTTTTCTACCTCCAAAGACAAGAAAAAGAATGATGATGATAATAATAAAAATAATCCTGCCAGTGGAGGGGCCTCTTTTCCCATAACTCCTGGGTACATTATATTCTCCCTTTACAGCCTGTATGATCGCATCGGTTCCTTCTTCAATGCCCCGGTAATAATCATCTCCTTTGAAGTTTGGGACAATTACATTATCAATAATATGTTTGGCGGTTATGTCAGGCAATGCGCCTTCTACACCATATCCTGTTGCAATATTTAGTTTACGATCGCCTTTAGCAATGAGTAAAACAACACCATTACTGAATTCTTTTCCGCCAACACCCCATGCCCTGCCCAGTTTTACGTTATAATCAGATATATCATTTCCGTTTAAAGAAGGAATGATAACAACAGCTATTTGTGTAGATGTGCTGTCATCAAATGCTACCAATTTATTTTCAAGTGCCTGTTTCTGATCGGGGGTAAGTGTACCGGTAAAATCATTAACCAGTTGGGTAGGAGGTTTTTGTTTGAGTAAACTATCCAGGTCAAATATATTTTGCGAAAAGGAAACAGCATATACCAGCAGTAATATAAATATAGAAAGGAGTTTTTTCATTATTTGTTTAAATAACCTATTGTATTTTTATTTTCTCATTTGCCAAAAACAATTTCGTCGGGCAATTCATTTTTATCTTCAGTTGGTGAGTAAGGGAACTTTTCTTTTAAGGTTTCACCTATCTGTTTTACACATTGCTCTATTCCGTTACTGATATTTTCTTTTGTAAACTGCGCAATCATATTTTTAACAGCAGCATTCCAGTATTCTGCTCCTGCTTTTTGATAAATCCCTTCATCAGCAAACAATGCCAGCTCCTGATGATCCATGGCAATGTACAAAAGCACCGCATTGCGGTGATCGGTATTCTGCATTTTTAATTTAAAGAAGATTTCAGTTGCCCGGTCAATGGCATCAACAAAAGGATTTTTACTTTCTACATAAATTCTTATTTCGCCGCTGGTTTCCTTTTCGGCCATACGTATGGCTTCCACAATCTGTGCTTTTTCTTCGGCAGAAAAAAATTCTTTCTTTTTAAATAAAGAAAACATGCAGGAGTTTTTAAATTACTTATCAAAACCCCTTTCATACAGAAAGGGGTTTTGAAAGTAAAATGATTATTTTATATCAAATTTGATATCAGGATTTTTTTCGCTGCCGGCATCTGCTTTATAAAATGGTTTTTCTTTAAACCCGAATATTCCGGCCAATATATTTTTGGGGAAACGTTTTACCTTTAAATTATATGCTTCAATAGATTTATTGTAATCCTGGCGGGCAATATTGATGCGGTTCTCTGTTCCTTCGATCTGTGCCTGAAAATCACGGAAAGCCTGCGTGGTTTTAAGATCGGGATATGCTTCAAAAGAAGCGATCAGCCTGCTGAAAGAGCCCTGCAGGTTTGCCTGTGCTTTTTGATAAGCTTCCAGTGAAGCCGGATCATTGATATCAACATTAATGGAAGTAGCTTTTGCTCTTGCTTCTACCACGGCCTGCAAGGTAGATTTTTCAAAATTTGCAGAAGCTTCTACCGTTTTGATGATGCTGCTATAAAGATCTGTTCTGCGCTGGTAATTGGTTTCAACATTACTCCATACTTTTTTTACATCCTGGTCTGCGGTTACTAAACCGTTATAACCATTGCATCCCCAAAAACCAAGGATAACAAGTATTCCGACCAATATCAACAATCCTGTACTTTTCATAATTTTTTTGTTTAAGTGTTAAGAAGTTAAAATTAATATACTTTTTCTATTCCGGAGATTAATTCTGCCTGCAGATTAAAAGTAACCTTGTAAACCTGTTAATCTTTAATGGCTGCAATGCCCGGCAAGGTTTTGCCTTCAAAATATTCCAGCATGGCACCACCGCCGGTGCTTACATAACTTACTTTATCAGCCAGGTGAAATTTATTTACTGCAGCAACACTATCACCACCCCCAACTAAACTGAATGCGCCATTTGCAGTTGATGCTGCAACGGCTTCTGCAACAGCTTTTGTTCCCTGCTGAAATTTTTCCATTTCAAAAACTCCCATCGGGCCGTTCCATAAAATGGTTTTTGATTTACCAATTATCTCGTTAAAGATTCCCGTTGCTTTTGGACCAATATCCAAACCCATCCATCCGTCAGGTATGGCGTCACTCGGACGAACATCTGTACGGGCAGCAGCAGCAAACTTATCGGCAATAACAGAATCTTCAGGCAAATGAATACTTACATTTTTTTGTTTTGCTTTTTCTAAAATATCCAGTGCTGTTTGCAAACGGTCATCTTCGCAAAGCGATGAACCTATTTTACCCCCTCTCGCTTTTAAAAAAGTATATGCCATACCACCTCCTATTATGATATCTGTTGCTCTTTCCAATAAATTTTCGATGATAAGTATTTTATCAGAAACCTTTGCGCCCCCGATGATTGCGGTGAAAGGTTTTTCAGCACTATGCAAAACTTTTTCAGCACTCAATACTTCAGCATTCATTAATAATCCAAACATCCTTTTATCTGCCCGAAAAAATTTAGCAATAACGGCTGTTGATGCATGAGCCCGGTGTGCTGTACCAAATGCATCATTAACATACACATCTCCCAGCTTGCTTAATTTTTCAGCAAATGCTTCATCACCTTTTTCTTCTTCCGGATGAAACCGAAGGTTTTCCAGCAACAACACTTCACCAGGCTTTAACATAGATGCGGTAAGTATAGCTTGTTCACCAATACAGTCATTTGCAAAAAATACCCTGGTGCTGCGATCCCCAATTGTTGGGTTTGTATGCCCGACATTGAGTAAACTGTACAGAGGATTCACCAAATGCTTTAATGAGAATTTATCTTCCGGACCTCCTTTTGGTCTGCCCAAATGGCTCATCAAAATAACACTGCCACCATCTGCAAGAATTTTTTTAATGGTTGGAATGGTTGCTGTCATCCGGGTATCATCGGTAATGTTGAAATGCCCATCCAGTGGTACATTAAAATCAACACGGATAAGGGCTTTATGACCCGAAAAATTGAAGTCGCTGAATTTTGACATAAACGTTGTTTATAAAATTAAACCGCAGAGTCACAAAGTCGCTGAGTATTTTTCCTCTGCGTCTCAGCGCCTCTGCGGTGAAGAAATTATTGAAAAATATTACTTGATCAATTTTGCAAAATGATGAACCGTACGTACCAGCTGCGATACATAACTCATTTCATTATCGTACCAGCTTACGGTTTTTACCAATTGCTTGTCGCCAACAGTTTGTACTTTGGTTTGGGTTGCATCAAACAAAGAACCGAATGTAATGCCGATAACATCACTGCTCACAATTTCATCTTCATTGTAACCAAAGCTTTCATTGCTGGCAGCTTTCATAGCAGCATTAACCTCTTCGGCAGTTACTGTTTTATTTAAGATAGAATATAATTCAGTAACAGAACCGGTAATAACAGGAACCCTTTGTGCACCTCCATCTAATTTCCCCTTCAACTCCGGCAAAACCAAACCAATTGCTTTGGCCGCACCGGTACTGTTAGGAACAATATTTGCAGCAGCAGCCCTTGCCCTTCTCAGATCTCCTTTAGGATGCGGAGCATCTAATGTATTCTGATCATTTGTATAAGCATGAATAGTGCTCATGATACCGGAAGCAATGCCGAAACTGTCATTCAGTGTTTTTGCCATTGGTGCCAAACAGTTGGTGGTACAACTGGCACAACTGATGATGGTTTCGCTGCCATCAAGTATTGCATGGTTAACATTAAATACAACTGTTTTCAGATCACCGGTTGCAGGTGCCGATATAACAACTCTTTTTGCTCCGGCAGTAATATGTGCCTCGGCTTTTACTTTATCGGTAAAGAAACCGGTGCTTTCAATAACCACATCCACATCATGAGATCCCCATGGAATTTGAGCCGGATCTTTTTGTGCATATACTTTTACTTCGTGGCCATTTACTATTATCGAGTTTTCGGTAGAAGTTACAGCCTGGCCAAAACGGCCCTGTGCAC
>JAYVEQ010000061.1:0-9600 GCA_043748745.1 Chitinophagaceae bacterium | reverse complement strand
TTAATTATATCGCCGGTGCTGTTTGTATTAAAACGGGTAAAAAGAATAACTCGCTGGCGTTAATTTCAAGTGGTAAACACCTGCAAACAGACACCTGGTCAACATTAGGAATTGTTGTAGGCCTTATATTGATCTTAATAACCAGGCTGGTATGGCTTGATAGTGCAGTAGCCATTCTTTTTTCCTTCTTCATCATTTTTACGGGGTATAAAATTTTACGAAGCTCTGTCGCCGGTATTATGGATGAAGCCGATACGGCATTACTTAAAGAAATGGTGGTGATGTTGAATAAAAACCGCAGGGAAAACTGGATAGACCTGCATAACCTCAGGTTAATAAAGTATGGCAGCATATTACATATGGATTGTCATCTTACAGTGCCTTGGTATTTGAATGTACATGAGGCACATAAAGAAATAGATGCCTTATCCAGCCTTGTAAAAAAAGATTATGGTGAATCCGTAGAACTGTTTGTACATTCAGATGGCTGCCTGGATTTTTCCTGTAATATCTGCACCAAAACAAACTGCGATGTTCGTAAACATGCGTTTGAAAAAAAAGTGGAATGGACGATGGAAAATATTTCAAGCAATCATAAACATCATCTGTAAGTTTATTCCGGATCAATGTATTTCAAACAGCTTGGCAACGCCAAAAGCAGCAGCAGCAGCAATTGCACCAATTAAGGTAACTTTTATAGCTCCCCATAATGGATTAACTCCGGTGATCTTACTTTTAAAATATCCAAAAACAAACAAGCAAACTAAAGTGGCAATAACTGATATTTTCAAAGCTTCCGTAGAATCTGCAATAAAAAAATACGGGCTTAAAGGAATGATGCCACCGGCAATATAGGAAAGCCCGATATTCAAAGCACTTTTTGTTGCTCTTTTGGGATCGGGTTTATCCAAACCCAATTCATATTTCATCATAAAATCTACCCAGAGGTCTTTGTCCTGCGCAATTTCTGCTGTGGCCTGATCCTGTAAAGCAGGACTTAAGCCGATATTGGCAAAAAACTCTTTGGTTTCTTCAATCTCTTTATGGCGCAGGTTTTCTACTTCATCATATTCTCTTTTCACTTCACTGCTGTAATGATCCTGTTCTGTTTTTCCGGCAAGATAACCACCCAGCCCCATGGCAATACTGCCTGCTGCAATTTCTGCAATGCCTGCAATTACAATTATACTGCTTTGATCAACAGCACCACTTAAACCTGCTGCCAGTGCAAAGGGAACGGTTAAGCCATCGCTCATGCCAATAACTACGTCTCTTAATAAGTCGGAACTTTTTAAATGTGATTCAATATGATCATGATGAAGATGGGTATCCATAAAATTGGTTTATTGACCGAAGATAATATTTTGTAAGCCAAAATTTACGCTTAAGATTATTATGGCAGTTGATTGAAATTATTTTAATCAAGTTGTTTTAAACTTTTATCAATTATGGTAACACATTTCAGCACCTGTTCTTTTGTAATAATCAGAGGTGGGGCAAAACGTATCTTATCGCCATGTGTTGGCTTTGCCAGTAAGCCGTTTTCTTTTAATAACAAACACAATTCCCAGGCTGCATCAGGGTTAGTATGTTTTATAACGATCGCATTTAATAAACCCCTGCCTCTAACTTTTTGTAAAAACGGAGAATTTATTTTTTCTAATTCGCTGCGTAACAAATTTCCCATAGCCTCAGCATTGGCAGCCAGGTCTTCATCTTTCAAAATCTGTAATGCCGTAATTGCAACGGCACATGCCAACGGATTTCCTCCATAGGTACTTCCGTGTTCTCCGGGTTTAATTGTCAACATAATTTCATCATCACATAAAACAGCACTAATGGGTAATACGCCGCCACTTAATGCTTTTCCCAGGATCAAAATATCCGGGCGAACATTTTCATGATCGCAGGCCAGCATCTTTCCTGTCCGGGCAAGGCCACATTGTATTTCATCAGCAACCATCAGCACATTATATTCTATGCATAATGCTTTAATACCTTTATAATATCCTTCGTCCGGTACTGCAACACCTGCCTCACCCTGTATGGGCTCAAATAAAAATGCAGCAACGTTTTTATCCTGAAAGGCTTTTTCCAATGCAGTCAGATCATTAAAAGGAATTATTTCATAGCCATCAATAAAAGGCCCGTAATTATTTTTTGCAGCAGGGTCGGTGCTGAATGAGATGACATTAATTGTTCTGCCATGGAAATTCCCTGCACAGGTAATGATCCTGGCTTTGCCTGAAGAAATTCCCTTTACTTCGTAAGCCCATTTTCGTGCAAGTTTTATGGCAGTTTCAACTGCTTCCACTCCGGAGTTCATTGCTAATACTTTGTCATAGCCAAAGTACCCGGTAATATATTTTTCAAATTCGCCCAATAAGTTGCTGTGAAAAGCCCTTGAAGTAAGCGTGAGTTTTTGAGCCTGCTCAATTAATGTTGCAATAATTTTGGGATGGCAATGACCCTGGTTTACGGCGGAATAGCCACTTAAAAAATCATAATACTTTTTACCATCTACATCATATAAAAAAACACCTTCGCCACGGTTTAAAACAACCGGCAGCGGATGATAATTGTGTGCACCATATTTTTCTTCAAGGTCTAAATAATGTTGTGTATTGGCGGTAACAGAAATTGTTGAGTTCATTGTAGTAAAATTAATATGCAGGAAAGTTTAAAAAATAAAGTCACAGGGACTTATCCTTTCCGTCATTAAACAGAAAGGGGGGCAGGTTTATCCTCGATGGTTGAGCAGATCGAGATTGCTGTTTAAAAAAGATGGTATGTTATACAGCTGTTTAATTACTTTAAGTTTTATGCAAGATAAAACTAATTTATGATTTTAATAAAATAGTTATTTGTCGAAAAAACTGCAGTTGAAAAATCAACTTTAAAAATGCCATATACTGTACTGCCGCTTCCACTCAAGGCTGCATATAATGCGCCCTGTTTATATAATTCATCTTTAATTTCTTTTACCTGTGGATGAACTGAAAAAACCGGTTTTTCAAAATCATTTGTTAATTCATTTTTCCAGGTTTCAATGGGTTGTTGTATAATTTCTTTGATGGATTTAATTACCCTGTCTGATGGTTTGAAACCGTCTGACAGTTGCAAAAATGCCCAACTCGTATTTATATGAATCCCGGGATTGATCAAAACAATTTTGTAGGCTGATAAATCTAATAATATTTCTTTCAATACTTCGCCACGGCCGGTTGCATGGCAGGGTTTATTATTGATAAAAAACGGGCAATCACTGCCAAGTTGTAGTGCATAATTTATTAATTGTGATGTTGAAAGTGAAAGTTTGAATTTATCATTCAATAATTTAAGCATAAAGGCTGCATCGGCAGAACCTCCGCCCAGTCCGGCTCCTATTGGAATTACTTTATGCAAATGTATTTTTACAGCAGGCAGTAGCGGAAAATCTTTTTTTAGTAAATGGAAAGCTTTAATACAAAGATTATCTGCTGCATTACCATCTATAACTAAACCTGTTCCGGTAAATTCAACTTCAGGCTCATTTTCTTTAACGGGAACAACTTCAAGTGCATCTGTAAATTTTACAGGGTAAAAAACAGTTTCAATATCATGAAATCCATCATCTCTTTTGCGGAGAATATGTAAGCCGATATTTATTTTACAATTGGGGAAAACAACCATTTTTAAAAGTTGTATTAAAAATTAAGAATGATTGTGAAATTGACAGAATAATTATTAATTATTTTTTCTTCCGACTTTTTATTTCATCCCGTATGGCTATCGCCCGTATATAATCTTCATGGTCCAGCACTTCGGTGAGCAATGCTTCAAGATCTTCGAGTGACAGGGATTTCAGATCATCACTGCCACCGGTTTCTGTTGTGACCGGATTTGTGGATTTTGTTTTTCCATCATCTTCCATTAAAATACCCGCCTGGTCTAAAATAGTGTCATACGTAAAAATGGGACAGCCAAACCTGACTGCCAGTGCCAATGCATCTGACGTTCTGGAATCAATTTCAACCGTATCGTTTGCCGAACTGCAAACCAGTTTACTGTAAAAAATCCCTTCCTGCAGATCGTTGATGATTACTTCATGTAACTCTACATTAAAAGCCATCATAAAATTTTTCATCAGATCGTGTGTAAGGGGCCTGCTCGGATTCATGCGTTCCAAAGCAACAGCTATTGCCTGTGCTTCAAAGCCACCTATAACAATCGGCAGGCGACGTAAACCATTTATTTCACCCAACACAACTGCATAAGAATGTGTTTGTGTAATACTGTGTGATAGCGCCACTATTTCCAATTCTATTTTTTTCATATCCCAATCCTTCTAATACAAAAATTATTTCGTCAGCAAATATAAATCAAAAGCCTTTCAAATTTAACTGAAAGGCTTTAAATATAAGAGCAATATTTATTAATTGTAAAATTATGACTGTTTTAATTTCCTTACTGCCTCTATGATTTTTGGCATTACTTCAAATGCATCGCCAACAATACCATAATCAGCAGCTTTAAAAAAGGGGGCTTCAGGGTCTTTATTAATTACCACAATCACTTTACTTCTGTTAACTCCGGCAAGATGCTGAATAGCTCCTGAAATACCAATGGCGATATATAAATTGGGTGCAATGGCAAGGCCGGTTTGTCCTACGTGTTCATGATGCGGCCGCCAGTCGCTGTCGGCAACCGGGCGGCTACAGGCTGTTGCTGCACCTAATAATTTTGCAAGATCGGTAACCATGGCCCAGTTTTCGGGCCCTTTTAAACCACGGCCACCGCTTACAACTATTTCTGCTTCGCTCAATGGAATTTCGCCAACCACTTTATCAGTTGATGTAACCTGAACTTTTGCAGCATCTACGGTTGCAGTAAATTCAGCAACTTCAGCAACAGCATCAGTTGTTGTAATGGTATATGAATTCGGATTAAGAGAAATGATCTTAACATCGGTGCTGATGGTAACATGGGCAAATGCTTTACCGCTGAAAACATTTTTCTTAACCGTAAATCCATTGCTTAAATCCGGTAATGCAACAGCACCCGAAACCAAACCTGCTTTCAATCTTACACTTAATCGTGGGGCAATGGCTTTACCATTAAAATTATTGGAGAAGATGATCACCTTAGCATCTAAAGCTTTTGCTGCATCTGCTAGTATTTTGGTAAATACCTGGGCATCTACATGATCTAGTGCATCATTTTTTACCGTGTGCACTTTTTTAATACCATAGTTCCCTAATGTTGTTAAGTCGTCTGTAACATTGCCTAAAACAATTGCTTCGGCAGTTGTATCCGCTAGTTCAGCAACTTTGGCACCATAACTGGCAGCTTCAAAAGATGATTTTTTGATGTGTCCTTCTGATTGGTCTAAAAAAATTAATACTGACATAAATATCTTTTACTTTTTATTAAATAACTTTTGCTTCTTCATGTAATAATTTTACCAGTTCTTCCGGTTTATCAGGCGAAACCAGTTTAACACCGGCTTTGGCAGGCGGCAGTTCAAAAGTTGCAATTGCAGTAAGTGTATCTGCGGCAATGGGCTCTACAACATTCAATGGTTTACTTCTTGCCCCCATAATGCCTTTCATATTTGGAATGCGTTGTTCGGCCATACCTTTCTGGCAGCTTATTACCAATGGCAAAGCCACTTTATTGGTTTCTTCGCCACCTTCAATCTCCCGAATGATAATAGCATTGCCAGCTTCCAGGTCAAATTTTGAAGCATAAGAAACGTAGGGCAGGTCAAGTAATTCGGCTATCATACCGCCTATGGATGAACCATTGTAATCAATTGTTTCTTTACCGGTAAATATCAGGTCGTAGTTGCCATTTTTTGCTATGTCGGCAATTTGAGCAGCAATAAAAAAACTGTCATGGCTGTCGGCATTTATACGTGTAGCTTCCTCACCACCCAAAGCAAGTGCTTTACGGATGATGGGGTCGCAATCAGCAGTACCAACTGTAACTAAATGTATGGCTGTTGAAGGGTCAGCTTCTTTTAATTCAATGGCCCTAACCAGGGCATACCATTCGTCGTATGGATTGATGATCCACTGAACTCCATCCGCTGCGAATTTCGTATTGTTATCGGCGAAGGCTATTTTTGCCGTAGTATCGGGTGTTTTACTGATACAAACTAAGATCTTCATGCATGTAAATTTAAAAATTCTGAAATAAGTTGTTTATGCAACTAATACAAAGATAAGTGTTGCGAAGATATTTTGAATAAAAAACGAAAAAAAAGTATTGTTTAATGAGCAGGATAGAAAAGTTATTGGAATACATGAAAACATCGGGCAAGGATAGTTTTCTGCAACATGCGCTGGCACTGGAATACATAAAGATTGATAAGGATGAGGACGCCCGTAAACTGTTCAATGAAATTTTGCTGCGGGAGCCAACCTATATCGGCTCTTATTATCATTTAGGAAAATTATTGGAACGGGCCGGCGATTTTGATAAAGCGATAAGAATTTATAAAAGGGGCATGGAAGAAGCGAAAAAAGCAAACGACCATCATTCACATATGGAGTTGCAGACGGCTCTGGAGGATATTGAAGAAGAATAGTTTTGGGTTTGTAGTTTTGTGTTACGGGCATTTGTGTTTCATAGCATCATCGTTGTGTCACTCTCTTGTACCTTTATAGCTTTACGGAACGTATTTAAGCGAAATTAGTATTTGATAAAATGTAGTAACTGATAATTGCAAGTGAACTTATGATGATAACCATAACTCTTTTTTGAAAAAAATAGAAAGATAAAGATACCATAAGTAAAATACTACCGGGGAAACTTGCAAGGATTGATTGTTTGGCAATTTGAAGAACAGTTGATGAAGGAATGAGGGGAGATGCTAATTGATAACTGGTTTGTAGAAAAGCAACATAGCCCAGTAAAGCAAATAGACAATTAATAACAAGTATAATTCTGCAGGGCCATTCTAATTTGTGCATACTGAAATATTAATATGAAATTACTAAAAAACTTTACCAGCTACATAAAAAAAGAAAATCTTTTTCACCCAAAAGATAAACTCCTGCTTGCAGTCAGCGGAGGAGTGGATTCTGTTGTGTTGTGTGAACTCTGCAAACAGGCAGGATATAATTTTGTAATTGCACATTGTAATTTTCAATTGCGGGGAAAAGAAAGTGAACGGGATGAAGATTTTGTAAAAGCGCTTGGTAAAAAATATGCGGTTGAGGTATTGGTAAAAAAATTTGCAACGGAAAAATTTGCAGAAGAAAATAAAAAAAGTATCCAGGTTGCTGCAAGAGAATTACGCTATAAATGGTTTTATGAATTAACCGACATCAGGCATTTGCCTGTTGCCATGTGTATACTCACTGCACATCATGCCAATGATAATATTGAAACCCTGTTGATGAATTTCTTTAAAGGCTCCGGTATCAGTGGTTTGAGGGGAATTTTACCCAAACAGGGAAATCTTATCCGGCCACTGTTGTTTGCAAAAAAAGAAGAACTTATAGCGTTTGCTGAATTAAACAAACTCCGTTTTGTTGAAGATTCATCAAATGTATTGGATAAATACAGCAGGAATTATTTTCGTAACCAGTTGATTCCGGGCCTGCAAAAAGTTTTTCCGCAGGTTGAGGAAAACCTGATAGATAACCTTCGGCGGTTCCGGGATATTGAAAAGCTTTACAAACAAGCTGTAAACCTGAATAAGAAAAAGCTACTGGAGCAGAAAGGAAATGAAATTCATATTCCTGTTTTGAAACTATTGCAGGCAGAATCATTGTCAACCATTGTTTATGAGATCATCAAAGATTTTGGCTTTACGGCCCACCAGGTTGATGACGTTATTAATTTGCTGAAAAGCGATACCGGAAAATACATTCAATCATTTACACACCGGGTTATTAAGAACCGAAACTGGCTCATCATTTCGCCAAATGAAAATAAAGAAGCTGAAAATATCCTGATCGAAGATGAGGGGAATTTAGAATTTGCAGATGGCTCTATGGAAGTTAAAAAAATATTCAATATTCAATATTCAATAATCAATAATCAATTAACAGCCCAACTGAATGCTGATAAAATTAAATTTCCTTTACTCTTGCGCAAATGGAAGCAGGGAGATTACTTCTACCCGCTGGGCATGCAAAAAAAGAAAAAACTGAGCCGTTTTTTTATTGATCAGAAACTATCGCTAACTCAAAAAGAAAAAACATGGGTGATTGAAATGGATAAAAAAATTATCTGGATTGTTGGATTACGTATTGATGACCGTTTTAAAATTACCGGTAAAACAAAAAATATTCTGCAGATCACTTTAATCAACGCCGAATAAACTTGGGTGTTTAAGATTATTAATGATGTCAGTAAATAATGCCGGCTGTAAAAAAGCGACAAGTACAAGTGTAAAGACCAACCCAAATACAGAGCCCCATAAGTGAGCATCATGATTGATATTATCTGCACCCTTTTTTCCCATGTAAACACAATATAAAATAAAAAGTACGGCATAAACTGCAGCGGATATTTTAAAAGCGCCATATAAATAAATGCTGCTCCACGGGCTGAAAACTATTGTGGCAAAAATAACCGCTGATACAGCACCAGAAGCACCCAGTGACCGGTAATTATAATCATCTTTATGTTTTATAAAGCTTGGGATATCCGATATAATTAATCCACAAAAGTATAACAGCAAATACGAAAGGTTGCCACCCAGGCCATACAGGCTTAAATACATTTCTAAATTTCTTCCAAAGAAAAAAAGCGTAAACATGTTAAAGATGAGGTGCATAAAATCGGCATGTAAAAATCCCGAAGTAATAAAACGGATATATTGATTTTCTCTTGCCACCCGGTAAGGCCACATAATCGTTTTATCAACCATAGCTGCATTGGAAAACCCGATTAAAGAAAAAATCACATTGGCAACAATTAATGAAATGGTTATTGGATAATCCTGAAAATTCATATTAACTATTTAAGAAATCAAATCTAAATCAATTTTTTAACTGTGATGATACTTTTCGTTTCGGTTGATTGAGCAGGCTCTATAAATTTGTTCTGCCAGTATCAACCTTACAAGCTGGTGAGGAAAAACCAGTTTTGATAAACTCCATTGATAATTTGCTCTTTTCTTTACTGCTTCACTTACACCATAAGCCCCGCCAATAAAAAAAATAATATTCTTTAAACTTTCATTGGCTCTCTGCTGAATAAAATCAGCAAGGTCTTCACTGCTGAGTTGTTTTCCTTTTTCATCCAGCAAAACCAGGTAATCATCTTTTTGTAACAGGCCGGTGATCATTTCTCCTTCTTTTTTCTTCAAGTCCATTTCATTTAGGGTGGCTGCATGTTTGGGCATAGGTATAATATTCCATTCAGCAGGATAGTAATAAGAGATGCGTTTGGTAAACATTTCCACAGCTTCCTTTACATAGGATTCATGTGCTTTGCCCATTGACCAGAATTGCAATTTCATAGCTTAAAAAATAAGAAAGCCTTTCAATATGAAAGGCTTTGTGACCTCGATAGGATTCAAACCTATAACCTTCTGATCCGTAGTCAGATGCTCTATTCAATTGAGCTACGAAGCCTTTTTTCGGATGGCCTGTCCGCCGT
>JAYVEQ010000060.1:0-25924 GCA_043748745.1 Chitinophagaceae bacterium | reverse complement strand
GCTGAGTATAAAACGTTTGCTGGGAAATTTAACGGTTGGCGAAGCAGAAACTTATACATCCGATTCAACCGGAACAGCAAGTGCAGAGTTTAAAAAAGACTCCATGCCCGGAGATGAAAAAGGGAATCTTATATTAGTTGCAAGAGTAGAAGATAATGACAGCTATGGAAACCTGGTGGTTGAAAGATCAGTACCATGGGGAGTAAAACAAAAAGCTGAACAAAATTTCTGGCACCGCACACTTTGGTCAACCGGAAACAGGGCACCAATATGGTTATTGTTTATAGCGCTAGCCATTATCATCGGCGTTTGGGGCTCTATAATTTACCTGGTAAAGCAACTGTTTAAAGTAAAGAAAATGGGTAAGGAATACGAAAGAAATATCGTGCCCTGAAAAACAGGACAGGTTATTAACGGGGAAGAAATTGTTCTGCTCAATAATCTTCTGGCTAAAGCCAGGGGATAAAAGGTTCTTTAATTTATAGCAAAAAATAACTGGTTGGAGTTAAAGTTTTTCAACAATAAATTTTGAATTTGAATAACCAGATTTCCTCGGTTAAAGCATAACAGTTCATCCTGATTCGGGCGGAATATACTTTTGCATCAGAATTCACCTACATGAAAAATATAATAGAATGTAATGATTGTGAAAACGAAAAATGTTTCATTAAACTGGGATGTTTTGGTGAGATGATGAATAAGATCAGGAAGAACAAAAACCAGATTTGGTATAAAAAAGGTGATTCCATCTTTCGTGAGGGAGAACCGATTTACGGAATACATTTCATTCAACAAGGCGGAGTAAAAGTTGTAACTACTATTTTACATGGAAGAGAACAGATTGTTCGGTTAGCACGGGAAGGGCAAATACTTGGCCACCGTGGACTGGGGAGAACTTTTTATTATTTTAATGCTGTAGCATTAGTCGACTCGCTTGTCTGTTTTGTTGATAATGAACTTTTTTATGAAGCATGTCTGAATTGCCCGACATTTGCTTACAACCTGATATTTTTTTATGCATCGGAATTAAGAAGAGCAGAGCTAAGAGTGAAAAACCAGGCACAGATGAATATCAGGGAAAAAGTAGCAATGGCTTTTATCTATAGCTATGAAATATTTGGAATGAACCCTGTAACAAAGATGCTGAATATTTCATTAAGCAGACAAGGGATAGCAGATATAGCCGGCACCACACCCGAGCAGGTTACCAGGCAACTAAGCATTTTTGAAGATGAAAAACTAATTGACCGAAATAAGAGAGAAATAATATTTCTTAATATTAAAGGGCTTGAAGATATTGTCAGGGATTATAAAATTGAATGATTCAGACAACAATTAGGCCTAAGTATATATAAAGCTTTTCACCTGTTAGTTGAAAATAATATTATATCGGGGATTTCTTTCTATAGTAATAAATTAAAGAAAAAAAAATGTAAAAATCTTGAGACCCCAACTTGTTTTTGAGAAATTAATATTCGTTTCCTGAAAAATGTTCATCTCTACAAATTGATGAACATTTTTGTTTTCGGCAGATGCAGCAATTTAACTCCAAATGAAATCTTTAATTATACATTGCTTACTTTAAAATATACTGACCATGAAAAGGAACTTATTATCAGCTTTAATTTTTATTTCAGTAATCATCATTGCAGTATCCTGCACTACGCCAAGGTATATTTACAGCCCTTCGGCACATAATGTACCCGTGCTTACAAAAAAAGGCGACAGTAAAATAGGTGCAGTTTATTCTACCAATTTAACCGGCCAGGAAACACGTGACGGTAAGACAATTGATAACCGCAGCCGGGGATTTGATCTGCAGGGTGCGGTTGCCATCTCAGATAATTGGGCTGTACAGGCCAGCCATTTTTATCGCTGGGAAAAATCATCAGGCGGGCCCGACAGTATAACAGTGCGATATAAAAGAAACCTTACAGAGGTAGGGCTGGGTTATTATCTGTCAATCAATGAAAAGAAAAATATTTTCTTCCAGTTTTTTGGCGGGGCTGGCTTAGGTAAATTCAGTTTTACCGATACAGAAAAATCCGGTTACAATTATCACGAAGCAAATATTATAAAAATATACCTGCAGCCTGCCATGCTTTTCAAAAGTAAAGGAAGTTTTACCAGCTCTGTTTCTCTAAGAGCCAGTATAATAAATTACAGCAAAATAAAAACCAGTTATACCCCAACACAGATCAGTGATTACAATCTTGATAATTTAAACAGCAGGGCTAAAATATTTATTGAACCGGCTTTCACCGGTAGTTTTGGATTTAAAAATGTACCGGGCCTCAGATTCGAATTTCAAGGTGGGTTATCTTTTTTAATGGCAAGAACTTATGTTGACTACCGGATCTTTAATTTCTCAGCCGGCACCTGGGTTGATATAGGATCATTGTTTAATAAAAGCAATTAGAAAACCCTTCATTTCTGTTATTATTTTTTCCAGCCTTTAATCAGTAATTTTACAGGTAGATTGTATTGCTTTATGCCCTGGTGTGAAGTAAAAAAAAATAATTACCTTTTAATTATGCCTTTTACCCTTCAAAATAAAGTACGTATTGTAACCGCTGCAGCTTTGTTCGATGGGCATGATGCAGCCATTAATATCATGCGTCGCATCATGCAAAGCAAGGGTGCCGAAATCATTCACCTGGGTCATAACAGGAGTGTTTTGGAAATTGTGGAATGTGCCATTGAGGAAGATGTGCAGGGCATTGCCATTACCAGTTACCAGGGTGGCCACGTGGAGTTTTTTAAATACATGAAAGACCTGCTTAACGAAAATGGTTGCGGCCACATAAAAATATTTGGCGGCGGCGGCGGAACAATTTTACCAAGCGAAATCGAAGAACTGCACAATTACGGCATAACCAGAATTTATAGCCCTGATGACGGAAGGCATATGGGGTTGGAGGGAATGATTGAGGATGTGATTCTTTCCTGCGACTTTCCGCTCAACGGGAATGGGGAGTACAAAAATGAAATGACTTTAGGTGAAGTGAACGACGTAAGGAAAATTGCAAGACAAATTACGAATGTGGAAAATGGATTGCCTGCAACAGATAATGGACAACAACCAACCACCAAAAAGATTCCGGTATTGGGAATAACAGGAACAGGCGGTGCAGGAAAATCTTCAGTTACAGATGAAATTGTCCGTCGGTTTTTAAATGCATACGCTGATAAAACCATCGCCGTAATTTCTGTTGATCCATCAAAGAAAAAAACGGGTGGTGCTTTGCTGGGTGATAGGATCAGGATGAACTCTATCTCGTCGCCACGTGCCTACATGCGTAGCCTGGCCACAAGAGAAAGTGATAAAGCATTGAGCGAATATGTTCAGGAAGCCATTGACATTTGCAAAGCTGCGAATTACGATTTTATTATTTTGGAAAGTGCCGGTGTTGGGCAAAGCGATGCATCTATTTTAGATTATGTAGATATCAGTATGTATGTGATGACACCCGAATACGGTGCCGCATCGCAACTGGAAAAAATTAATATGCTTGATTATGCCGATGTAGTTTGTGTAAATAAATTTGATAAAGCCGGCGCATTGGATGCTTTGCATGATGTACGCAAACAATACAAACGCAATCATACATTGTGGACTGCAAAGGATGAAGAGTTGCCAATCATCGGTACCATTGCTGCACAGTTTAATGATGCCGGCGTGAATGAATTGTTTGAAAGGCTGATGGAAAAAGTAGCGGAGAAGTGTAATGTAAAATTTAAGGGAGAGATAGAACATCATGCACATACAAAAGAAACGGCCAGTCAATCAACAATAATACCTCCGAAAAGAGTAAGATACCTGGCAGAGATTGCAGAAACTATTTCTGCATATGATAATTGGGTTGCAGAACAGGCTGCGATCGCATCTAAATTATATCAGCTGGATGGTACTTTGAATTCAGTTGGCACTTTATCAGTTGTCGTAAAAAAAGAATTGAACAAGATAAAAACTTCTTTTGAAGAACAGTTAGGCCCGGAGTGTAAAAAATTAATTGAAAACTGGCCATCTGTTTTAGAGCGCTACCAAAAAGAATTTTATGAATTTAAGGTACGTGATAAAATAATTAAACAGCCATTAACGTATAAAAGTTTATCTGGCACAGTACTTTCAAAAGTTATCTTACCAAAATATAAAGACTGGGGCGATATATTAAAATGGCAGCTGCAGGAAAATGTGCCGGGCGAATTTCCCTTTACCGCAGGTGTATTTCCATTAAAGCGGGAGGGTGAAGATCCTACCCGTATGTTTGCCGGCGAAGGTGGCCCCGAAAGAACCAACAGGCGTTTTCATTATGTAAGTATAGGGCAGCCTGCAAAGCGCCTCAGTACTGCATTTGATAGTGTTACTTTATATGGTGAAGATCCTGATCACAGGCCCGATATTTATGGAAAAGTGGGTAACAGCGGTGTTAGCATTGCAACTGTTGACGATGCTAAAAAATTATACAGCGGCTTTGATCTTTGCGATCCCAAGACTTCAGTGAGTATGACCATTAATGGCCCGGCACCCATGCTCCTCGCTTTTTTTATGAATGCTGCTATTGATCAACAGTGTGAAAAATATATTCTGGAAAATAAACTTAAAGAAGAAGTAAATAAAAAAATAAAAATAAAATATGGTATTGAAAGTTTACCAAAATATGTTGGTGTAGATGGGAAAGAAATTATTCCTGTTGATGGAGATCTGGAGGGAGCTTTACCTGAAGGCAACAATGGATTAGGCTTACGATTGCTTGGGTTAAGCGGACAGGATGTATTACCAAAAGAAATTTACGAAGAAATAAAAGCCAAAGCATTAACAACAGTAAGAGGAACCGTGCAGGCAGATATTTTAAAAGAAGACCAGGCGCAAAACACCTGTATCTTTTCAACAGAGTTTGCATTAAAGCTGATGGGTGACGTACAGGAATATTTTATTAATAACCAGATACAGAATTTTTACAGTGTAAGCATCAGTGGTTATCATATTGCAGAAGCTGGAGCTAATCCGATAACACAATTGGCTTTCACTTTATCAAACGGATTTACTTATGTAGAATATTATTTAAGCAGGGGAATGAATATTGATGACTTTGCTCCCAACCTGTCTTTCTTTTTCAGTAATGGTATGGATCCGGAATACAGTGTGATTGGCCGTGTTGCCCGTCGTATCTGGGCCAAGGCTATGAAAAATAAATACAAAGCCAACAGCCGTTCTCAAAAATTAAAATATCATATTCAAACTTCGGGGCGCTCTTTACATGCCCAGGAAATTGATTTTAATGATATCCGCACAACTCTGCAGGCATTGTATGCCATCTACGACAATTGTAATTCTTTACACACTAACGCATATGATGAGGCCATTACAACTCCCACCGAAGAAAGTGTTCGCCGGGCAATGGCCATTCAGCTTATTATAAACAGAGAACTGGGCACCGCCAAAAACGAAAACCCAAATCAGGGCGCATTTTTAATTGAAGAGCTAACCGATATTGTTGAAGAGGCGGTAATGGCTGAGTTTCACCGCCTCACAGAACGTGGGGGTGTTTTAGGTGCTATGGAACGTATGTACCAGCGTAATAAGATACAGGAAGAAAGTTTGTACTACGAAACCTTAAAACATACCGGGGAATACCCCATCATTGGCGTAAATACTTTTTTAAATAAAAAAGGCAGTCCCACTATTTTGCCAACCGAAGTGATCAGATCCACTACCGAAGAAAAAGAATTTCAGATAACAACGCTCCAGGCATTTCATAAGCGGCATGAAGCTAAAAGTGCAGCAATGTTAAAGCGTTTGCAACAGGCAGCAATCAATAACGAAAATCTTTTTGCTGAATTGATGGAAACAGTAAAATATTGTTCACTTGGCCAAATTACCAATGCTTTATATGCAGTTGGCGGGCAGTACAGAAGGAATATGTAATTGGTAAACTGATTTTAAAGTACAAAACCAACTCGTTCTCTTTATAAAAAGATTGAGTTGGCTTTTAAATAATTGAAAAATAAACTTATCTGCCTAAAGGAATTGCCAGCGAAAGTTTAAACTGCCTGGTACTATTATTTGCAAATCCGTTTTGCAAACCCGGAATGGAAATACGTTCTGTTGAAGTTTTTAATTTCATTTTCCTGGCCTTACGCTTTAAATCATTTGCTTTATGCGAAAAATGGATACTCGTTAATGCCAAGCCTATTCCCACCAATGTACCTGCTGCACCAACAACGATTTCAGTTGTATGTTTTTTCGTATCGTAGCCTATAAAATTTCCATTTTGATCATAAACAGGATTACTATTACCAAGGTCATTTTCTAACAGACCATAAATTAATGTGCCAACACCACCAACTGCAATAGCCGGGCCTACAGAAACAAATATAATGCTGGTTGTTTTTGCCCTGCGTGATTGTCTCATTAAATCATCATATGATTTTGTATCTGCAGTTTGGGCGAAAGCAGAAAAAGTAACAGATAACAGGGTTAAGATCGAAAAAAAAGTTTTCATTTTCAGGTTTTTTGTAATTGAATGCGGCGAAGATAAATGAATGTTTTTTGATAAGTAAAATAAACAATGAGGCTTTTTACGAAAATTGACGGTTAAACCCAAATGAAGTTTATTCCTATCTGCAGTTAAACAATAATTTTTAGAATTTGTTGTTTTCGGGCTTGCATGGTAAACATTATATATCTATCTTACCCAATAATACTTTTCCTTTACCTGCTTTAATATTTCTTTTATCCTTTGATGAATACTGTTTTTTGTCATTTTATTTTTTACCATAAAAACTTGATTCATGAAAAAATTGCTTTTTATTCCCCTGCTGGCATTATTTGCTTTTGGTTGTAACAGCAAAAGTGATAATACAGCTGGTACATCTTCAGACTCCACAAAAATAACTTCCTCAACATCCGCGGAGATTATTTATCCTTACACACTGGCAGAGCCTTATAAAAACTGGCAGGCCGATGACCAAAAAAATGCAGTAACTGTAATGAAAATGCTTAAAGCCTGGGAAACTAAAAACCTTACAGAATGTGCTGGTTATTTTGCTGATAGTGTTGATATGCGTCTGGATGGATACCGCAAAAAATTACCTCATGACAGTATTCCTGCACTGCTGGATATGTCATGGGCAAACTATACCAGCGTAAGTATAAAAATGGAAGATTGGGAACCGGTTATTTCAAGTGATAAAAAAGATCAGTGGGTAACCTTGTGGTATAAACAAAACTGGGTTGACAAAAAGGGGAAAGCCGATTCTATGGAAATGATTAATGATGCCAAAATGGTTAATGGTAAAATTGTGGTATTTGACGAGCATATTCAGCATTATCCGGCAAAAAAATAATATTTTCTGATCATAAAATCATCGGACAATTCAAAATGCCCGGTGATTTTTTTTGTATGATCTTTTATTACTTATTTATTGTAGCTCTTTACAAAAATATCCGGCATTATTTATTAATGCTTCTATTTCCGGCGCTGCTATTTTATTTGATACCACCCGCAGTACCTTATCACAGTCTTGAAGATCAACATTCCATTGAATGATTTGTGAATGTAGATTTAAAGCCGGCTTCACTTTATTGATATGATAATGATTGGTAAGATTTGTTTTAAAAACAAAGATTTCCATACTGGTAAATTTAGAAAGAGTATAAATGGATAATAATTTATTCTGCAGCCCTATCTGTTGTTGAATCGGTTGTGCTGTGGATATTCCATCTTCCACCGCACCTTGATTTCCATTCGCTTTTAAATTTTTCTCTTTCTTCGGGTGTCATTTTATCCAATCGTTGTTTCATTTTTTCTTTCCATGCCGGGCTTCCCCTCCAGCGGCCACCCCTGCCACCAAAGCCGCCAAATAATATTTTACTTAGTACTAAAATACCTAATGCCTGTAAAAATGTTATGGCTTTTACACCTATCACTGATGGTAAAATGTTATTCCATAAACTCATTACTACAAAGCCAAATATTAATATTGCCATGCTGCCGAATATTAATATCATCAACCCTTTTTTAATCCAAATTTTTTTCATTCTATTTAATTTTTTGTTTTAATAATTTAATAATTCATCTTTTAAAATACTGAGGCGATTTCTTAAATGCAAAACAGCATACCTTTTCCGGCTGATCAGTGTGGCCACACTTTCACCGGTTTGTACTGCTATGTCTCTAAATGCAATGCCCTCCAATTCGGTTTTTAAAAACACTTCTCTTTGTGCAGCGGGTAATTCATCCAGTGCCAGTTGCAGTTCTTCCCAAAAAATGTTTCGCAGGTATTCTGTTTCGGGTGTTGAGTCTGCAGGTAATAAAATTTCCTGCCAGTTAAAATTGCCTTCTTCAGTTTCAATGTTGGTTAAAATATCATCTGCCAGGGGTAATTTATGTTTACGGTAACTGTCAGTTATTTTATTTCGGGCAACTTTGTATAACCATCCGGTAACCTGTTCTATGGGTTCTGTATTTCCGGCAAACTGGTAAAAAACATCCTGTAATATATCTTCAGCATCTTCTGTATTGGCAACCCTTTGCTTAATAAAAGCAAACAACCGATTGCTTAAAGCCTTAATAGTAGTGGTAATATTTTTATTACGGTCTGCCGTCATTTCTAATGTTACTGTCATCGCACCTTCATTCTATAATAATGAAGACGATTGACAGGTAATTATATTTTAAAGAAGAGAAAATAGTTTTAAGATAGTATTTCCTGTGCTATTTAAGATAAAATCCGGGGATCAATAATAAAAATCTAATACGGTATTGGTGCCGTATTTACGATGTGGCTGTACCGAAACGCCAATTTTTGAATAATTACTTAAAATAATGCCGCGGTGGCCCAAGGATGGTACGCCTTCATCTATGAGCAGTGATAAAACAATTTCAAGCGGTTCTTTATTACCATAGTCGCAACATTCGCCATTAAAATATCTTTTGGCCTTACAATCTTTATTCCTGCGGTCATGACCAACATATCCGGTTATTCCGGATGAAAAAGCATGGCATTTAGCACTTGAGTAGCAATTATTATCTGGGTAAAGAAGCTGTAGCGGTTCAAGTGCATTCAGTGTATTTATCAACGATTGAAAATAATAAGTATCATCGGCAAGATAATGTTTACCCGAAACAGCCGGATATTTTTTAAGCACTGTTTTTACAAACAAAGAGGGATTGGTTCTGATAAGGTTTATAATATAGATGATATTTTTTTCGGTGTTGCTCATATAGGCAACATTATCGGCAGTATTGCATTTACTGTATTTACTGTCATTCCATTTTTCGCTGTATGAAGCCAGTGGAGATACCGCGTTGATGCTTAATTTGCTGTTATGCGAAAACAAATTAATGGATGAGAGTACTAAAAAAATGCTGAAGAAGTATTTCATTTGACCAGGATATATTTTACTTTATGCAAGCTGCATTTTTTATGGCAGCATGTAAAATTATCCGGGCTTATTTACGAAAGGATTAACATTAACCTAGTATCAGTAGGTGTTCGTCATATCCTCATCCACACATATTATATAATCGGCTTTCCCTTTATTTTCGGCCAGTAATTTTTTAATGTCTTTTTGCGAAACGGTTGTAACCGTTACAATGTTCAGTTCGGGCCGGGCTTGTTTTAAATACCACACAATACCATCATGATTTTCGGAATGGTAACTGCCGTTATAATGAATGAAAAGACTGCCGGGCACAAAGTATTTTAAAATGAAATAAGCCATGGTTGCATCCTTACTGGCCTGAGCCTTGGGCATATTGGCCGTACCATGGCCTGCCATCATCGTCATCATATTTTTATAACCGGGTAAGGTTGAGTCATAAGAAATAGGTAGTGGCGCTATCCACACTTTTGCTGATACCGGGATAGTATCCAGTGCTTCAAAACCACCTTTTGAAACTATGGAAGCATAGCGGCGTGGTATATTGGTGGCAGCAAATACAATTTTATTTTCTTTGGCAAAATTTACCAACGGTGCATAATCAGTCGGGTAATTTTTCCAGAGGCGTGCATTGCTGTCTAATCCTTTGGCCGAAAGTTTTCCCTGCAGGTACATATCCAGTGCCTGTTGGTTATCCTGTTCAAACATTTCGGCACCCATCACCAGGTTTCGGTTTTCTTTACAATCTTTGGTTATTTCAAGTTCCATCCAGTGACTGATAGGATTATTGTGAAACTCACCGATCATCACAATATCTTTTTTAGCTAATTGACAGATCATTTTTTTATACGAAACTTTTTTGCCATTTGCTTTATATAAAATATAGGCCGGTTTTTGCTGGGCAAAAATTGTTGCAGATATAAAAAACAGTAAAAATGCCAAAAGATCTTTTTTCATATCAAAGCTTGAAACGGAAAGGTAAAAAGAAAGGGCCAGAATAGATTGAATGCAAATTTTAAAACCATGCACTTAAAAAATGGCCTGCCCGGTTTAAGCAGGCAGGCTATTTTATCAAAGCAGATCAATTAATTTTTTAATTTTTGTTTGTATTGAGAATACCATACCAGTTTCCCGTTTTTTATGGCGTTAATATCGGCATAATTAGCAGAATCCACACGACCGCCTTTATAAGTATCAATTTCTTTATACCAGGTAGTAATATAATTACCTGAATCTTTTACAGCATGGCTTTTAACCCAGGCACTCATTGTGATTACAACTGAACTCATACTGTCTCTTACCATTTGCCAGGTTTTCATCACTGAGTCTGTTCGGCCGTTAAATTTAAATCCGTCTGATCCATTAACACTGATACTGTCGCCCATTGTAGACCGAAGTCCTTTCATATCGCCGGTTTCCCAGTATTTATATGTGTTAAGAACAAGTAAAAGATCCGAATCTGATACATTGTTGTTGAAATCACTTGAATAACTGGCTTCGTAAGGCAGTTTAATACTGTTGCTGGTACTGGCTGTACTGCTTGTTTTTGTTTCACCATTGTTGCAGGCAGTTAAAACAGCAGCTAATGAGAAAATGCTGAAAATGATCCTTTTCATGTTTATGTTGTTTTGGTTATAAAATACTTTTTAATAAATGGCTTTAGTAGGATATCTGTTTTACAACTCATAGGAAGAGCCGCAAAGTAGAAATAAAAACCAACAAATGCAACAGGGATAAACTCTATTTTCGGAAATTTTCATTAACCGGATAACATTCCGGATTAATTTACAGTTAATCACCAATCCAAAAGATTATATTTGAGTAACTAAAACTACTATAATGGCATCCACAAAATCTTATGCTGCACAGGACGCAGCAACCCCACTTGCTCCGTGGACAATTAACCGCAGAGCTCCTAAGCCACATGATGTGGAGATAGAAATTTTATATTGTGGAGTTTGCCATAGTGATATACACACAGCCCGCAATGAATGGCACAATACTGTATTTCCCTGTGTGCCTGGCCATGAAATTGTAGGCCGGGTTACAACGGTAGGCAGCCATGTAAAAAAATTTAAAACAGGTGATATAGCAGGTATTGGATGTCTTGTTGACAGTTGCCGGGAGTGTGAAAATTGTAAAGACGGACTGGAACAGTTTTGTGCTAATGGAATGGTGGGCACGTACAATAGTAATGAAAAAGATGGCAGCGGAAATACCTACGGCGGTTACAGTAAATCAATAGTGGCACATGAAGATTTTGTGCTGCATATTTCAGATAAATTACCACTGGAAGCCGTTGCTCCACTGCTTTGTGCCGGCATTACAACTTATTCTCCCTTACGCCACTGGAAAATTGGAAAGGGGCATAAAGTTGCTGTGCTTGGTTTAGGCGGGCTCGGGCATATGGGTGTAAAACTGGCAGCTTCCATGGGTGCCGAAGTAACCATGCTAAGCCATACTGCCTCAAAAGAAAAGGATGCCAAGCGCCTTGGTGCACATCATTTTGTACTTACCAGCGATGCAGAGCAGGTTAAAAAAGTGATGGGCAGTTTTGATTTTATTCTGGATACCGTTTCTGCCGATCATGATTATAATTTTTACCTGGGTTTATTGCGCACCAATGGGGTGATGGTTTGTGTTGGTGCGCCACCATCGCCTGCACAAGTACCTGCCTTCAATCTTATTTTCGGAAGAAAAAGTGTTGCAGGTTCTTTAATCGGTGGCATTCCGGAAACACAGGAGATGCTTGACTACTGCGCCGAACATAATATTGTAAGCGATGTGGAAATAATTGCCATGAAAGACATAAATGAAGCATATGACAGGATCTTAACAGGAGATGTTAGATACAGGTTTGTGATTGATATGGAAACGCTTTAGTAATGATGAATTTTGAATGATGAATTTGTAAGCTGTCATAAATTGACAGCTTTTTTCTTTTGGGTAAAATGTTTTATGATTTTGTCAGTAACTTTCCTTTAATAATTTGATATATGGGGTTTAAAAAAAATATTCCTGTTTTTTTATTGATTGCAATAACCAGCGGCTGCAGTAATAATAAATATGCAACAACCAACCGCAGCTATAAAAAACAGGCTAAAGCATTCTCCAAAGAATTACGCAAACAACCTTTGGCAATTGACAGCGCTATGATGGCTGACCAATGGATTGGCACCACCAATTTTGGTATGCGTAAACCCAACTTTGTCATTATACACCATACCGCACAAAACAGCTGCGAGCAAACATATACAACTTTTACCCTCACCCGTACACAGGTTAGTGCACATTATGTGATCTGTAAGGATGGTACGGTGCAACATATGTTAAACGATTACCTTCGGGCCTGGCATGCCGGCAATGGTAAATGGGGCAATCTCACTGATGTAAATTCTTCATCAATTGGTATTGAACTGGATAATAACGGCTTTGAACCATTTACCGAAGCCCAGATAAATAGCCTGCTGATCGTTTTAAAAGCACTTAAAAAAAATTACAATATACCAACGGCTAATTTTATCGGCCATGCCGATATTGCCCCAACACGTAAAGTTGATCCCAACCGCTTTTTTCCCTGGCAGCAATTGGCACAAAACGGATTTGGTTACTGGTATGATACGGCTTCAATAAAGATCCCCGAAAATTTTAACAGCATGCAGGCATTACGCATTATAGGTTATGATACCAAAGACTCCATCGCTGCTATAAAAGCTTTTAAACTGCATTTCGTACAACAGGATTCACTGGCGGTTATAAACGATGCTGATAAAAAGATCATTTATGATCTGTATAAAAAATATTAACCGGGGCAGGTAATCATTGCTTTTACTAACTTTACTGATCTAATATCAACCTCATGTATAAAAGCCAGCTTTTAATTTTCATCTTTCTTCTTTTAGTTCTTAATTGCAGTGCTCAAAAAAATGTAACGCTTCCCAATGGGTGGTCACTTTCACCGGCAGGAAGAAGTTTATCACTTGGCGACCTGCCATTAAATATTGCAGTAAGCAACTCTAAAAAACTGATTGCTGTTACCAACAACGGGCAAAGCAAACAAAGCCTGCAACTCATCAATGCCAAAACAGAAAAAATCCTTGATCATATAAAAATTGCAAAAAGCTGGCTGGGCCTTAAATTCAGCAGTGATGAAAAATATCTGTTTGCTGCCGGTGGTAACGATAACTGGATATTACAATACGCCATTATCAATAATAAACTGCAATTAAAAGACAGTATTAAGCTGGGCAAAAAATGGCCAAACAAAATTTCACCTGCCGGTATTGATATTGATGATGCAAAACATTTGCTGTATGTGGTAACCAAGGATGACAATTCATTGTACATTATCGATCTTCTAAAAAAACAAATTCTGCAACAGGTAAAACTGGATGGAGAAGCTTATACCTGTTTGTTATCAGCAGATAAAAAAGAATTGTACATCAGTTGCTGGGGTTGCGACCGCTTAATAATTTTTAATACGAAGGAAAAAAATATAGTTGACCAGATTCCGGTTGGTGATAATCCCAATGACATTTGTATTACCAAAAACAATCAGTTTTTATTTGTTGCCAATGCCAATGATAATTCGGTTTCAGTGATCAATTTAAAAAATAAAAAAGTTATTGAAACACTTACTGCTTCGTTATATCCCGATGCCCCTCCGGGCAGTACCAGCAATGGATTAGCACTAAGTGAAGATGATGAAACATTATTTATTGCCAATGCAGATAATAATTGTTTAGCCATTTTTGATGTTGGTAACCCTGGCTTCAGTTCTTCAAAAGGATTTATTCCGGTGGGCTGGTATCCTACCTGTGTAAAGGTTGCAGGTAAAAAAATATGGGTTACCAATGGCAAAGGATTTACTTCTTTTGCAAATCCAAAAGGACCAAGCCCGGTTAAAAAAAGGGTTAAATACCAAAGTGACGATGAAGATGGATCTCAATACATAGGCGGACTAATGAAAGGTACAATGAGTATTATTGATATGCCTTCGCAAAAACAATTAAGTATCTATGCTCAACAGGTTTATAAAAATACACCCTACACAAAGGAAAAAGAATTACTGAGTATTGGGGAGAAAGGGAATCCAATCCCTGAAAAGATCGGTAACCCTTCACCAATAAAATATGTATTTTATATTGTTAAAGAAAACCGCACATACGACCAGGTTTTGGGCGATGTTAAAGAAGGCAATGGCGATACAAGTCTTGTTCTGTTTGGCGAACATGTTACTCCAAACCAACATAAACTGGCAAAAAGTTTTGTATTGCTGGATAATTTTTATGTAGATGGAGAAGTGAGTGCCGATGGACATAACTGGAGCCTGGGTGCTTATGCAACCGATTACCTGGAAAAAAACTGGGTAACCAGTTATGGTGGTCGTGGCGGAGGATATGATGCAGAAGGGACAAGAAAAATTGCCAATAACAAAGGAGATTTTATCTGGGGAGCCTGTAAAAAAGCCGGAGTCAGTTACCGTACCTATGGCGAGTTTATTGAAAATAACAAAGCAAATATACCCGTATTGGATGATCATTTTTGTCCTTATTTCATTGGTTGGGATCTTAATGTACAGGATACTGTTCGTTACAATCAATGGGCCCGTGATTTTGATTCTCTTGTTGCAATAAATGCCTTACCGCAATTTAATTCTTTACGTTTTCCCAATGATCATACAGCCGGTCTGTCAAAAGGAAAAACAACTCCATTTGCTTATGTTGCAGATAATGATCTTGCCGTTGGTATGTTTTTAGAACATTTAAGCAAGAGCCCGGTTTGGAAAGAAAGCGTTGTTTTTATTTTAGAAGATGATGCACAAAATGGCCCTGACCATGTAGATGCACACCGAAGTACGGCTTATATTGCCGGCCCATTTGTAAAAAGAAATTTTGTTGATCATACTGCATACACAACCAGCGGCATGTTACGCACCATCGAATTAATTCTGGGTATTTCACCCATGAGCCAATATGATGCCGGGGCTACACCCATGTGGAGATGTTTTACCTCAACAGCACATTATGCAGGCTTTACAGCATTACCGTCTAATATTAATTTATCAGATAAAAATTTAGTGTGGAATGCGTTATCAAAACGCTCTGCTAAATTTGATTTTACTAAAGAGGACAAAGTGCCTGACCTGGAATTCAGTGAAGTGATCTGGAAAGGAGTGAAAGGGTTGGATGCAGTGATGCCAGCGCCAAAAAGAGCGGCATTTGTAAAAGTTACTGCAAAAGATGATGATGATTAAGAAGATATTTCAGGCTACCATCCAGAGCAGATTACCTTTTAATAATTCTACGGGTAAAGGGCTTTTGGTTTTTCTTTTGCTGAATAATTTTTTTAGTACAGCAGATTTTTCTTTACCGGATACCAGCAAAAGAACCTGCCTTGCCGCATTAATTAAAGGCAGCGTAAAGCTGATGCGGTATATGTCTTTTTCTTTTATGTACACTTCTTTTACCAGCCGTTTTTTTTCTTTCAGTATTTCATTGTTAGGGAATAGAGAAGCAGTATGGCCATCCGCTCCCATACCCAGCAATATTAAATCGAACGATGGAATTTTATTACCGGTTATCTTTTTAATATCCTGTTCGTACCTGGCAGCATCTTTTGCAGGTGCAGAAGAAGTAGGTATAGCAAAAATATTTTTTTTAGGAATGGATATATGATTTAATAATGCAGACGAAGCCATTTTAAAATTACTGTCAGCATTGTTGTGCGGCACATAGCGTTCATCGCTGAAGAAAACATATACTTTTTTCCAGTTAATATTCTTGCTGAAGGATGCTGATGCCAGTAATTCATAAAGCCGCTTTGGTGTGTTTCCGCCACTTAATGCAACTGTAAATTTTCCATGGCGTTCTATGCTGCGGTTACATTCAGCAGTAAAAAAATGTGCTGCTGCAATACTGGCCGATTCGTATGAGTTATAAAAAAGCATGTGATCTTATTTCTATTACAGGTACCATTCTCTTCCGTCATTTTGTATTAAATCATCTGCTGCTTTGGGACCTGTGCTGCCGGCTGTATAAAATTTTAAACCTGATTTTTTTTGTGTTTGCCATTTATTAAGAATGGGCATTACAATTTCCCAGGCTATTTCTACCTGGTCGTTCCGCATAAACAAAGATGGGTCACCTGTCATCGCATCAAGCAATAAAGCTTCATAAGCTTCAGGCAGTTGTTCAGTATAACTTTCCCGGTAGGTGAAATCCATTTCTACATTTTTCAGTTTCATTTGCAGGCCGGGCACTTTACTTTCAAACCAAAGGCTTATTTCGTTATCGGGCTGAATGGCAATAACCAGCCTGTTGGGATTGCAGTCATCTTTAAAAATTTTATGCGGCGTCTTTTTAAACTGTATTACAATCAAAGAAGCCTGATTAGATAAACATTTACCGGTGCGGAGGTAAAAAGGAATATTTTTCCAGCGATCGTTATCAATAAAGAATTTACCGGCAAAGTATGTTTCAGTAAAAGATAGGGGATCAACATTATCTTCTTTACGATAAGCTGACTGCTTAACTCCGTTTATACTGCCTGCTGAGTATTGGCCTCTTACAATATTTTTTGTTATTGTGCTTTTAGTAAATGGCCTGATGGCTTTAAGCACCTGAAGTTTTTTATTGCGAATTCCGGTGGCATCCAGTTTTTCGGGCGCCTCCATTGCCAGCACACAAAGTAACTGCAGCAAATGGTTTTGAATCATATCTCTTACAGCGCCCGCCTGCTCATAATAGCCGGCACGGCTGCCAACGCTTACTGTTTCCGCCACTGTGATCTGCACATGGTCAATAAAATTTTTGTTCCACAATGGTTCAAATATGTAATTGGCAAAACGAAAGGCCATTATGTTCTGTACGGTTTCTTTGCCCAGGTAATGGTCAATGCGGTAAACCTGTTTTTCGGCAAAACGCTTCAATAAAAAAATATTCAGTTTTTTTGCAGTCTGCAGGCTGCTGCCAAAAGGTTTTTCAATAATGATACGGTCAGTATCTTTTTGTGTGGCAATTTTATTTTTATACAATTCCTCACTGATGGTTTCAATAAAACGTGGCGATACGGAATAGCAAAACAACCGGTTACAGCGTTGCCCTGTTTTGGCATCATAACCACTTAATATTTTACTGAGCGAAATATATAAGGCTGCATTGGTAAAATCGCCCTGCAGATAATGGATATGACTGCCGAAATTTTTCCAGGCCGTTTTATCCGCTTTTCCTGTGCGGCTGAATTTATTTATACCATCGAGCAAATGTTTTTTATAGACATCATCTTTTACAGCATTATGGTCAATAGCAGTGATAAAAAAGTTTTCGGGCAGGTTATCAGTAAGATATAAGTTGTACAATGCAGGCACCAGTTTGCGCCAGCATAGATCTCCTCCTGCACCAAAAATGATGATGGATTGGGGGGCTGTATTGTTTTTTTGATTAGTCATCTTATTTCCAGTCTGTGTGAAAACTTCCTGTTGCATCAGTACGTTCGTAAGTATGTGCACCAAAGTAATCACGCTGTGCCTGTATTAAATTGGCAGGTAATTTTTCAGTACAATAAGCATCAAAATAAATTAATGATGCTGCAAATGCCGCAGCAGGTAATTTACTGTTTATACTTATGCTGCAAAAATCTGCTGCACTTTGCCTTAACGATTTCAGTGTACTTACAAATACCGGCGACTGAATAATATTGATGAGTAAAGTATCTTGCAGGCAGGCTTTGCGTAAATCATTTAATAAAGCAGACCGGATAATGCATCCACCTTTCCATATTCTAATTACTTCTGCAATATTTACATTGTAGCCATATACTTTAGATGCTTCGTGCAATAAATGCAATCCCTGTGCATAAGAAAGAATGAAAGCAAAATGCAAAGCATTTTTACAGGTGTTGATCAGTTCTGCTTTATTGACTGCAGTATGTTTTTCCTCCATTGAATATTTTGAGGCTGCTGACACTCTTTCTTCTTTCATGGCAGAAAGATAGCGCATGCTTACTGCTGCATCTATTGCCGGAATGGGAATGTTTAAATCCATAGCGCTTTGGCTGGTCCACATGCCGGTGCCTTTTTGTTTGGCTTTATCCAGTATCATATCCAGCAGTAAATTATCCGGTTTATCATCTTTCTTTAAAAACACGTCAGCAGTAATCTCTAATAAAAAACTTTGCAGTTCTGTTTTGTTCCATTCAGCAAAAACTTTTTGCAGTTCATCGTTTGATAAACCACCTGCATTTTTTAATACGCCGTAAACTTCACTTATCAGTTGCATCATGGCATATTCAATTCCATTGTGTACCATTTTTGTATAATGGCCTGCGGCACCGTTGCCAATAAAAGTTACACAGGGGCCTTCTGCTGTTTTAGCGGCAATACTTTCCAATATATTTTTAACCGCATTAAAACTTTCTTTATTACTGCCGGGCATCATACTGGGGCCAAACCGGGCACCTTCTTCGCCACCACTAACACCCATGCCCATAAAATGAATACCACTGTTTTGCAGTTCTGCATATCTTCTGTCGGTATCTGTAAAGTGCGAATTGCCACCGTCAATTACAATATCATTTTTTTGCAATAGCGGAACCAGGTCACTCAATACTGCATCTACAATTTTTCCGGCAGGTACCAGCAACATGATCTTTGCAGGTTTTTCCAGGTTATTCACCAGTTCCTGCAGGCTTGCTGCAACGGTAACGGGTTTACCTGCTCCCTCTGTAACTAAACGCTGCTGCTGTGCTCCATCCCTGTCGTAACCACAAACAGCAAAGCCATGGCCCGCAATATTTAATACCAGGTTTCTTCCCATAGTGCCCAGGCCAATCATACCAAACTGTGCTTTGTTCATAAAAAAAATTATTGCCGGAAATATTTTCCAATTACAGGCAGCCTTGCCAGTTCTTTTGCTTCAACCCTGGTTACAAACCAGGTAAACAAAATAAACAGTGCCAATCCGGTACTTAAAGAAAAGATAAATGAACCCGAAACAAATTTTACGAGCCCAAGATGTAATACATACATGAGCACCACCATCATTAAATAAGCCAGTAATTTTTTTACCGGGTAGGGTACCGGATAATATTTTTGTCCCAGTAAATAACTGCTCAGCATCATAAATAAATAACAGCTGAAAGTGGCAATGGCGGCTCCGGTATAATGCAGTTTGGGAATAAGAATAATATTTAGTGCAATGGTGATAATAGCACCCGCAATGGTAATGATTGCCCCAAATGTGTTTTTATTGGTGAGCTTATACCAAACACTCAGGTTGTAATAAATACCCAGGAAGATATTACCCAGGGCTAATAAAGGAACAACTTCCATACCCTCTGCCCAGCGTGGGTTTGCAAAAGTTATAAATATCCAACGGAAGGCATCTAAAAATAACCCGATGAACAAAAACATAAAACAACAGGCAATTACAAAAAACTTCATCACCCGTGCATAGGTTTTTTGTGCGTTCTCATCCTTGCTTTTGTTAAAGAAAAAAGGTTCGGCTGCCATACGGAATGCCTGTATCATAATGGTGATGAGTAAGGCAATACGGAAGATGTTGGCAAAAATACCCAGCTCATGATCGGCCTGTTGTTGTGGCAGGTCTACCACATGACGGTAAATTAACCTGCTTAAAACATCATTTACCATTCCGCCCAAACCAACTATAATCAAAGGTGCGCTGTACCACATCACTTCTTTCCAGAGTTTAAAATCAAAATGAAACCGTACCTGTTTAATTTCTTTAGATAACACCACCAAAGTAAATAAGCTGCCACAGAGGTTACCCAGCAGGTAATATCCTAACCCAAAATCTTTATTGTAGATCAGGTGCAGAAAATTATCAGGATTTGATTTTAAAATGGCCGGAACAACGCCGATGAAAAATATGACCACAAAAACATTTAATACAATTCCGGCAACTCTTGCAAATGCATATCGCTTAGGGCGGTTCTCCTGCCTCAGTTTGGCAAAGGGTAAAGTGTTTAAATTATCAACAGCAATAATGGCTGCCATCCACAGAATATAGTTGGGGTGGTTGTTAAGATCTGTTGCATTAATCAATGTGTTTTTGCAAAGCAATAAAATGGCCGTAAAAAAAAGACTGCTGTACAAAAGCGAAAGCGAAAGGGTATTGTATAGTTTTTGTTTATCGTGGGTTTGTGAAAAACGAAAATAAGCAGTCTCCAAACCATAAGCATACAATACATTTAAAAATGGTATGATGGTATAAACCTGCACCAGGTCGGCAGTTTTTTCGGGCATGGCAATAAAAAAAGGTAATGCCATATTCATTAAATAACCCAGGAAACGGCTGGCAATGGTTGGTATACCATACCATAATGTTTGTCCTGCTAATTTTTTAATGCCGCTCAATGATATTTTAAATTTAGATTCAAATTTACCTTTATAATTTTAATAATCTTTTAAATTAAACCGGGTGGGGGTTAATTACAAAAAATTTATCTTTACAAAAAAAGTATAGCATGAAAAAACTGAACATTTTTATTTTTTTAATTGTTTCTTATTCAGCTTCATTGGCACAATCACGAATCAATACGGTAGAGTATCAAAAAATAAACCGGGATGCTATTGTCAACGAAATTCCTTTTCCGCAGAACCTGGTTGCCAAAGCTATTGAAGACAGCCTGGAAAGAATGGGCTACAAGGGTAAAGACAGTAAAGGATTTGCGGTATATAGATCTGTTAAAATGCCGGCACTGGGTAATGATTCGTATGACCTTTATTTTTCAGTTGACAGAAAGAGCAGGAAAGAAAAAGAAATTTCGCAGGTAACAATGATGATCTCAAAAGGGTTTGACAGTTTTGTTACAGAAAAATCAGATCCGGGATTAATGCAAAATGCAAAAACATATCTTGACAGCCTGCGTAATATCATTGCAGTTTATGATCACCGGCAGCAGGTATCAGAACAGGAAGACCTGGTAAAGAATATCGAAAAAAAGGTTAGCGGTTTAAATAATGATGCAGATGATCTGCAAAAGAAAAGGAAAAAGATTGAAAAAGAAATTGAACAGAATATAAAAGACCAGGCCAATCAGCAGGCGGAACTTGATAAACAAAAGCAGATTCTGGAAACATTAAGAGGCAGCGGAAAACAGTAGATCATTTACCAAATCTCCCGGCTTATTTTTTTTCTGAAATCTTTAAGCGCACCAACTTTCTTTTTAACCTCAATTCGTTTTTCTTTGGCAGCCTTGGTTGGTTTGGTTGCTTTACGGGGTTTGGGTTTTATAAGTGCTTTGGTAACCAAAAGATTCATTTTCTTTATTACTTCCAGCTTATTGCCCAGCTGCGACCTGTCGGTTTGACTTTTAACCAGTAAAAACCCCTCCGAATTTATTTTTTTAATAAGCTTTTCCTGCAGTATTTTTTTTTGTTCGTCAGTAAACAAAGCAGACCTCTCAATATGCCAGTACCCTTCCACCATAGTTTCCACTTTGTTTACATTTTGGCCGCCTTTGCCACCACTGCGGGCCGTTTTAAATTTAATCTCGTCAATTATATTCACCATCTTGTCAAATTTAAGTATAAAATGTACGAATTTGCAGCCTAATACGTTTTATTTGAGTCTATTATTTCGGTAAGAACGATTTTTTATAGATTTTTGTACGAAACCAACAGAGCGGAAATGATTAAAGGTATTTACCATTCATTACAGGAGCGAAAGCAGCAGCATAAAAAATCATTTGCCGTATTGGTTGATCCGGATAAGGCAAATGACCGTAACCTGGAGCAATTAATTCAGCTGGCAGTAGATGCCAGGGTTGATTATCTGCTGGTTGGCGGCAGCCTCGTTATTTCCAATTATTTAGATGAATGTGTGCAATTGATAAAACGCAACTGTACAATTCCGGTAATACTTTTTCCCGGAAGCCCCAACCAGGTAAGTAAATATGCCGATGCCTTGTTATACCTGTCGCTGATCAGTGGCCGCAATGCCGATATGCTGATTGGGCAACATGTAATATCTGCTCCTGTAGTTAAACAAAGTGGACTGGAAATTTTATCCACCGGTTATATGGTTGTAGATGGTGGTGCACCCACAACAGTTTCTTATATCTCCAATGCCACACCTCTGCCTGCCGATAAAAATGAAATAGCCATGTGTACCGCCATGGCCGGCGAAATGCTGGGCATGAAACTGATTTATATGGATGCCGGCAGCGGCGCCAAGCGTGCTATTACAGAAGATATGATAGCCAAGGTTGCTTCAGTTATTGAAGTGCCATTGATTATCGGTGGTGGAATTATAGAACCCGAAAAAGCCTACCTCAACTGCAAGGCCGGTGCCGATGTTATTGTTGTTGGCAATGCCATTGAAAAAGATCCCAATCTTATAAAAGAAATGGCGGCTGCGGTGCATAGTGTGGCGGTGAAGGTGTAAAGATGAACTGTGTTGAAATGTTTTTTGTACCCGGCATTAATTATCTGTTAAACATTATTTGCGTCGCACTCTTTTACAAAACATCTTTACTGAACTTAATTAAGACGTATATAATGCGTTCCGGTCTATGGGACACCGACCAAGGAGAAGTCAACCTATTTCAGGACGAGACACAATAAAAAAGTTAAAACACTGTTTCTTTCAGCCCATATTTTTGCAAATCACTTGTTTTGCGTTGGTGTCCTAATTACCTGATAATATCAAGATGAATCTTTTCTCCTTTATCCAGCGGTATAATGCCTACTTTCTTTTTAAATAGTTCCCACTCATTCATCATTTCATTCAATTTTTTGGGTTGAGACTTGGAAAGATCTTTTGTTTCTCCCCAATCCTCATCAATTTTATACAATTCAAAAGCGGTTTCATCAAAGGGATCGCTGGTATTTGTAATCTTCCAGTCGCCTTTTATTAACAGGCAACCACCATAATGTTCCAATCCATATACATAGTTTGCATCATGAATAGTTTTGCTTTTTCTCTGTATAAAGGATAAAAATGATTGCCCCAGTATGGGCATCACTTTTTTGTTATTGTATATTTCCGGGTAGGATATATGGGCCATCTCAAGAAAAGTAGGAGCCAAATCCATCACATTTATAAATACATTTTCTATTCCGGGAGTTCTGTTTACATTCTTACCTGAAATAATCAGTGGCGTATTGATTCCTCCTTCGGTAGGGTATTCTTTAAATAATTTAAATGGTGCTGCACCCACCTGTGCCCACTGTGGCCCATAAGAAACAAAAGAAGAAGCTTTACCCATATTCTCATAGCTGTTATCATAGTGCTTACGGATGAAAGGCCCAAACCCGGGATGATTATAAAAATCTTCTGCTCCAGCTCCGTTGTCAGACATAAAAACAATCAGTGTATTATCTAATTGTTTTGAGTCTTTCAGAAACTGTATTAATTCACCAATATGTTTATCAAGATTGTCAACCATGGCTGCATACAATTCCATTTTCTTTGATTCGATCTTTTTTTCTTCTGCAGTTAGCTGATTCCAGGGTTTAATGCTGCTGAGACGGGGTGGCAACTTTGCATTGGCGGGAATAACACCCATCGCTTTTTGATGTTGAAACCGAAGCACTCTCAGCGAATCATACCCCATATCATATTTACCCTTGTATTTATCAATATATTCATCAGGAACCTGCAATGGCCAATGCGGAGCAGTGTAAGCGAGGTAAGCAAAAAAAGGTTTGTCTTTTTGCGCATGCTGAATGTAACCCATCATTTTATCTGTGTACACATCTGTAGAAAATTTCCCTTCAGGAAACGCGACAACCTTATCGTCTTCCCGGTATTGGGGTGGCCTGTTTTCAATAATGGGATTATTGCCAAAATGATTGGCAGCGCCATCAAGTAAAGCAAAACTTTTTTCAAATCCTTTTGCATAAGGGATATAAGCATTTTCACTCCCGATATGCCACTTACCCGACATGAATGTTTGATATCCCCCATCTTTCAGTAATTGGGCAACAGTTACTATTCTGTCAGACAAATGATGTTCGTAACCGGGCTTACCTTGCCTTGAAGTATTATCAACCGGGAACATAGAGCCAATGCCTGCAACATGATTGTTGTTTCCGGATAAGATCATACTGCGGGTAGGTGCACATAAAGGTGCAGTATGAAACCGGTTAAACAAAAGACCTTTTTTTGCCAATTGGTCAATGTTAGGGGTATTAATATCACCACCAAAACATCCCAGGTCGGTATACCCAAGATCATCCGCCACAATCAATAAAATATTGGGTCTATCCGGTTGTTTATATTTTAATTCTTCTTTATTATCAAAGCTCACAAGTGATAACAGAAGAAATCCAAAGATTAATTTTTTCATATCTGGAATTTTTCAGGCAAGGTATGTAAACTAGTTGGGGAATGAAATTTCAATTAGTGGGTTATCTTTAATATATGTCAGAAGCAAATTCATACCAGTCTCATCGCTACTCTTACACGGAATTAAATGCAGTTTATTTTTGGACAATAACTATAAAGGAATGGATTCCCTGTTGAAATGCGATGAGTACAAAACAATAGTTATAGAAAGCCTTAAATGGTTATGTGAAAAAGAACTGGTTCGTATTTATGGATTTGTGATCATACCAAACCATATTCATTTACTTTGGGAATAATTAAAAATGAACGGGAAAGAATTTCCGAAAAACAGTTTTTAAAAATTTACTGCACATCAGTTTCGAAAAAAACTGGAGGTTTAAGATCCTGAAGAATTGAAAAGATTTAGGGTAGAAGCAAATGACAGAAAATATAATTTCTGGCAAAGAGACCCGTTGGCGGTTTTAGTATTCAGCATGGAGGTGGCTTGACAAAAATTAACCTATATGCATTTCAATCCTATGCAGGAGCATTGGCAACTTTGTAAACTGCCGGGGGAGTACTGCTTTTCATCTGCATCGTTTTATGAGAATAATAAAGATGAATTTGGAATACTGATACATTACATGGATGTGTTTTAGTATTGCGTTCCGGTCGGCGGGACACCGATCAGGGAGAAAAACAACTAAAGCTAAATTAATAACGTCCTGCCGAAACTGAAGCTGATAGTGAACTGCAGCCGAAGCTAACAAAGTCCCGCCCCAATAACGCCAAACCCCATGTTGTGTGCTATTCTACTGTTACTTCAAAGGAAGGGCGTTTATTTTTTTAACAACTTTAATTAGTAATTAAATACTATTTTGAAAGATAATCAGCTTTACCCGAAAGTGGGTCGGCAGGAAATGATATATGCTCATGAATAATGAGCCATTTCCCATTTCTTTTTTCCAGAACATCAGTGGCACGCAATATCATGTCAATGGGCTTATTATCTGTTCCAGTTATAGTAAATTGATCAATACATCTTGTATAAGCCATGTTTCCTGATACCTTAATAGTAAGATCAGTAATAGTTGATTTTGCCGGTCCAGGATAAGCAGCAAAAAAATCTTCATAGTCTTTTTGGTAGGCTGTAGCACCCTTATATTGGCGGGGAGTGAAAGCGTCAAAAACGAGAAGCTCATCGCCGGGTACATAAAACGACATAATTTTTTTGATGTCCTTG
>JAYVEQ010000059.1:0-25961 GCA_043748745.1 Chitinophagaceae bacterium | reverse complement strand
GTATATGTTGGCGGAATTGTGGTGCTTATTATTTTTTCAATTTTTCTTACCCAGCAGGCAGGTGAGCAATTGCCGAAACAAAAACCGGGACGACAATTATTTTCTGCACTGGCTGCTTTCTGCGGACTGGCATTGGTCATGCTGCAACTATCTCAACATGAGTTTGTTTCTACAAATAATCCGGCAATAGAACCAAGTGTAACAAATATCGGTAACCAAATGCTGGGTGTAAATGAAAATGGTTATGCCTTGCCTTTTGAAGTGGTTAGCATGTTATTGCTGGCAGCTATGATCGGTTGTATTGTAATTGCGTTAAAAAGTAAACCTGAAACAATATGATTGAACCGGGACTATATCATATGCTGTTCATCAGTGCAACACTGTTCTTCATTGGTGTATATGGTTTTTTTACCAGGAGGAACCTGGTTACTATGCTGATGAGTGTGGAGTTGATACTGAACAGTGTGAACCTGAATTTTATTGCTTTCAATAAATATTTATGGCCCGACAGATTAGACGGATTGTTTTTTACCATTTTTGTTATTGCCATTGCAGCAGCCGAAGCTGCAGTAGCGATTGCCATCATTATAAATCTTTACCGCAGTCATAAATCAATAGATGTAGAAAATGCGGAGGAAATGAAATATTAATAACTGATGCCCAATGCAACTTATATAGCGCTCATTCCTTTACTGCCACTGGCAGGATTTTTAATGCTTGGAATATTTGGAAGAAAATATTTTAAGAATACGTCAGGTATTATCGGAACAACTTTATTGTTGGTGTCTACCGTGCTGGCTTTATACACAGCTTATGGTTATTTCTTTGAGTATGGAAAAATTGATGGAGTATATCAAAAATTAGTTCCATTAAAATACACCTGGTTACAATTTTCAGAAGGTATTTCTATAGACATGGGCATCATCATCGATCCTATTTCTGTAATGATGCTGGTGGTAGTATCTTTTATTTCGCTGATGGTGCATATATATAGTTTGGGTTACATGAAAGGCGATGAACGGTTTCCTACTTATTATGCTTTCCTGGGTCTCTTTACGTTTTCTATGTTGGGATTGGTGATCTCATCCAATATTTTCCAGATCTATATTTTCTGGGAACTGGTTGGTGTTTCATCTTTCTTACTCATCGGTTATTATTATGATAAACCAAGTGCGGTAGCTGCATGCAAAAAAGCTTTTATTGTAACACGGTTTGCCGATGTTGGATTTTTGATCGGTATATTAATATTGTCATTTTATTCGGGCACTTTAGATTTTAATACACTTATTGAAAGATTAACTACACCCGAATCAAATGAATTAAAAAATGCAGTGGCTGCTTCTTTCCTGGGTATATCCGGATTAACGTGGGGATTGGTTTTGGTTTTCATTGGTGGCGCAGGAAAAAGTGCGATGTTCCCTTTACATATCTGGTTGCCCGATGCTATGGAAGGCCCGACACCGGTCTCGGCATTGATACATGCGGCAACCATGGTAGTTGCCGGGGTATTCTTAGTAGCAAGATTGTTTCCGGTATTTGCCATCTCATCACCAACTGCATTAAGCCTGGTCGGTTATGTGGGTGCAATCTCAGCATTGATAGCAGCATTAATAGCCTGCACACAAACCGATATTAAAAGAGTGCTGGCTTATTCCACTATGAGCCAGATCGGCTATATGATGTTTGCTTTAGGTGTATCTGACTATGGCAATGGTGGGACACTTGGCCTTTCGAGTTTGGGTTACACAGCTTCCATGTTCCACTTGTTTACGCATGCCATGTTTAAAGCGCTATTGTTCTTAGGCGCTGGTGCTGTAATACATTATATACACAGCAACGAAATGAAAGATATGGGCGGACTAAGAAAATATTTACCGATCACACACATAACATTTTTAATTGCCTGCCTCGCTATTGCAGGCGTACCACCTTTTGCAGGTTTCTTCAGTAAGGAAGAAATTTTATTGGCTGCTTATCAACACAACCAAGCTATTTACTGGATCGCATTGATCACTTCTGGATTAACGGCTTTTTATATGTTCCGTTTATACTTCAGTATTTTCTGGAACAAAGAAGCTCATGCACATGGCGAACATAAAGGAGAGGGAGGTTTTGCAATGATGATACCATTGGTGCTGTTAGCCATTGGTGCAGCAGTTGCAGGCTTTATTCCTTTCGGGCATTTTGTTAGCTCTGATGGAACAAAATTAGAAACTGAATTTCACTTGCAATTTTCGATAGCGCCTGTTGCTTTAGGACTGGCAGGTATTTTTATTGCCATGTGGATGTATAAAAAAGAAAATAATAAACCCGATAAGTTTGCCGCATCACTGAGTGGTTTTTACAAAGCGGCTTATCATAAATTTTATATTGATGAGATATACCTGTTCATCACCCAAAAAATAATTTTTAATCTGATTGGCAGGCCGGCAGCCTGGTTTGATAAGAATGTGGTTGATGGTTTGATGAATGCAACCGGTAACGGCACACAAAAGATATCAGAAGAAATAAAAAGATTTCAATCGGGTAAAGTACAGCAATATGCTATTTACTTTTTGGTAGCCGTAATAGGACTGGCCATGCTGTTTATTTATGCATGGAAATGATGTATGCTAATTATGAATTCATACTCATAATTCTAAATTATTAAAATGAATCTATCGTTATTGATATTATTACCATTACTCACTGCCATAGCTGTTTTGCTGATGCGGAATGCCACACAGGTTAAATGGGTATCATTGGCAGGAGCTACTCTTCAGTTTGTTCTGGCTTTTGTTTTGTTGTTCTCCTTTTATAAGGAAAGGCAGGCAGGTAATATGTCTCAAATGTTATTTGAACTGCAGTACAACTGGTTCCCTGCATGGAATATCAGTTTTCATTTGGGAGTAGATGGTATTTCTGTGGCCATGATCTTATTAACGGCATTTGTTGTTATTGCTGGTGTACTGGTTTCGTGGAATGTTACAAAAATGACCAAAGAATTTTATTTCTTACTTATCTTATTAAGCTTGGGTGCTTATGGATTTTTTATATCTCTTGATCTTTTTATTTTATTTTTCTTTTTAGAGATTGCTGTAATTCCAAAATATTTACTCATCGGTATTTGGGGAAGCGGTAAAAAAGAATATGCCGCTAACAAACTTGCCCTGATGTTAATGGGAGGTTCTGCATTGGTTTTGGTTGGATTACTGGGTGTTTATTTTTCCACCTCAGCACATAGTTTTGATCTGATGAAATTATCACAGCTTAATATTCCCATTCAAACACAAATGATCTGTTTTCCTTTATTGTTTGTAGGCTTTGGTGTGTTTACAGCTTTGTTTCCTTTTCATACCTGGGTGCCCGATGGTCACTCTTCTGCACCAACTGCAGGATCAATGTTTTTAGCCGGTATCTCCATGAAACTGGGTGGCTATGGCTGTTTACGTGTTGCAACTTATATCATGCCCGAAGGCGCAAAAGAATATGCAAGTATAATTATTGTACTTTCTGTTATCGCCATTTTATATGGTGCCTTCGCTACCATGATGCAGAAGGATCTGAAATACATCAATGCTTATTCTTCTGTTAGTCATTGTGGATTTGTTTTGCTGGGCATTGGCATGTTAACAAAAACTTCCATGACGGGTTCTGTTATGCAAATGGTTTCTCATGGTTTAATGACGGCTCTTTTCTTCGCAGTCATTGGCATGATATACGAACGTACACATACCAGGCAGGTAAATGAAATGGGAGGTCTGTTAAAGAGAATGCCTTTTATCAGTACCGTATTATTTATTGTTGGTTTGTGTTCTCTTGGTTTACCGGGTTTAAGTGGTTTTGTTGCAGAGATGACGATATTTATGGGATCATGGCAACATCCCGATACTTTCAGAAGAGTAGCAACAATACTTGCCTGCCTTTCGATTGTGGTAACAGCCGTTTATATTTTACGTGCCATTGCAAAAACGGCGATGGGGCCGTTGAAAGAAGGTTTTGAAAGTTTAACTGATGCAACCTGGAATGAAAAACTGGCTGCTTTGATCTTGATAGCCGGTATTATAGCCATTGGTGTTGCTCCTTTCTGGCTGAATGACCTGGTAAGTCCGGGAGCAGAAATTATTATGCAAAAAATAGCGATACCAAAATAAAAAAAACGGATGAATGAAATGCTCACATTGATGAAGCCTGAACTGATAATAACTGTTATCATTTTCCTGCTGCTGTTTATTAAAATAGGCAAGGGGTTAAAAAATGAAACCATGTTATTACTGATACAGGTTTTGTTATTGCTGAATTTTGTTGCCGGATTCTTTTTTAACAAAGAGGGGGTTTTGTTTGATCGTATGTATCAAACTACCGCCATTATCGCTTTGCAAAAAAATATTTTAAGCCTGGGAATTTATCTCATCTCTTTACTCTTTGCAGGTTGGTTTAAGAAAAGTGAACACATGCCGGAGTTTTTTATGTTGATGCTTTCGGCATTGCTCGGTATGTTCTTTTTGATATCAAGCGGCAACCTGCTTATGTTCTTTTTAGCACTGGAGCTGGCTACCATACCGGTTGCTGCCATGGCTAATTTCGACCTCGATAAAAAAGTATCTTCCGAAGCGGCCATGAAGATGATCTTATCTTCAGCATTTTCTTCCGGCATTTTATTATTTGGCATCTCTTTAATGTATGGTGCTACAGGCACTATTAGTTTTGCAGAATTACCATCGCATCTCAATGGAAGCCCGTTGCAGGTTTTGGCACTGGTGTTTTTATTTTCAGCCTTTGCCTTTAAATTATCAATCGTGCCGTTTCATTTATGGACGGCAGATGTTTACGAAGGAGCCCCAATGGCTGCCACTTCATTTTTGTCTGTTATATCCAAAGGCGCTGTTGCTTTTATTTTCATGGCAACATTATACAAAGTGTTTCAACCTATGCATGAGCTTTGGTATAATATGGTGATGATCTTATCCATTGCCACCATGATCATAGGAAATCTTTTTGCATTGAGGCAACAGAATATCAAACGTTTCCTTGCCTTTTCTTCCATAGCACAGGTTGGTTTTATTTTAGTGGGCATCAGTAGCAATTCCATTGAAGGCATGACTTCAGTTGTTTATTTTATTTTGATCTATGTTTTTTCAAACCTGGCAGCATTTGGTGTGGCGGCAGCTATTTCATCACAAACTAACAAAGAAAATATTGATGATTATAAAGGATTGTATCAAACCAATCCATTTTTAAGTTGGGTACTGGCACTGGCATTATTTTCATTAGCCGGTATTCCGCCAACAGCCGGATTTTTCGGTAAATTATTTTTATTGACTGCAGGTGCATCAAAGGGAAGTTATTTCTTTATCACGATTGCTGCACTTAATATGATCATCTCATTATTTTATTATTTGCGGGTTGTACGTGCCGTATTCATGGAGAAGAATGAACAACCGGTTGAAAAAATAAAAATTGATCTTTCGGCAAAACTAGCCTTAACGATTTGTGCAGCTGGTATTGTGTTGATAGGTATGCTGAGTTGGATCTATGATTACATACAATCACTAAGCTAATTTTATAAATTGTGAACTCAGCATTTCATAATTAATAATTAATAATTCATAACTCTTTAAAATGGCCATAAATAAAAATCACGAATTTGAAGAACTGGATGGCGTTAAATGCGGCATAGTAGAAAAGAATGTATCGCCGGAAAGAGTTGCCTTCTTAAAAAAAATACTGGAGTATAATAAGTTTACTGTTGTGGTAGTTCCATCACCTCCGCCAAAAGTTGCTGCTGCACCGGTTGTAAAAACTGCTGAGGGAGAAGAAGTTCCTGCTCCAGTAGAATCTGTACCGGTTATTGCTCCTGAAACATTTACAGTTGGTGTTACCGATTATACTTTCAATTCCATCAATGCTATTTTTGGAAGATTACTTAAAACACCCGATGGGCATATAGTTACACTGGCTTATTGGCATCAGCAGGAAACGGTGAGCCATGATGAGATACCTTATTATGAGGATATAGTTTAATTTTAAAAAAACTAAAATGACTAATAACAAACGCAAATTATTGATGCCGGCCTTCGCCATTTTTTTGATGATCATGAGTTACTCCAGGTTAACGGGGTCAGAGTGTATCAGGCCCATTCATATTGTAACACTCCTCGTTTTGGGCGCAGCAATCGGGGTATTGCTTGTTCATATTGTTAATATTATAAAAGAACGGAAGGGCTGATTTTTTTTTCTGGCTCCCAAGTATTTTAATATAATTTGTCCTTTCATAAAAAGTAGGATCAGAAATATCCTCCTGGCTCATCAGCCCTTTAAATGCATCTATATTCTCAAATTCTTTTGTGTGCATCCAGCTCTCCAGTTCTTTATTCATCGTTTTTAAATAACCAATACCCTTTTTGTAAAGGGCAGAGGCTGTCATGGCAACATCGGCGCCGGCCAAAATATATTTTATTACTTCTATTGAACTTTGCACACCGGTTGTTGCAGCCAGTGAAACCGGCACCCGTCCATACAGGAGAGCTATCCACAAAAGCGGAAGCCTGATCTCGTTCGATTCGCTGTATTGTAAATTATGCAGCAGGCTTAATTTGTTGATGTCAAAATCGGGCTGATAAAAACGGTTGAATAAAACCAATGCATCCGCACCATATTCCTGCATACGCTTTGCCATATTACCCATTGCACTGAAGTAAGGATTGAGTTTTACTGCCACCGGTATTTTAACTGTTGCTTTCACTTCATCAATTATATTTAAATAGCGATGTTCAACAGCCGAAGTTGATAAATGTACATCACCCGGTATAAAAAAGATATTGATCTCCAGGCCATCAGCACCGGCCTGTTCCATCTGGCGGGCATAACTTATCCAGCCTTCGTTGGTAATACCATTTAAACTGGCGATGATGGGGATCTTTACCCGTTCTTTTGCTTTACGGATATTTTCCAGGTACTGGTCTGATCCTTTATGATATTGATCAAGATCTGGGAAAAAATCACTGGCCTCGGCAAAGAGGTTACTTGTATTGCTGACAATGTTTTCAAATTGTGCTTCTTCTCTTTTTATCTGCTCTTCAAATAAGGAGAACAGCACTACTGCACCTGCGCCGGCATCTTCCATCTGCACAATATTGTTTACATCTTCAGATAAGGTGCAGGCCGAAACCACGATGGGGGATCTCAGTTTTAATCCCATGTAAGTTGTTTGCAAGTTCATAAAATAAAATTTTATTATTGAGCAATCGGTACAAAATCACTGGCTGTTTTAGTGGCCAGTTCTTCATAATTTTTCCAACGCAGGTTTACCATCTCCTGTGCCAATGTCATCAGTTCTTCTGCTTCTTCAGGATTAGTTTGTGTTAGTACTTTATAGCGCAATTCTTTATAAGCAAATTCTTTCAATGGTATAACCGGTCTTGTTGAATCGAGTATAAATGGATTTTGTTTTTTATTTCTCAAAACAGGATTGTATCGCATCAGTGGCCAGTAGCCGCTTGCCACAGCATTGTTCTGTTGGGTCAGGGCATCTTTCAGATCGTAACCATGGGCAATACAATGACTGTAGGCTAAGATCAGTGAAGGGCCATCATATGCTTCTGCTTCTCTCATGGCCAGCATGGTTTGTTGTGGGTTGGCACCGAATGCAATTCTTGCTACATAAACATTACCATAAGAAACGGCCTGCATGGCAAGATCTTTTTTGCCACCACGTTTACCGGCCGATGCAAATTTTGCCGATGCAGCTGTTGGTGTTGATTTGGAACTTTGTCCGCCGGTATTACTGTATACTTCTGTATCCAGTACCAGTACATTAATATTTTTTCCGCTGGCCAATGCATGATCCAGTCCGCCATAACCGATATCATAAGCCCATCCATCTCCGCCTACCAGCCATACACTGCGGTGAACCAGTTGCTCGCAAACAGATAGTAAATGATTGGCTGCGTCATCAGGGATCGTTTGTAATTTTTCTTTTAGTTCAGCAATCCTTTTGCGCTGCTGTGCAATTTCCGATTCCTGTAATTGCGGTGCATTGATCAGTTCATTTACAAATTCATCACCGAGTTGAGGTGCCAGTTGTTTTAATAAACGATGAGCCATGGCCAGTTGATGATCGGCCGTCATTCGCATACCCAGACCAAACTCTGCATTATCTTCAAAAAGAGAATTTGACCATGCCGGGCCTTGACCTGCTTTGTTCATTGTCCAGGGTGTGGTTGGTAAATTACCACCATAGATTGATGAGCATCCCGTTGCATTGGCAACCAGTAATCGATCACCAAATAACTGCGACAGCAATTTTATATAAGGTGTTTCTCCACATCCTGCACAGGCACCGGAGAATTCAAACAGCGGTTCCATGAACTGTGCACCATGTACGGTAGAGAAATTAATTTCAGAACGGTTGTTCCATGGAAGATCTTCAAAGAAGGTGATGTGTTGTTTTGCTTTTTCAAGAATAGGTTCTTTATCTGCCATATTGATGGCTTTTAAAGAACGGTCTGCCGGGTTGAAAGCCGGACAAGCTTCTACACATAAATTACAACCGGTACAATCTTCTGCATAAACCTGCAGTGTATATTTTGTTTCCGGGAAACCTCTTGAATTGATTGGGGCAGATTGAAAACCTTCCGGGGCTTTCTTTAAAAAATCTTCATGATAAAATTTTGCACGTATCACACTATGGGGACAAACATAGGCACAGTTACCGCATTGAATACAGGTATCAGCATCCCAAATGGGAACCTGGTCACTGATATTTCTTTTCTCCCATTTGGTTGTGCCGCTTGGGTAGGTTCCATCAACCGACATTTTACTTACCGGCAATTCATCACCATGCCCCGACATCATCATGGCCGTAACATCTTTTACAAATGCAGGTGCATCATTACCCACAATTGAAAGCATTATTGATTTAGATGTTGCTTTTGCAGGAACCGTTACTTCATGTAAATTTTCCAGTGTGGCATCAACAGCTTTAAAATTTTGCTCAACTATTGCTTTTCCTTTTTTGGAATAAGTTTTTTCAATGGCATGTTTTATCTGCTCAATGGCTTCAGCTTTTGGTAAGACACCGCTCAATGCAAAAAAACAGGTTTGCATAATGGTGTTGATCCTGCCATTCATACCGGTATCTTTTGCAACAGTGCTTGCATCAATAATATAAAACAATAATTTTTTACTGATGATCTCCTGTTGAACAGAGCCGGGTAACTGGCCCCATACTTCATCTTTTGCGTAAGGGCTGTTTAATAAAAAAGTACCACCCGGTTTAATAAAATTCAGCATCTCCACTTTTTCGGTAAAGTTGAATTGATGAGCTGCAATAAAATCGGCCCGGGTAATAAGATATGGAGCCCTGATAGGATGAGGCCCGAAACGTAAATGCGAAACGGTTCTGGCTCCGGATTTTTTTGAGTCGTACACAAAATAACCCTGTGCAAACAGATCTGTATTCTCACCGATTATTTTAATACTGTTCTTATTAGCACCAACAGTACCATCTGCACCCAATCCAAAAAACAAAGCCTGCCGCCATTCAGATTCATCCAATGTATATGATTCATCATACGGCAGGCTTGTAAAAGTGACATCATCATTTATGCCAATGGTATAATGATTCTTTGGTTTTTCTTTGCCGGGACGATTAGTTCCTGACATGTCATCATATATTCCTTTAACCATTGCTGGTGTAAATTCTTTGGATGAAAGTCCATAGCGGCCACCAACAACATTGGGTAATTTTGATAAAAGCCCAAGTTGTAATCCTTCAACCAATGCAGCTAATACATCCTGGTATAGCGGTTCTCCTGTGGCACCAGATTCTTTGGTGCGGTCTAAAACAGAAATGGTTTCAACAGTTTTGGGTAAAGCATTTATAAAATGAGTTACAGAGAAAGGGCGATATAACCTTACCTGGATGACACCGGTTTTTTCTCCGGCTGTATTCAGCGCCTTAACTGTTTCGGTAACGGTTTCGCCACCAGAGCCCATAATAACCGTGATATGTTTTGCGTCTTTAGCTCCGCTGTATTCAAACAGTTCATATTTTCTGCCGGTCATTTTTTCAAATTCCTTCATCACATCTTCAACAATTCCCGGGGTATTATCATAAAAACTATTTACTGTTTCCCGGCTTTGAAAATATACATCCGGATTTTGTGCTGTACCCCTGATAAACGGATGATCGGGATTCAATGCTCTTTTGCGATGGGCAAAAACCAATTCATCGGGTATCATTTTTTTTATCTGATCATCTTTCAACAATTCCAGTTTATTCACTTCATGCGAAGTACGGAAGCCATCAAAAAAATGCATGAATGGAATTCTTGATCGTAAGGTTGCTGCCTGTGCAATCAGCGCAAAGTCATGTGCCTCCTGCACACTGGCAGAACCTAATATAGCAAAGCCGGTTGTTCTTGCTGCCATCACATCCTGGTGGTCGCCAAAAATGGAAAGGCCCTGTGCGGCCAGTGACCGTGCAGCAATATGAAAGACAGTTGGTGTAAGTTCACCTGCAATTTTATACATGTTGGGCAGCATCAGCATTAATCCCTGTGATGCAGTAAATGTTGTGGTAAGTGCGCCGGTTTGTAAAGCACCATGTACAGTACCGGCAGCGCCGCCCTCACTCTGCATTTCAATTACATCAGGTACATTGCCCCAGATATTTTTTATTCCTTTGGCACTCCATTCATCGGCCAGTTCGGCCATGGTTGATGATGGCGTGATGGGATAGATGGCACATATTTCATTAACACGATAAGCAACATATGCGGCAGCTTCATTTCCATCAATGGTTGCTATTAATTTATTTTTAGCGGGCATCTTAAATTGATTTAACAGGTTCTGGAATCATTTCAATGGCGTGGCAGGGGCATTGTTCATAACAAACAGCACAGCCGGTGCAGGCATCATAATTAAAATTGTAACGGTTGCCCGGTCCTAATTTAATGATCGCATCTTCGGGGCAGGCAGCAAAACAACCATCACATTCAAAACAGTTACCACAACTCAGGCATCGTTGTGCTTCATACCTTGCTTCTTTTTCTGATAATCCACTGCTTACTTCATTAAAATTTTTTACAGCCACTTCCGGTTTAAGTTTATCCTGCTCTTTAAGTGGTGCATCAGTTTTGTACCACATGTGCAGCTTGCGGTAACTGGCAGTAGGATGTTTCTCTCCTTTAATGAATTGTTTCTGTTTTAAATAACTGTCAATGTAACGGGCTGCTTTTTTCCCCTGGCCTATAGCAATGGTAGAACTCCTGTTTTCACTTGACAGCATATCACCACCGGCAAAAATTCCTTCGTGGCCTGTCATGCGTTGCATATCAATTTTGATGGTACCATCATCATTGAAAACCAGGTCGGTTAAAGAATGCAGAAAGGCTGAGTCAGTTTCCTGGCGATTAGCAATGATCAGCACATCAGCGTCAATGGTTTCAAATTCATTGGTGCCAACAGCTTTACCTTTTTCCACTTTCATTTTCTCCAGCGTGATCTTATTTTTTTCTATACTCTTTATGCTTTTTAAAAGCTGTACATCCACGCCTTCAGCCAGTGCGTCTTCTGTTTCATAATCATAGGCCGGCATTAATTTTTTATCACCGGGAAAATAAACTACAGCTTCGGATCCAAATCTTTTTATTATCCGGGAAAGATATAAAGCCAGTTTACCTCCACCATACACCACTACTTTCTTTTTTGTATAAGCTGATGCATTTAATTTCGATTCATTGAAAAAAGAAAATGCATCGGTGATGAAAACCGAATCATCATGCTGAAATTCTTCTTTGTGAATAAGCTGTGCACCAATGGCGAGGTAAACAGCATCAAATTTGCCGGCTTCTTTTTCAGCAAGTACATCCTGCACTTTATAATTCAGTTTTATTTTTACGCCTGTTCTTACAATGCGGTCTATTTCAAAGTCGAGTATTTCTTTTGGCAACCGATAATCCGGAACACCTGTCCATAACAAGCCTCCGGCATGGCCGCCTGCTTCATAGACCTCAACTTCATGTCCCATACATGCCAAATGATAAGCAGCAGAAAGTCCGGAAGGGCCTGCTCCAATCACCAAAACTCTTTTGTGAGTTGAATAAGCTACAAATTGAATGGGCCATTTTTGTTTGATCGCTTCATCACCAATATATCTTTCAACAGCATGAATATTTACGGTTGTATCAATGTGGGTTCGGTTGCAACCGGTTTCACAGGGCTTTACACAAACACGGCCCATGATGGCTGGAAAAGGATTGTCTTCAACGAGGGTTTGAAAAGCTTCGAAATAATTACCGGCCTGTGCATGTGCCATCCAGCCCTGTATATTTTCACCGGCCGGGCAGGCACTGTTGCAGGGTGGTATAAAATCTACGTAAACAGGGCGGCGCTTCCTAAGCGGACCAGTACCTTCGGCATGACCGGTAAGGTCTGCAGGTTTAGTTATGTCGGTATTTGACATTAGAATGAATTAGTTGATAGAAGATCAGTCAACTAAAGTAAAAGGAAGGCATGTATTATGTATTGATTTAGTTCAGCCGGGCGGCTGATATATATCATATTTATTTTTGCCGGTAAACGGAATGCCGGTAAAGGATTGAAAATTTAATAAACTGACAATAAAATTCAGTAAGAGTTTTAATTAACTGATCTTCTCTAATACCAATTTTTTTATATCGGCTAAAGCAATCCTTTCCTGCACCATTGTATCCCTGTACCGGATAGTTACAGTATTGTCTTCTTTTGTCTGGTGATCGATCGTTACACAAAATGGTGTACCAATGGCATCCATTCTCCTGTATCGTTTTCCAATGGCATCTTTCTCTTCATAAAAACATTGAAAGGCCTGTTTGCAATCGTTCATCAGTTCTTTTGCTATTTCAGGTAATCCATCTTTTTTTAATAAAGGAAGAATGGCCAGTTTGGTAGGAGCGATCTTTGCAGGAATTTTTAAAACCACACGACTGTCTTCAGTTCCGTCTTCTTTGGCCCAGGTTTCATTTGTATAAGCCAGGCTTATGATGGTAAGAAATAAACGATCCAGACCAACAGAAGTTTCAACAACAAAAGGTGTGTAGTTGCCAAAAGGTTTTCCTTCTTCGTTCAGGTCATTATCAAAATACTGAATTTTCTTTTTGCTGAATTCCTGGTGCTGCTTCAGATCAAAATCTGTTCTTGAGTGAATGCCCTCTAATTCTTTCCATCCAAAAGGAAATTCAAATTCAATATCCATAGCGGCATCTGCATAATGCGCCAGCTTCACGTGATCATGAAAACGTAATTTCTCTGCAGGAATTCCTAAACTCTCATGCCATTTTTTTCTTTCTGCTTTCCAGAAATTATACCATTCCATTTGTGTACCAGGGCGAACGAAGAACTGCATTTCCATCTGTTCAAATTCTCTCATGCGGAAAATAAATTGTCTTGCCACAATTTCATTCCGGAAAGCCTTACCGGTTTGGGCAATACCAAAAGGAATTTTCATCCGTCCTGTTTTTTGCACATTTAAAAAATTTACAAAAATACCCTGTGCAGTTTCGGGACGTAAATAAATGGTATCGCTTTCTTCCGCTACACTGCCAATTTGTGTGCTGAACATCAGATTGAATTCTCTCACTTCTGTCCAGTTGCAGGTTTTGCTAACTGAACATTGAATTTTATTGACTTCGATTAATTCTTTTATTCCCTTGAAATCATTTTTCGCTAACAAATTATCTAAGGAAGTCAGGATTTCAACAGCCTTCAGATATTTAGGATGTTCATTAATAGGAATATCAATACTTTTAGTTTTTATAAATAAATCAATATCAACTTCATTTGAATCAACTTTTACAATTTCAGGATCATCTAGAAAAAGATCTTTAAGAGCTTGTCCTTTTAAATAATTAGCATATCCTTCAATCAAATGATCCACCCTATACCTTTTATTACTGTCTTTATTATCAATCATCGGGTCGCTGAAATTATCAACGTGTCCGCTTGCTTTCCATGTGGTGGGGTGCATAAAGATGGCTGCATCAATGCCTACAATATTATCGTTCAACTGGGTCATACTCTTCCACCAATAATCACGGATGTTCTTTTTTAACTGTGCGCCGTTTTGGCCATAGTCATATACAGCTGCCAGGCCATCATAAATTTCGCTCGATTGAAAAATATAACCGTATTCCTTACAATGGGAGATCAACTCCTGGAAATTATTTGCTTCGTTTGCCATAAGGCTGCAAAGATAATAGAACCTGTTTTAGATGCAACAGCCGATCAGAAGTTAATTATACAGCCGGCGGCTTATCGGGAGTTTTAATTACTGCTTTTACTTCGGGCTGCTGCTGAATAGATTTTACCGATTCCACTTCTATCTCCTGCACCCACACCGCATAATTATTGGGATAGATCCTTGAACCCGTATGCACAGCATATACATGGGTAAAAACAGCGCCAAAATATAATATCATAGCCGAGTAATATACCCATAGCAACATTACTATTACAGAACCTGCAGTACCATAAGTGGAAGAAAGTTTGCTGTGCCCCAAATAATAACCGATCAAAAATTTACCCAGCATAAACAGTACAGCCGTGGTAAAAGCGCCGGCCCTTACATGTCTCCATTTTATTCGGGCATCGGGCAGTACTTTAAATATCATACCAAATAATAAAGAGGTAATACCAAAAGTGAGCAATACATTAAATGCATAAACCACAATCACTGTTAACTCCGGGAACATACTGGTAAGCCGGTTTATGAGTGCATCCATCAACCCGTTAATGAGCAGTGATACCAATAATATAAAACCAAGGCTTATCACCAGGGAAAAAGAAAGCAACCGGTTAAAAACCATTTTTAAAAATCCTTTCCCTTTACTGGGTTTTGCTTTTAATTTCCAGATTTGATTGATGGAATCCTGTATTTCGCTGAATACGCTGGTAGCGCCAAACAATAAAGTAATAACACCTACAATGGTTGCAAATCGACTGCTTTGTGATAATGCTGCACCTCGTATAGTTTGTTGTATCTGTAACGCAGCTTCGGTACCAACAAATGCCGAGATCTGGTGATACAATGTTCCTTCAATGGCTGCCCGGCCATAAAAAACATCGCTGACTGAAATAACAATGATAAGCATGGCTGGTAAGGAAAAAATGGTATAAAAGGCCAGGGCGGCACTCAACTTAAAAACTTTGTTGTCGATGAAATCCGAAAAGGATTGTTTGATGATTGACCAGATATCTTTCAGCGAAAATTTCATGTAATCATTTTAGTTTTTCATTTTGCTGATGCCTTTCTCTATCTCTCAAATTCTTTTTCTCAAAATTCTTTTGCAGTGCTTCTGTTAAATTTACGCCTGTTTGGTTGGCCAGGCAAATTAATACCCACAACACATCGGCCATTTCATCTGCTAAATCTTTCCCTTTATCTGATTCTTTAAAAGATTGCTCACCATATTTTCTTACCACCAACCTGGATAGTTCACCTACTTCCTCCATTAATATGCCAAGATTGGTCAATTCACTAAAATATTTTATACCAACAGTTTTTATCCATTGGTCAACATCGGTTTGAGCTTGTGCTATTGTCATAATATTTTTATTTTACTGATTGAATTACCCTCTATTTTTTGTATCAATCCAGATCGTTACCGGCCCATCATTCAACAACGAAACTTTCATATCAGCACCAAACTCACCGGTAAAAATTTCCTTACCCAGGTCATTTTCTAATTGCATGATGACTTGTTCATAGACGGGTATGGCAATTTCAGGTTTACTTGCTTTTATATAAGAAGGGCGGTTTCCTTTTTTTGTAGAAGCCTGTAAGGTAAACTGGCTCACCAGTAAAATATCGCCACCGGCATCTTTTACAGAAACATTGGGAACATTGTTCTCATCATCAAAAATACGGAGGTTAATGATCTTATTGCTGAGCCATTCAATGTCTTCATTGGTATCGGCATCTTCAATGCCAATCAAAACGAGCAGACCAGTTTTTATTGCTGCAGTTATTTTATTATTAATAGTTACACTGGCTTTTGTTACCCGTTGAATTACTGTTCTCATAAAATGAAACTGAAAGGAAATTAATAATCAATTTGCTCTTGTTGCGGCGAATAAAAATACAGCACTCAATAATAAAGGCAGGCCAAAAAAATCATGTAATCTGTTTTCTTTTTTCACCGATAAATAAAGGATCAATGCAACAATGATAAAAAGCATAGCAATAAGTGAATACCATTTTTTTTTGCTCATGTTTTGTTTTTTATAAAGCTACTGATTACCTGTTGTTATTTCAAGCCGGCATAAAAATATTTATTTGTGTGTAAACGATATGCTGCACATAATTTATATTGTTGTAACTAAAAGAACCATTGTCTTTTTATTTTTAATACTAAAAAAACTCATCAATGTTTAACCCCTGAATATGAGGGGGAATTGATAACCCGGAAATTATCGTTTTAAACCCCGAATTTTAAAAATGCAGTAAAATCAACCCATTGAAACATTAATGAAAAAAACAAGAGTTTATACAAAAATTTTATTATTGATGTGGGGAAAAGTAAGCAAATGCAATACCCGTTTGCATCTTCAAAATTATCCACTTTCTTTTCCACAAGTGTTGATATTTAGAAGTTTGTTTGTTCAACTGTAACAAATATTTTCGTTTGCTTAACAATTACTTAACCCAACCTTACAAAGCAGTTTATATATATGTCTAAGAAAATCCTATCTGCAAAAGGACTGAAGTTCTCCCGGCAGTTTACAAAAGATGACGTTAGTCCATTTGATATGTTTGAATATGATTACCGGACATCTGTCATTAAAAATCCAACAGGTGAAATTGTTTTCCAGATGGATAATGTAGAAGTTCCAAAACAATGGAGCCAGATAGCTACAGATATTTTAGCGCAAAAATATTTTAGAAAAGCAGGTGTTCCGAATGATGACGGAACAACAGGAAGAGAAACAACTGTTAAGCAGGTTGCACATCGTATGGCACATTGCTGGAGAGTGTGGGGCGAACGTTATAATTATTTTGCAACGCCAAATGATGCGTTGATATTTTATGATGAGTTGGTGTATTCCATTTTAAACCAGGCCTGCGTACCCAACAGTCCGCAATGGTTTAATACCGGCTTACACGAAGTGTATGGCATTACCGGAAAACCGCAGGGTCATTATTATGTAGATGCAAAAGACGGCCAGTTAAAAAAATCGGCCAATGCTTATGAGCGTCCGCAACCACACGCTTGTTTTATATTAAGTGTAAATGACGACCTTGTTAACGAAGGCGGCATCATGGATCTTTGGGTACGTGAAGCAAGAATTTTTAAATACGGCAGTGGTGTGGGTACAAACTTCAGCAGCATACGTGGTGAAGGCGAAAAATTAAGCGGCGGTGGAACATCAAGTGGCTTAATGAGTTTCTTAAAAATTGGTGACCGTGCAGCTGGCGCAATTAAAAGCGGTGGTACAACAAGAAGAGCAGCCAAAATGGTTTGTCTGGATCTTGATCACCCCGAAATTGAAAAATTCATCAATTGGAAAGTTCAGGAAGAAGATAAAGTGGCTGCACTAATTGCTGCAGGTTATCCAAGCGATTACGAAGGCGAAGCTTACAGAACCGTGAGTGGGCAAAACAGCAACAACTCCATTCGCATACCAAATGATTTCTTCAATATTCTTGATGAAGACGGCGATTGGGAATTGAAAGGAAGAAGCGATGGCCGTGTGATGAAAAAAGTAAAAGCAAGAGAATTGTGGGAGCAGATTACTTATGCCGCATGGCGTTGTGCTGATCCCGGTACGCAATATGATTCTACCATTAACGAATGGCATACCTGCCCCGAAGGTGGTCCTATCAGGGCCTCCAACCCTTGCAGTGAATATATGTTCTTAGACAACACGGCTTGTAATTTAGCCAGTGTTAATCTTCGTCAATTCTTTGATGAAAGCGATAATACATTTAATGTAGCCGGTTTTGAACATACCTGCCGTTTGTGGACAGTTGTGTTGGAAATTTCTGTTTTAATGGCGCAGTTCCCTTCAAAAGAAGTTGCACAACTTTCTTATGATTACAGGACACTTGGTTTAGGTTTTGCAAATCTTGGTTCCATGTTAATGGTAAGCGGTATTGCTTACGATAGCGAAGAAGCAAGAGGTATTGCAGGTGCCATCACCGCCATCATGACCGGTGTATCTTATAAAACATCTGCAGAGCTTGCCAGTTTCTTAGGCGCTTTTGATAAGTACGAAGAAAATAAAACGCACATGTTACGTGTAATGCGTAACCACCGTGCGGCTGCTTACGATGCAAGCGATGCCTACGAAGGCATACAGATAAAACCACAGGGTATCAATGCAAAATATTGTCCTGATTATTTATTGAAAGCTGCTACCAAGGCCTGGGATGATGCAGTGCAAATGGGAGAGAAGTACGGCTACCGCAATGCACAAACAACCGTAATTGCGCCAACCGGTACTATTGGCTTGGTAATGGATTGCGATACCACGGGTGTTGAACCAGATTTTGCTTTGGTGAAATTTAAAAAATTAAGCGGTGGTGGTTATTTCAAGATCATTAACCAGAGCGTTCCACAGGCATTGCGTAATTTAAAATACAGCGAACAGGAAATTGAAGAAATTGTTTGTTATGCAAAAGGACATGCTTCTTTAGATAAATCTCCTTTCATCAACACAAAAACTTTGATGGAAAAAGGTTTCTTACAGGAAGATATTGATAAGCTGAACAATGTTTTAGGTGCAGCTTTCGAAATTGGTTTTGTTTTCAATGTATATACTTTGGGCGAAACCTGTTTGGAAAGACTTGGATTTAAACCCGAGCAATACCAGGATTTTGGCTGGAGCTTACTGGAAGCTTTAGGATTCAGTGATGATGAAATTGATGCAGCCAATATTTATATATGTGGTACCATGACGGTGGAAGGTGCTCCTTATTTAAAAGACGAACATCTTTCAGTTTTTGATTGCGCCAACAAGTGCGGACAGATAGGTGAACGCTACATTCATGCACACGGACATATTCGCATGATGGGTGCTGCACAACCTTTCTTAAGTGGTGCTATTTCAAAAACCATCAACCTGCCAAACGAAGCCACACAGGCCGAAATTGCAGACTCTTACAGGCTTAGCTGGGAGCTTGGTTTAAAAGCCTGTGCTTTGTATCGTGATGGCTCTAAACTATCACAACCATTAAGCAATAAGAGCGATAAGAAAAAGAAACTTGATGAATCCATCAGCGAAGAAAATGCAGCAGCATTGGCCGCCGATATTTCTACCATGGTTGATATGGGCAAACTAACCATTGACGACCTGCTGGATGAAATGAACAAGCGTGTACAAAATAGTGCCGATACAACATTAAAACGCCAGTTGGCGATGATCGTTGAAAGACGTGCATTACCGGCCAAGCGCCGTGGCTTTACACAAAAAGCAAAAATAAACGGACAGGCTTTGTTCCTGCGTACCGGCGAATACAATGATGGTACTTTAGGAGAAATTTTTATAGACATGGCCAAAGAAGGTGCTACCATGCGTAGTATGCTTAATTGTTTTGCCATTGCCATTTCCATCGGCCTGCAATATGGTGTGCCGCTGGAAGAGTATGTTGAGAAATTTGTGTTCACCCGTTTTGAACCAAGTGGCATGGTTGATCATCCGAATATCAAGAGCGCAACATCTATCATCGATTTTATTTTCCGTTCATTAGCGTATGAATATTTAGGCAGGAATGACCTGGTTCATGTACTGGATGCACCTGAAGTACAAAACCTGGGTAATGAAGATTGGGATTTGAATACACCAACCATTGGCGATCGTAAACCGGAGTTGAGTGAAGTAAGGGTGATGGGTACCCCAAAGCCTGCAACACAAACTGTTACAGCACAACATCGTACGGCACATAAAAAAGTTGCCAATGGAATGGATGCGGTTAATGCAGCAGCTAAAAGCATGCAAAGCGATGCGCCTGCCTGTAATACCTGCGGACATATTACCGTACGCAGCGGTACCTGCTACAAATGTTTGAATTGCGGCAACAGCATGGGCTGCAGTTAATTTAGTTTAAATAAGCACGAATATAAAATAAGAACGCCACTCAATTGAGTGGCGTTCTTATTTTTAAAATGATTGGTATAACCCCGAAAGCGATTGCTTACTTCTTCTTCACAAAATCTCTTAAATAACTACAGCTGTTGAAAGCCTCTTTATAAAAAGCAGTATTGCAGTATTGTTTTACAAACTGTGGAAAATATTTGTTGTTTTTATATGCCGGCCAGGAGTCACTATTATCTTCATAGTAACCGGGTTGATAAACCTGTTTTTGAGCACACTTAGCCATCATGAACAAACAACGGGCTTTAAAATTTTTATCAGTTCCTGCATTCAATGCTTTTTCAAAAAAGGCCTTTGCTTTGAAACAATGGTAATATTCTTTTTGAAAACCGGTAGCATTTTCAGGTGTGTTGCAATCTTCGCTGCCACTGCGGTCATACTGTACCAGTTCCCAGGCATGGCCATAATAGGTCATATTATACATACCGAGGGCTATTTTATAATAATACCTTGCTGCATTTGCTTTGTCGGTAACAGCAGTCTTTTGCAAACGCAACATTTCCTGTGCAAAAGCCAATTTTGTTGTAATGAATTTTACTTCTGACGGAAATTTTTCTTCCCTGTCGTACAACAGGTCAATAAAAGGGTTACTGTAAATAGCCAATGATTTTTTATCAGTTGATTTATTAAACCAGCTTATTGCTTTACTGTATTGATATTCCCTTAAATAAGATGTGCCGGCAAAATCTATAACATCTTTTTTATTAACGGAGGTATGTTTAAAAAGATAGCTTTCAAATTTTGTAGGCTGTTTGGTATTTAGCAAGGCATACAGTTTTTCAACATCCTTGCTCATTAGTTTGTTCCTTAAAAATTCAAGGCCATTACCACCACCAAAATAATTTTCATTTCCTCTCATAATATAGTCAGCGCTACCAATTATTAATGTTTCTTTGGCCATATCGCCCTGCTCATGATATCGTTTTGCAAGTATCTCACTCATCAGGTTACGGTAAATGGTTTGCCATTGCTGTATTTGCCAGTAATCTGCGATAACGGGTTTTTCAGATCTAACTCTTTCCTCCAACCATTGTAATGATGGTAAAAGCTGTTGCTCGAAGGCTGCATCAATTTTATTTTTTTCATTGATGGTGATGAGTAAATTGGTTAATGCCCATTGGTCTTTTACTTTTTGGGTGAGGAACATATTTTTTGCAGCGGATAAATATTTTTTTGCTGTTGTATAGTCTTTGGTCATATATGCTGCATAAGCAGCAGCCGTTTCAAAAAGCCCGGCATTTTTTACTTTATTGTTTTGGGCGGCGTCATGTAAAAATGATGCCAATGCTTTTACTTCGATTTCTGCATCGGCTATAATGCCGTCAGCATCACTATCTGTCCAGGTAAAATAAAATGTTTTACCTCCCTGTATTTTTTCCAATGCCGGTGTAAAATATTTTTCTTCCAGCTTATTAATTTCTCTTACAATCAATACTTCAAGCGCCTCACTTGCCGGGTTAAGCCTGTATATTTCTTTCAGATTTTCCAGGTCGTTATTGGTGCTGCCGAGCGCAAACAAAACCAGCATGGCGGCTCTTTCCCGGTTGTTTCGGCACATATCCAGGTATTCTTTTTTATCAACGTTTTTATCAACAGCCCATTTAAAACCCAGGTAGTTTGAAATTCTTTTAGCAGCAGTTTGATCAAAAATTTTACTAAATAAATACGCCGCTTCTTTTTGTTTACCGGTCCGGAATAAAGCCCCCGCTTTTAAAGCCGAAGAGAGTGATTGTAAAACACTGCTAGTTGTTGTTTTTGCAGCATACTCATCATACCAGTTTATTACATCTGTGTAGCGTTGACTGTAATGTGCAAGCCGTAAAACCTGGTAAGCATACTTCAGTTTAAAAATATCTTTTTTAGCGGCCGCATATAATTGTTGCCCGTTGCCGATGAGCTTTGCCATTTTTAAACTATCTCTTTTTACCGGCTCCCAATCATATTCTCCACCAATTACAAAGGGTTCCACCTGTTTGGCGTAAAGAATATATCCCAGGGCTTCCAGGTCCTTTTGTTGCAAAAAATAATCCGTCATGCTGTTTTGTTTTACAGAATCCGGGATATTTAGTGTTTGATTTTTTTCAATATGGAAATACAGGTTGTTCAGATCTGATCTGGAAAATTTATTCACCAGCATCTTTGCAGTTACGGTATTAACCGGCAGCCCACAATAATCAGCCCATTCCTTTGCAAGTATATCAGCTGTATTAACCGGTTCGTCCACGTCGTATAAAAAATTATAGCCGGTATAATAAAAAGGCCTGTATCCATTTGCATCAGGCAGGTTTTGATGAAAGAAGGAAGTGTAATAATCATAAGGGTCTGCCTCGGGGCCACAACCAATAATATTTTGCGGAAAAGAAACAATGGCCGTGCTAACGCAGGCTGTTATAAATGCTTTCCAGTTCATGCGTAGAGTATTTGCTTAAAATTACAGAATCAAGATGGTAGAGCGAAACCCGTAGCGGGGTATTTTTTAAATGTTTATTTATTTCTCCGGCAGCCGAAAGAATTTCTTTTATATCGCTTCGTTCATTACGGATAATATCTCCTTGCCGCAAGTCATATCCTTGCAGCATGGTATCCTTAAGTATTCCAAATCGGTTTTGGATTTTATTAGTGAAGGAATTTTTAAAAACAGTATCTGGTAAATTCCCGATCAATCCTTTGTACATATTATTACGGAATAAAACTTTCCAGTCAAAGAGTGGAAAAGCAATATCCAGCGGCAAAGGATAATTAGAAAGGGCGCCGGTGTATTTTTTTAATTCTGCTGTTTCTAAAATAGAATTTTTTGTATCAGGATCTTTTAAGTTGCCCATATTGTAACACATGAGCAGGCCTTTGTCAACAGGCGGTATACCGGTTTTAAACAAATATTTTATTTGATGCAGACGGATGGTGCAGGACAGTATAGTGCCCTCCTTCATTGAAGCTACGGAGGGTAAATTTGTGATTTGTGATTTGATGTTGTTGAGAAGCTGGAAGTATTTTTCTTTGGTGGCCGCAGCCCAGTCGCAATCAATTTGTATTTCAGCAAAGCTGCCAAAACCATTTGCCTGTCTAATTTCAAGAATGAGTCTGTAAATATTTCCGGCTAATTTTACAATCTGTGATGAATCTATTTTTTGAATGCATTCATTCGTAATAAAAACTGTTGGAATAATTGTAATGCCACCTTGCAGCCCTACTCTTGAGGCTTGCATCTTTGCCACAGGCGCCGGCGCATTTGCAACCTCATCCCAATCCACATCAAAAAATTTAAGGTAAATGGTTTTTACTTTTAAGGAATCTAATTTTTGCTTTTCAAAATTGGTAAGGTTTAAAATCGATTTCCAGTAGTAGAAGGAGGGTTCGATTTGGCGGGGCTCGGTTTTTTCGTTACAGGATATTATTGCAATTAAAATAAATGCTAAAAGTAATTGAATAAAAAAAAGGATTGAACTAGTTTTATTTTCAGCAGAGTTTAAAAACATATTTTCAAAATTATCATTGCCCCAGCCACTCTTTAAAGCCATTTACCCTTTCACGGCTCACCACAGTTTCAGCATTTGTTGCAGGCGTAATTTCCAGTTTTAATCTTCCGCCAAGCCATGTATGTACTTTTTTTATAGCTTCAATATTAACCAGTAAATGGCGGTTGATGCGGAAAAATTTAGTTGGTTGTAATTGTTCTTCCAATTCAGAGAGGTTGCTTTCGAGCAAATGTTTGTTGTTGTTAAAATCTACAGCAAAACAAAGTTTACCATCAGCATAACAAAAAGCAGCGGCTTCTGTTTTTATAAAACTGAGTTGCTGTCCACGCTTTACCAGCAGGCGTTCTTTATATTTTGCGGTATTCATATCTTCCACCAGCTTCATCAGCTTGTCGGAAAAATCATTGTCTTTATTGTGATACAGGTCCCTGTATTTTTTAACGGCAAGTCTCAGCTCTTCCTCATCAATGGGTTTTAGTAAGTAATCAATACTGTTTACTTTAAAAGCCTTTAAAGTGTATTGATCAAATGCAGTTGTAAAAATTACGGGCGTCTTTATCTGTACCTGCGAAAAAATATCAAAACTTAAACCATCGGCAAGTTGTATATCCATAAAGATGAGGTTGGCAGGTGGAGCCGATTTAAAATACTGTATGGCCGAAGTCACAGCATCAAGTCTTTTTACAACTACTATCTCCTCATTAAGGGAATGCAATAATTTAGTAAGCCGGTTGGCTGCAGGGTTTTCATCTTCTATGATTATTACCTTCATATTAATTTGCAATGAGTGGGATAGAAACAGTAAAGCTTTCACCACTTTCTGCTACAATAACTTCCTTATCTCCCAAAAGTTTATATCTGTTGCGGATATTTTCCAATCCTATGCCGGTTGATTCGATAAGTTGGTTTTTTATCTGCAGGTTATTGCTTATTACCAGGTGGCCGTTTTCGGCAAATACTTTAATCTTTAAAGGGTTTGCTGATGAAACAATATTGTGTTTGATCGCATTTTCCATCAGCAGCTGAAGCGATAAGGGTACAATTCTTTGTTGCAGTTTTTCTGTTGGTATATCAATGTCAATATCCAGGTTATCACCAAATCTGGTCTTTAATAAAAAGCCATAAGCTTTCAAAACATCCAGCTCGTCTTTTAAAGGGATAGTCTTTTCATCCTGTACTTCCAGAATATGCCGATACACTTTCGACATTTGCTGAACAAACTCAATGGCCTGTTTTGGTGTATCGGGAATTAGGGCAGTAAGTGTATTAAGGTTATTAAAAAGAAAGTGCGGATTTACCTGTGTTTTAAGGGCATTCAATTGAGCTTTCAAACTTTCTCTTTTCAGGGTTTCTTTTTCTTCTACCGATTTTTTAAGCTCATTCATAAAATAAATACTTTCATAAATAGCGATGATCATGATGGTACAAAATATGGCTGCTGAATTGGAACTGATAAGTGTGGTTGTCTTAAAATGTCCTCCATAATTATCCTTAAAAATATAATCGTCCATGATCCAGCCAACCAGATTATTTCCAATTACGGTAAACAGGAACATACTGACAGACTGGTGAATCAGCCGTTTGCGTACATCTTTAAAAAAGGGGTATTTGCCACGGCTCCAGATCATAATCCACCTGTCGCCGGCCCACAAAGGAATGGTAATGATCAGGGTGGTTAAAAATTTATCCCAGCCAAAATAAGGAGGACTGTTGAAGCGGCATCCCAAAAATACGATTGGTACAATAAAACTTAAAACAGGGATGGTGAATAATATCAACGGCCCGTCATTAAACCCTATTTTACAATTGGTTTGCCTCATTTAGTAAAGATATAAAAACCGGCAGGTAATCCGGTAAGTTAAATCTCCGAAAATATCTGCCGGTTTAAGAACAAAGAAAATTATTTGCTGTTACGGCCGTTATACATTTCAACCGCGTCTTTTAACTGGGCGATATTACCCTGGGCTGCTTTTGCTTTCTCAACAGCAGGACTGTATCCACCAAAAGTTGCGGCAATAACAGCCTCTAAATTTTTCTTTGAAACCAGCTTTAATTGTTGATTTCTGTTATCATAAATAAAATAATCGCCCGGTTTACCTTCAGTGCCGCTTATAAATATGATTTCGTTGCCATTGTAAGATGGTTTTGAAGAAGCATTACTTGATTTTTGTATAAAGCTTATTTCTCCGCTGCAAACCACTTTAAAAAAATCTCCCTTAATGCAGATAAAACTGGCATCATTGATTTCGGCAGAAACAATATCAAAACCATTGTAGTTTTTTTCTGTTCCGTCGCTAAATACTATTACAGATGCATCTTTACGGATATTATCTTTAATAAAACCGGTTACAACAGTATTATCCGGTAAAA